>JADZFR010000019.1 GCA_020849795.1 Planctomycetota bacterium | reverse complement strand
TGACGATCCACTCGGCGCACGTCGAGTATGAATCGGAAACCCGGCACTACGCCCACGTGGACTGCCCGGGTCACGCCGACTACATCAAGAACATGATCACCGGCGCGGCCCAGATGGACGGCGCGATTGTGGTGGTCGCCGCTGACACTGGCCCGATGCCCCAGACGCGTGAACACGTGCTGCTCGCGCGCCAGGTGAACGTGCCGGCCATCGTCGTCTTCCTTAATAAGGTCGACCTGGTGGACGACCCCGAGCTGCTGGAACTGGTTGAGCTGGAAGTGCGCGAGTTGCTCAGCAAATACGAGTTCCCCGGCGACACCATCAAGATCGTCCGCGGCAACGCCAAGGCGGCCCTTGAGAACCCGACGGATGCAGGCGCCAACAAGTGCATCCTCGAGTTGCTCAGTGCCCTCGACAGCGATATCCCTGAGCCCGTGCGTGAAGTGGACAAGCCGTTCCTGCTGGCCGTTGAAGACGTGTTCAGCATCAGCGGTCGCGGCACTGTGGCCACCGGCCGTATCGAACGCGGCAAGGTCAAGGTCGGCGACAACATCGAGCTGGTCGGGTTGATTGAAGCCCCGATCAAGAGCACGGTGACCGGCGTCGAGATGTTCCAGAAGGAACTGGGCGAAGGCATGGCCGGCGACAACGTCGGCATCCTGCTGCGCGGCATTGAAAAAGGCCAGGTCGATCGCGGCATGGTTCTGTGCGCGCCCGGCAGCATCAAGCCGCACACCGAGTTCGAGTGCCAGGCCTACGTGCTGTCCAAGGATGAAGGCGGCCGCCACACGCCGTTCTTCAGCGGTTACCGCCCGCAGTTCTACTTCCGCACGACGGACGTGACGGGCAGCTGCGACCTGCTTGGCGGCGCAGAGATGGTGATGCCCGGCGACACCGTGAAGTTGAAGGTGAAGCTTGGCAAGTCAGTGGCCATGGAAGAGGGCGCCAAGTTCGCGATTCGCGAAGGCGGCCGCACCGTGGGCGCCGGCAACGTGACGAAGGTGATTGCCTAAACGGAAACAGAGGGCTGATCGGCGGCGGATCGAGTGTCCGCCGCCGGTTGTGTCCCCGGACGAGAACGAACATGGCAGGCGACAACCGCGAGTATGTGTTCATGGAATGCACCGAGACCGGCGTGCGCTATTACCGCACGCAGAAGCGGGTCAAGGGCCAGAACATCAAGAAGCTCGAACTGAAGAAGTACAGCAGCAAGCTGAAGAAGCACACTGTGCACAAGGAAAAGAAAAAGTAGGCAATCGTTGTCCGTTGCCCGTGGTCGGTTGTCAGAAACTGACAACGGAACACCGACAACTGACAACGGATACGGCGGTAGCTCAACTGGCAGAGCAGCGGTTTCCAAAACCGCAGGTTGGGGGTTCGATTCCCTCCCGCCGTGCCAGATTTCAGGTTCCGGTCAGTCTATCCGGCGCGTTTCGCAGGCTCGCAGTTGCAGGTCAATCGCAGTACCAGGAAATCAGACGATGGCGCTTTTCGAAAGCTACAGGCGGGGGGCAGGACGCAAGACGCGGGGTTTCGCGACCGCGCTGCTGTTGCTGCTGCTTGCCTGGATGAGCTACGCCTTCCTGAACTACGGCAACACCCGCCTCGACCGCCTGCTGCAGTTCGAAGACCCGTTCTTCGGCAAGCAGCTTGTGCAGGGCGGCGGCGCGTTGACCGAGTGGGTCACCTGGAGCATGTTCATTGCACTGGCCATATTCATCGTCGGCTTGGTCGCCTTGCGCCAGTGGCTGAACCGCCCGCGCTTTGCCGACCTGCTGATTGAAACCGAGGCCGAGCTTCGCCGCGTGCGTTGGGCGCCCCGCAAAGAGACGAATCGCGCCACCGGCGTCGTGCTGTACTTCGTGCTGTGGTTCGCGATCTTCATGTTCGTGTACGACCTGACCTTCACCATGGGCATCGGCATGTTGCAGGGCCAGAAGTGGAGTGAAGTCGGCTGGGGCCGTATCGCAACGATGGTGTTCCGGATTGACCCGACAGATCAAGCCGACAAGGCAGAGGGCAAATAGCGTGTTGGAGAGCCCGGCCATGAAGATGTGGTATTGCCTGCGCGTGCAAAGCTCGCGCGAGGAAAAGATCAAGGAAAACCTGGAGAAGCGCGTGAAAGCGCGCGGGCTCGAGGGTTTGTTTGAGCGCATGGTGATCCCGATGGAAACTGTGCAGGAGATCAAGGGCGGCAAAAAGCGTGAACGCAAGCGCAAGATGCACCCGGGTTACCTGTACCTGGAGATCGAGACCGAGGAAGACAAGTCCGACAACCCGGACCAGCGCTGGCGTATCAACGGCGAGGCTTACCACCTGATTCGCGAGACGCCCGGCGTCGGCGACTTCGTGGGGGACCGCGACCAGCCGGTGCCGATGACCGAAGAAGACGTGCGCCGCATTCTGCGCATCTCGGAACCGGCCGAGGCGGGCGACGAGCCGGTGGTGAAAGTTGAGTTTGCCAAGGGCGACGCCGTGAAGATCAAGGACGGCCCCTTTGATGGGTTTGAAGGCCACGTGGAAGAAGTAGACGCCGAGAACGGACGCGTGCAGGTGATCGTGACAATCTTCGGCCGCGCAACCCCGGTGGGCCTGGAGTACTGGCAAGTCGAAAAGGTGTAACGAGTCTGGCCGGTTTTGCGGGGCGCGTTTTGCAAGGCGCGTTTTGCAGGGCGCAGAGCAGCAAAGGGTGTCTGACCCGCTCGCCGGGCCGGCACGAAGGATGAAACGGACATGGCAAAAGAAATCATGGCGAAGGTCAAGCTGCAGTGCGTGGGTGGCCAGGCCACCCCGGCGCCCCCGGTGGGCCCCGCACTGGGCCAGCACGGTGTGAACATCGCCGACTTCGTGAAGCGCTTTAACGACCGCACCCGCGAGAAGATGATGGGCATGGTTACGCCCGTCGAGATCACGATTTTCAAAGACCGCAGCTTCGACTTCATCCTTAAGAAGCCGCCGGCCAGCGTCCTGATCAAGACCGAGCTGAAGCTGAAAAGCGGCAGCAAGACCCCGGGCCGTGAAACGGTCTCCACCATCACCGACGCGCAGCTGGCCAAGATCGCCGAGATCAAAATGAGCGACCTGAACAGCGGCAGCCTGGAAGCGGCCAAGAAAGTCATCGCCGGCACCGCCCGTAGCATGGGCATTGCCGTGAAAGGCTAGGCCAGAGTCGCGACCAACATATGGAAACCGCAACCCGCGGACTGTCGGCGGGAAGCGTAAACAGGCAGGAGACAGCGGCAGCACTGCCCAGGAGGATCGATGGCAAATAAATTCCGCAGTAAGAAGTACAGGGAAGGCTCGAAACACGTCGAGGTCGGTCGTCGTTACTCTATCGAGGAGGCGATTGCGATTCTCGCAAAGTTCCCGAAGACGAAGTTCGACGAGACCGTGAACCTCGCGGTCAAGCTCAATGTCGATCCTCGGAAAGCCGAGCAGAACCTTCGCGGCGCCATCTCGCTGCCCCACGGGGTCGGCAAGGCGCAGCGCGTGGTGGCCTTCGTGGAAGGCGACGCCGCGGAAAAGGCCCTGGCAGCAGGTGCCGTGGCCGTCGGCGGTGCTGAACTGGCGAAACGCATTGAGGAAGGCTGGATGGATTTTGACAAGGCCATCGCCCATCCCAGCCAGATGCGCCATGTCGGCCGCCTGGGCAAGGTCCTTGGTCCCAAGGGACTGATGCCCACGCCCAAAGCGGGCACGGTGACTGAGGACGTGGTCGCCGCGGTGAAAGAATTCGCCGCGGGCAAACTTGAATTCCGCACAGACGCGGGTGGCAACATCCACATGCCGCTGGGTAAGCGCAGCTTCAGCAATGCCAAGCTGCTCGACAACCTGAAGCATGTGCTGGACCACCTGAAGGGACTGCGTCCGTCGGCTGTGAAAGGCGCGTACATCGAAAAGGTCAGCCTGTCAGGCACGATGACCCCCGGTGTGCACGTAGCGGTGGAGCAGTAAACATGCCGAATACACTGAACACACTGCTTGTGGACCAGTACCAGCGCTCGCTGGGTGACGTCTCTGAAGTCGTCGTAATCGACTACAGCGGGCTGAACAGCGAGAAGATGGCCGAGTTCCGCACCGAGCTTCGCAAGGCGCGCTTGACGATGGAAGTCGTCAAGAACCGCATTGCAGTCAATGCGCTCAAAGAGCGCGGGCTGAAAGCCCTGCTTGAGTCCGACCGCGCACCCGACATGTTCAAGGGGCCGACCGCGTTTCTTTACGGCGCGGAAGGTGCGGTGGACGCAGCCAAGTTCGCGACCAAGTGGCTGAAGGGCAACGTCAAGACGATCACGGTCAAGGGCGGCCAGATGGGCAATGACGTGCTGAGCGCCGACGGCGTGCAGCAGGTCTCGACCCTGCCCGGCAAGAAAGAGCTGCTGGGCAAAATGGCCGGCGGGTTCCTGGCGATGCCGCAGAAAGTGGCCGCCACGTTCCAAACCGGGTACTTGCAGGTGCTGTGGGCTTTTGCGGCCCTGGAAGAGAAGCTGGAAAAACAGGGATGATTGGGGATTGCGGAATGCGGATTTGGGATTAAACCGCTCCGCTCAAATTGACGAATCGAACAAGTCGGGCCAGGACACGGAACAAGCGGCACACAAACATCCGCAATCCGCCATCCGAAATCCGCAATGGAGAGTGTCATGCCGGAAGCTGCTGAGAAGGTACAGAAGGTTCTCGATGAGGTTGCTACCTGGTCGCTGCTCGAAGTCCGTGACTTCGTGAAGGCCTTCGAGGTTAAGTTTGACGTGAAGGCCCAGGCCGCCGTTGCGGTTGCCGCAGGCCCGTCAGGTGGGGGCGATGCCCCGGCTGCTGCCGCCGAAAAGACCGAGTTCATCGTGATGCTCAGCGGCATCACCGACCCGAACAAGAAGATTCCGGTGATCAAGGTGGTCCGCGAACTCACGAATCTGGGTCTGGCAGAAGCCAAGAAGCTGGTCGAGGAAGCGCCCAAGCCGGTCAAGGAAGGCGTGAACAAGGCCGACGCCGACGCGATGAAGAAGAAGCTGGAAGACGCCGGCGCCAAGGTCGACCTGAAGTAGTTTTCATCAGCCGGGGGCGGCAAAACCGCCCCCGCGCTGTGCGTTTCACATGTGAATAGCGCAGCCTGCAATCAGACGGGGACACGCAGTGGCCATGGGGATGGCTGGCTTTGTCCCGGGAACGCAGGCCGCAGAACTGAGAGGGCACGTGGTTCCCCACCGCGGCGCCCCTTTCGCGTTTTCTTTTGACCGCAAGGCTGCGGGTTCGCCCGCCAGGAACGAGGTCACGCATGTCTCTTTCACAAGACGTCACACCTATCCGCCGCTTCGGCAAAGCCGCCGGCCAGGTCGAGTTGCCCAACTTGGTGCAGCTGCAGACCCAGAGCTACGCGCGTTTTCTGCAAGCCGACGTGCCGCAGTCGAGGCGCGAAGAAATCGGGCTGCAGTCGCTGGTCACCGAGATCTTCCCGATCTACAGCTACGACCAGACGATGAGCCTTGAGTTTCTCAGCTACGACCTCGGTGAGCCGCGCTATACGCCGGACGAGTGCCGGGCGCTCAAGCTGACCTACGGCTCGCCGCTGGTAGTGAAGATGCGCCTGAACCGTGACGGCGAAAGCGTGGATGAAGACGTCTACCTGGGCGAACTGCCCCTGATGATCGGCGGCGGCGAGTTCATCATCAACGGCGCCGAGCGCGTGATTGTCAGCCAGCTGCACCGCAGCCCCGGCGTGGACTTCGGTTTCGACCTGAGCCCTGACAACCGCAAGATGCACTCATGCTGGGTAATTCCTGAGCGCGGCAGCTGGATTGAGCTGGCAGTCACCAAGAAGGACACGCTGTCCATCCGCATTGACCAGAGCGGCAAGTTCAGCGCCATGACATTCTTCCGCGCGATGAGCCCGGACCTCAGCAGCAGCGAGGCGATCATCCGCCAGTTCTATGAGACCCAGAAGGTCAAGCTTGGCCCCAAGGCCGCCAAGGCCATTGCCAACCGCTACGCCGTCAGCGACATCACGGACCCCGAGACCGGCGAAATCCTCGCCGAGGGCGCCACGCTGATCAGCGCCGACCTGGCTGCCATCATTGCCGTGAACAAGAACATCAAGGAAGTCGAGATCATCAAGGAAGTTACCGATCCCCTGATTCTCAACAGCCTGCAGGAAGACCCGACCACCGACCAGGAAGAGGCGCTGGAGCGCATCTACCTGCGCCTGCGCCCGGGCAACCCCGTGAACAAGGAAAAGGCCGCAGCGTTGTTCGCTGAGAAGTTCTACGACGAAACGCGCTACCGCCTTGGACGTGTCGGGCGCTTCCGGCTCAACCGCAAGTTCGGCGTCGAGGTCAAGGAAGACGCGCAGTCGCTGCTTCCTGACGACGTCAAGAATGCGATCGACTATCTGCTTGCCCTGCGCAAGCCAGGCAGCGGAGCCACGGTGGACGACATCGACCACCTTGGCAACCGTCGCGTCAAGACCATCGACGAGCTTGTCTGTGACGAGCTGCGCAAGGGATTCCTGAAACTCAAGAAGAACGTCCAGGAGCGCATGAACCTGGAAGAGCAGCCCACGCCCCGCAACCTGATCAATGCCAAAACGATCAGCACGGCCGTGGCATTCTTCTTCGGCCGCGGCGAGCTGAGCCAGGTCGTGGACCAGACTAACCCGCTCAGCCAGCTCACCCATGAGCGCCGCCTGTCGGCGCTGGGCCCGGGAGGCTTGAACCGTAAGCGCGCGGGTTTTGAGGTGCGCGACGTTCACATCAGCCACTACGGTCGCATCTGTCCGATTGAAACGCCGGAAGGCACGAACATCGGCCTGATCAGCAGCCTGTGCACCTACGCCGAAACCGACGAGTACGGGTTTCTGGTAACGCCGTATCGCGCCGTGAAGAAGGGCAAGGTCACCGACGAAATCATGTTCCTGCGTGCCGACGAAGAAGTCGCCAGCATCATCGCGCCGGCAGACGCCCCGCTGGATGACAAGGGCAACATGGTGGGCGACCACATCCCGGTGCGCATCGGCCAGGACTTCAAGACGGTCAAGCACGACGAAGTTGAGTTGATGGACGTAAGCTCGATGCAGATGGTCGGCGTGAGCGCGTCGCTGATTCCGTTCCTTGAACACGACGACGCTAACCGCGCGCTGATGGGCAGCAACATGCAGCGCCAGGCCGTGCCGCTGGTTACCACCGAGCCTCCGCTCGTCGGAACCGGCATGGAAAAACATGTCGCCCAGAACAGCGGCATGGTGGTGCGCGCCGTGTCGGACGGCGTGGTCCGTTATGTCGACAGCCGCGAAATCATCATCGGCGACGAGATCTACACGCTGCGCAAGTTCGTCGGTTTGAACGAGCGCACCTGCCTGAACCAGGTGCCGATTGTGAAGGAAGGCGACCGCGTGAAAGCGGGCCAGATCATCGCCGACGGCGCCGCGACGCATTACGGCGAGTTGGCCCTGGGCCGCAACATCCTGCTCGCGTTCATGCCCTGGGACGGCTACAACTTTGAAGACGCGATTCTGCTGTCCGAAGAGCTGCTGCACCGCGACACGTTCACGTCGATCCACATTGAAGAGTTCGAGATCGAGATTCGCGAAACCAAGCTGGGCCGCGAAGAGTTCACCAGTGAAATCCCGCACGTCGGCGAGCGCCAGCGCAAGAACCTGGATGAAGGCGGCGTGATCCGCGTCGGCACCAAGGTCGGCCCCGGCGACATTCTCGTCGGCAAGGTCGCGCCCAAGTCAAAGTCTGAGCTCACGCCCGAAGAAAAGTTGCTGTACGCGATCTTCGGCAAAGCCGGCGAGGACGTGAAGAACGACAGCCTGGAAGTGCCAGCCGGCAGCTACGGCGTGGTGATCAAGACTGAGCGCTTCAGCAAACGCATCGCGCAGACAGAAGAAGAGAAGAAGCAGGTCAAGATCGAGCAGAAACAGGCCAACGAGCAGTACCTGGCCGACGCCCGAGAGCAACTGCACGTGCTGGTCACGGAGTTGGAAGAGTCGATGGGCGAAAAGCCCAAGTCCGGCAAGAAGGGCGTCAAGAGCCTGCTGAACGAAGAAGAACGCCGGGGCCTCACCCCTGAAGAGATTGACGACATTCTGGCGAACCTTACCCCTGACGCGTTCGGGGCATCCGGCCGCAGTGTTCGCCTGGTCGAAGAGGCGATCAACCGCGCCCGCAAGAAGATTCGCAGCGCGCGCCAGCGGCTTGACCGCACGGTCCAGAAGTTGACCCGCGGCGATGAGTTGCCGACGGGCGTGCTTGAGAAGGTGCGGGTCGAACTTGCCACCAAGCGCCAGTTGTCGGTGGGCGACAAGTTCGCCGGCCGTCACGGCAACAAGGGCGTGGTCAGCAAGATCCTGAAGGTGGAAGACATGCCGTTCCTTGAAGACGGCACGACGGTGCAGATGTTGCTGAACCCGCTGGGCGTTCCGTCACGCATGAACGTCGGCCAGTTGTTCGAGCTGCACCTTGGTCTGGCAGCCCGCAAAATGGGCTTCCGAGCGCTGACGCCCGTGTTCAACGGCGCCACCGAAGAAGACATCACCGAGTTGCTGGGTGAGGCGGGCTACCCGACCGACGGCAAACTCACCCTGTACGATGGACGCACCGGCAGCCCGTTTGAGCAGAAGGTCAGCGTCGGCTACATGTACGTGCTGAAGCTGCACCACCTGGTCGACGACAAGGTTCACGCCCGCGCTACCGGCCCGTACAGCCTGATCACCCAGCAGCCGCTGGGCGGCAAAGCGCGGTCCGGCGGTCAGCGCTTTGGTGAAATGGAAGTCTGGGCGCTGGAGGCCTACGGCGCGGCCAACATCCTGCAGGAACTGTTGACGGTGAAGTCCGACGACGTGGAAGGCCGCACCAAGATCTACGAAAGCATGGTCAAGGGCGAGAACATCCTTGAGCCGGGGACACCGGTTTCGTTCGACGTGCTGGTCAACGAGATCAAGGGCCTTGCGCTCAACATCTCGCTGTACCGGCCGGACGGCACGATGGTGTCCGACGTGATCAAAGAGTAGGGGCGACAGGTCAGCAGGCAGCGAACTGAAATTGACTCCGCGGTGAAACCGCGACCAACAGAAGGAAGTGCCCAATGGCAGAGTCACTGTACGACAAGATCAATGAGATCGCCTCGGTCGGTATCATGCTCGCCAGCCCTGAGGACATCCGGTCCTGGAGCTACGGCGAGGTCAAGAAGCCCGAGACGATCAACTACCGCACTTACCGCAGCGAGAAAGACGGCTTGTTCTGCGAGAAGATCTTCGGCCCTGAAAAGGACTACGAGTGCTTCTGCGGCAAGTACAAGGGCATCAAGTACAAGGGCATCGTGTGCGAACGCTGCGGCGTGAAGGTCACGACCAGCAAGGTACGTCGCAAGCGCATGGGCCACATCAACCTGGCGGCCCCCGTGGCGCACATCTGGTTCTTCAAGGCGATGCCGTCCCGCATTGGCGCGCTGCTGAACGTCAAGGCCAGCAGCCTTGAGCGCGTCATTTACTTCCAGGACTACATTGTCACCGACCCCGGACCGTCGGACCTGAAGATCAAGGACCTGATCAACGAAGAGAAGTTCCGCGAGATGCGCAACCTGTACGGCGACCAGTTCAAGGCCGCCATGGGTGCCGACGCGCTGCGCGTGTTGTTGATCGGGCAGGACATGACCGAACTCAGCACCGAACTGCGCCGCGAGCTGTCGGAAACCAACAGCAAGCAGAAGCAGAAGGATCTGATCAAACGCTTGAAGACCGTCGAGAGTTTCCTCGAGAGCGGCAACCTTCCGCAGTGGATGGTTCTGGACGTAGTGCCGGTGATTCCGCCGGACTTGCGCCCGTTGGTGCAGCTTGAAAGCGGCAACTTCGCCACGAGCGACCTGAACGACCTGTACCGCCGCCTGATCAACCGTAACAACCGCCTCAAGAAGCTGATCGATCTCAATGCGCCCGAGGTCATCATCCGCAACGAAAAGCGCATGCTGCAGCAGTCGGCCGACGCGCTGTTTGACAACAACCGTTGCCGTCGCCCGGTGCTTGGTTCGCGCAACCGCCCGCTCAAGTCCCTGACGGACATGATCAAGGGCAAGCAGGGCCGATTCCGCGAAAACCTGCTCGGCAAGCGCGTGGATTACTCGGCCCGCTCGGTCATCGTGGTTGAGCCCGAACTGAAGCTGCACCAGTGCGGCCTGCCCAAGAAGATCGCCCTTGAGCTTTACCAGCCGTTCATCATCCGCCGGCTGCGTGAGCTTGGCCTTGCCGACACGATCAAGTCGGCGAAGAAGATGCTTGAGCGTCGCGACGAAGAGGTATGGGACATCCTTGAGGAAGTCATCGACAAACACCCCGTGCTGCTCAACCGCGCCCCGACGCTGCACCGCATGGGCATCCAGGCTTTCGAGCCCGTGCTGGTCGAAGGCAACGCCATCAAGATTCACCCGCTGGTCTGCGGCGGGTTCAATGCCGACTTCGACGGTGACCAGATGGCAGTGCACCTGCCGCTGAGCTTCGAGGCGCAGATCGAGGCGCACACCTTGATGCTGAGCATCCACAACATCTTCAGCCCGGCGCACGGCAACCCGATCATTACGCCCAGCCAGGACATGGTGCTGGGCCTGTACTACATGACCGCCGACAACGCACAGGAACTGGGCGAAGGCAAGTGGTTCACCACACTGGATGACGCAATCGCTGCTTACAGCCACGGCAAGCTGGGCACGCACGCCAAGATCAAGGTGCTGCTTCCCGGCCACAAGGTCTCTTACGACGCCGCCGGCAACGTGGCGTCCGGGCACAAGGACAAGCCGACCGAAGACTGGACGATGGCCGTCGACCGCGAGACGTTCGAGGACATCGACAGCTATATTGAATGGATTGAAAGCACGCGCGAGTTCACCAACAGCTTCATGATCGAGACCACGCCGGGCAAAATCCTGTTCAACGACATGCTTCCGGACGGCATGCCGTTCTTCAACTACCCGATCGGCAAGAAGCAGGTCAGCGGCGTAATCGCGCATTGCTACAAGCGCCTTGGCCGCCTGGGCACCTTGAAGCTGCTTGACGACATCAAGGAGTTCGGCTTCAAGTCGGCGACGCGCGCCGGCTGCAGCATCGGCAAAGACGACATGCGCTCGCCGCAGAACAAAGAAGAGATTCTGAACAAGTCGCAAAAGGTCGTGGACGAGCTTGACCGCCGCTACCGCCAGGGCGTGATCACCGACCGTGAGCGCCGCAACCACGTCATCGACGAATGGACGCACGCCCGCGAAGAAATCGGTCGTTCGATGATGGACGTGCTCAAGCACGACCTGCGCGAAGGCAAGCCATACCTGAACCCCATCTTCATGATGGTCACCAGCGGCGCCCGTGGCAGCACCGAGCAGGTTCGCCAGCTTGCCGGCATGCGCGGCCTGATGGCCAAGCCGGGCGGCGAAATCATTGAAACGCCGATCAAGGCCAACTTCCGCGAAGGCCTGAAGGTGCTCGAGTACTTCTCGTCCACCCACGGCGCGCGCAAGGGCCTGGCCGACACAGCGCTCAAGACCGCCGACTCGGGCTACTTGACCCGCAAGCTCGCCGACGTGGCGCAGACCGTTGTGATCAGTGAAGTCGATTGCGGCACCGACCAGGGCGTTGACAAGCGTGCGGTGTTCAAGGGCGAAAAGGTCGAAATCAGCCTTTCCGAGGGCATCCGCGGCCGCACCCTGTGCGACGACATTCGCCACCCGCAGACCAAAGAGCTGCTGGCCAAGGCCAACACGCTCGTTACCACCGAGCTGGCCAAGGTGATTGAGGACCTCGGGTACCAAAAGATCCGCGTGCGAAGCGGCTTGACCTGCGATTCTGAGCAGGGCTTGTGCCAGATGTGCTATGGCGCCGACCTGTCGCGTGACGAAGTCGTCGAGATGGGTCTGGCCGTCGGCATCATCGCGGCCCAGAGCATCGGCGAACCTGGCACTCAGTTGACGATGCGTACGTTCCACATCGGCGGCACTGTGACGCGCACGAGTGTGGACAAAGACCTGAAGGTCATGCGCACGGGTACGATCAAGTACGGCTCCACCTTGCGCACAGTGAAGAACGCTGACGGCCAGAACATTGTCGTCAGCAGCAAGGGCGAAGTGTACGTCGTCGACAAGGACGAAAAGGTGCTCGACACCTATGCCATTCCGCTGGGCGCGACACTGATGATTCCGGACGGCGAAAAGGTCGCGAAGACCGGCAAGATCCTGGCCGAGTGGGACCCGCACAGCACCCCGATCATCGCCGAAGTGGACGGCAAGGCCGTGTACGACGACTTGATCGAGGGCCGCACGTTCAAAGAAGAAATCGAAACCGAAACCGGCACCAAGCAGCGCGTCGTGATTGAGCACAAGGGCGACCTGCACCCGCAGATTCGCATCGAGAACACCAAGGGCGAAGTGCTTGCCTACTATCCGTTGCCCGAAAAGTCGACGATCGTGGCCAAGGACGGCCAGAAGGTGAAGGCGGGCGAAGTGCTGGCCAAGAGCGTTCGAGAAATCGGCGGCACACAGGACATCACCGGTGGTCTGCCGCGCGTCACCGAACTGCTGGAAGCGCGTAAGCCCAAAGAGCCCGCGATCATCACCAAGATCGACGGCACCGTGGAGCTCAGTGAAGACAAGAAGCGCGGCAAGCGCGCCGTCTTTGTCCGCAGTGATGCCGGCGACGTCGCCGAGCACACGATTCCGCCGCGCCTTTCCATCAAGGTGCGCACCGGAGACCGCGTCAAGGCAGGCGAACCCCTGACCGAAGGCAGCCGTGTGCCGCACGACGTGCTGGACATCCAGGGCAAGGAAGCGGTGCAGGACTACCTGCTGGCCGAAGTGCAGAAGGTGTACCGCAGCCAGAACGTGGCGATCAACGACAAGCACATTGAGATCATCGTCGGCCAGATGCTGCGCAAGGTGCGCATCGTCAACGAGGGCAACAGCGGCCTGCTGCGCGGCACCGTGGTGGACCGCGTCACGATCCGCAAAGAGAACGAACGCGTCACCAGCGAGGGCGGCAAGCCGGCCACGTTCAAGCCCCTGCTGCTCGGCATCACCAAGGCCAGCCTGCAGAGCGAGAGTTTCTTGAGCAGCGCAAGCTTCCAGGAAACCACCAAGGTCTTGACCGAGGCGGCCATCAGCGGCAAGCGTGACCTGCTGACTGGATTGAAAGAGAACATCATCCTGGGTCACCGCATCCCGGCGGGCAGCGGCTTTCCTGAGTACCACGACATTGACCTGGTCAAGGAAGTGGCGCCTCAACCCATTGAGGAAGAAGAAGAGTCTGTCACAAGCGGTGCGGCGTAGTGATCGCCCGCTTGAACAACATGGTGAGGGGGCCCGCGCTCAGCGGGCTCCTTTGCGTTCTGCTGCTGGCAGCTTGTACGACGCCGCAGCGCGTCGAGCGCCCGGAAAAGCTTCAAGACCAGAGCGCAGAGTCTGCCTATGAACTCGGGCAAGTAGCCAACAAGCTGAATGAAGCCGAGAAGTGGGCCAACGACGGCAAGCGCGCGCTGGCGGCGTTGATCTATGACGCCGCGATCGAGACGCTGCCGGTGGCGCTGCAGCGCGAGCGCATCTATGTGCGCGCCATGAAGGCCGCGATGCTCGGCCGTCAGGGCGAAGGCCGCGACGAGGAACAAGCCCGCAGCCAGATGCAACATGCGCGCATGGACGCCAAGGACAGCGGGCACATCGACCTGCTGTTCGACCGGCGTTTCAAAGCCGACCTGAACATTGCCGAAGCCACCATCGAATGCGGTGCCGGCAAGTTCGACGCCGCCGAACGCCTGTTTCAGCAAGCACAAGAACTGCTGGCCGAGGCGGGCGCGCACTCGCACCTGGTCGAAGCACAGATCGGCCTTGCCTATGAGTTTGAGATTGCAGGAGAAGCGACCACGGCTGAGCGGCTTGCCGGCGACGCCATGAAGCGCGCCCGGCGGCTGGATGACGAAACACTGCTGCCGGTCGCCGCTGCAGCGGCGGCGTTGCTGCGCGATGCTGAGCGCGAGCAGGTGCTGATCGATGGGTATGAAGCCGCATATCGCAGCAATGATCTGTGGTGGCGCAACGCCATGATTGCTCTTGCGGTGCAACTCCATTTCGACTGCGGCAACTGGGCCGATTGCGTGCGCTGGGGCGACCGCATGCGCGACCGCGACGTGGGCAGCTTGCCGGAAAGCGAAGATACCGGCCTGTACCCGGAAGACAGCTTTCTGCTGCTGGCCCGCTATGCCCGTGCGCGCCGGCTGGCCGGGGCCGAGAAGGGGCGCACGCTGGCAGCATACGAGGAAGCGCTGGAGGCATGGACAACGCTGGATGAGTCGGAGATGTCACGGCTGGCAGGATGGGAGCAAAAACTGCGCAGCGGGCTCTTGCAACTGCGCGGAGATTAGTACACTTTCGCGCCTTGATTGGCGCAGGATCGAAGCTTATGCCCACAGTGAACCAGCTTGCCCGCAGGGGCCGCAAACGAGTCACCAAGAAGAGCAAGTGCCCGGCGCTTGATGCCAACCAGTTCAAGCGCGGCGTTTGCCTTCAGGTGAAGACCACGACCCCGAAAAAGCCGAACTCGGCGCTGCGCAAGATTGCGCGCGTGCGTTTGAGCAACCAGCGTGAAGTCAGCGCGTACATCCCGGGCGAAGGCCACAACCTTCAAGAGCACAATATTGTGCTGATCCGCGGCGGTCGTGTACGCGACCTGCCCGGCGTGCGTTACCACATTGTGCGCGGCGCGCTCGACACGCAGGGCGTGCAGGGTCGCAAGCAGAGCCGCAGCAAGTACGGAAGCAAGCGCGGCAAGTAAGATCGTTTCTCGGCAGTCAGCGGTCGGCCTGGTGCCGACCGCTTTTCTTTTTTCTCAGCGCGTCAACGACGGGCATCTGGAAACGGATGATGGGCAACTGAACCGTCTCCCCCTTGACGACGAAAAAACTTCTCGCCCACTTTCGCGCGACGCAAAGAAAAATCTTCGCGCTCCCCCTGCTTGCACGCGCACACCCTGTCGATACGATTCGAGCCCCTTAGCAGAAAATGGGCTTTCGGAGCAACGACAGATGCCACGGAACTACAAGTCAACCGAGCGGTTCATGCAACCTGACCCGGTTTACAACAGCAAGCTTCTCGCGAAGTTCATCAACTGCATCATGAAAGAAGGCAAACGCACGACCGCGCAGCGGATCGTCTATGACGCGCTGACCGTCCTCAAAGAGCGGATTCCGGAAAAGGAACCGCTCGAGATTTTTAACGAGGCCATCAACAACACGCGCCCGATGGTCGAAGTCCGCAGCAAGCGCGTGGGCGGTGCCACTTACCAGGTGCCCAAACCCGTTGGCGCGCGTCGCCAGCAGGCGCTCGCTTTTCGCTGGTTGATTGAGGCGGCACGCTCGCGCAAGGGCAAGGCGATGTCGATGCGCCTGGCCGACGAAATCGGCGACGCCTTCCGTCGTGAAGGCACCGCCGTCAAGAAGCGCGAAGATACGCACCGCATGGCCGAGGCCAACAAGGCCTTCAGCCACTTCGCCTGGTAGGGTGTCCCGAAATCGTGTTCTGGACTGGCACGGCCCCGGCCGTGCCAGTTGCTTGAACCGTCCTGCCCCGCGGCGTGAATCACGAAACGGCGGTCCACATCGGCAAGCCGAAATCCAGCAGCCCAAATGCCGCTGCCCAGTTGACTTGCAGTTGGCCGTCACTACACTACCGCCCCCCACACATGAGTGTGGATAAACAGGGCGAATGCCCTCATACAGGCAACCGCAGAGCACGGTGGTTGCAGGGCTTGGAAAACTACCCGGGGTACTGGGTAAGTTTCAGGCGCCAGGCGGACGACCAATGTCGTCGGGCCGGTGGCCTGAAACGGATCACCGGCCCGACTTTTTTTGATGGGGCCAGAAGCATCGGCCAAAGACGGAGAGACAGACGTGTCGCTACTGGACCTCAAGCACACCCGCAACATCGGCATCATCGCGCACATCGACGCGGGCAAGACCACCACGACCGAGCGCGTGTTGTTCTATACCGGCAAAGAGCACGACATCGGCGAAGTGCACGAGGGCGCAGCAACGATGGACTGGATGCCGCAAGAGCAGGAACGCGGTATCACCATCACCGCGGCGGCAACCACGTGTGCGTGGAAAGACCCGCTGACCGACCAGCGCTACACCATCAACATCATCGACACCCCGGGCCACGTGGACTTCACAGCCGAAGTCGAACGCAGCCTGCGCGTGCTTGACGGCGCGGTGGTCGTGTTCGACGGCAAGGAAGGCGTTGAGGCCCAGAGCGAAACCGTGTGGCGCCAGGCGCACAAGTACAAGGTGCCGCGCATAGCGTTCATTAACAAGATGGACAAGATCGGCGCCAACTTCAAAAAGGCAGTCGACAGCATGGTCCGCCGCCTGGCGACCAACCCCGTGCCGGTGCAGATTCCCTGGGGTGAAGAAACCGAATTCAAAGGCGTGATCGACCTGATCCAGATGAAGGCTATCACGTTCGAAGGCGACCACGGCCTTCAGCGCGTCCAGCACGAGATTCCCAGCGATTACAAGGAAGCAGCGGCGAACGCGCGCCATGCCATGATCGAAAAACTCGCTGACGTCGATGAAGAAATCGGCATGCTGTTCCTCGAAGAACGCATCAGCGAAATCTCCGACGAAATGATCCGCGCCGCGCTGCGCAAAGGTGCCCTTTCGTTCAAAGCCATCCCGATCTATTGCGGCAGTGCGCTGCGCGACAAGGGCGTGCAGGAGGTGCTGAACGGTGTGCTGTGGTACCTGCCCAGCCCACTCGACATTCCGCCCGTGGACGCGTTTGATCCTGAGTCAGACGAGCCCACAGAAAAGCAGACCCCGCGCAAGCTGGCGGCTGACCCCAACGGTGCGCTGGCCTGTCTTGCGTTCAAGACGATGTCCGAGCAGCACGGCGACCTTACGTACCTGCGCATCTACTCGGGCACGCTCAAGTCCGGCAGCTCGGTGCACAACCCGCGCAGCAACAAGCGCGAGCGCATCAACCGCCTGCTGCGTATGCACTCGATCAAACGCGAGAACATTGACGAAGCCGGCGCCGGCGACATCGTGGCCGTGCTTGGCCTGAACTACACCGTTACCGGCGACACGCTGTGCAGCGAAGACGACATCCTGGCCTTGGGTGCAATTACCTTCCCGGCCACGGTGATCGCGATGTCGATTGAGCCCAAGACCAACGCTGACCGCGAAAAGCTCGCCAACGCCTTGGCCCGAATGGCCAAGGACGACCCCACGTTCAAGATCAAACTCGATCCTGAGACGCAGCAGACGGTCATCTCGGGCATGGGTGAGCTGCACCTCGACATCATTCGGGACCGCATTCTGCGCGAGTTCAAGGTCGACGCCGCAGTCGGACAGCCGCGTGTGGCATACCGCGAAACGGTTCGCATCAACGGCGACATTGAGACCGAAGGCCTGCACAAGAAGCAGTCGGGCGGCGCCGGCAGCTATGGTCACTGCAAGATTCGCTGGAGCACGCTTCCGGAAGAGCAGAACGACCAGCTTGAGTTTGTGGACGACACCGTCGGCGGCAGCATCCCGCGCCAGTTCATCAAGAGCGTCGAGAAGGGCTTCCGCGAGGCGGCAATCTCGGGCGGCTTGGCCGGATACCCGGTGCAGGGCCTGAAGGCTGAGTTGTACGACGGCAGCTACCACGATGTCGACAGCAAGGACTTCGCGTATGCCGACGCGGCACGCCTGGCATACAAGGCGCTGCTTGAAGAAGCCGGCACCGAAGTGCTTGAGCCGATGATGAAGGTTGAGGTTCGCACCCCGCACGAGTTCCAGGGTTCCGTGATCGGCGACTTGAACAGCCGCCGCGCCCGCATCGAGAGCACCGAGAAGGACGAGGACATCACCATCGTCACGGCGATTGCGCCGCTCTCCGAGATGTTTGGTTACGTCCAGGCGGTGCGCGGGCTTTCGCAGGGCCGGGCAAACTACAGCATGGAGCCATACCGCTACGAGGTCTGTCCTCCGCACATCAAGGACAAAATCATGACCGAACGCGGTCTTGGCCACAGGGCAGGCGCAAGACGGTAGCTTGACGACGGGCGCGGCCTCGCTAGGGTCTGCACCCCTTAACAGAGTACGGCAGAAATTGCAGGCAGGTTTTTGGAGTCAGCGGATATGGCAAAGGAAGCAACGGGCGTGCAGTTCAAGATCCGGCTGGAAGGCTACGATCATGAATTGCTGGACCAGTCGGCGCGGCAGATTTGTGACTCGGCGCGGGACAGCGGGGCGATGATTTCGGGCCCCATTCCGCTTCCCACGCGCATTGAGCGCTACACCGTGCTGCGCAGCCCGCACATTGACAAGAAAAGCCGCGAGCAGTTTGAGATCCGCACGCACAAGCGTCTGATCTTCATCCGGCAGCCGTCACAGCGCACGATGGACGCGCTGCAAACGCTGAACCTGCCCGCCGGTGTGGAAGTGCGCATCAACACCTGAAGCATTGCAATGAATGACCGACCTCCGGCCTTTGACCGTGTCGGCTGATAACCAGCAGTAGAAGAGGAAGAGAAATGTCCGTGTACATGTTGCTTGGCCGAAAGCGCGAAATGAGCCAGATTTTCAAGGCCGACGGGACGATTGTTCCTGTCACGATCCTTGAAGTCGGCCCATGCACCGTCGGCCAGGTCAAGACTGAAGAGGACGACGGCTACTTTGCTGTGCAGCTGGGTTTTGGCGACATCAAGCTCAGCAGCGTGCGCAAGCCGCAGAAGGGCCACTGGAAGAAGGCCGGCGCCGAGCCGCGCCGTCGCGCGCAGGAAGTGCGCCTGGAAAAAGCCAGCGAGCTCAAGGCCGGCGACGTCGTCAAGGTGTCCGACGTGTTCAAAGAAGGCGAGTTCGTGGACGTCAGCGGCAAGTCCAAGGGTCGCGGATTCCAGGGTGGTATCAAGCGCCACGGTTTCAACAGCGGCCCGCGCGGTCACGGCACCAAGAATATGCGTGAGCCGGGCTCGGTCGGAACGAACACGGCAATCGCGCACGTGCTTAAGGGCAAGCGCATGCCCGGCCACATGGGCACGAACAAGGTGACGGTGCGCAACCTGCAGATCGCGCGCGTCGATGACAAGCTCAACCTGCTTTATGTGAACGGGGCGGTACCGGGCTACAACGGTGCCGACATCGTGGTGCGCAAGGCCAAGGCCAAGCTGTTTGCCAAGGCCGACAGGGCGCTGCGCAAGTCGAGCAAGTAACGAAAATGCGCAGCGCGTCGCCGATGGTGACACGCTGCGTCGGGTTCAGAACAGGGCAGAACAATGGTGGAAGTCCAGGTATACGACGCCAACGGCAAGGAAAAGGAGAAGATCTCCTTTGACGAATCCGTGTTCGGCGACTCGGTCAAGGCGCGCACCCTGCGCGAGGTTGTGTACGCCTACGAGGCGAACCGCCGCCAGGGCACGGTCAACAGCAAGAACCTCAGCGACGTCCAGGGCAGCAACAAAAAGCCTTGGGGCCAGAAGGGCACCGGTCGCGCACGCACGGGCCAGAAACACGCCCCGCACCGCACCAAGGGCAGTGTGGCCCACGGCCCGCACCCGCGCAGCTTTCGCGTGCGCATTCCGGCCAAGATGAAGGCGATTGCGCTGCAAAGCGCACTGCTGGCGAAGTTCCGCGATGGACAAGTTTCCGTCGTCGACGGCCTCACCTTCGACAAGCCCAAGACCAGCAAGTTCGCCAAGATGCTCGACACCTCCGGCCTGGCACGCGGCACACTGCTGATCGGCGTGGACAAGGAAGATCGCAACTTCTACCTGTCCGCCCGCAACCTTCAGGGCTCGCTGGTGCGCGCAGTTTCAGGCTTCAACGCATACGAAGTCGTCAAGCAGCGTCGCATGCTGCTGACACGCGCAGCGCTTGACCTGCTCAAGACCGGCACCAAGCTTCCGGCTGAAGCAGCCACACACGAAGGTGACGCAGTTGCGGCCGACGCGCCGGCAGAAAAGGCAGCGTCAGGAAAAGCCGCCGGCAAGCAGGCGGGCGGCAAGAAGGCGGGAAAGAAGACCGGCAAGAAGACCAGCGCCAAGAAGGCAGGCCCCAAGAAGGCCGCTGCCAAGAAGAGCGGCGCCAAGGCCGGCAAGAAGGCCAAGGGGAGCTAGCATGTCGACCAAGCGTGAACTCTACGGCGTTCTCAAGCGCCCCATGATCACAGAGAAGAGCAGCGTGCAGATGCAGAACGGCACGTACGTCTTCGAAGTTGAGCTGGAGTCCAACAAGTACCAGATCGCGCAGGCGGTTCGCGACATCTTTGGCGTGACCGTTGCCAAGGTGCGCACCGTGCGCATGAAGGGCCGCAAGAACCAGCGTAACCGCTTCGGCTACTTCGACGAAAAGGACTGGAAGAAGGCGATGGTCACCCTGAAGAAGGGCGAAACCATCGAGATTACCTGATCTCGGCACACCAGTACTTGAGAGAAGACAGACTGATTATGCCGACCGGGGCGAGAATCCGGAAACGAAGGCAAGAACATGGCAATCAAGAGTTTCAAACCACGCACCGCAAGCCTGCGCCACACGCGCCTGGTGGACTACACAGAACTCAGCGGCTCCGCGCCGCTGAAGTCCAAGACCAAGGGCAAAAAGGCGACCGGCGGTCGTAACAATCGTGGCCGGCAGACGGCTGCGTATCGTGGCGGCGGTCACAAGCGCCGCTATCGCGAGATCGACTTCCGTCGCGACCGCTTCGACGGCGTGCCGGCGACGGTGAAGGCCATAGAGTACGATCCGAATCGCACATGCTTTGTGGCGCAGATCTGGTACGCCAACGGCCACAAGGACTACATCATCGCCCCACATGGCATGAAGGAAGGCGACGTGGTGATGTCTGGCGAAAAGTCAGAACCGCGCGTCGGCAACTGCCTGCCCCTGCACGTGATTCCGCAGGGTCTGGCCATTCACTGCGTCGAGTTGCAGCCGGGCAAGGGCGGACAGCTCGCCCGCGGCGCCGGCAGCCAGTGCATTCTTTCAGGCAAGGTGGACGACATCTGGATGGCAGTCCAGATGCCCAGCGGCGAAATCCGCAAGGTGCACAAGAACTGCCGCGCCACGATCGGCCAGGTCAGCAACCTCGATCACATGAACATCTCGATTGGCAAAGCCGGTCGTAACCGCTGGCTTGGTCGCAAGCCCAAGAACCGCGGCACCAGCAAGAACCCGGTGGACCATCCGATGGGCGGCGGCAACGACCGTACCGGTGGCGGCCGTTCGCCGGTGGACCGTCATGGCAACCTGAGCAAGGGCCAGCGCACGCGCCGGCCGAAGAACCAGTCGAACAAGATGATTATCCGCACGCGTCGCGGCAAGCAGAAGGCAGGCAAGGCCTAACCGGAATCGTGGAATCAGGGGCGGGCCCGGAAGGGTCCGCAAGAGAGAGTAAGAAATGGGCAGATCGCTGAAGAAGGGTCCGTTTGTCGACCCGAAGCTGATGAAGAAGGTGCTCAAGGTGAAAGAAAGCGCCTCGCGCGACGCCATCAAGACGTGGTCGCGCGCCAGCACGATCATTCCTGAGTTCGTGAACCTGACGTTCATGGTGCACAACGGCAAGACGCACCTGCGCGTGTTCATCACGGAAGACATGGTGGGGCACAAGCTTGGCGAGTTCAGCCCGACCCGTAACTACAAGGGCCACACGGGTCACCGTAAGACCTAGGACGTCGGGGCGACCCGCAAGTGAATCTGGAGACGCCAGAAATGGCAGACGAACCGAAAAGAGAATTCCGCGCTTCCGCCCGCAATGTTCGCATGAGCGCGCGCAAAGCCCGGCTGGTCATGGACGCCGTGCGAGGCCGTGATGCCGACGAGGCGATGGTGGTGCTGCAGTACGTGAACAAGCGTGCCGCGCCGGCCATTCGCAAGCTGATTGAAAGCGCGATGGCCAACGCCGAGGAATACGGCAACAGGCAGGGCGTCGATATCGACACCGGCGAGCTGGTGATTGCAACGGCTTACGCTGATGAAGGCCCGCGCATGAAGCGCTGGCGTCCGCGCTCGCGCGGCATGGCCAACCCGTTCACGCGCTACACTTGCCACATGCACGTCGTGCTGGCCGAGCGCACCTGGCTCGACGAGAAGTCCAAGGGTCGTCCGGCCTTTGCCAAGCCCCGTCATCGGGTAAGCAAGGCGGCGCGTCTGGCCAAGAAGGGCATCGTCGTCGCGGCGGACGCGGCTAAAGCCGAAAAGACAGCAAAGCCGGCGGATAAGGCGGTCAAGGCAGACAAGAAGCCTGCCAAGACGGACAAGGCAGAAAAGAAACCGGCAAAGAAGGCAGCGTCAAAGTCAGACAAGAAGACTGCCACGAAAAAGAAGAAGTAGAGGTAATCGGCTGCCGCGGCAAGTGCCGCGCCAAGCGGGAAGAGAAATATGGGACAGAAAATCAGGCCATATGGATTCCGGGTGGGTGTCACCAAGCCGTGGCGCTCGCGCTGGTTCGCGAACAAGAAGCAGTTCGGCGCGTTCCTCGTTGAGGACACGAAGATCCGCAAGCACATCTTGAAAGAGTACAAGTTCGCTGCCATCCCGCGCGTCGAGATCGAGCGCAAGGGCGACGACAAGATCACCGTGTACATCTTCACGGCCAAGCCAGGCATGTTGATCGGCAAGAAGACCAACCGCCTGTCAGACCTTGAGAAAGAACTCGCGCTCATCACCAATGGCAAGATGATCGATACGCGCGTGCTGGAAGTGCAGAAGCCTGAACTGGACGCGCAGCTTGCCGCTGAGCGTATCTGTGAACAGCTGGAGCGTCGCGGCAGCTTCCGCCGTGCGATCAAGCGCGAGATGGAATTGATTCGCGGCGGCGGCGCCCTGGGCGCCAAAGTCGTAGTCGCCGGCCGTCTTGGCGGCGCAGACCTTTCCCGTACCGAAAAGCAGGTATGGGGCTCAGTACCGCTCAGCACCCTGGATGCGGACATTGACTATGGTTTCGCGGAAGCCCACACCACCTACGGCATCCTGGGCATCAAGGTGTGGATCAACCGCGGCCTGATGAAGCAGACGGAGGAGGCGAAGTATGGCCTTGCTGCCGAAAAGAACTAAGTACCGCAAGCAGATGCGCGGTGTCGTCAAGGGCAATGCCACACGCGGCAACTTTGTCGCGTTTGGAGATGCCGGATTGCAGACGCTTGAGCCTGCCTGGATCACCGGCCGCCAGATTGAAGCCGCACGCATCGCGATTTCGCGCGCGGTCGGCAAGGCGGGCAAGTACTGGATTCGCATTTTCCCGCACAAGCCGGTGTCAGCCAAGCCGCTTGAAACACGTCAGGGCAGCGGCAAAGGCGAGCCGGAATTCTGGTGCGCGGTAGTCAAGCCGGGAACAGTGCTGTTTGAAGTCGGCGGAACGACCATCGACCTGGCACGCCAGGCGCTGGCCAAGGCTGCCAACAAAATGCCGGTGCGCTGCCGCATGGTTGAGCGCCAGCACAAGATCGGGTAATCGACGCAACAAGCTTAAGGAACGAAGCCATGAGCTTTGAAGGATTGAAGGGCAAGCCTGAGAAAGAACTGGTCGCGCGGCTGAACGAGCTGGCCGACGAGAACTTCAAGGCCAAGTTCACGACCGAGGCGATGACGTCGGCCCGCGGCGCGCAGATGCTGAAGCGTCGGCGTGAAGTCGCGCAGATTCGCACGGTGCTGGAAGGTCGGGCGCGCCTGGAAAAGGCAAAGGCCGAGGCCAAGAAGCTTGAAGTGGCAATCAAGGGTATCGGCGCCCCGCATGAGGGTGACAAGGCCCGCAAGGATTCGCGCCGCAAGCTGACCAACCGCCTGGGGCAGTTGCAGCGCACGATTCGTGAACTGGGTGCACTGACTGGAAAGTAAGAGCCGCAGGCGCGGCTGAAGCAACTAGGGCAAAAGGGCTGAAGCCGAACGGGCAAGCCGGAGAGACGAATGCCAGAGCAGACAAAGACCGAGCGCAACGACCGCCGCAAGATCGAGGGGCTGGTTGTCAGCAGCAAGATGCAGAAGACGATCACCGTGATGTGGGAGCGGCAGGTCATGCACCCTCAGGTGCACAAGATCGTCAAACGCCGCACCAAGCTGCACGCGCACGACGAGAACAACGAGGCAAAGGTCGGTGACCTGGTCGAGATCCAGGCCACGCGTCCGATCAGCAAGACCAAGACCTGGCGCCTGGTGCGTGTGCTGCGCAAGGCCCACGGCGACCTGTTGAACGAGCAAGCCGCAGAAGCGGCAGCCGGCAAGTAGGACAGCGAACAGCCCCGGCAGGCATGGCGGGGGTCTCGAGTCAGTGCAGGTTAGAGTCATTGAAGGAATGAAGTCATGATTCAAGAACAGACAGTGATGGACATTGCCGACAACACCGGCGCGCGCACGGTTGAGTGCATCAAGGTGCTGGGCAACAGCGGCCAGCGCTATGCTTCGCTGGGCGACGTTGTCGTGGCGGTGATCAAGACAGCGACGCCGACGTGCGAGCTGTTCAAGAAAACCACGAAGAAAGACAAGAAGAAGCGCGTGGTGCGTTGCGTGATCGTCCGCACGCGCCGCGCGGTGCGCCGCGATGACGGCAGCTACGTGCGTTTTGATCGCAATGCCGCGGTCATCGTGGACAAAGACAACAACCCGGTCGGCACGCGCATTTTTGGCGCCGTGGCCCGTGAGCTGCGCGGCAAGAAATTCATGAAGATCGTGAGCCTGGCCAACGAAGTCATCTAGAGGAAGTGACCTGAATCTGGACCGCCCAGGCGGCCCGGGCATGAAGACAGCTGAGGACAGAACCATGCAAGTGAAAGTCGGCGACATAGTCCAGATCATCAAGGGCAAGGACCGCCCGCAGACTGAGGACGAGCGGGCCAAGCCCAGCGGCCGCGTTCTGCGCGTCGACCGGGAAACGAACCGGGTGATCGTTGAAGGCAAGAACATGGTGTGGAAGCACCTGCGCAAAACCGAGCAGAACCCGCAGGGCGGACGCCAGCAGCGTGAAGCTGCCATCCCGGCTGCGAACGTGATGCTTTGGAATGCGCAGGCAGGCAAGCCTGAGCGCGTCCACTACAAGAAGGAAGGCGGCAAGAAAGTGCGTTACTTCAAGAGCACCAAGACGGTGATCGACGGGTAAAGCGCAACCGGCACAATTGCCGGGCCGCAGGAGACAGGAGCAATGGCAAAAACTGAACCAAGGCTGAAGCTGAAATACCAGAACGAGGTTGTACCGATGCTGCGCGAGCAGTTCGGTATTGAAAACCCGATGGCACTGCCACGCCTGAAGAAGATCACCCTCAACATGGGATTCGGCAAAGCCGCCAAGGACAAGGGCAAGGCCCAGGCGCTGACCGCCGAACTGAGCGAAATCGCCGGCCAGAAGGCTGTGGTCTGCCGCGCCAAGGTGGCGGCGGCGACTTTCAAGCTGCGCGAAGGTGACACCGTCGGCGCCAAAGTCACGTTGCGCGGTGAACGCATGTGGTTGTTCCTGGAAAAGCTGGTCAGCGTTGCGGTGCCCCGCATTCGCGACTTCCAGGGCCTGAACGCCCGTGGGTTTGACCGCCGCGGCAACTACAACATGGGTCTGCAGGAACAGACCATTTTCCCCGACATTGACCTCGACAAGATCAAAGAGGTCCAGGGCATGGATATCGCGTTTACCATCAGCGGCAACGACGACGAAAAGAGCCGCGCCTTGCTGATGGGGCTGGGCCTGCCGTTGAAGAAACTGGCTGCAAAAAAGGAAATGGCTGAATAGCCGGAGGTAGCTGTGTCAAGAACATGCCTGGTAGAGAAATCGAAACGTCCGCCGAAGTTCAGCACGCGGCACCGCAACCGTTGCCAGCTTTGTGGCCGGCCGCGGGCGGTGTACCGCAAACTGCAAGTTTGCCGTTGCTGCCTGCGTGATTTGGCAAGCAAGGGAGAAATCCCGGGCATGAAGAAGGCGAGCTGGTAGTCCGCGCGCGGCGCTGTCTACCGAATCACAGGCAAGATCGAAATTGGAGTATCACCAGATGTCGATGAACGACCCAATCTCGGACATGCTCACACGCATCCGCAATGCGAACCGGAACAACGCGGAAGTCGTGAGCATCCCGTACTCAAAGATGAAACACGAGCTGGCCAACGTGCTGCGGCGTGAGGGCTACGTCAACGAAGTCAAAACCGATGGCGACGGCGCCACGAAGGTCTTGAGCCTTCAGTTGCGTTACGGCCCCGACGGCGAGACCGTGCTGCACCGCATTGACCGCGTCAGCCGGCCGGGGCGCCGCGTGTACACCAGCGCCACCGAGATTCCGCGCGTGCGCGGCGGCATGGGCATCTGCATCATCTCGACCAGCCGAGGCGTATTGAGCGACCGCGAGTGCCGCAAGCAGAAAGTCGGCGGCGAGCTGCTGTGCAAGGTGGGCTAAGAACGGGCTGGCAGATCGCTGTGCGCAGACCGCACAGCCACCAGTGAACAAGTGGGTCCAGGTCAGGGTGTAGTACCAGAGGAACATGTCATGTCACGAGTAGGCAAACAACCGGTCAAGGTAACCCAGGGCGTCAAGTTGAACGTCGCAGGGAACAAGCTGACCGTCGAAGGCCCCAAGGGGAAGCTGAACCTGACGCTGAGGCCGGAGGTTGCGGTCGAAGTCAAGGGCAACGATGTGCAGGTCACCCGCAAGAACGACAGCAAGTTCGCGCGCGCGATGCACGGCACGGTGCGCGCGTTGATTTCGAACATGATTCACGGGGTCACCAAGGGCTTCCAGAAGAACCTCGACATCCAGGGGGTGGGTTGGCAGGGCAAGATGCAGGGTCGCAAACTCGTGTTGCAGCTCGGCTTTTGCCATACCGTCGACTTTGATGTGCCTGAGGGTGTGACCTGCACGATTCCGCACCCCCAGCGCCTTGAGATCACGGGTGTCGACAAGCAGGCCGTGGGCGAGTTTGCGGCGCGCGTCCGCGCATCGCGTAAGCCCGAACCTTACAAGGGCAAGGGCGTGCGCTACGACGGCGAGCGCGTTGTTCGTAAAGCCGGTAAGTCATTCGTTGGCGGCAAGTAGCCGTGATGCTTGCGTCACCGCTGGAAGCTGACCGCGAGAGCTGAGGAAGAAGGTAGGACGTCATGAAAACGCACAAGAAAGTACACCTGCGCAAGACGCGCCGCGCATTCCGTTCGCGAAACCGCATGCGTGCGGCTGGCACGCGTCCGCGCCTGTCGGTGAATCGCAGCGACAACCACATCTCGGTCCAGATTATTGATGACGAGAAGCAGCAAACGCTGGCGTTTGCCACGACCATCGGCAAAAACGCCGAGCTGAAGAACGGCGGCAACATCGCCGGCGCCAAGGCGGTCGGCAAGAAAATCGCCGAGCTCGCGCTGGCCAAGGGCTTGAAGCAGGTCGCTTTTGATCGCGGCGCCTTCCGGTACCACGGGCGCATCAAAGCCCTGGCCGAGGCCGCACGCGAAGCAGGACTGGAGTTCTAACAAGAGTGCGCAGGCGCGGAATGCGCCTGTGCACACTGAACAGGCAGTTTGACAGCCGGCAGGGCCGGCCATAAGTGAGGCAGGACATGGGTCAACGGATTTCGGCACGAGACCTGGAACTGGGTGAAGAAAAAGTAGTGCGCGTGAACCGCACCGCCGCTGTCGTGAAGGGCGGTCGGCGCTTCAGCTTTGCGGCACTTGTGGTTGTAGGCGACCGCAAGGGTGCTGTGGGTTGGGGCCAGGGCAAAGCGCGCGAAGTGCCAGTCAGCATTGAAAAGGCTGTTCGCGACGCGCGCAAAAACATGACGCGCTACCCGCTGCGCGGCGACACCATCCCGCACGAAGTGTGGGGCCACTTCCGCAGCGCCCGAGTGCTGCTCAAGCCTGCAGCCCCGGGTACCGGTATTAAGGCCGGCGCCTCAGTGCGCGCCGTGGTCGAAGAGCTCGGCATCCGCAACCTGCTGACCAAGGTGT
The DNA here is from genome assembly GCA_020849795.1 of Planctomycetota bacterium. Lineage (GTDB taxonomy): Bacteria > Planctomycetota > UBA8742 > UBA2392 > UBA2392 > JADJRK01. The sequence goes on along the minus strand of JADZFR010000019.1, from coordinate 40,589 downwards.
ATGGCAGCCGCAACCCGTTGAACGTGGTGAAGGCCTGTTTCGACGGCCTGGACCAGCTGCTGAGCAAGAAGCAGGTGTTCGAGGCTCGTGGCCTGCCGGTGCACGCTGACCGCGAAGGTCCCAAGCTTGAGCCTGTCGGCCTGGACGAGAGTGAAAAGCCGCGCCGCAAGGACACCCGCAAAATGAAGGGTGGCGACAAGGGTGGTCGCGGTGGTCGCGGTGGCCGTAAGGGTCGCGATCGCGGCGCGGAAGAGGGCGCAGCGGACCAGGGTGATGCGGGCGGCGACGCGCCGGCGGCAGAAGCCCAGGGCGGCACGGCCTGAGCACGACCAGCTCCGGTCTTGGCCGGAAACATGATTTCGTTGTCGATGGAACCCATGGTTCCAATACCAGGCGAAATGCCGAGTGATGCGGGACGCCAGTCAATGATGCTGGCATCTCGAGGAGCGAAACGATGGACCTGAATGAACTGAAGGGCAAACCGCGCACACGCAAGAAGCCGATGGTGCGCAAGGGTCGTGGCCCGGGTACCGGCAAAGGTCGCACTGCCGGCCGCGGCGGCAAGGGCGCTTCGGCGCGTACGGGTTTTGCGCACAAGTGGTATTTCGAAGGCGGCCAGATGCCGCTCGTTCGCCGACTGCCGAAGGTGGGCTTCAACAACTACCTGTTCAGCAAGGAAATTGTCGTGCTGAACGTGCGTTCGTTGAACGACTTTGACGCCGGCGCCACGGTCGGCCCGGAAGAGTTCCTGAAGGCGGGCCTGATCAACAAGTTTGCCGACGGCGTGAAAGTGCTTGGCGAAGGCGACCTCGAAAAGAAGCTTACCGTGCGTGCCCATCGCTTCAGCAAGTCTGCGCGCGAGAAGATCGAGGCCAAAGGCGGCAAGTGCGAGGTCATCGAAATGGCCGCAACGAAGGACAAAGGCAAGGCCTAGCGTTTTCACCGGGATTTAGCATTCTCCGGCGCTTGGTCGCCGGTCGTTGATCGAGGCAGTACATGTCGCAAGCCGCAGGGCCAGCCGAGCTGTTCGCAAACCTTTTCAAGGTACCGGAACTTCGCAAGAAGGCCCTGTTCACCTTGATGATCCTGGCTGTCTACCGGCTGGGCAGCACGATCCCGGTGCCGGGCATCGACAACCTGCAATTTGCAGAAGTCTTCAAAGAGCAGATGAGCGACAGCTGGGTGTTCGGCTTCCTCGGCGTGTACAACGCACTGTCTGCCGGCGGCTTGACCGACTTCACGATCTTCAGCCTCGGCATCATGCCGTACATCAGCGCCGAGATTATCTTCCAGTTGCTGACCAAGGTTGTGCCCAAGCTTGAAGAGATCCAGAAAGAGGGGCAAAGCGGGCAGCGCCGCATCCGAATGTATGCGCGCCTTGCCACCATGCCCATTTGCCTGGTGCAGTCATTCTTTACGATTCAGTTGCTGACCAGCCAGGCAAACCTTGCCGCGTCGGTCACCTGGAACCTGACCATCTTCACCGCCATGGCCATGCTGACCATGACCGCGGGCGCGTACTTCCTGATCTGGCTGGGCGACCAGATCACCGAGCACGGCATCGGCAACGGCGTTTCGCTGCTGATTATGGCCGGCATCATCGCCGCCCTGCCGAACTCGATCCTGGGTTTCGTGCAGCCGATGCTCGACAGTACGGTGGATGCAGGCATCAGTCTTGACGCCTTTATCAGCCTGATGACGCTGATGATCATGCTGGTGGCGATCACCTACGGCATTGTAGTGATCACGCTAGGTCGTCGCGAAATCGTGATCCAGCACGCCAAGCATGTGCGCGGCGCAAAGGTCGTGGGCGGCCAGCGCCAGACGTTTCCGCTGCGCGTGGACCAGGCTGGTGTGATCCCGATTATCTTCGCGTCGGCGCTGCTGACTCTGCCGACCATCCTGTTCGGCAGCATCCAGGGCGGCATTGATGGCTCGGGGTTCTGGGGTTCGCTGGTCAGCGACTTGAACAACATCTTCAGCAGCTATGGGTTTGTCTGGACGATGACCTACAGCGCGATGATCTTCTTCTTCACTTACTTCTGGGTGCAGTTGCAGTTCAACCCGGTTGAGCTGGCCAAGAATTTCAAGGAGTGGGGGGCGTTCATTCCTGGCGTCAGGCCTGGTAAGGACACCGTCACATACCTGTCGGATATTCTACGCCGCATGACACTGGCCGGCGCGACGTTCCTGTGTCTGGTGGCCGCAGTTCCGCAGATGCTGCCCGACGTGATGATCTTTATCTTCGGCGACTCGGAAACACTGACGAGCAATCGGCTGTTCTTCCAGATCATGGGCGGTACCAGCCTGCTGATCGTGGTGCACGTGGCACTGGACCTGGTGCAAAAGGTCGAGGTCGCATTGATCCAGCGCAACTACGACGCGTACACCGGTACAGTCGGCCAGCGCAAGCGTTAGCGCAACGGATTCTCTGTCGCCGGGGTGGCACGCCGCCCCGGCGTACACATTGAAGGCAGACATGGCAAAGCTCGTGCTGATCTTTCTGGGCCCCCCGGGCGTGGGCAAAGGCACCCAGGCAACCAAGCTGGCCGCCGACCTCAAGCTGCCGCACATCTCCACCGGCGACATCTTCCGCGACCACCTCAAGCGCGACACCGAACTGGGCCGCAAAGCCAAAGAGTTCATGAATGCGGGCCGGCTGGTACCGGATGAGTTGACCGTGAGTCTGGTGATGGACCGCATCGGCAAGCCGGACTGCAAGGCGGGCTACATTCTGGATGGCTTCCCGCGCAATGTGAAGCAGGGCGAGGCGCTGGAGGCTGCGCTGAAGCAGCGGAATGAGCGCGTGATGGCCGCGCTGAATTTTGACGCGCCGCGCCAGGTGGTGATTGACCGCATCGCGGGCCGCGCTCGGAAAGAGGGGCGGGTGGACGACACACCCGCGACGGTGAAGAAGCGGCTTGAGGTTTACGACGCTGAGACTGGGCCTCTGACGCCGTGGTACAAGGCAAAAGGCGTGCTGCACGAGTTTGATGCGCAGGGCACGATTGAAGACATCTATGAAGAGTTGAAGTCGGTGGTGATGCGGTTGAAGGCCGAGTAGGCAGGCGTCAAGCGAAATCGGGTGAATTTCTGGCCTGCTGCTTGCTTTTCACAAAGTGCGGTACTACTATGCCGCGCCCCGAAACCAGAGGGGGTGCGCGGCGATCCTGGCAGGCCACGCAAGTCTTGATTTTGCAGGCAGTTAGCGCCGGGTAGTCTGTCGGAGGTTTATGGCGAAGGACGATGCTATCCGGGTGGATGGGACGGTTGTGGAAAGCCTTCCTAACGCCATGTTTCGAGTAGAGCTGGAGAACGGGGAAGTAGTCCTTTGCACGATCTCCGGCAAGATGCGCAAGCACTACATCCGGATCCTTCCTCGCGACAAAGTCATTGTGGAACTCAGCCCGTACGATCTTGAAAAAGGTCGAATCGTCTACCGCAACTAGACAGGGCTTGTCGGAATACGGTGGAATCATGAAGGTGAAGGCCTCAGTCAAGCGAATCTGTGACGGCTGCAAAATCATTCGCCGCAAGGGTGTAGTGCGGGTGATCTGCAGCAAGAACCCGCGCCACAAGCAGCGCCAGGGTTAATCAGCGTTGGGGTAGCCTAACGGCGTCGAGCCCAACAGGAGCAGGAACACATGCCACGTCTTCTTGGTGTTGATATTCCGGGGGGTAAAGTTCTCCCCTACGCATTTGTGTACATCTTCGGCGTCGGCCCGACGATTGCGCGCAAGATTTGTGAGGGGTTGAACCTTGACCCTGCACGAAAAGCGCACACGCTGACCGACGAAGAGCTGACGCGCATTACCGCCTTCGTCGAGAAGAATTTCGTCGTTGAGGGTAACCTTCGCCGCCAGCGCACCCAGAACGTCAACCGCCTGCGCGACATCAAGTGCTATCGCGGGTTGCGTCACCGTGCCGGCTTGCCGGTTCGCGGGCAGCGCACACGCACGAATGCACGCACTCGCAAGGGACCGCGCAAGACGATCGCGGGCAAGAAGAAGGTCGCGAAGTAAACACGTATCTTTCGCGCCGCCCTGGTAAAGGGGCGGCGTGGGCATTGCGGGGGACCTTGGACATAAGTCCGGGGGACGAGCCCGCGGGAGAATTGAGATGGCAAAGGCAGCGACAGCAGAAGCGCCCGCAGGCGGCAAGCCAGCCGGCGCAGCCGACGCAAAGGCAGACGCAAAAGAAAAGAAGGCCAAGAAGGCCAAGCGCACCGTTCCGCGCGCGATTGTGTATGTGAAGAGCACCTTCAATAACACGATCGTCACGGTGACGGACCTGAACGGCGACACGCTGGCGTGGGACAGCGCAGGCAGCATGGGTTTCAAGGGCTCGCGCAAGGGCACACCGTTCGCCGCGCAGCGCGCAGGCGAAAACGTGGCCGAAAAGGTCAAGAAGATCGGCGTGCGCGAAGTTGAAGTCCGGGTGCAGGGGCCAGGTGCCGGCCGCGAGTCGGCAGTGCGCGCACTGCAGCAGCGCGGCATCGACGTGAAGTCGATTGAAGACGTCACGCCGATTCCGCACAACGGTTGCCGCCCGAAGAAGAAGCGTCGCGTCTAACGAGATTGCAGGCAACCCGCCGCAGTGGTTGCTTTGGCCGGGACACAGAAGGCGCGCGGCGCGTCGGGAACCCCGGGGGCCTGTGGGACATCAGGAGAGACAGAATGAGAATCCGCTGGCGTGGGCTGGAACTTCCGAACCGGTTGGTGTGCGACAAGGATACCCAGAGCGATAGCTACGGCAAATTCACCGTGGAACCGTTCGAGCGCGGGTTCGGTACGACCATTGGTAACAGCCTGCGACGCATCCTGCTCAGCAGCCTTGAGGGCACTGCGCCCGTAAGCCTGCGCATCAAGGGCGTCAGCCACGAGTTTGAAAGCCCCAAGGGCATCCTTGAGGACGTGCCGCACATTGTGCTGGCTGTAAAGAAGCTGCAGGTCGCGGTCACCGGCGACGGCCCCAAGGTGTTGACCCTCAAGGCCAACAAGAAGGGCGTGATTACCGCGGGTGACTTCAACCCGGACCCGGACGCCGAGATCATGAATCCTGAGCTGGTCATGTGCCACCTCACGGCGGCCCAGCCCTTTGAGATGGAAGTGACCGTTCGTCGCGGGCGCGGCTACCAGACCGCGGAAGAGCTCAGCCAGGGCAGCAGTGAACTTGGCCTGATCTGGCTGGACGCGAACTTCTCGCCGGTGACCCGCGTGCGCTTCAAGACCGAGTACACGCGCGTCGGCAAGCTGACCAACTATGACCGCTTGATCCTGGAAATCTGGACCGACGGCACCAAGGACCCTGAGTTCTGCCTGGTCGAAGCCGCCAAGATCATGCGCAAGCACCTGAACCCGTTTGTTCAGTACTACGAACTGAAAGACCAGTTGCTGGCCGAAGGGGCCAAGGTCGGCGACGCGGGCCGCAAGAGCGACGAAGTCGATCGCTTGCGCCAGTTGCTGCTGCGCCCGATCACCGAGCTTGACCTGAACGTCCGCGCCAACAACTGCATGCGCGCAGAGCGCATTCACACGATTGCGGACCTGGTGGGCCGCAGCGAAGACGACCTGCTTGAGATTCGCAACCTGGGCAAGACCACGCTCAAGGAAATCAAGAAGAAGATTGAAGACATGGGCCTGCGTTTCGGCGTGAACCTGGCGGACTACGGCATTGGTGCCGAAGCCGGCAGCATGGCTGGTGTCGGCAGTAACGAAATGTAAGTGGCAGGGATGGTAACGGCGGCGCACAAGCGCCCTCTTGGAGTACAGCCATGCGGCATCGCAAACGTGGACGCAAGCTCGGTGTGAAACCGTCTCATCGCAAGGCCATGGGCAAGAACATGGTCCAGGCGATCATTGACAACGAGCGCATCGTCACCACCGTCGAAAAGGCCAAGCAGTTCCAGCCACTGGTCGAGAAGGTCATTCATCTCGGCAAGCTGGCGGCTGCCGCCCCGGAAGGCACGGCGGACGAAAAGGGCAAGAAGCTGAGCCTGATCCGGCGCTGTGTCGAACTGGCGGGAAACCGCGACCTGCAGGCCGTCGTGACCGCGACCGAGACTGCCGGCGACGGCAAGGAAAAGGTCACCAAGACGCGCGTGCTGGCGCGCACCACGCTGCAGAAGCTGGTTCGCGATCTCGGCAAGCGCAATAGCAAGCGCGATGGCGGCTACACGCGCATTGTGCGCATGGCGCGCCGTCGGCTTGGCGACAACGCCAGCCAGTGCATTTTTGAGTTGACCGAATCGCCCTGGACCAAGGTTGAGAAGGCCGCCAAGGGCAAGGCCAAGCCGGCGACCAAGTCTGAAGAGAAGTAGGGAAGCGCCTATGGCGCTGCGTTTTGACATCTTGACCCTGTTTCCCGCCATGTGCCGGGCTGTGCTCTCTGAGGGCATGCCGCGCATCGGGCAAGAGCAGGGCGCCGTGGAATACCACCTGCACAACTTTCGCGACTTTGCGGAAGGTGTCCACCAGTCTGTTGACGATCGCCCGTTTGGCGGCGGCGCCGGCATGGTGATCAAGTGCGAGCCCGTCTTTCGCTGCATTCGGCATGTACTGCCGCAGGCGGCGGGCCATGAAGACGGGGCGCACATGGTGCTGCTGACGCCGCAGGGCCGCCGTTTTACGCAGCAAGTCGCGTACGAGCTTGCCGCCAGGCCGCGGATCGTCATGTTGTGCGGGCGCTACGAGGGATTTGACGAACGCATTCGTATCGGCTGGCCATGGGACGAAATCAGCGTCGGCGACTACGTGTTATCGGGCGGTGAGTTGCCGGCCCTGACGATCGTAGACGCAGTAACTAGGCTGCTGCCGGGCGTGTTGGGGGATGAACTCAGCGCGCAAGAAGACAGTTTTGGGCCAGGCTTGGGGTCGGGACCGTTGCAGGGAAAGTTGCTGGAGTATCCGCACTACACGCGGCCAGCAGACTTTGAGGGCATGAGAGTGCCCGAAGTGCTGCAGAGTGGCCACCACGGCGAGATTGAAAAGTGGAGAAGTGAGCAGGCCCGGAAGCGGACAGAACAGCGCAGGCCGGACCTTTTGAAGCAGCAGGACAAGCAGTAACGAGTGCGGGCACAACGCCCAACGGAGCAATGCCATGAGTGGTTTCGCATACGAACTTGAACGCGCCGAAATCAGCAAGACCGACATTCCGGTCTTCCATGTCGGCGACACGCTGGATGTGCATGTGCGCATCAAAGAAGGCGACAAAGAGCGCACGCAGCTTTTCAGCGGTGTGTGCATTGCCCGCAAGGGCGGCGGCCTGCGCGAGACCTTTACGGTCAGGCGCATCGTTGAAGGCGAAGGCGTGGAGCGTATCTTCCCGCTGCACAGTCCCAACGTCTCCAAGATTGAGGTCAAGCGCGCCGGCGAAGTGCGCCGCGCCAAGCTGTACTACCTGCGCGACCGCGTCGGCAAAGCCACCCGTATCAAAGAGCGCGTGGACGCCGACCACCTTGGCCAGATCGACCAGGGCCGCACCGGCGATGAAAAGGCCGCTCCAAAGGCCGAAGCCGCCGACGCGCCCAAAGAAGATTCCAAGGCGTAGCCTGATCACCAGTGCCACGAAACAGGGCCGCGCAAGCGGCCCTTTGGCATACTGGCGCCATGTTCGTGATTGAACTGATCCAGGAAATCTGGTGGAAGCTGAAACCGCGGCCGCAAGGCGGGCGGTCGGCCACCCGCGCCGTCGGCGACAAGGCAGAGCAATTCGCGCTTGCCTATCTGAAGAAGGAGTGCGGCTTCAAGCTGATTGAGCAGGGCATGCACGACGAAGACGGCGAGCTTGACCTCGTCGGTCGCATCAAGGGCAACGAGGGCCTGGTCGTGGTCGAGGTTCGTGCCCGCAGCGAAGGCGGGTTGGTGTCGCCACGCGACGCAGTCGACTTCAACAAGCAGCGCCAGGTCGTCGAGACTGCCCGCCGGTTGCTGCCGCGCAAGGGTTTTCACGACGTGCTGCGGTTTGACATCGTCGGCGTCTGGCTTGACCAGCAGGGCGAACCTGCACGGGCCGAGCACTTTGCTGACGCCTTCGACAAAAACGCCCTGCGGCGATGAGCGTGTGCTGCAGGCGTGCACGTTGCTAAACTACACCAACTCTCAGCCAGGAGTTACCCATGCTGTCGCACGTTCTGCTGCCGACCAGCCATGCCGTCACCTATCCCGCCATGCAACAGCGGTTGAACCGGCTGCTTAGCGAGCGCGCGGGCAAGGCTGGCGACAAAGCCGCCATCGACGCCCAGATCTGGGAACTGTATGGCGAAGACTGGGCCGTAATGTTTACAGACCTCGCGGGTTTTTCGCGCCACGTGGCGGAGTTCGGCATCATTCACTTCCTGCAGGTGATCTATGAGAGCTTTCGGGTCTACATCCCGATCGTTGAGCAGCACGGCGGCGTGCTGCTGAAAGTAGAAGGCGACAGCATGATGGTGTTGTTTCGAAAGCCCCAGAACGCCTTGAAATGCGCGCTTGCTATGCAGTTGGCCAGCCGCGACTACAACAAGAAACGCCCCGACGCCGAAAAACTGCTGCTCAGCATCGGGCTCGGGTGGGGGCGGGTGCTCAAGTTCGGCGACCAGGATGTGTACGGGCACGAGGTCAACATCGCCTGCAAACTCGGTGAAGACCTGGGCAAGCACTGGTCGATCCTGTGCTCGCATGACTTTCACGAAGCCGTCAAGGATGACCCGGCGTTCAAGTTTGAGGCGATGAGCGCGACGCCAGCGGGGGCCAGGCAAACCTGGACGCTGGCGTACTAGCCTGCGGATCCGGCAGTTAGTCGCCCGCGGGCGGCGGAGCACTCTTGTGCAACTCGGCGTAAGCTGCCGAGCGCAGGTTGGCGCCGATGTCCGGGTCGTCGTACAGCGGCACAAACGCATCCGCCCCGGACTCACTAATCATCTGCTGAGCGATCTCGATCGCGTCGCGCAGGCGCTTTTGCGCGACCTTGGCCATCAACAGCGGCAACTGGGTGGCATATACTCGCTTCGCAGCGGCCGCGGGTTTCATGGCTTCCTGTGTGCGGCCGGCGCGAATCTCGGCACGTGTCCAGAGGACGTACATGAACTGCGGCACCTGGTCTTCGGCAACTCCGCGCGAATAAGTGACAAAGGACTTCGCCGCATCCAGGTTCTTGCCGTCGGTCAATTGCAGCACGCCCCGCCACGCCGGGAGGCTCGGGTCTTTTGCGTCGTCGGCCTGCCGCAATTCTACCAGTTGCTTCAGCAGATCTGTCTCCGCCTTTTCATACAGGCCGGTCGCCGCGCGCATGAACCACTCGGACGTGCCCATGCCGCGATAGGCGTCAAGGTAACGCCCTAATGCCAACCTGCATTCGCTGCGGCCGGAGAGCGCAGGGGTCAGCAACTCGTCGGTTTTAGCCATCGCGCTCGCGGCTTGCTCGAACTGCTCTTCGGCCTGCGCGTACTTCTCTTCGGCATGCAGCAGGTAGGCCGTGTAGTACGTCCATGCTCCGTCGTCACGGTCGCGGGCCCTTAGCGCGGCATTCAACTGCCCAAGCAGTTCGAGGTTTCGGTCCGCGGCAGACGCTGCCGCCATAAGGCGGTAGAGAAGGCGGGAGTGCTGGGTCTGAGTGAGTTGCTCGGCTGGCTTGGGTGACTTCAACGCCACAACTGCCCACACACGCATCCGCGCCGGGACCTCTGAAGTGTAGCCATAGTCGTCATAGCGCTTGAGCAGTGCAAAAGCCGCGTCAAACATGCCGGCTTCGCCGGCGACCTCGATTGCCCTGCGCAAGGCGTGCTGCACTCCGGGGCCTCCGGTGCGGGTGAATTGCACGTACCAGAATGCGGAGGCGGCGGGCGATGCCGGGTAGCTGTCAAGGTCCGCCAGCACGCTCAGCAGGCCCTGCTTGGGGTCGGGCAGCCGGTCGATGGCTTTCAGCGCCTCGTCGATGCGAGCCGGAGATGCACTCAGTGCCAAGCCTGTGACCGCGTCTGGCAAGGCGTAGTCATCCAGCGCGAGGTTGAATGCGGCCCATGCATCGTCCCGTCGGCCCAGACCGTGCAGGGCAAAGCCCTTCTGGATCAGCAACACGGCATCGGCGCCCAGCTTGCTGATCAGCCAATCGGTCTCGACCAGGGCTTCGTCATGGCGCTTGAGGACAAGCAGGCAACGGGACCGGGTCACACGCCCGGCATGAAAGTCCGGCAGTGCATCGAGCGCCTTCTGGGAGTACTCGAGGCCCCTGGCAAAATCCTGCAGGTGAATAGCGGCGCGTGCCCGTGTGGCCCAGAACATCGCCAGAAACCTGTCGTTCAAGCCGCCCGTGGCAACGGATGCCAGCACCAGGTCTGCCTTTTCGTAATTGCCGAAGTCGATTTCCTGCATGGCAGAATGGATCAGCGCCAACCCCCTGACATCGGTGCCGCTGATCGCACTGTCCACCAACTGGCCGCGGATCTCGGTGGCGCGGACCGACTCCAGCGCGAGTTCCCAGTCAAAGATGCGCCACACGTGTTCGCGGTACGTGAACCACCAGCGCCCGCTTTCAATGACAGTGCGCCCAAGCAGGTTTTCGAAGATGTGGCTTGTGCTCACAACGCAAATCGCACCGTCATGCTCGATGCGACGCACTCGCACGTTCATAAAGATGCGTCGGATGGAACTTCCTTCGTCTACATCTTTCTCGAGCGCCGAACTAACCCCGTCCGTGAAAGCCTCTAGCTCCCGTGGCGATGGCCGGAACCGGCTTGCGTTTTTCACAATCGCTGTGGCGTAGGCCTCGGTATCGAACTGGGCGCGGAAAAGCTTTCCGTTGCGCTGTTCGGCGGCTTGCTTCAACAGGCTAAAGCAGCGCTCGATCTCGGCGCGAAGCGCTGGTTCGGCCCACTCTTGGGGCGGCGGTGTTGGGCTATCAGCCGGCGGTGGCTCGGGCGCCGCTTCTTCCTTGCAAGCCGGCAGGGCGGCCACCAAAAGCACGAATCCGAGCAAGCAAAAGCCATGAGCTATACGCATCTTGCACCGCCCTCGGGGTTTGGGATTATCCGCACAGATTGCCCCAAGCGCAACGGATAACGGGGGATCGATTGTGTAAGAATCTGGTGTAAGGATTTGTCCGAAATCCTTGTTTGAGCCACACTTTGTGGTAAGCTTGTTGCCGCGTAGCAAATCAAACAGCTTGGGGGTTGGTCTCGCGCAGCGATCGCTGCGCGTGAAGCGATTTGTCACTTGGCAGAGGCAGCCCTAGTTTCTTGGAGGAGACGATGGCACCCCGCACGATCTTGCAGTCTGGCGCATTGCTGCTGTTGCTGGCGTTTGCAGCCAACAGCCTGAGCGCCCAATGGCCACAAGCGTTCCCGACCCTGAACACGTTGCCCGCCGGCTGGTCCCTGGCGCCGGGCAATGTGGGCACGAACCTCTGGAACGTGGACGCCAACGGCACACAGAAAGTGTACACGCCGTATACGCCGTTTACGCCGTACAACGCCGGCAGCGGGCCCTACTCGCTGAACTGGAACAACGGCACGAACGCCTATAACGGCTCGAACACCATGTCGGGCGGCGTGCTGACGCCGGTGCTGGACCTGACGTACGCGCCAAACCCGGTGCTGACGTTCTGGCACTTGCGCGACTACTACTACTATTACTCCAGTGTGCCCACGACCTACCTGCATGCGATGCAGGTACGCGTGTGGGACACCACGCTTACCACCAAGTTCTACGAAGAAGAAATGACGGCACCGTTGTCCACGGGGCAGAGTGCGCTCGTGCCCTGGCAGCAGAAGAACATCGTCTTGAACCGCAACTGGGGCCAGGTGCGCATCGAGTTTTTCTACAAGAGTGACTACGGCTCGTACTACGAAGCCCAGGCCGCCGGCTGGTTCATTGACGACGTCAACATCACCGGCTTGACTCCTCCGACCCTTGGCATTTCGAACCCCAACAACTTGGGCAGCTTCCCGGCCGGCACGGCCCTGCCAAGCGGCGGCATTCAGCTCAACGCCTTGAACGGCACGCCGCCCTACCACAGCTGGCAGCTCGTGAACTCGGCGCTGCCGCCAGGCCTGTCGCTCAGCGGTACCGGTTTGATCAGCGGCACGCCGACAGACGCGGGCAACTACGGCTTCACCATCCAGGTACGCGACAGCGGCAACCCGCAATTGCTGGCGCAGAAGACGTTTGCGATGGGAGTGACGAGACCGGCTGGCTTCATCTATCCGGTGATCCCGATCCCGTACAACGAAGACTTCTCCACCGATACCGGTTGGGTCTACAGTACAAACAACGTGACCTACGGTGCGTCGCCCGGGGCTTACTCGGATACTTCGGCCGGTGGCTGGGAACGCGGCTATGCGACATACAGCCCCCCGGCGTCGTCTTACGACTACGGCGACCCGGCAACCGACCACACCAGCACGTCCGACAACATGGTGCTTGGCGTGAACATCGGTGGCCCGACGCCAACCAACGTCACCTTGAACAGTTGGTACTGGGCGTATTCGCCGCAAATCAACATCACCGGCTACCGCACCGTGGACGTGAAGTTCTGGAAGTGGCTGAACGCGTACTACTACTATTACCACCCGTGCGAAGTCGAGATTTACAACCCCTTCACCAGCACATGGGCTGACGTGTGGGTGATGCAGTACGGCCAGGAGCGCGACAACGCATGGAACCAGATCGTGGCCAGCTATGACTTTGGCCAGAACCCGGGCAGTGGCGTCACGACCCGCCTGCGCTTCGGTTACTCGATCACGAATGCAATCGGCTTGACCAGCTACCTTTCCGGCGACTGGAACATTGACGACATCCAGGTGATCGAAAAGCCGCAGCCGGGCATCGTAGAAATCCTGCAGTTTGAGGTTTACGCCACTTCGTATGCCGGCAGCACGCCCAAGGTGTACGTCGGGCAGTCCTACCCCGTGATCCTGCGGGTACGCAACAACTCGACCAAGTCGGTCGATATCACGAACTTCATGTACACCATTCACCTGGGCGGCACGCCCCAGAACGTCGGCAACCTGCAACTGGCAAGCACACCCAGCGTGGGGACGCCATGGGTCATCCCGGCAAGCAGTACAGTCTACATAAGTAATACTTCCGGGCCTGAGATCGCCCACATCCAGTTCAATTGCACGGCACTGGCGCCATCCGGCAACGGCACGTCGGTCATCATGCACATCGAGATGCTGGGCAAAGAAACGGGCACAGCGCCGCTGCGCGCTACGATCAGCAACTCAACCACGGACCCCTGCGGCGACGAAGTCATGACCGTGTTTGCCCTGCCGTCGCTTGACCTGACTGACCCGGCGACTTTGCCCGGCGCATCGTTGAACCAGCCTTACCAGTTCTCGTTCACGGCCCAGTACGGCACGCCGCCGTACGTCAACTGGGCCAAGACCACGGGCCCGGCGTGGATGACCCTGACGGGCAACACGCTTACGTTCACGGCAACGGCGGTCGAGGTGCCAAGCCCGCCACAGACGTTCCAACTCACGATCTACGTGGAAGACAGCGCAAACCCGGCTGCCAATGACTCCAAGGTTTTCAGCGTCACGGTCAGCAACAGCACCGGGCCCGTCCCGCTGCAGATCGTGACCGGCAGCCAGCTTCCGAACGCCACAGAAGTTCAGCCATACTCGGCGGTGACATTCAACGCGTCGGGTGGCACGCCGCCTTACACATGGAGCAACTTCCAGTGGCTTGCTGCTCCGGCGGGCAACGGCGCCTTGGCCGGCATGAGCTTCACGCTGGCCACCGGCCAGTTCGGCGGCACGCCGGGAGCCGGCACTGTGGGCGGGTATGCGTTCAACATTACCCTGTCCGACTCTGTGGCCGCTCAGGTAACGCGAACGTTCTACATCTCGGTGCTGCCGGAAGACCCGGACGTCGGCATCGTTACGCCGACCACCCAGGGTGCCACGGGTGCTCCGCCGAGCGGCCTTGAGACCGCGCCTTACAACGGCGGCGCTGCATTCCAGTTCGACGCGACCGGTGGCTTTACCGGCCCGGCTGGCCAGGAATACCTGTGGTCCGTGACCCAGGGGCAGGTTCCGCCAGGTTTGGTACTGAACCCCAGTTCGGGCGAGCTTTCGGGCATCCCGACCGCCGCGGGCACATACCAGTTCACGCTGCGGGCATCCGATGGCGCATTCCCGCCGTCATCGGGTTCAGCCCAGTTCACGATTCAGATTGACCCGCTGATTCCGGCACCATTGCAGATCACGACCAGCTCCAACCTGCCGCAGGGCAACGAGGGCAACCCGTACACCACGATGCTTTCCGCATCGTTTGGAGTAACGCCGTACACCTGGCGCGTAAAGGCCGGCAGCTCGGCACCGCAGGGACTTGGCGTAAACTCGCAAACCGGCGAGTTTGGCGGCGTCATTATCACCGGGCAGGCGGCGTCACCCAACCAGGATTTCACTTTCACGATTGAAGTGGAAGACAGCGCGACGATTCCTGAAGTGGCCGAAAAGACGTTTACGATGAACATTGTGGCGTTCGTGGCGGGCGCACTGACGATCACCAACGCGACCGACCTGCCTCAGGGTGGCGTCATGAACCCCTACAGCTTGAACTTCCGGGCAACCGGCGGCGCCCCGGTCAACCCGGTGGACCCGTACCAGTTCGCGCTGCAAGCCGGTTCATCGCTGCCTCTCGGCCTGACACTCAACCCGAACGGTCGCCTGGATGGTACGCCGACGCAGTCGCAGGCGGGCACACACAGCTTCACGATTGCCTGCACCGATGGCGCCGGTGGTAACGCGACCAAGACGTTCAACCTGCAGTTGAATGGCGCACCGGGCGGCACGGATGACAGCGTCACGATCAACCCGGGCAAACGCAAGACTGAGTTGGTTCCGTTCTGGGAAGCGTGCTCAGTGGGCACGGGTGCCGGCAGCATGGCACTGTTGCTGATGCTCGCGCTGGCTGGCTACGCGTCGGTGATGCGCCGCCGCCGGCAGGCCTAAGGTCGATAGCAACGCAAAGGGCGCCCCAGTCGGGGCGCCCTTTCTCATTCAGCAGGCTTACTTCTCTTCGCCTTCCTCAAGCACATCGACGCGCTTGATCACGATTACCTTGTGGGGCCAGCCCTTGTACTCCTTGACCTCGCCGACAATGCCCACGCGGCTGCCCATCAGCTTGCTCAGGTCGCCGTCGTCCCAGCGCAGGTCCAGCAGGATCTTGCCATTCTCGTCAAACAGGCGGTGGCTGGCAGGTGTCTTGGCGGTCTTGCCGTGGCTGCCGACAGTGCCGATCGCGATGTACTCGACCGGGCCCTTGGGTGTTTCTTTCGGCTTCTCGCCGATTTTCTCGGCCTCGACCCGCAAGCGCTCAAGCTCGGCGGCGCGTTCAGCGGCCTCTTTCTCAAGGCGCGCCTTCTCGGCGGCGACCAACTTCTCGGTCGCGTCAATCTTTGCGATATAGGTCTTGGCACGCGCGCTGATGTCTTTGTCGAGCGCCAGTTCTTCGAACTGTTCAAACATCTTGCGGATGTTGGCCAGCCGGATTTCGGCGGCGGGCTTCTTCAGCTCATCGGTCAACAGCTTCTCAAGTTCAGCAAAGGTCTTCTTCTCATCTTCAAGCTCGGCGGCGGTGGGCTCGCGCTTGACGTCTTCTTTCTTCACAAGCGGCTTGACGGGTTCTTCGGGCTTGGCTGCCTGTTCGGTTTTTGGGGCCTCAGCCTTTGGGGTGTCGGCGGTCTTGTCGATGAACTCAAGGTTTACGGCGCCGGTGGCCTGCGGCGGCGGAACAACCCGAACGAAGCCGTTCTCGGCAATCGCCTTGCCGTCTTCGCCGAACACCGGCGTCAGCATCTGGTCCTTTTCGACCTGGCCGACGCTGAAAAACTTGGTGTCTGCCGTGACGCGCAGGTTGACCTTGTTGGCGTTGACAATGTAGGTCTTGCCCGAAAGCGCGACAAAGTCCGCGCTAAGCCAGCAGGGCGCGGCGGCGGGCAGCTGCACGATCGCCCAGCCGTCCTGCTCTGACACGACGGTCAGTGTGTCGCCTTCGGTCAGCACATGCACCGGCGGGTGGGCCAGCGACGGGCCTGAGCGCAGGCGTACGGAATCGCCTTTGACCTTGGCGGTGTAAGTGGTGACGTCCTGGGCGCAAAGCGGTGCCGCCAGCGCGATCAGCAGGCAGATAGACATGCGGGCAAGTGTCATAACATCCTCCGAACACGGAAAGGCGGGCGGAACGCACGCCATCGCGCATATCGGACGCAGGCCGCAGCGGTCTTCAGCAAATGTGGGATTCACGTCGGCCGGCGGGGGCTCGACGGGGCGGCGGCGCGCCAGAATCAGGGTTTGCGGTAAACGTTCAAGCCGATCTTGTAGCCATCTTTGTAGTCGATGGTCTGGTTGCCCTCGCTGCTGGCAATGATGATCGTCTTGCCGCTTGAGGATGGCCCGAACTCTTTGGTCAGGTCCACGGTAATCGTCAGCTTGTCGCCTTCCACTTTCAACTCAACGTTTTTCATAGGCCGTTCCCTTGTTCTTCCGATAGGCAAGCGCTTGCTGCCTCGTGCGTCAACCCGTCGCTGGCGCTCTTGCGTTCGCCGAGCCTTTGGCGCGCGGGCCGGGCTCCTGTTCTCGCTTATGTTGCTTTCGTGATGGCTTCCAGCGCCTCGGGGTTGGCTACGCTGCTCAGGTCGCCCAGGTTGGTATGCCCTAAATACTTCTTTTGAATCAGGCGGCGCAGGATCTTGGCGCTTCTGGTCTTGGGCAGGTCCTCCACGAACAGCACGGCTTTGGGGCGGTCTACCTTTCCCAGCGTGTTGACCACTGCCTGCACCAGTTCTTTCCTCAATTCTTCGGTTGGTTTGAACTGTTTGTGCAGCACCACGAAGCAGACGACCTCGGTGCCCTTCAACTCGTCAGGAACGCCGATGGCCGCGGCTTCGCTTACCGCGTCGTGGTCGATCAGCGCGCTTTCGATTTCGCCGGGGCCTACGCGGCGGCCCGCGATCTTCATGGTGTCGTCCGCGCGCCCGTACAAGAACCAGTCGCCGTCTTTGTCCACTTTGGCCCAGTCGCCGTGGTTCCAGGTCTCGGGGAATTTGCTCCAGTAGGTCTCGAGGTACTTCTCTTCGTTCTTCCATAAGCCGCGCGTCATGCTGGGTGCGGGCTTTTTGCACACCAGGTAGCCGACCTCGTCGACTACGGACTTGCCGGCCTCGTTGAACACGTCGATGTCCATGCCCAGGCCAGGGCTTTGCAGCGTGCAGGCCTTCAGCGGCATGATCGGCAGTGGCGCCATGAAGCAGCCCACGATATCCGTGCCGCCGCTGATGTTGATGATGGGAAGTTTGCCTTTGCCGACCTTGTCAAAGTACCAAAGGTAGCTTTCCGGGTCCCAGGGCTCTCCGGTGCTGCCCAATACCCGCAGGCTGCTCATGGCGTGTTTGTCCACCCACTCATCGCCCGCGCGCATCAGCATGCGAATCGCAGTAGGAGATATCCCCAGGTGCGTGGCCTGGTGCCTCTCCACGCTGGCCCACAAGCGGTCAGGCTCAGGGTAATTCGGCGCGCCCTCGAAGATCACCAGCGTTATGCCGTGCATGAAGCAGCCGATGATCTCCCACGGGCCCATCATCCAGCCGATGTCGCTGAACCACCAGAAACGGTCGCCATCCTTTACATCGAAGTTGTAGAGCAGTTCCTTGCCCATCTGCGCCATGCAGCCGGCGTGGGTGTGCACCGTGCCCTTGGGTTTGCCGGTGGTGCCGCTGGTGTACAGCATCAACGCGGGCGTCAGGCTTGGCAGCGGCAGCGTTTCGCACTCCGGGCTTTGGGTGCAAACGACGTCGCGCCAGAAAAGGTCGCGTCCCGCGGTCATCGGGCAGGCGAAGTCGCGGGCCTTTTCTGGCGGGCCCACGTCGCCGCCCAGCCTGCGCAGCACGATGACGTGTTTAACACAGTCCAGGCCCGCCAAGGCTTTGTCGGCCTGCTCTTTGATGCTGAACGGCAGGCCGCGGCGCAGCGAACCGTCGGCTGTGAAGAGTACCTTGACCTCGGCGTCTTCCAGCCGCTCGCGCAGCGCCGGCGGCGCGTAGCCGCTGAACACGGGGATGAAGATCGCACCGATTTTCTGGGTCGCCAGCATGGCAAACACCACTTCGGCCACCATCGGCATGTAGCAGGCCACGGTGTCGCCCCTGCCAACCCCGCACGCCTTCAGCGCGTTTGCGACCTTGCCTACCTCGGTTGCCAGTTCAGCGAACGTGAATTGCCCGACCAGGCCGTCTTCGGTTTCGGCGATCAGTGCCGGCTGTGAGGCCTTGGGGCCCTTGGCGTGCCGATCCACGCAATTGAGCGCAATGTTGGTCTCGCCGCCGATGAACCAGTCGGCCCACGCGTTACCCCTGGATGTGTCCAGCGTTCGGTCGTAGGGCTTGAACCAGGCGACGTCCATGTCGCGCAGGGCGGCGTCCCAGAAGCCTGCGGGCGCGTCCTGCGTGCGCCTGACGAAGTCTCGGGCGTGGCGTGCAACTTGCTCAGGGCGGCGCGGGTCAATCTCAATGCCAAGGCGGCGCATCAGCCGCGTGATGTTTGCGTTCTCGATAACCTCGGGCGATGGCGTCCAGACAAACTCGCTCATGGCATTCTCCGGCCGCATTGTGCCAAGGTCGCGGTTGGATGGAACGCTTGTGCGGCGGTTATGGCAGTCGGCCCCACATCAAGGTGCGCGCCATGGGAAAGAACAGCGGTTTTGGCTCGCCCAGGTGCTTTGCCAGCGCATCCCGATAGTCTTGCCGGAAGGCAATAAACCGCTCGTCGCCCAACGCTGCCTTGTAAGGGTTGAGCAACGTGCTCGAAAAGAATGTCACCAGCGCGTCCAGGTCCGGGAGCAGATGGCCATACACGCGCGTGAACACCTGCTGCTGCCTGAACCCGAGGTCAAACAGCAGAGCCGCATACTCCGCTGGCGTCTTGACTCGACTTGCCCCATGGTACAGGCAGCCCGTGCCGTAACGTTCGGCAAGTTCATGGACTACCGTATGGGTTGGGTGGTCGTCGGCACAAGGCACCTGGATTGCGACTTGACCGCCGGGCGCAAGCCACTGCCGCACGCGGGCAAGCTGCGCCGGGTGATCCTCAACCCATTGCAGCGCTGCGTTTGAGTAAACCAGGTCCACGCCTGACTCCGGCACGAACCGTGAGATGTCGCCTTCGACAAAGTTCAGCCCCGGCACTTCGCGCGGGCGGGCCTGCGCCAGCATTGCAGTTGACCGGTCAAGACCGATCGTGCTTGCGGCGCCGAGGTGCGCATGCAGTTCTGCCGTGATTTCGCCCGTTCCGCAGCCAAGGTCAACCACGCGCATGCCCGGTCGCGGTTGCACCAGCCCGATCAGGTCACGCGCCGGCTGCGCGCGTTCGTGCTTGAAGCGCTCATAGAGTGCAGGGTTCCAGGCGTCTGTCATGCATGTGTTTTAGCACGGCACCCCCGTGGCGGGAGACTGCGGGTTTTGTCCGCTATTCCGAGTTGCCGTCGGCCGCAGAGCGATGGGACTGGTTGCCGCGTGGCTGGCCGGACTCTTGATTGCCACGATGTGGTTCGTTTTCGGTGCCGGGGTCAACGCCAGGAGCGTTCACCGCTGCGGGGTCGCCCGAGAAAACCATAAACAGTGTCAGCGCGACGGTGAACACCAGGCAGAATGCCGCAACCAGGACGGCGCCCGTCCAACGATTCTGTGCCTTGTACACAGGACGAGACGGTTTTGGTTTGGGTTCGTCAATCGGGCGAGTGACGGCGCTGGTAGCGCGCCGCATCCTCGCAGAAGGTGTTCCCTGGGGCGGCGTGGGCGCGTCGGCTGCATCGCCTGCGGGCGTCTCTTCTATTGTATGGTCGTCGAGTCTGTCTTCGTTTGGCATCGCTCTCTGGCCGGCGGATTGCGCGCGTTGGTAGCTAAACAAGGACTTGCGCCGTCGTGATACCCTTCAATGAGCGCGACGCTGTCGATACAGCACGATTGAGGTTGCGCAGACAAAGAGCGCCAGCACCCAATTCGGAATGGGGCCGTCTGCGGTGCTGCAGCCGCTTTCTTCTACTTTCTTTTCCTTCTTCTTGGGCGCGGGGGGCGGGCTGGTGACGTCAAACGTGCTGCTGACTACCGTGCCAAACGAGCCGTTGGAGTGCGTGAACGTAAGCGTGTAGCCCGTGCCCGCGGTATCGATCACAAGGTCAGAGAACGTCGCATAGCCATTGAGCACAGTGCGGGTCAACGTGCCGGTCAGGATTGCACCGGAAGCGCCGGTGCCCGTGGTGATCGTGACCGTGATTTGCGCGCTGTTGTTCGAACTGTCCACCGCGCCCACCGCGTTGGCCACACCCACTACCGGGCTGGCGGCCAGAACCACGCCCGCCACCGAAGCGGCCGGCTGTGTAAACATGCGCAATTCGGTGGCAGTTACCGCTGGCGAGCTGCCGGTAAAGCTTGCGGTGTAAGGGTTGCGCGGCACATCGTTATTTTCGACATACAACTGGAATGCCCAGTTGCCGCTGCCGGTCGGGGTGATCGTGACCACGAACGTAGTGCTGCCGCCAAGCGCGGCGATGCTAGCGGCGGGCGGTGTGGTCAGGGCGCACGAGCAATTCTGCTGCAACGGAAATGTGACGGTGGGGGTGTTTGTCAGGTCCAGGGCAGCATTGCCGTCATTGATGATCGAGTACGTGCGTGTGAAGCCCACACCAGCTGTCTGGGATCCGATCGGCGTGCTGCTGCCATCCGGCAGCCACGTTCCCGTGAGTTCCAGGCGCATGTATGGCAGCGCCGCCGCCGTTCCGTGAAACAGAAGGATGTACGGGTCTTCATTGAAGTCGTTGTTGGCAATGTCAATCCGGAAGCTGAACCCGGTGGCTGTTCCCGGGTCAACGTTGATCGAGATCGTGGTGTTCAAGCCTGCGCCGATGTTCGTCGAAGGCGAGTTGGTGAGGGCGGCTGTGCAGTTGTTGAGGTTGCTGAATGCAACGACCGGGGTGCCCGAGAGCAGCAGCGGGTTGATGCCGTTGTTTTCCACCGTCAGCGTGAAGGTGCGCCCGGTCAGTGGCAGCACGCCGATGTCGGTTGAGCCGGTGATGCCGCTGAACAGGGCGAGCCCCTGATAGAAGACATCCATCTCGGCGCCTGAGTCAACCTTGATGGTGTGGATGTTGCTGGTGATGCCCGTACCGGGGCCGGAAACCGTGCCTGCGCTGACGATCACGTCGGCGGGCAGCAACCGGAACTGAAAGGTGTTGTTCAGTGTGGCCGGCGGCGAAGTGTCCACGTCCACGCTAACCAGATAGTCGCGGCCGGCCCCGAAGCCCTCCTGGACCGCTTCCGTCAGGCCAGCCAGCACGGCCTTTCCTGCCACAGTCACCGCCGTCGTGGCCAGCTGAGTGTCGCCCGCGTTGATGGTGCCGCTGCTGTCGGCATCGCGGTACAGCTTGATCGCCGCCCAGTCGGTGGTGGTGGCTGTGCCGAGCAGCGAAATCCTGACTTCGGTGCAGTTGGTCGCAGGCGAGCCCGTGTTACGGTAAAGCCGGAACTGCAGCACTTCGTTGTCCACGCTGCCTGGCGCTACCGAGCCGGTGGCGGGCTGGCCGAAACCAAAGAGTTCCACAGTCTGGGCGTTTGCCGCGGCAGACACCAGCATGAACAGGCAAAGGAAGTACTTCATGGTTCCCCAACGGCTGGTCGGCGCCTAACGGCGCGGCAGATAGTGAAAATGACCAGCCCCCAAGGCTGGTCATTCTGGAATGTCGGGGTGGCAAGCGCCAGATGCTAGTCCTGCGGGCCGGCATGGAAGATGAACGCAATCGTTTCGTCGCCGCGCCAGATCACGATTTTCAGCTCAAGGGCGCTGCCAACCTGTCTCGCCGCGGTGTTGATGTCGCCGGGCTGGCGCACGTCCAGGTCGTTGATTGAGACGATGTCGTCGCCGGCGCGCATGCCGTGGGTGTGGAATACGCTGTCAGAACGCAAGTTCATGACACGGGCCGCATAGGCTAGGCGCGTTTCGGGGTCGATGGCTTTGCCGAACACAAAGTCGTTTTCCATGATGTCGGGCAGGGTGCGCACCAGGATCTGGAACTCTTTCTGCGGAAGCGCGTAGTACCGCTCGTCGGGCAGTTCCTCAAGCGTCAGGCCCTCGGGCACGCGACCAGCTTCGGCCGTATCGTCGGCTGGCGTTTCGGGCAAGACGACCGGATCTTTCGGCGGCTGGGGCTTGCCTGCCGGCGCGTCCGGGAAAGCGCCGGAATTGCGTGCCGGAATGAACTGAACGCCCGACGGCTGACGTTCCCATACATCGGCGGGGTCTCCGCCCTCAATCATGAATGTGCGCTGGTCGCCGCCGTGCTCAAGCACCACGGAAGAAGCATTGATCTCGATCACGCGTATCAAGCCGCCGGCAAAGCTGTCGCGAACGCGAAACACGCCCTGGCGCGGTGGATTGCCCGGCACCGTGATCGTGACGCTGCGCATGGCGGGATCGTTGCTGAACGTAATG
Organism: Planctomycetota bacterium; assembly: GCA_020849795.1. GTDB lineage: Bacteria > Planctomycetota > UBA8742 > UBA2392 > UBA2392 > JADJRK01. Next base: position 18,127 of record JADZFR010000019.1, on the reverse strand, counting down.
CGCGTGACCTCAAACAGGTAGCCGCCGAAGTCTTTCACATCCAGCCGCCGGCCGGTCGGGGTGACCAACAGGGCGGGGTCGAGCTGTGCTGCCTCGGACACAGGGTCAGGTTCGTCGGCGCCCCAGTGCAGCCCCAGCTTGGGTGCAGCAAACACGAACAGCAGGGCTACTACGCCAACATTCAGGCTTATCAGCAGGATCGGCACCAGTTTGCTGCGCGGCGCCTGCTGGACAATCACCCGCTGCTCAGCCTTGGGGCTGAGGTCGTTCTCGTCGATGAATGCCAAGCGAACCTCCGTGGCGGAAATCATAGTTGGAACGCCCGGCAGGGCAATCGGCTGGAAAAAAGCAGCTTTTTGGCGCGAGCGCCGGCTATCTGCGTCGGGCGACCAGCCACACCAGTAACGGGGCGCCGATCCCGGCTGTCAGCACGCCAACCGGCAACTCGCGGCCGGGCAGGACGATGCGGGCGACGGTGTCGCAGGCCACCAGAAAGGCGGCCCCCATGACAGCGCTCATGGGCAGCAGGATCCGGCGGCTGGTGCCGACGCTGAGCCTGACGATATGCGGCACGATCAGCCCGACAAATGCAATCGGCCCGCACCAGGCAACGCAGGCGGCGACGCCCAGGGCGCCCACGCCCAGCACCAGCGAACGCACGTGGGCCACATGGACGCCCTGGCTGTGGGCGCGTTCTTCGCCGGCGGCGAGAGACTGCAGGGCGCGGGTCTGACTTAGCAGCACGACACCGGTGATTGCCACAAAGGGCGCGATCATCAGAACGCCGCGGTAGCCTACCTGCGGCAGGTGTCCCAAAGACCACTGGATTGCCGCGTACAGTTGCAGTTCATCGGCCGAGTATTGCAGGCCCGCCGAAACCGCGCCCGCCGCCAGCGAAATCGCCACGCCGGCCAGCAGCACGTCGTTCACGCGAGCGCGCCCGCTGCCGGCAAGTGCTGCGACAAACAGGCTGACACCAAGTGCAGCGAGAAATGCCGAGACTGCCACAATCGGCAGACCGCCCGGCATGCCGCCGAGCGCTGACCCCGCCAGCACGGCGACCAGCGCGCCCAGCGTTGCGCCCGCCGTGGTGCCTACTGTGCTTGGTGCCGCCAGCGGGTTGGCGAAAATCGTCTGGTAGCACGCGCCCACGAGCGAAAGCGTGGCCCCGACCAGGCAGGCCATGATCACGCGCGGGATGCGCAGGCTTTGCAGGATGAATTCGCCGGACTCGCCGTCGAGCGCGCCGCCGATCCAGGGGGCCGAGACTGCCATCGCAACGCAGGCCGCGACGATCAAGAGGACACGGGGGCTCATACGCCGGCCCCCGGAAGCAGCACCCGGCGGTTTCCCGTCTGTACCGATTCGAAGTGGATGCCGAAGATTTCGCCCAACTTGCCGGGCAGGTCAGGATCGGTGTACGGCGTTTCGAAGCGCACGTGCCCCTGGGCCAACCCGACCACACGAACCGAGGCCGCGTCTCCCACATGGCTGAGAAGATTGACGTCGTGCGAGATACACAACACACCGCGCCCGGCGCGCCACAGTTCTCCAAAAAGCCGATACAGTGATACCTGGTGCGGGGGGTCCAGGTGGTTTGCGGGCTCATCCAGCAGCAGCAGCGGCGCCTCTTGCGCCAGCAGTGCCGCGACTGCGACGCGCTGTTGCTCTCCCCCCGAGAGCGTGCTCACGATACGATCGACGAACATCTCCGCGCCGGCCTGGCGTAGCGCGTCATGGGCGGCGGATTCAGCGTTCCGCCGCGACTCACTGAACCGGAATCGTGCGCCGGCCACGAGGTCCAGCACAGAAAGCGCCTCAGTCACCAGCGCTTGCTGCGGCAGCCAGGCCAGAATCCCCGCGCGTTCGCGCCCGCCAAGCCGCCGAGCCGGCATGCGGTTCACCAGCACTTCGCCCGACGCGGGCAGCAGGCCCAGGGCGGCGCGAATCAAGGTGGTCTTGCCCGCGCCATTGGGCCCCAGCAACGCGACGAACTCACCTTCCGCAACACGCAACGACACGTCCTGAAGCAGGCGCTTGCCGCTGATCTCGACGCCCACACCATGGAAAGAAAGCTCAGCGGCCAAGGCGCGCAATCTCCTGGCGCAATGCGTCGACAAGTGTGAACGTGCGCCGCGCCGCCGGCACAAGTTGTCGGCCCTCAAGCAGGCCCACGCGACCCTGTTGCACCGCCGTCAATGGCGACAGGCGCTGCCAGTCCGCAAGAATGCCCGCGCGCTCGTCGTCGCCGAGGTCGTGGGCGAACGCCAGCACAATGACGATGTCGGGGTCGATCGCCAGCACTTCTTCGATGCTCAGGGTCGGCACACCGCTTACGTCCTGGTCGACGGCATTACGCCCGCCCGCCGCATACAGCACGCGCCCGTGCAGCGAGTTGCGGCGCATGAAGGTCACTCCTGCCATCTGACCGGGGGTGTGCGACATCGCCAACAGCACGCGCGGGCCGTCCTTCGGCTCAGGCACCAGAAGCACTTGCGCCAGTTCATCGGCGAGCCTGTTGGCTGCCGCTTCCTTGCCGGTAAGGGCCCCGAGGCGTCGCGTGCCCGCAATCACCTCTTCCGCGGTCAGCCATGGCACGAACTCGGCGTTGCCCAAGCCGCTCAACTTCTCGCGCGCGGTGGCTTTGCTGTCGTTGCCGATGATCAGCGTCGGCGCAAGTCGCACAATCGCTTCGGTGTTCGGCATCAGCGCCGTGCCGCAGGCTGGCAGCGATGCAGCCTCGGGCGGATAGACGCAGTACTCGCTACGGCCCACCAGGTACTCGCCTGCACCGATTTCGTACAGGGTTTCAGTGATCGGCGGCATCAGGCTGACAATCCGCGGCGTCTGTGTGGGCGGCGCCTCGCGAGGCCCCGGTTCAAGGGCAATCGCAATCACCAGCGCGCCCGCGCCCGCAAGCACAGCCAGCAACATCACGATCACCAGCGGGTTCTTGTGCATGCGCGCGGCAGGGGACGCGAGCATGGGCGCGCGCCCCTCAGCCTCCCTCGGGCCTTGGGCAAAGCAGTCTCGTGCAAGGTCTGGCTTTCACAGTGGCGGGGCCGCCGGGATTCTCACCCGTTTCCTGCGCGAGGCCGGCAGTTTAGCGCCGGCGGCCAACTTGCGCTATGATGCGCATATGCCTGACCTTGAACATCGCCATGCCGCTGAGCGCGCCCATTGCCCGGGCTGCGGCGCGGCGCTGGAGCTGGCGGCGCAGGAGGTTCACGTTCTTTGCCGCTACTGCGGCACCGAAAGCAAGATCGTCCGGCGCTTGCGCGTACTTGAGCCGGAACTACCCGACGGACCGCCGCCCAAGGCACCCATTGACCCAAGCAAGGATTACGGCCACTGGGGCACCGAGGCACTGGTCTGGGGCATCCTGAACGGGACCGTACTGGCCGAGCAAGTCGCCATGGCCAATGCGCTGGACAACTGGCCCCACGCCAACGAGACCATGGGGCGGCTGTTACCGCACTACGTTTCGTTCATGCTGACCGCGCCCGACGAGCTTGACCACGCCATGCGCGGCGTGATTGGCAAGCTGATCTGCAGCAACAAACTGCCATTGCGAAACCTGGCAATTCGCGCCGGGCAGCGCTTCGGCTTCAGCAACCCCGGCAGCAAGGGGCTGCTGTTTTCACTCAGTCTCGGCGACGCCGGCACCGTGAAGCTGCTGCTCGAAATCGCCGAATGGGCAAGCGAGCAGGGCCTGACCGACTACGCCAAGCACGCGCTGATCGGCGTGCAGACCGCAATCGGGCGCGAAGCCGACTACCGCCACCTTTGCAACCAGATCTTGATCGATCGGCTGCCCTATGTGCATGGCCAGGTCGCAGAGTGGATTCTGCGGCACCTGCGCAACGAGCTGGACGTGGGGTTCCGGCAGCCACGCGCGCCGATGCTTGAGTTGCTGGATGACATGGCTTCCGAGCACCCGGAACTGGTTGAGCCGCTGTCCAAGGCGCTGCGCCCGTGCCGCCACGCCGAAAACATCCCGGACTGGGAACAGCGCATTCGCCAAGTCCGCCGCTTGCGCTGCATGCCCGCAAAACTGGCTGCCCTCGAAACCATGGGCAGGCCACCGAACGATATGTCCCAGCCGGCAACACAGGTTGCCGTGGACGAACTTTCCGCGCTTGTCCACGATGAGACGCTCGGCAAGGCGGCAGCGAACGTACTGGCCGAATTGTTCTGGGTCGGCGAGGGGGTCCCGCGGCCGATGCAGTCGTTGATAGATGCGGGCGGAGAGGGTTTGCCCAAGCGTATTCAGGAAGCATTCCGGCTGCGTACCGGGCAACGCTGAACGTCAAGCCGCTGAACCCGTTAACACAGGTCCCCCGCGTGAGGTGTCGTGAAGCCCCTGCCGAAACCGCCCATCTGGCTTCCCGGCGTTCTGCACCTTGCCCACGGGCTTGTGGCGGGCGGCGTGGGGTACATGTTGGCGTTTGCGGGCACGGCCTGGTGGAGCTCGGAACCCGGCAGCACACGGGCAACCGCAGTGCTGGTTGGCGCGGTGCTGCTCGCGATTTTCGAGGGCGCGTTTCTTGTGTTCTGGATTGCGCGCCGGCGCCGCATGCGTCGCCTGTGGCGCGAAGCGGCGTTGGCCCTCAAGCGCGACGACCTGCCCACGGCCCAGGTAAGCCTGCTTGAGCTTTCCGGATTCCTTGAATACCGCATGGCGCCGCAGCCGGTGCTGTTTGCGCTGGGCGTGGCGAATGAGGGCATGGGGCGCGAGCGCGAGGCACTGGTGCTGTATCGACGCTGCGGCGATTTTCCGCCGGCATTGCGCGCAATCGGCGTCCTGCAGATGGCGCGCGGCTTGAACGAAAGCGCAGCCGAGGCGCTGCGCAAGCTCGTGGCAAGGCATCCGAATGATCTCTCGGCGACGATCGCGCTGACGTTGGCGCTGTTTCGTGCGGGGCACCAGAGCGCGGCGCGCAAGGTGCTTCAACGGGCACTGGAGCGGCGCCCGAAGTCAGAGATGCTGCGCCTGAATCTCGCGCGCGTTGAGAAAGGGGAGGAGCCGGCGTTTGACCTGGGTGACCCGGGGTTGAAGGACGGCTGAGCGTGTTGTATTGATTGCGCCTCTCGCAGCGCGGCAGAAGTGCCCGCGGCGCGTGTTTGAAAACAGGGCCCCTTCATCTAATGGTTAGGATACTGCCCTTTCAAGGCAGCGATACGGGTTCGAATCCCGTAGGGGTCACCAGACAAGGGCGGCGGCGCAACAGCGCCGCCGCCTGATCAGCCGGTGGCGTAGCCAAGTGGTTAGGCAACGGTTTGCAAAACCGTCATACGCGGGTTCGACTCCCGCCGCCACCTCCACCGATTCTTCAGCAGTGGCGCGACCCTCACCGGTTGTGCCACTGCTTTGTTGATGATGGCTGCGCGCCGGAATTGATTGAACTGGCTGCCACATTGTACGTACACTCAGGCTCATCGAACCCTTGAGGGCACTGTCATGCACTACCGTGCGGCGGTTGGTGTTGTGCTGGCGGCGCTGTTGTTTGCGGCGACTGCGTCGGCCGAGACGTACTTCGTTGACCCGGCACAGGGCAAATCCTCAAACAACGGCTCCAAGGCCACGCCCTGGCGCACTCTCGAAGAGGTGATGGCAGGCGGCCGCGTGAAGTCCGGTGACACCGTCCTGCTCAGGGACGGCGACCACGGCCGCGCCGTCTTCAGCGGCGACAATGCCGAATTTGTCACCATCGCAGCCGACGAGGGCTGCAAACCGCAGCTCAGCTACCTGGAGATCACGCAAGGCTCGAAGTGGCGCATCAAGGGCCTCGTGATCAGTGCTTCGTTTGCCAAGCAACCGTACGAAGGCGTGATGGTGAAAGTGGCCGACGGTGGTGCCTCGGGCGAGATCATCGTTGAAGATTGCTTTGTGTACTCAACGTTGGATGCGTCGAAGTGGACAGCTTCCGATTGGATGAAAGCCAACTCGGGCATGACCATGGGGCGCCACGGCACGGGCCATGTGTTTCGCAACAACTACGTGCTGAACACACGCTTTGCGATCAACCTGTGTGCCGAGAACTCGCTGTGCGAGGGCAACGTGGTGTCGCACTTTTCGGCCGACGGCATTCGCGTGACACGGGACGGCCAGGTCGTGCAGCACAACGTGATCCGCAATATCTATGTGGACGACAAAGACGGCGACAAGAACCACGACGACGCCATCCAGTGCTTTCTGTTCAACAAGGGCACCGGCACCGTGCGCAATGTGACGATCCGCGAGAACCTGATCGTGATGCGCGAAAACGAAGACCAGCCCCACAAGGCAACCATGCAGGGCATCGGCTTCTTTGACGGCCCGCTGATCGACTTTGTGGTCGAGGGCAACGTGATCAACACCAGTCACTGGCACGGCGTCTCGCTCTACGACGCGCAGGGTTGCAAGATTCTGAACAACGTCGCGTACACCCAGTGGACAGAAGAGAAGCTGCGGCCCTGGGTTGAGCTCGGCAGCAAAGACACCGGGCCGGTGAAGGGCAACCAGGTCAAAGGCAATTACGCGTACACGTTCAAGCTCAGCAACGACAAGGAAGTCGTCGCAGAAAACAACCAGACCGTTACGCCCGCAGTCCACCAGAAACGCCAGGCCGAGTTGCTGGCAGTGATCGACGAAAAACACGGCAAACTTCACCCGGTGGCCGGCTTCCGGCGGCTGGGGTTGGAGAAGTTTCGCTGGGCAGAGGGCAAGGTAGTCGATGGCGAGAGCGGGCCGGAAATTGACACCATTGCCGCGGCGCTGGGCAAGGGCAAGCCGATCGTGCTGTTCGTGTTCACACGCGACGACAAGGATGCCCGCGGGACGGATGCATGCAGGCAATTCGAACGCGAAGTGCTGGACGATGAAGAGGTGGGCAAGCTGCTCGATCAGTGCACGACAATCGGGATTCAGCTTGGAGACGAGCTGCCGCGCGAGGTGCGCAAGCTGTATGGCATCGGCAGCAAGGCGCCGCAGATTGTGATTCTGGGGCCGGACGGCAAAGAAGTCTGGAGCGGCAAACCCGGCAACGCCAAGGCGCTGGTCAAGCGGCTGGAGGCGGCATTGCAGGGCATCAGCAGTGACGGCGGTTGAACCGGAGGGTCCATGCGCACCTGTCTGTTGCTGTTCGCGGCAGTCTTTGCGGGCGCATTGTTCGCCGCTGACTTCTATGTCGACCCCGCCAACGGAAGCGCGGGTGGCAATGGCAGCGCGGCTAACCCGTGGCTGACGCTGCAGCAAGTCGTGACCGACAACCTGATCGAGTCGCAAGACTGGAACGCCCACCCCTACACCGCGGGCGCCACCCTGCAGTCCAAGAACGCCGGCGCACCCGTGAGCGCAGGCGACACCATATGGCTTCGCGCCGGATATCACGGCCAACTGGTGCTGAACGGTTACTACAACGCGCAACCCATCACGATTCGCGCGCAAGCCGGGCATACGCCGCAGCTCAGTCGCGTCAGCATCATCGGCGCGCAGAACTGGGTACTGGACGGGCTGTCGATCAGCACGGCCCATGCACCCGTTTTCGTCAACCAGACCATCATTACGCTGCGCAACGACGGGTTCTGGGGGCCGGCTTCGGACCTTGTCGTGCGCAACTGCGACGTCTTTTGCGGCGACGATTCCAGCACCTGGAATGCGCAGGATTGGATCGACAATGCCGGCACCGCATTCGACGTGCGCTCGGATGACACCGAGCTCGCAAACAACACCGTGCGCAACACCCGCTATGCAATCGCGTGCAGCGGGGCCGACAACCACGTGCACGACAACGTGATTGACGGGTTTTCCGGCGACGGCATTCGCGGCTTGGGCAACTATGGCGTGTACGAGTACAACGTCATCAAGAACGCGATTGATGTGGGCGACGGCCACCACGACGACGGTTTCCAAAGCTGGTCAGTCGGACCGGGAGGCGTGGGCACCGGCAGCGTGGTGGGTGTGGTGCTGCGCGGCAACATCTTTATCAATCACGAAAATCCCAGCCACCCGATGCGCACAACCATGCAGGGTGTCGGTTGCTTCGACGGGTGGTTCGATGACTGGGTGATCGAGAACAATGTCGTGATCACCGACCATTGGCACGGCATCACGCTGCTCGGTGCTCGCAATTGCCGGATCGTGAACAACACGGTGATTGACCTTTACACCGGCACGCCGGGGCCATCCTGGATCCAGATCGGGTTTCACAAGGACGGCACGCCCAGCGCGGATTGCGTCATTCGCAACAACCTTTCCAACACGATCAGTGTGCCCGCGGGCCAAACGAACATTGCTTCCGACCACAACATCCTGGTCACCGACCCGACGTTGTTCTTCGTGAACCCTGCGGCCTATGACATGCGCCTCCTGCCGACCTGCGCAGCCGTGGACACCGGCAGCAACACGCTCATGCCAAGCCTGGATGCAGACAAGATCGGCCGCCCGTATAACGGCGTGGCTGACGTTGGCGCCTACGAGTGGCACCCGACAGGTTGGACGGGCCCTCCAGGCGGTGGGGGAGGCGGCGACGGAGGCGACAGCGACGGCGACAGCGGGTGCTCATCGGGCGCGCCCAGCGGTTGGCTCTGCACCGCTATTCTAGCCCTGTGCGCAAGCCTGCTGGCCATACGCCCAAAGCGCCGTGGGGCAGCAGCCGACGGAAATTGAATCAAGCCCCTCCAGGGCATGTCGCACGAATCGCTGAACCCATGTCGCGTGAAGTTGTCGCGCTCGTCGGCAGCCGTGCGGGCCGTCGCCCGAAGCCAGCGCAGCCATTTCGTACTCAAGCTGGCCAGTGGACGCGAAACGCCAAGCCGTTTAGGGTGATAAGGGGGCATCAATGTCCCCGGTTTCGATGCCGAGTGGTTGGCGCATTGACTGACCTATGAGTTCGTGCAAGCCCAGCCGACCCGCCAAGAAACCGCTTGAAATACGTTGCTGTGGGCCTGTAGCTCAACGGTTAGAGCAGGGGACTCATAAGGCTAAATTTGCCTTCCTGCTGATTGTCCTCTAATGTCCCTCAATGTCCTTGGAAGCCGCTTCCAATAAGGGTTTGCGGCTGCTTGACCGGCTTGTAAACTAGGACGTGGAAAGTCACCGAAAGTCAATTATTGGGTGAGTTATAAGGTGAGTGCCAAAACAGGGGACGGCTTGTGCCTGGGTCAGTGATCGAAGATGAAGTGAGTTTGGGTGAGCGCACCAAGCGCGGCGAAAGCAAGCACCCCGGCGTGCAGATCGTGATGCGCTTGACGAGTCAAGGGCCGCGATACTTCGCCCGCTGGAACGACCCCAAGTTCACACGCACCGTGCCGATGCTCGACGACAATGGCGAGCCGGTGCTCGACAAACGCTCCGGCCGGCCGCGCATGCACAGCGTGTATGTGCGCGAGGAAGAGAGTCTCGACAAGCACGGCCTGAGGTCGGACAAGGCGCGCGAGACATGGTGCAAGGCCAAAGCAAACAACATACGTGCCGAGGCCGCCGCGATTGCAGCCGGCGAAAAAGTTACCAGCGAGACGCTCGTCCCCGAAGCGTTCAAGGCCTACTACAAAAACAAGAACGCTGAGCTTCAGCCCGCAACACTGGTTGCCTACCAGCAAGGCACCAAACCGTTTGAGACCTGGTGCGCCAAGAACGCCGTGGTCTACATCGAGACAGTGACGCCGCCGTTGCTGGCAATGTACCGCGAGTGGTTCGTGAGCCAGAAGGCGTACACGCCTGCCAAAGGACCAGTCGGAAAGGGCAAGAGAGTGGAGGGCAAGGGCAGGCGGTCGCCGGCCCAAACCAACAAGTGCCTGAACAGTCTGCGCGTGGTGCTGACGCAACTGCGCCGACAAGGGCTCGCGCCGGCGCTGACCAGCGATGACATCGTGGACAGCCTGAAATTCGTGAAGCGCGAACGCTCCAAACGCCGGTACCTCGACGTGGCACAGGTCAAGGCGTTGCTGGAGGCCGCGCAGCGTCAAGACGCCGATGGCCACCCGGAGATCGCGCCGTTCACGGCCGCGTGTGTGTTGACTGGCATGCGCTTTCACGAGTTGTGCGACCTGACTTTCGAGGAAGTGGACGCCGTCGCGGGCGAGATTCACTTGGCCGCACGCCGCACAAAGACGATGACCGAGCGCACGGTGTATTTGGACAAGCTGCCGACGTTGTGGGCCTGGTTGAAGCAGCAAAAGCTTGCAGCCGGAGGCAAGGGCCGCGTGTTCCCGCACCTGACGTTTGCCATCGCCCGCATCGCCCGCGCAAGGCTGGTTTCCACCGACAAGGACGAGGGTTACTCTGCGCCGGTGTTCACGTGGCATCGGCTGCGCGCAACCTGCGGGACTTACTCGGTGTGTAGCAGCCTCTACGGACGCGGCAGTGAACATGAAACCGCGCAGCAGTTAGGTCACTCAATTCAGGTTGCGCAGGTGCACTACACCGGCCGCGCCAAAGACTTCCTGCCCGACGCGGCGAGCCTTGAGGAAGCCATGTTCTGCGCGAACTTGTTCACCAAAGTGTTTGCAACCAAGGGTGCTAAAAGAGAAGAATTCACGCAGCAGCCGACGATGCGCGTAGGAAACGCACGCGCCTAGCAGGCTTGCCAAGAACGCGAAGAGGATGAAGTGGCGAGTGGTTCAGGCGCGAAGGCGAAGCGGAAAGCACGCAGTCGTGCGGCGACTAAACCACGTGGCAAACGCACGTACGGCACCGCCTCAATCATGGATCAGCCGTTTGAGGCATCCATCGCCAACGTGCGTCTCGCCGTCAAGCTTCTTCGCGAAGCCGCTCTTTCGCCTATACCGGACCTCGATGAAGTCGCACCAGATCAGTTTGAAGGATTCGGAGATTGGGCACCGTTCCCGTCCTATCCCAAGAAAACCGGAAAGAAGCGGGCCGACGAGAAGGCAATCAGCGAGTGGGAGCGGAAGCGCGATGAAGTCGCGCAAGAGATCGGCGCGTGGGATCGCAAACATAGCTGGTCAGAGCGGGCGCGAAGCAGAACGAAAGATGCCTTCGACTGGCGAGACGAACTAACAAAACTCATCGGCACCACGTCAATCAAGAACCGACGCCCCCGCCATCCGGATTGGGACGACGAGAGACTGGCGGCAGAGCTTGGCTATCGCGTTATCAATTCTGCGCAAACGGAAATTGATGATGGCTGGGGACCGCCCGAAACACTGCTCGGCGAGTTCTACGAGCAAGATGAATTTGGTACGAGTGGCCAACATGACCTCCACGTCCCGGTGAAGTACGCGGACATCGTCAAAGTGCTGGTGGCAGCCGAGCTGGTTGAGCCCGGCGCAATCAAAGTGAACACAGAAAGAACTCAGCCGCAGGCTTTCTGGGAAATCAGTCCACACTTCAGCAGAAACGACGACGCCCGTGCATTTCTCGGACCGCCCCCCAGGCACCTCACGGACGCGCTCAGCTACATGCGCGTCGACCGGCGAGTTTGGTCAGCACCTACGAATCGTTGCCTTGAGGGCGATGAGTTCATACACCCATTCAAATGGTGGCAGTACGCGGAAGTGATCCTGCAACAGTGCCTGCTTGAGCGAACCCGCGCCTTAGAACTCTGCGCCTGGTGCGACCAGCGCATTGAGGCTTGGCAGTCCGCATTCTACCCCACAATCATCATCGGTCCGGAGATCGTGGAGCCGCACAAGAGCACGGGCAAGCCGAAGGCGACAGGTCGCCGCCACCTGCGCGTCATGATGGCCGGAACACTGGCGCCAGATTCACCCGACACGATCATTGCCAGCCTTGCTCGCGACCTGCTGCTTATCCGAGACGGTATGGGTGCGCCAGTTCCACTGCCGAACGCTGACCCGCAGATCGACAAGATAGGCAAAGTGATTCCTCTACTGCGTCAATTCCTGGTCAGGGACGGTGCGCTGGGCTACCGCCTTCCGATGGGCATGACTGTCGGTCCTCGCGGCACGACAGGTCGGATCAGAGAATCAGAGTCTTGGCCGCCGCAAACGCAAGAGTAACGGGTGTTGCCGGTCGATGCCCTCGTTGAACGCGCATGCAACGCCTGTTTCCGGTCGAAGCCATGCTTGGTAGCACATCAGCGGAAGTGAAGGCGGGCAGAGTGTCGGCGGCTTACGGTGACTCCAAGTTTCTTTGGGAGTCGCCACATGACCACATCGCTGATCGCCAGTCTCGCGCAAGAACTGATCGCAGAGCCGCCACTACTTCCCGTGTCGCGCGCTGCCGAACTTGCGGGCGTCACAAAGCGCAACATTCATCGCTGGATTGCAGACGGGCGGCTGAAGGCCGCCAAGACCCATCCCGACGCTGGCCGGGGCCGCACGCTGATCCTGAAGAGTTCGTTGTTGGCGCTGTTGGGCGGTGACGCCTAACGCCGCGCGACGACGCCACACGCGCGCCAGAGCTGCGCACTTTGACAACTGGCAGACGATTAGGATGTTCGGGGCAAGGATGACCCTGAAAAGGCCGCCAGAACCACAATCAAGCCGGGAAGCATGTTCACTTGCAACCTGGCCCATACCAGTGGGAGGCAAGCGCCACCTGTGCAGTCGCGCGCGGTACGCCCAATTCGCGTGCAAACCCATGACTGCTGCGAAGCCGCAGAGAACCGGCGACCGTGCTAGGCCGGATAAGCAACAACGTGACCCTGCTGAATCTCTGTAAGTGAACAATGCTCGCCGCTGAGGGCCGCGGACTCCCCCGCGAGACCGCCCAGAACATCTGGCACTCGACAAGCGCCCGTGTAACACCAGCTCAAGTAGCCTAGCGGCTAGTCTGTGCGCGGGAACCCGTTTGGTTCGAAAGATCGCCTGCCTTCATACTGCTGAACCTGCGAGCCAAGTGGGCTCGGGTAGCGAAGGTCTGCCGCCGCCGAGACCGGTGGCGGCAGACCAGCACCAACTGTTGGCCATCGGACAAGACTTCCCGGCTTTGAGGATCGAGGATCCTGTCGCATTGTGCCGTATACTGGACGTATGGAGACTGAGCCCGTTGATGAATTGCAGGGCCTGGCGCTGGCGCGCGTGGTCATGCGCTAAATTCACCAGCGCGACAAAGAGTCCCCGCGCCAGGACGAATTTCGGGGTACTGCCATCGTGTCGGCTAACCGCCACCTGAGGTGCGAGGTCAGGAACAACAACGACACGCTGGTGTACGACCAAAATGGCGACATGCACGCTGCGACCCAGGACGCCATATCGTCAGGCACGCCCATGGCCGGCGGCGGGGCGGCACTCAATCCGCCATGCATACGGCAGCGGGTGCTTAGCTTGCCCGTGTTCGGGTTCAGGGCGATCCTGGCGTTGCAGGCGTGACCGCCGCGGCAGCGGGCACCGCATTGTGGCCGATCGCGTTTGGAGGTTGGTGTGCGGCTTGGCATCGCTGGCTACTCTTCCTCGTCCGGGTCGCCGGCGTCTTCAGGCTCTTCGCCGCACATGAATTCAATCAGGCTGACTGTCGGGACCATGGCGCTTCTGGGGTCCTTGGCGGCGCCGGCCAGCGAGTACGCCGGGTCGGCGTGTGTGTCGGACTTCGGGGCTTTTGATTGCGCCTTCTGGAGCCCTTGGCGGAACTCGGTGTGCCATTGCCTTGGTGCGGCGCATCCATTCTTGAGCCATGCTTTTCCTAGTCAGACGACGGGACGAAGCCATGGCACTGCAAGCACAACAACCTGAAGTCCCTAACCCGGCGATAGGCATCCGCATTGTCGGTGAGTGCCGGCCGGCTGGTCCTGTTGCGAACGCCGTCCCCCGCGGTTTGCCCGGTTCCTTGCTTGTCCCCCCCAACCCAAAGGGTGCCAGCAGCAGCGACGCACCCTGGAGCCGGGCAGCCGCGATCCCCACGGAAGTAGAGAACGAGTTGAGCCAGGCCGCGGTCGTAGACCTGGCGTGGGTAGCGCTGAAGATAGCGACCATTTGCAGCGTGACAGTGAGTGAGCTGCGAAACGGGAAGCCCGGGTCCGTGCGGCTGAGCAGGGCGCGACTGGTGTTCATCCTCGTTTGCACTGAGCTGACATCTCTTCGGCGCGAAGAGATGGCTACCTACCTCGGCGTGGCCAAAAGCGCGATTGCGCCCGAGATCGAGCACGCCTCGTCGGCCGAAAGGCGCCTTGCACAAACCATCGCGACAGCGCTTGTGAAAGAGCGTCGTCGGACAGGAGCTAAGTCATGAACGCAGCTACACCTAACGTGCAAGACCCGCAGCTGGCGGCGCGCCGCTTTCTTCGCGAGCAGCTACCGTGGCGTCGCCACCTTCAAGACCCGGCAACTGCGCGCACGCCATGCTGGGTCCGCCACGCGGAGCGCTTACGGATTACGCTTCCCGCCGATCAAGCGCCTGAGGTCGAAGGGCTGCCCCACGGGCGGGGTGCTTTACTGGTGATTCACGAGCTGCACGGCGAACGCGACACAGGCGCCGCGATCCTGGCGTGGATGGAACGGGTCGAAGTTGAAGTCCGGGCGATCGCGTTCGACCCAGACGGCTCGGCCACGCTGTCCGGCGTGATGCGCGTGGAAGCGCGCTACCGGCGTTTGGACCACCCTCAAGTCAACGGCCGGCGGGACCGTAAATGCTCCCGCCCCGGCACGTGCCCGTTGCACGACGGAGATTTGCCATGATTCGCTATAACCCCAACGACAACCGGTTTCTGTGGCCTGACGGCGTCTACAGCGCGCACATCGAGCGCGCGGAAGAGAAGAAGTCCAGCGCCGGCAACCGCATGATCGAGTTCACCTTCTTGTGCTTTGACAGGTCTCTGGGCCGGATCCGCGTCTGGGAACACGTGGTGATCCCCAAGGGCCTATGGAGGCTCAAGCGCATCGCTCAGGCCGTAGGTGCGATGAAGGCCTTCGAGTCCGGCAGGTTCTCGCCGCGACAGTATCTCGGGGCGCACCTGTTGCTGGAACTGAACATCCGGCGTTCTCCGGGTTACGCACCGAGGAACGTGGCCGTCGAGTACCTGCCCGTCGAGGAGTTCGCAGGTGCACTCGCGGTCTGACATTCACCAGCTGCTGCGCCAAGGACTGAACGTCGCAGCCATTGCGCGGGAACTTGGCATCCAGGAGCGCTCGGTGCGCCGTGCCCTGCTGCGCGCCGGGGTCCGGTTTCGGAAGCCAAAAGCGAACCCGCATGCTTCCGAGTGCGATCCCGGCGCGTTGGCAACGCTGGTCCAACTTCTTGAGCGGTTCTGCGGATTGGCCGGCGAAGTGCGTTCGCTTGCCGAGCGATTGGCCGAGGACAGGCTGGGCGACCTTGCCGCGCAGGAAGCGCACCTGGCTGCGCGCCGGACGCGCCAGGAAGCGGGCGACTGCGTCTACTACCTGCGCCTCGTGCTGGAGAGGGAGATCAAGCGATCCGCGCAGATTCGACCGGCTTCTTAGAGCCGCAACCCGCCATCCGGGCCAGATCGGTCAGCGCGGTCGAAGTTCCTGACACAGCGGCGGGTCGGTGCCTTGTCGCGTCCCGTTCTAAGTTGGCGGAAGAACCTGAATGGCGGCAAGGACTCACCCTTTCCGCGCGATTACGGAAGGTGTGGCCAATGGACGGCAACCAGGAAGAGAAAGCACGGCAGCTTGCTGCGCTGGAGGCCTCGCTGGCGGCTGAGCTGACGCGCACGAGAACGATGATGCTGGCGGCGGCTTCTGTCGCGCGGCCGGCGGAGTTGGAAGCGGCTGTGTCGGCGTGGATATCCGATTGGGCCGAGTACCACACCTCGCTCACGGAGAACGCCATCCTTCGTGACATCATCCCCGTGGCGATCAGCCGGGTAAGCGTGCAACGCGTGGCTGCGGCCGTGTGGACCCGCTACCAGCATGAGTGGGTTGAAGGAACCGCAGTGGAACTGCGCTGCGCCGTGGGCGCTGAGGTTTCGCGCGGGCCAGGAAACTGCCCGCTGCAGTTGGCGCCGATCCACCTGCCTGCCAGGTTCTCGCTGCGGCTGCCGGTGCGGATTCAGCTTGGCGAGGATATGCGCAAAGTTCCGCCGTCGGTGGCGCGGGCGCTTCAGGAGATCGCCGAGGGTGCCGAGCTGGTGCGCTTTCGCAAGGAGACACACACGGCCATACTTGGCGCGCTGCCGGAACTCGCGCCGCACCTTGTGCGCCTGGATGACCGGAAAGTGATCGCCAATAAACACGTGTATCGCCCCAGCGACGAACTGCGGCGCGCGATCCGCAGCGAGTGAATGCCATGCCTTCCCCGGCAACAGGAGACGTTGGCACTCACTTGCGCTCACGCGCACCCGACAAGGCCGGTTTGTCCTGACAGATCGCGATTGGGCCGACTGTCGCATCGAAGTGGTATCTCAGTATTGGCGGCAATGAGCATCTGTCAGTGGCCGCTGGCAGGTTCACGAGAGAGGTTGGGTTTGAGCTATGTGCGTAAGGGGCGTTCAATGCGAACCGCACAACTCGTGTGCAAGCATGTATCTGGTTAGTTAGTTAAGAGATTACTTATCAAATAATGACCGAATTGAAATGGAACTGCCATGGGTCGTCTACTACCGTTTCCGAACTCGCACTCCTTTGCTGCTAACCCGACAGTTGGGATTGCTTCGATGAGACCTACACCGGAACACGAGCCGGCAGGACGGCGGCAGCACCGCGCCGGCACATCACGACCCCCGTCCGCGTCGCCCCACTGGGGCGTTGGCGGCGTCCCAGCAGCAAACACATCGCAACGCGCCATCAGCCCGTCGCTGCATCCCGCGCGTCGGGTCAAACACGTCAGCAAATTGCCGTCCAACTTCTTGAGGAACATGGCCATGCAACCCAAGTCGACCTGCCTGCTCGCGTCGTTGATCCTGGCATTGATCTGTGGCGCCCTTGGCGCACAGCCGGCGAGCATCGACACCTTTCCGTACACGCCGGACAACACGGCTGAGGGTGCGGATTTTGTCGCGAACTACGGTACCGGGCCGACGACTAGCGGCTCCACTTGGACGCAGGGTTCAGTTTCCAGCCCGCGCCAGGGCAGCAGCGGGGCGGGTTCGACTGCTTGGGCTTGTCTTCCAACTTCGAACTACGCGAACAACACCGTCACTTGGCTACACTCGCCGATCTTTGACTTCACCGGTGTTTCCGGCATGCAGTTGCAATTTGAACTGTGGGTGAAAGTGCGGAGCTACGACGGAGCGAAGCTGCAAGTTTCGACTAATGGCGGCTCCGCCTGGTCTGACGTGTCGGCGTTGTCGGTCTCTTACAATGGAACGTGCGCGCTCATCGCGACCAAGTTTGGAGGTTCGAGTAATTGCTGGACGGGCACCGGTCTTGGCGGCGGCAGCGCCAGCACATGCTCGGTGAATCTCAACGCGTGGAGCGGGCAGTCAGACGTCAGGTTTCGTTGGTGCTTTGTAGCTGAGGACACTGAGAAGGCATCTCCCGACAACGGCCCCGTCGTTGACAGCCCTCGCATTGTTCCGGTTACGTCTTCCGTGGCGTATGCCAGCGGATTTGCGGCGGTGCCTCAGGGGGAGACAGTCGGAGCAACGATCACCAAGGTTGGCGGTGACGACTTTGTTGGCGGCATGACGGTCGATGTGGCGGGCACCGGTGTTACCGGGACTGTCACGTCCGTGAACAGCGTCAACGAGATTGAGGTGGACTTTTCCGCCACCCGCGTGGCGGACGTTGGGCCGCACACGTTCTGGATCAAGAACGGCTCAACAAACATCTGCCAAGGCACGGTCGTGGTCTATCACCCGCACCAGCGCGTGCCTGCGCGCGACGGCTCTGTTCAGGAACCGCCCCAGAATGCCTCCATGGGCGCCAACGGCGTCTATCTGCACAACGGCGAGTTCCGCCATGACCTGCCCTTCGTGTCCATCCCGGGCCGGATGCTGCCGTTGTCGGCGGGCGGCACCTACCGCAGCCGCTATGAGTCACTGGGCTGGCTTGGCGCCGGCTGGACGGCTTCGTTTGACCAGCGGTTGTACTACCAGTCCGGCAGCGACGAGATCGATTTGTACTCAGGCAGTGGGCGCATTGACACCTTCGAGCTGGCATCCGGCGGCACGGCGGGCGAGGGCCCGTATGTCAAAGCCGGCTTCTTCTTCGAGATTGCTCGTGATGACATGACGGACGCCGACCCGAGCAACGACGTCTTCACGATCACCTACGCCCACGGCTCCACTTCGACCTTCGCGGCGATCCACAAGGACGTGGCCGA
>JADZFR010000018.1 GCA_020849795.1 Planctomycetota bacterium | reverse complement strand
TTTGTGGAAAGCGCGATGCACCCAGTAGTTGGCGAATTCGACCGTTATGACGACCAGCACGAACTGGAGAACCGCGTCAAGCGAGGCGACCCATTGGCGGAACTCAGAATCGAGAACCCAGCTGAACAACAAGTGGGCGGGCGCAACACTCAGAATTGCGATTGCGCCAATGGCAACGTGGCTGGCTGCAAAGTGCGCAAGATCCACATGCCAGCCGCCGCGCAACACCCTCTGGCGACGGCCCAGCCAGCGCTCCAGCGGCACGAAGACCAGGCACAGCGCGAACAGGTCCAGCAGCAGAAAGTCCAGCCCGATCAGCGGCGCATCGAAGGCATGCTCAACCGGTTGTGCGTCGCCGCCACCTAGCGCCAGCGCGCCCAGGGCTAATGCCAGCGCGATCGCGCCGCGTGTCCGCTGCCCTTTGAGTGCGAGGCTGGCAATTGCCAGCGCGATCGCCACGAAGATCCCGCCCTGGATCAGCCCGCGAATGAACGGCATCGGGTAGTGCTGCCGCAGCGACTCGGTGCTCAAGGGCCCCGGAAACAGCAGGCAGAGCACCGACGGCAACGCGAGCAAGCCCAGCCAGAGCGCAGTGGCACTGGCCGCGCGTGCGGCGCGAACCCTTCGAGTCTTTTGCGGCAGCGTGCCCATCGGCAGATTATATAATGCCAGTATGTATAAGGCAAGCGAATTTGCGGCTCACTTCTGCATCACCCATGTCGCCATCGCTCGCGTGTTCTGCACGTTCACCGTCTTGATCGGCTCCAGCAGCGTAGCACCCAGCTCGTCTGTCAAACGCAGCATGTCTTCCAGGCTGGTCGGCAGGATGTCCCATTGAGTGCCCGGCATGCGGTAGCGCCCATCGCCCAGCGGCTTGGCGTGCTGCTCCATGCTCAGTGTCGTGGCGAGCCGTGCAAACCAGACGCCGCCCGGCGCCAGCACGCGCCACGTTTCGCGCAGCGCAACCTCAAACTCGTCGCGCGTAGCCAGCAGGTGCAGCAGCGCGTTGCAGATCACGGCCTGAAAGTGGCTGTCGGGCCAAGGCAGCGCGGCCGCGCTGCCGCAAATGATGTTGCCGGCGGGTGCCAGATTTGCCGCGATCAGTTTGCTTACCGTGCCTTCATGGCTGTCGATCCCGAAGACTTCAAAGCCGTTGCGCGCAAACCATGCAAGATTGCGGCCGCTGCCGCAGCCTACGTCGACGATGCGCGATCCGGCGTTGAAGCGGCCCTTCAGCACCTGGTCGAGCAGGTAGAGATCCATGCCCGCAAGTTCGGCATTCAACGCATCTGCATCCATGGCGCCCTTTGTGCTATGTTCGCCGACGTCATACCCGCGCAGGTACGCCGATGTCGACCATCATTCGCCACGAGCCGATGCTAGAGGCCACGCTGATCGAGCGCCGCAATCGCTTTCTGGCCGACGTGCGCCTGGATGACGGCACCCAACTGACCGCCATGTGCGCCAACACCGGCACCATGAAAAGCTGCAACGAGCCGGGGCGGCCGGTGATTCTGAGTGACAGCATGAACGCCGCGCGCAAGTACCGCCACACCTGGGAACTGATTCACATGGGGCAATCCTGGGTCAACGTCAACACCGGCATTCCCAACGGCACGGTCCGGCGCCTGATCGACGCAGACGCAGTGCCTGAGTTGACAGGCTATGCGTTCATCCGCAACGAAGTGAAGTACGGCAAGGACGGCAAGAGCCGCATTGACTTGCTGCTCACGGAGCAAGCGCCGCCCAAGAAACGCAAGAAGGACCCCGACGCCGAGCCCCGCTGCAAACCCGACGGGCGGCCTGACTGCTATGTCGAGGTCAAGAACACCTCGATGCGCATCGACGACTTCTCTGCGTTTCCCGATGCCGTCACGGAGCGCGGCCAAAAGCATCTGCGCGAACTGACTGCCCTGGCGAGAAAGGGAATTGGCGCGGCGATGTTCTATTTCTGCGGCCGCACCGACACGCGTGCGTTTCGACCTGCCGACGAAGTTGACCCCGAGTACGGCAGGCTGCTGCGCAAGGCCGCCAAGGCCGGCGTGCTGATACTTCCCTACCAGGTCGAGTGCACTCCGCAGCACATCCGGCTGGTCACGAAGCTGCCGGTGGAGTTGTAGCGCGGCGTTTGCGCAGACTCAGAATCTGCGTCACTTCCGGCGCCTTGATCACCAGGCTCAGGCCCGCGTAGACCACCACACCCGCCGCCACCGCTGCAAACACCGAAAGCACACGGCTTGCGCGACCCGTCAGCCCGAATTCGCCGTATAGCGCGGCTTGCACGGCAAACGCGGCTGCGCCCATCAGCAACGCCAGCAGCAGCGAGCGCACCAGCGACACCGGGAATGAGCGCAGGGCACTGGGTGTAAACGGCTGGGCAAGACGCTCGCTTGCTTGCGGGATAGCCGCCGCGCGCATGCTTTCAAGAATGGTTCCCCTGAGGCGGCGTTTGAGCATCCAGACCAGCAGAACCAGGTTTACGGCGCCGGAAATGGCAGTGCCGAGCGCCAAGCCGGCTTCCAGCAGCGACGTTTGCAACAGGATGACGTTGGCCACGACGTTCACGACGACAGAAAGCAGCGCGATGCGCGTCGGCGTCTTGTGGTCGCGCAACGCGTAGAACGCTTTCGTCAGCAGGCTGATCACGCTGACGATCGGCAGGCTGATGCAAAGCACTGCCACCACCAGCGCGCTGCGACGCAGCATCTCGGCGTCGCTGTTCGGGCCGCCGAACAGCAGATGCGTGATCGGGTACGCAAGTGCCGCCAACCCGGCCGCGGCTGGAAATGCGATGAACGCAATCAACCGCGCGCTGTTGAGCAGGCTGGCGGTAAGTTTCTCAAGCTGGTTGTCCGCGGCAAACCGCGACATCAGCGGAAACATCGCGGTGCCCAGCGCCACGCCCACCAGCCCGAGCGGGAACTGGAACAGCCGCGAGGCGTACGAGTAACTGCTGACAGCGCCGTTGCCCTCAATCAGGAGCTCGGCCAGCACCTGGTCAAGAAACGTGTTCACCTGGAACACTGCCAACGCAAACAGCATGGGCGCCATGGCCTTGAACGTGTCGCGCACGCCCGGCTCGGACAGGGCCAGGCGAGGTCGCGCCAGCAGCTTCAGCTTTCCCAGCGATGGCAGTTGCACGGCCCACTGCATGACGCCCGTAGCAAGAACGCCGAGCGCCATGATCATGACCGCGCGTTCTGTGTCTGCAAGCAGTGGCGTCAACCAGATCAGCACCAGCACGACAATCCAGCCGATGTTGGCCAGCGCCGGCACCAGCGCCGGCACGCCAAAGCGGCTCCAGCAATTCAATGTGCCGGTCTGCAGCGCCGCCAGGCATATGAATACGACGTAGGGCAGCAACACGGCAAGGTACTTTCGAAAGAGCAGGAACTTGCCGGGGTCTTCAAACCACGCCGGGTCCATCACGTACGTCAAGCCGACCACGATCAGCGTGATCGCCCCCAGCCCGAACGTCAGCACCGTGGCCAGCGTGCCCAGAAAGGTGCGCGTAGCAGCAAGGTCACCCTTGAGGCGATAGCGAGTGAGAACCGGAATCGTTGCGCTCGAAAGGGCACCCTCGCCGAAGAGCTTGCGAAACAGGTTCGGCACCGTGAACGCCAGAAAGAACGCGTCCATCTCGCGACTGAAGCCGAACAAGGCGGCCAGCATCACGTCACGCGCCAGGCCGGTGATGCGACTGACAAACGTCGCGCCGGAAACAACAATCGCCGAGCCGATCACAGACCGGCCCGGCGACTCGAAACTTCCTGACCGCCGATCCTCTTCAATGCGCACGGATTCGGCGGCGATGTTGTCCGCGCTCAGCGCCAATTCGGGCGCCGCGCTGCCTTCGACGTTTGGCTCTGGCGTGCCCCCGCTCACGCTACTCCTGCGCGCCGTACTTTTTCTGAAGTTGTGCGCGAATCTCGGCGACGTAGGCCTTGGCGATATCCTGCAGCGGCTTGCCCTCGGTGCCGTTTACGCGCACGCTGACCTTCACGCGCACGCTCTCGCCTTCGGTGCGGTCGAACACGCTGACGCGCACTTCCTGGGTTTCTTTCTCAAGCGCGTTCTTCTTCTTGCCGCGCAGGTAGCCCTTTTCGGGCTCGCTCTGGTCCACTTCGCCGTACTGTTTGACCACGGCTTGCGCAACCTCAAATGCCTGGGCGCGGTTCACGCGAAAGAATGCAATCGCTTCGTCCGCGGCCACGGGGTCTTCCGACGTGGTGTCCACAGTCGGCTTTTCGTCGACATCTTCACCCTTCCAGGCCTTGAGCACGCGGAACACCGCGTTGCAGTACTCGCGCGCATCGTCGGGCCGCTCGCGGTCGTTGGCGTTGCGGGCATACCAGCAGTGCACGATCAGGCGCGACCGCAGCTCTTCGGGCGAGCTCTTGTCGTACACCTTACCCTTGACGTTGATGCCGTCGCGCTGGTTGGCGTCGTGCGGCTTGTAGATGCCCTCAAGTTCCATGTTGTCGCTGTCTTCCCAGGTGATTTCGCCGTTGTCGCGCATCACCAGGCGGAAAGCCTCCCACGTGTCGCGCGTGGTGTCGTTGTAGTCGTGGCGCCAGCCGTCGTGGCCCTCGGGCGTGCCCGTGAAGTGAAAGAACTCGGCGGCGTCGCGGCAACTCGAAAGGCAAATCAGCAACAGCGGCAGTACCAGCAGTGTCTTTTTCATTGGTCTCTCGTCAGGACTACTCAGGACTTCTTCTTCAGAACTTTTTCCACGGAATGTCGTCTACGCCCGCGCGTTTGTTGGCGGCACGGGCGACTGTGAACAGCCAATCCGAGAGGCGGTTCAGGTACTTCACCGCAGGCGCAAGTCGCGGCGCGTCTTTGGTGCGGGCCGCGCGCAGGCCGCTGACCTCGCGCTCGGCGCGGCGGCAGACCGTACGCGCCAGGTGCAGACGCGACGCAAGCTCACAACCGCCGGGCAGGATGAAGTTTCTCAGCGGCGCCAGCTCCGTGTCCAGGCGGTCAATTTCGCCTTCCAGCGGCGTGATATGCGACTCCTGAATGCTGTCGCCGGACTTGCCATCACCCGAGGCCAGCATCGCGCCGAGTGTAAACAGTTCGTTCTGGCGCGCCCTGAGCAGCCTGCACAGCTCGTCATCGCCGCCCGCGGAAATTGCCATTCCGATCACCGAGTTCAGTTCGTCGACGGTACCATACGCGCTCACGCGCGGGTCGTGCTTGGGCACGCGCTGGCCGCCAAAAAGGCCCGTTGAGCCGTCATCCCCGGTCTTGGTATAGATCTTCATCGGGCGCAGAGTGTAGCAGTTGATGCAACCCGGAATAAGCCTGTGGAGAGCGCAGTGCACAAAATCGATCCACGCATCCAGGCCGCCATGGTCACCGGTAGCGCCAAGCGCACTGGCCGCGAACTCGCGCTGTGGCTTGCGCGTCAGGGCGTCAGAGTCGCCGTTCACTACAACGACTCAATAAAAGACGCGCAAACAACGCTGGCCGAGTGCAACGCCCTCAAGCCCGGCTGTGTGCTGGTGCAAGGCGACTTGCGCGACGCTGACCAGGCCTCGCGCGCCGTTGAGACAGCCGTCAAGGGTCTCGGCGGCTTGCAGGTGCTCGTGAACAACGTCGGCAACTACCTGCGCAAAGACCTGTTCGAGCTTACGCCGCAAGAGTGGCGCGACCAGCTTGAAAGCAACTTGTACACCGCGTGGTGGTGCATGCGCGCCGCGGCGCCAAACATGAAAGAGCGCGGTTTCGGCCGCATCGTCAACATCGGCTATGCTGCCGGTGAGCGCGGCACCTACAACCGTCTCACGGTCCCGTACCACATCGCAAAGACTGGTTTGGCGACACTCACGCGCAGCGCAGCGGCGGCCCTGGCAAAGTCAGGCGTGACCGTGAACACCATCGGCGTCGGGATTCTGTCGAACAGTGTGGTCAAGCCGGTCAGTCCGCCGGCTGGGCGTTTTGCCGAGTACGCCGACCTGTGTAACGCGCTGGCATTCTTTCTCGCCCCGGAAAGCGACCACGTAAGCGGCACGCAACTGGATGTGAGCGGCGGCTGGATCCCTGAACAGATTCTGTAGGCGCCGGGCAGGGCCACGACCCGCTCAGCCGGCCAGCCCTATTGCGCCCACTTGGGTTTGCGCTTCTGCAGGAATGCCCCGATGCCTTCTTTGCATTCGTCGGTGCTGCGGGCCATCGCGTTCATGTCGCTGGCCCATACCAGCGCCTGCTCGGTCCCCATTTCGTGCAGCCGCCAGAACATGCGCTTGACCGTGGCCATCGCCTGCGGGGCATTGTCGTGCAGCATCTTGGCCATGGTGTGAATCGTGGCGTCGAGGTCGGCTTGCACGACCACTTTGGTGACCAGGCCAAGCCGGTGGGCTTCGTCTGCGTCGATCGTGCGCGCGGACAGGCACAGGTCGCGGGCGTTGCGTTCGCCAATCTGGTGGGTCAGCAGCACCATCACAATCGCCGGAATAAAGCCGATCTTTACTTCCGGGTACCCGAACGTTGCTTCGCGCGTGGCAATCACGAAATCGCAGCAGGTTGCCAAACCGCAGCCGCCGGCCAGCGCCGCGCCATGCACCACGGCGATGGTCGGCTTGGGAAACGAGTACAGCTTTACAAAGAAGTCGCGCAGCTTGTGCGAACTTTTCTGGTTGTCGTGCACGGTGGCGGTCTGCAAGGCCTGGATCTCGGCCAGGTCGGCGCCGGCGCAGAACACGGGCCCGTTGCCGCGGATGAACACGCTGCGAATCGCATCGTTGTGGCGCAGGCCATCCAGCTCGGTGCTCAGCACGTCCACCAGTTCGCCGCTCAGCGCGTTGCGCTTGTCGGGGCGGTTCAGGCGGATCGTCGCGGCGCCCAGTTCATCATCAACTTCAATCTTGATCGCGTCAAAACCGCTCATGCCGGCACTCCGTTTCCGAATTTGCGCGAAAGTTCCTGCGCTTCTGCCGCGCAGTCCAGCAGTCTATCGACCGAGTAGGGCGTGTCGTGCCCCAGCCGCTTCAATAGCGGGACCAACTGCAGCGTGTCCATGTTGCCCACCAGCTCATCCTCGGCAAACGGGCAGCCGCCAATACCGCCGATCGCGCTGTCGAACAGCCGGCACCCTGCATCCAGCGCGCTCTGCACTTTTGCCTGCATCGTGGCCGGCGTTGCGTGCAGGTGCACACCAACTTGCACGCCCGGCACGGCCGCCTTGACCGCGGCAAACGTCTCGCCGACCTGCGGCGCGGTCGCCACGCCTACCGTGTCGGCCAGTTGCACGGTCACGGCGCCCAGGTCAGCGGCACGGCGCGCAAACTCAGTTACGCGCTGCGCCTCGTGCGGCTCGCCATAGGGGTTGCCGAACGCCATGCTCAGGTACACGACCAGCTCAATCTTCTGCGCGCGGCACAGTTCGCTCATGGCCGTCAGCTCGGCCCACGCTTCAGCCAGGCCCTTGTTGGTGTTGCGCTGCTGGAACGTCTCATTGACGCTCATCGGGAAACCGGCTGCGTGAATGCGCCGGGCGCCGACATGGCCGAACTTGTGGTTGGCGGCCACAATGCCCTCAACGCCGCGCAGGTTGGCGACAATCGCGATCAGGTACAGGCCCGGCGCGGTCTTCATGTTCTCGAACACGACGGCGGTGTCGGCCATCTGCGGCACGGCTTTGGGGCTGACGAAGCTGCCAAAGTCGATGCGCCGCACGCCGGCATGGATCAGGCGGTTCATGTAGGCGATCTTGCGGTCGGTCGGAATGAACTTGGGCAAGCCTTGAAAGGCGTCGCGCGGGCATTCGGTGAGCGTAATCATGTCGGCCATGGTCAGAGCATACGGCAAGTCAAGGCACACAGGCAACCCGTTCCCATGGGCATGCGCTTTCGGCACAATACAAACATGGCCAACGATAACTTTTCATCCCTGCTCAGCAGCACGCTGGTGATGGAGATCGACGCCTTCATTCATCGCAACGGCGGCGACTACGCGGCGTGGGTGGTCGGCATGACCGCCGACGCCGACACCGCGCTCAAGGCCCACGGCGTTGACCGCGCCAGGCACAAGGTGTTCACACTCAACGCCCTGACTGACAAACGCGCGGGCTCGGTAGTCGGCTATTTTGCCGCCAAGGGTTGCGTGGCTGGCAAACAAGAAGACTCCGGCTTTCTTTACTGCTATCGGCGCGCGTTCAACACGACGCCCTGACGCCAACGTCAACATTTCTCAACGAATCGGGCGCCCGCGCGTTCCATGGTTGTCGTTTCTCAACCAAAACGCCCGCCGGAGATTCCCCATGTCGCCACGCCTCGCATTGCCAATCCTGCTGCTGCTCTGCGCCACCGGCATCAGCGCCCAACGCTGGAGCCAGCCGAAATCCAACGTCACCGGCGAGGCCTGCCCCGAGCTGCTGCTCGAAGAGGAAATGGTGCAGGGTCCCAAACTGACCCAGGACGACTTTGACGGCAAGGTCGTCTTCTTCATGTTCTACCGCCGCGACTGCCAGGGCTGCGAGACCATTGCCATGCCGCGGCTGCAAAAGCTGTGGGAGCGTTACAAAGACAGCAAGTGCGTACTGGTGCTGGCGATCAACACCGCCTTCGACAAAGAGATCTATTCCTACCTCGCCGATGTGGAACAGACGCGCGAGCACCTGAAGCGCATGCGCTGGGAAATGCCCGTGGCACGCGACTTTGACGAACTCTCGTATGAACTTTTCGAACTCGACGAAGAGGTCGGCACCCCGCAGGCCATCATCGTCGACCAGCACGGCACGGTGCGCGACCACGACTGGTACTCGGCTGAGCCGGAGTGGGAGCACCTGGAGGCGACCTTTGACCGCCTTGCGACAAACCTGAATTGTGATTGCCACGTCAAGCCGCGCGAAGTCACGCGCGCCTGCCGCGGTTCATTCGACGCGTTCGAAGCGGGCGACTACACCAAGGCCTGGGATGAAGCCGACGCCGTGGACAAGTCGCTGGTTTCAGGCGACGACGACCGCAAAGACGCCAAGTATATGAAAGAATTTATCGAGAACCTGGCGCGCAAGAAAATGCAGCGCCTCGAAGATAACTTCTATTATGACCCCGTGGATGTCCTGGAGCGCGCAAAGCCCGTGCTCGAGAAGTTCAAAGGCGTGCCCGGCGTAAGCAAGTTCAGCGCCCGCGTCGAAGAATGGGCAAAGTCCGGCACACTGGAAGATTTCGTCAAGGCCCGCGACGAGCTGGACAAGATTGACTCAGAGTTCGGCGAGATCACGAAGAAGGGCGGCATCTCGGACGACGCAAGGGCCGAGTACGTCAAGAAGCTCGAGGGTATCGCCGGGAAGTCGGGCAACAACGCGATCGGCGCTCGCGCCCGCAACCGCATCGGCACAGTCAGCGGCAAGGCCCAGCCCGCGCTGACACGCGGCAACCGGGGCGGCGGCGACACCGCCAAGGCAAGCCCGTCCCGCAATTCCGGCGGCGCCAAGCCGGCCGCTGACAGCGGCAGCAAGAGCCGCGTAGGCTCGTCCGGGTCAAGCAAGTCGGAAGCCCGCAGCGCCACACCCCGCGCCAAGACCGACATGCGCGCAACCCGCAGTTCTCGCAGCAAAGTGAAATCAGGCGGCTAACCCCGCCGGGCAAGATTGCAGCCCGGTGGTTCCGACAGATCGGCCTGGCTGCGGTTGTAGGAGCGCAGGTAGTTGAGGTTTTCGTAGAGTTCTATCCCGTCGGCTACGACGGTGGCCGGTTCTTCGCCGTTCATGTACGCGATGGTGTTCTGAAGCGTGCCGAACTTGACCTTTTCGTTGATGTGCAATCCGACGCCCGAGGTCATGATCCGGCTGCCGTCAACCCACACGCCCGCGTCGATGCCCGCGCGCAAGCCGATGTTATGCCAGCCGCCGGTTGTGGCCCAATAGGCGGCAAACATGGTCGGCGTGCCGCTTACGTCCCATAGCTCGTAGCGGTCGTGGTAGATGCGAAGTTCCCAGTCGCCGACGCCGATGACACCGCGATAGATGTCGCCGGAGTAGGTGCCGGGATCAACGGTGGGTACGTAAATCAGGAAGTCGTAGTAGTGGCTTTCAAGGCTGGCGTGGGTGCGGTAGATGCGGTTCCTGCACGGAAGCGTTGCTTCCGTTCAGGTTCGTGCCCTTCAGGCACCCCACTCTGCATGCTGGTGCGGGTGGCTGATTGGCGCGCCACTCGGGAAGATTCTCGACCAATTCACCCAGCAACTCGCCCCAACCAAATCCACATGAAACAGCGAAGAACCGTAAGTGTGCGTGATACTTTCACTACCTTCGCAGCACAGGAATTGAGTAACGTTGACAAAGTTTGGTCAGTCGGTTGTGCTCATCATCTGCTGCCCTAACGTGAAGCTTTCTGAGCGCGTTGGTCATACGACGATGTCTTCGAACAATTTCAATGATGGTGGAGTTACTCGCGTCTTGCCCCACTGCCAACCCACTCTTTATACCTTCCCTGCATATCACGCAGGTGCGTCGATATGATTGGATCTCTCTCTCCCGGTCACCAACCGCGCGAGCCGCAACGCGTTCAGATTCTTGATACCCCCAGTTTGACGTTCCGACTGAACGAGACATGACCCAAAGCAATGCATCAAGCTCACCCACGAGTTCCTTGAGATATGAGGATCTCCCAGTCTTCATTGCTTTAGTAACTCGTTGAGCTGCTCGCCCGGCCGCCTTTCCAAGTAACACGCGGGCGCGCTCACGCACTTCTTCCTGAAACTTTTTTACCATAACTAATCATCCTCGAATGATGTTACCCAGTCATCAAAATCTTTGAA
>JADZFR010000017.1 GCA_020849795.1 Planctomycetota bacterium | reverse complement strand
TTCAAAATCCGCAGTCCTTCAGTGGGCGTGTGGGTTCAAGTCCCACCCCCGGCACCAACCAGAAACCCCGGCTTCCGCCGGGGTTTCTGGTTGTCAGGGCAGGGCTGCGCGCTGCGGTTCAAACCTCATTCACACCCCGAATCCTGTGGAAACAAAAAGGCCCCGGCGAAAGCCGGGGCCGCTCTTTGCCTGACGGTACTTCAGCGCAGTCGCGCTACGCGTCGTCGTCTTCTTCTTCTTTCTGGCGCTGGCCCTTGCTGCTGCCTTCCATCACCGGCGCCAGCAGCCAGCCGATCAGCGGCCAGCCCAGCAACAGGTTGATGCCCAGGCCCATCGTCGCCAGCGGTGCCGCCAGCGTCGCCACCAGCGCAGCCGCAAAGGGTCCGCCCAGTCCATCCACTACACTTGCCATGGCATGTCTCCGGTCGATGTCGTTGTGGCCCCTTGTAGCTTTCCCGCCGCGTTTGTGGAATCGTCGCGCGAGTAATTGGTTTTTGTTACAAAAGCCGGTTCGGGCTGACTTTGGGCCTTAATCCACATTCTGTGCACGCACGTCGGAACACCGCCATGGGCAAGACCAAGTCGCCAGCCAAACGCTCCTCCACCCCGCCGAACTACCCCGGCCATGAACGCGCCTACCACCTCATGGTCCTCGGCCGCCTGATCGACAACGAGGCGCCCAACTTTCTGCGCAAAGCCATGGGCTGGAGCTACCACGCGCCCAACGCCGGCCACGACGCCATCCAGCTTGCACTTGGCTGCACGTTCCGGCCGGGCAAGGACTACCTGTTTCCGTATTACCGCGACCTCACGACCGCACTCGCCGGCGGGCTTACCGCCCGCGAAGTCATTCTCAACGGCCTGAGCCGCGACGCCGACGTCGCGGGCGGCGGCCGCCACATGAGCAACCATTTCGCCAAGCCCGAAATCGGCATCCAGAACGTCAGCAGCTGCGTCAGCAACCACATCCAGCACGCGGCCGGCCTGGCCCGCGCGGTCAAGCACTACAAGTCCGACGCCGTGGTCTATTGCAGCTTCGGCGAATCCAGCGCCGCTGAGGGCTACGTGTACGAGGGCCTCAACGGCATCAGCAAAGAGCGTCTGCCCGTCGTCACCGTCATGCAGGACAACGGCTACGGCATCAGCGTGCCCAAGCGCGACCAGTCCGCCAACGAGTGCATCGCCGACAACTTCGCCGGCATCAACGGCGCGCGCATCTGGAAAGTGGATGGCCGTGACACCATCGCCTGCTTTGCCGCCATGGCCGAAGCCGCCGACTACGCCCGCGCAGGCAAAGGCGCCGCCATCGTCTACGCCTACTGCGTGCGCATCGGCAGCCACAGCAACAGCGACGCCCACAACCTGTACCGCGACGAAGCCGAACTGGCTGACGCTCGCGCCAAGGACCCGCTGCCGATCTTCCGCAAGTGGCTGCTTGATGAAGGTGCCACCGAAGCCGAGCTTGCCGCCATCGAAAAGGCTGCACAGGCCGAGTTCGACGACGCCCGCGAGTTCGGCGAAAAGGCGCCCAAGCCCGACCCCAAGACAGCCCTCGAGTTCGTGTTTCCGCCGGTGCACACGCCAGGCAACAAGCACGCCAACGGGGTGCCGCAACTGGAAGGCGCAGAACTGGTCCAGCACTTCGAAGACAAGAAAGGCCGCGGCCTCACGCTGCGCCAGGGCATCAACGCCGGCCTGCGCCGCGAGTTCCGCGATAACCCCGACACCTTTCTCTGGGGCCAGGACATCGCCAACAAAGAGAAAGAGGGCATCTTCCTCGTCACCAAGGGCATGCAAGCCGAGTTCGGCATGGCGCGCGTGTTCAATGGCCCGATCGCCGAGAACTACATCCTCGGCACCGCCAACGGCATGAGCCGCTTCAACCGCAAGATTCGCGTCGTCGTCGAGGGCGCCGAGTTCGCGGACTATTTCTGGCCCGCCATGGACCAGTACGTCGAGTGCAGCCACGAGTACTACCGCACGCGCGGCCAGTTCACGCCCAACGTGCTGATCCGGCTTGCCAGCGGCGGATACATCGGCGGCGGCTTGTACCACAGCCAGACGATTGAGGGTTCGCTGGCGAACATTCCGGGCGTGCGCATTGTGTACCCGACGTTTGCCGATGACGCGTACGGGCTGGTGCGCACGGCGATGAAGTCAGAGGGCCCGACGTTATTCCTTGAGCCCAAGGCGCTGTACAACGACCCGCGCACGCGCAGCCAGATCCCGGAAGATTTCGAAGTCCCGTTCGGCAAGGCCAGGGTAAGGCGCGAAGGCACTGACGTAGTGGTGTTCAGTTATGGCAACGCGCTGCTGATGGCGCTCAAGGCCGCCGAAGAGCTCGGCGCCGCTGATGGAGCGCGAAGCGTAAGCGAGCGGCCGCAAGCACAAGCCAGCGGCAACGCCGACGAGGCAGGAAGCAGGAAGCACGAGGCAGGAGTGCCCGCCGACCGCCGCGCCCCCGAAATGGTGCGAAGCACAGACGTGGCAGGCCATGCAACCCGGAGCGCGGAACCCGCAACCCATGACCCGATCAGCGTGGCGGTAATCGACCTGCGCAGCCTCGTGCCCCTGGACGAAGAAACCATCATCGCGTGGGTGAAGAAAACCGGCCGAGTAGTAATCGCCCACGAAGGCCCCGAGTACGGCGGCTTCGGCGGAGAGCTGGCAGCCCTGATCGCCAACAAAGCCTTTGAGCACCTCGACGCCCCCATCCAAAGGGTAGGCGCCAAGTTCAGCCCTGTACCGTTCTCAACAGCGCTGGAACCACACGTCCTGCCACAGCCCATGGACGTCGTGAAGGCAATCCAAACAGTAGTGGGCTTCTAGCCGATCGGTTTGTCCCACTCCAGTTCGGCGTAGAGTGCGGGTCGTTGAGAGGGCTGGGAGGGTTTATGCCAACGGTTGAGCCGACGAAGGATGGCCCCTTGCTGCTGGCGGGGTTTCCGTACCTTGTGCAGATGCTTGATGGCAAGGAACTTCCTTGCCAAGGGACTGTGGCCCTGTGCCGGTGTGGGGCCTCGAACACCAAGCCCTTCTGCGACGGCACACACAAGACTAACGGTTTCAGCGGCGACAAAGACCCGGACCGCGAGCCCGACCGGCGCGACACCTACGTTGGCAAGCACATCACAATCCACGATAACCGTGGTCTTTGCGCCCATGCCGGTCGCTGCACAGACGGCCTGCCGCAAGTGTTTGGCCACCCTGACCCTGACGGCGGTTTCGCGAACCCGGATGCGGCCTCGCGGGATGAGATTGTGGCCGTGATCAAACAGTGCCCCTCGGGCGCGCTCAGCTACTCGATCGACGGCAAGGAACACCGCGAGCGCGGCGGGCCGCCGTTCGTTGGCGTGGCGCCCAACGGGCCTTACGTTTTCAGGGGCGGCTGCGAGATCAAGGGCGCCAAGCTGCTCGCGGGCGCCACCACCGATCACTTCGACCTGTGCCGCTGCGGCAAGAGCGCCAACAAACCCTTCTGCAGCGGCGCGCACTGGTACGTACATTTCGACAAGCAAGCCCCCAAGCCGGCAGATGCCGAGTAGGCCTGGGCTCCATTCCACAACCGATACGCGGCTGACTGCGCGGGGTTTGGTCCGCAAACTTGTCCGACGGCTTGTCCGACGAAGCTTCAGCGAGGTCGGAAGGTTCAGCAAAGGCGCGGAGCGCCGGCACAGTGTTAGCCCCCGCCGGTTGGCGCCAAGCGCAGCGCGGCGTCAACAAGGCGGGGGTTATGGCAGCCAGAAATTCCGAGGCGCGGAGCGCCGGCACAAACCGAAACTGGCGAGTGGTTGCTGTTGCTCGTACGCCTACCCGTCGCTGGCGCTCCGGGCTCCTGCTTTCTGGTTCAGTCGCCAATGAATTTTCGCCCCCGTGGCGTCGTTGCCCTTGCCGCCTGGCGGCTGCCGCTCGCTTACGCTTCGCGCTCTCTGCGCTGGGGCGGCCGCTTGCTTACGCTTCGCGCTCTTTGCGCTTGGGCGGCCGCTTGCTTATGCTTCGCGCTCTTTGCGCTGGGGCGGCCGCTCGCTTACGCTTCGCGCTCTCTGAAAATTCTTGTCGCGTGGCTTTGTAGGCTTCCTTCATCTTAACGAAGGAGGTTGTATGGATCGTTTTGAACGAAGGGCGCGCAAAGCCGCGGTCAAGC
>JADZFR010000016.1 GCA_020849795.1 Planctomycetota bacterium | reverse complement strand
CCGAGCCCAAGCCTGAGCCGGAACCCGAGCCCAAGCCAGAGCCGGAACCAGAGCCCAAGCCCGAGCCGGAACCAGAGCCCAAGCCCGAGCCGGAACCCGAGCCCAAGCCAGAGCCGGAACCCGAGCCCAAGCCTGAGCCGGAACCCGAGCCCAAGCCTGAGCCGGAACCCGAGCCCAAGCCCGAGCCGGAACCCGAGCCCAAGCCTGAGCCGGAACCCGAGCCCAAGCCAGAGCCGGAACCAGAGCCCAAGCCCGAGCCGGAACCAGAGCCCAAGCCCGAGCCGGAACCAGAGCCCAAGCCTGAGCCGGAACCAGAGCCCAAGCCTGAGCCGGAACCGGAGCCCAAGCCTGAGCCCAAGCCCGAGCCGAAACCCGAGCCGAAACCAGAGCCGCTGCCCGAACCGAAGCCGCGCACGCCGGACGAACCCAAGGAAGACCCGTACAAGCGGGAGTGGCCGTCCTATGAGCGGCCAAAGCCCAAGCCGGCCAAACCGGGCCGCGTCGAAGACTTCTTCAACGAAGACTTCAGCAACCCGCGCTACACGTGGGATTGGCTGCCCGCCGGTGTGAAGCTTACGCCCGGCAGCCCGGGTGTTGCTGGTTCGCTGGATGTTGCCGCCAACAAGGCGTTCCAGCTGAGCGCAAACGTCGGCAACGGCGAAATTCGCATGACACTGTGGAAAGACCTGACCGAAGCTGACCGCCGCAACACGGGCAACAGTTCCAAGGCCTATGAAATCCAGTTCCGTTTCAACGACGTCAACAACTACCACGCCCTGCAGGTTCGTTGCGACGGCTACTACTGCATCGTGCGCGTCAGTGGCGGCAAGTCCACGACCCTGGTCGGTGACAGCAAGGGCGACTACCTGCCCCTGCCCGGCTGGAGCCGCGAGAGTGAGTACGACGTGATCAGCCTGTCGTTCCGTGGCAGCGACGTGTTCGGCAGCTACAACGGCAAGGCGCTGCTCGGCACCAACAAGGCAGGCGACGGCACGGGCAAAGTTGGCCTGCGCAGCGTCAACGGCTTGAACCTGTCGGTCGAGAAGCTGAGCGTGGACGAGTAACGTTCTGCAAGACGATCCAATCACCCCGCTGTAGAAGGCGGGATGATTTCATTTGAGAGCGGATAGGCCGGAGACAGGCGAAGTGGGAAGGGGAAGTGGGTTCAGAGTTGATGCAGGACCGCGCCAAACAACGGACTTCTTCCCCATCCCCTGAGCACTGACCCTTCCATTGGGCGTGTCGTGCAACTTCTTCTGTTTAACTCAAGGCTGGGCGCGGCTTTGCCCGATACCCCATTGGCGGGACCACTCCCGCCATTGGCCCTCATCGAACGGAATTGCCATGCCTACCCTGCTTGAACGGATCCTGGGCGTCTTCAGCCTGGACATGGGCATCGACCTGGGAACCGCGAACACCGCCGTGTGCGTGGGCGGGCAAGGCATCGTGCTGTGCGAACCAAGCGTTGTTGCCGTCCGCAAAGGGACCACCGAGGTTTTGAACAGCGGCGAAGCCGTCGGCAACGCCGCCAAGAACATGCTGGACAAGTGCCCCGGCAACATCGAAGCCATTCGACCGCTCAAGAACGGCGTGATCAGCGACTTCGAAATCACCGAGGCCATGCTCAGCTACTTCATCAAGAAGGTTCACAAGCGCAGTTGGGGCCTCAAGCCGCGACTGATTATCTCTGTACCGATGGGCATCACCGGCGTCGAGAAACGCGCCGTAATCGAAAGCGCCGAGCGCGCGGGCGCGCGCAGCGTGTACCTGATTGAACAGCCCAAGGCGGCTGCACTGGGCGCGGGCCTGCCGATCAGCGACCCTTCAGGCAGCATGGTGGTAGACATCGGCGGCGGCACGACGGACGTCGCGGTGCTCAGCCTTCAGGGCGTCGTCAACTACGAAACGCTTCGCATTGCGGGCGACGAGTTGACGCAGTCGATTGTCACATACATCAAAGACCAGTGCGGGCTGCTGGTGGGCGAGCAGACCGCCGAGAAGATCAAAATTGCCGTGGGCTCGGTGGTGCCGCTGGAGTTGCTGGGCGCCGAGGAAATGCAGATGGAAATCCGCGGCCGCAACATCGCGACCAGCCTGCCCGCGCGCGCGGTGATCAACAGCATCCAGATTCGCGAGGCGATGATGCCGGTGGTGAAGCAGATCGCGGGCAGCATCAAGCGCACACTGGAAAAGACGCCGCCCGAAATCGCAGCCGACCTGGTGGACCAGGGCATCATGCTTGCCGGCGGCGGCGCTGCGCTGCGCGGCCTGGCGTACTATCTTGAGCACGAGATCAACCTGCCGGTGCGCGTTGCGCAAGAGCCGCTGTACGCAGTGGTGCGCGGCACAGAAGCGGTGCTTGCGGACATTGACACGTTTGCCGAACTGCTGGAGAGCGCCGAGGATATTTAGCGGCGTGAAGGCAACCCGCCGAAGATTCAGGGGCCCGAATGCCGATGAGCATTCGGGCCTTTGTGTTTGCGCGAGATTCGGGACGCCGGGATGCGCCGAAGCGAAGAAAAGTTGAGCCTCTCATGGCTGCTGCGTCACCCGTTGGTGGCGACCTGCATCCTGCTGGCATTGACCATTGCGC
This sequence comes from Planctomycetota bacterium, assembly GCA_020849795.1. Lineage (GTDB taxonomy): Bacteria > Planctomycetota > UBA8742 > UBA2392 > UBA2392 > JADJRK01. The sequence goes on along the minus strand of JADZFR010000016.1, from coordinate 21,198 downwards.
TGCCTTACCTGCGCGTGGGCGAGCGCCTGAAACTGATGACGTTTCTGCCGCTTGCGCGCGCGTCGGCCGACGTCGAGCAGACGCCCTATGAGGAACTTGAAGACGAGCAAAAGGTCCGGGTTGACCTCGCACTTGAGCGTGAACGGGTCAGCAACCTGGAGACCGAGAATGCGCGCCTGCGGGCGGCGCTGTCGCAGCTTGATGCCCTGGCGCAAGCCGCACCCGGCTTTGCCGAGGCGCCGCTGCCGGCGGCCGTGAACGCACGTGTCATCTTCCGCGGTGATGCCAGCACCTGGCGCCACTGCTGCTGGATCAATCGCGGTCGGCAGCAGGGGGTTGAAGAAGGCATGCCGGTTGTGGCCGGCCGCAGCCTGGTCGGCCGTGTGTTCATGGTCGGAGACGGCCATGCCTGCGTGCAGCTTTTGACCGACCCCGGCTTCCTGGCCAGCTGCCTGATTGTGGACCCGGACGACCCGGCGATCGACCCTGCCGCACGCGTCCGCGCAGTTCTGCGCGGCGACGGCTCAGCGATGCCGCATTTCCCGCGCCTGGAACTTGAAGACGTGCCCGCGGGCGCGCCCGTCAAGGCGGGCATGCACGTGGTAACGAACGACTACTCGGGCCAGTTTCCGGCTGGTCTGGCGGTGGGGGTCGTGCGCGAGACGATTCCGCAGGCGGGGTTTCTGCAGGTGCGCATTGAGGCCAACCTTGACTTGCTGACGCTTGAAGTCGTGCAGGTGCTGATGCACAAGCGCCCCGAGCTTGAGAAAGAGGCGCTGGCCCTGCTGAAGAGGAAGAAATGAACCTGGCCGCGCGCGTTGCGTTTACCCGAAGCCGGCAGGTCCGATGGCGTGGGCGCATTGTCATTGGCGGCGGCGTTGTGCTGGCGGTCGTGCATGCCGCGCTGCTGCACCGCCTGAAGCTCGAGGATTTCACGCCCGACCTGTACACGGTTGCTGCGCTGTTTTTGGGTTTGTTCGCGTCGCGGCATGGTCGCTACGGGCCGTCGTTGGTGTTCGGTTTGATTCGCGACTTCTTCAGCCTGGGATTGCTTGGCAGCTATGCGGTTCTGTACAGCCTGCTGCACAAGGTGGCGGGCCGCGCGCGGGAGAAACTTGACCCGGAGCGCCCTGGAAACGTCTTTGTCATGGCGGTGATCGGGACGTTTCTCGTGAACTTCGGATATCACGTGATGCTGGCCGTTGGCGGCGATGGTGTCGGCTGGTCGCGCGCGATCACGCGCTGCGCAAGCACAGCGATCGCGACGGGGCCGCTGGCGGTGCTGCTGTTTCCGATTGCGCACTTCATGCTTGAAAAGCTGGGCGCGAAGCGCAGTGGCGGATTCTGGAACATCTAGCGTTGGCCTGCTAGGCGGGCTTCTGCATCGCCGCCTTGAAGGCGGCCAGGAACATGTCGGTGCAGAAATTCAGCCACGAATCGCGCGTTTCGCGCGCCAAGGGGTCCATCAGGAACAGGTGCTGCAGCGTTCCCTTCTGGGTCACGAAGTAGTGGGTCAGCGCCATCACAGCCTGCGCGACGTGGGAAAGGTTGAAGTCAGCGCTCAACATCCCCGCGTTCTGCAGCGGCGCCAGAATCTGTTTCACGCGGCCCAGGAAGGCCTGGTACGTGGCCTGTAACGGCAAGCGTGCCAAGGTCCGGCCGCCTTCAAGATTCTCCCACGCGATCAATCGCGGGTATTCCGGAATCGCCTCCAGCATCGACAGGTGGTTGTCGAGGTACTGCTTGACATAACCGCGCATGTCGCCGCCCAGCGCCTTGTCGGCAAAGACCTTGCTGTACTCGGCAGACTTTTCGGTAATCGCGGTCAGCACGGCGTTCAGCGCCTCGGCGTAGAGTTCCTGCTTGCTGCCGAAGTACTGGTAGATCAGGCTTTTGTTCACGCCGGCGCGCGCCGCCACCTCATCCACGCGGGTGCCAGCCGGCCCGCGCAGCGCAAACTCGCTGATCGCGGCGTTCAAGATCGACGCCTTGGTGCGTTGTGCGTCGCGCTTTCGGCCTGTGCTTTGCCGGACCACTAGTTCTCTCCCGCCGAGACCTTCTTCTTCCGGTCGGCTTGCACCAGAGCCAGAAGCCGCTCAAGGTCTTCGCGCAGCTCGGTCGGTGTCTGCTGGCGCTCCTCGGGCCGCTTGGCCAGTGCGCGGCTGATCGACGGCCAGACTTCGGGGTGCAGGTTCGGCACGCGCTCGTTCAAGTCCGGCGGTGGCTTTTCGTTGATCGCCTCAACAAACTTCCAGACGCCGACTTCGTCAAACGGCGGCTGGCCGCACAGGCACTCGTACAGAGTTGCGCCCAGGCTGTAGATGTCGGCGCGCTGGTCAACGTCGCGGGTGTTCTCGACCTGCTCGGGGCTCATGTAGTGCAGCGTGCCGATGCCTTCGCCGGTCTTGGTGATGTTGACGCTGACGTAGCGTTTCAGTTCTTTCGCGAGTCCCAGGTCAGTGATTTTCACTTCGCCTTCGCGACTGATCAAAATGTTCTCGGGCTTGATGTCGCGATGAATGATGCGCTGGCTGAACGCGAACTCCAGGGCTTTGGCGACCTGGATGCCGATCTTGAGCGTGCCTTCAGCCGACAGACGGCCTTTTTCGTCGAGGATCTCCTGCAGCGACGAGCCGTTGATGTATTCCATCGCAATGAAATACGTGCCGTCTACCTCGCCGATTTCGTAGACCTGCATGATGTTCGGGTGGTTGAGCTTGCTGCCTGTCTTGAACTCTTTCAGGAAGCGTTGCAGGTTTTCCTGGTCAACGGTTTCGCCGCGTTTGAGCACTTTCAGCGCCACGATTTCGCCGTTGCGTTCATCGCGCGACTTGTACACCAGCGCCATGCCGCCTTCGCCGATCACGCTCAGGACTTTGTAGTGCTTGAGCGTCTTGCCGATCAGGCTGTTCTCAGCGGTGTAGGTGCCGTCCACGTCGGGCCGCTTCTGGACGACAAACTCGCGGATCATTTCGCGGGTGTGGGCACTGTCGCTGTCTTCAATGTACTCGAGCGTGACCTTGTCCAGCGTGATCACGTCGCCGTGCACCAGCTTGGCCTTCTCGATGCGCAGCCCATTGAGCAGCGTGCCATTGCTGCTGCCGTTGTCGTAAAGCCAGTACGCCCCGTCGTGGCGCTCAATGCGGCAATGCTCCCGCGAAACCGAATCGACGCGCAGCACCAGGTCGCACGAGCTGCGGCGGCCAATAGTCGTCGAGCCCTCGTCTGGGAGGTCTTTCTCGATCCCGGCGTCGATGCCATCCACGATGCGGACCTTGGCCCGGGCCATCCATTACTCCGATGCGATTGCTGTGCAACCGTAGCAGGGGACGATTAAAGAATCAAACCCATGGGGGCGGAAGGCTTTAGGAAATCGGGTCAAAGGCCGGCCGGAGCTTTGAAGACTCACGGCGCCCCCTTGCCCTCCGTTGCTTGTCCGCGTAATCGAAAGTGCTAGTATTCCGCCCCTCGCGGGCAAGCGCCTTCCGAACCGCCCGCCTTCAAGGAACTTGACCAACCATGCAGGACTCGAAGATGCAGATCACTGTCGAAAAGGCCAACGCGTGCAAACGCGTCATCCGCGCCGAAGTGCCCGCCGACCTCGTAAGCACCAAACTGGCAGAAGGCTTCCGCGACATCAACAAGCAGGTCCAGTTTCCCGGCTTCCGCAAGGGCAAGGCCCCGCGCCAGATGCTGGAAAAGCGCTTCGGTCAGGATGTCGTCAACGACGTCCGCCAGACCCTGGCCGACGATGTCGTGCGCCAGGCCGTCGACGAACATGCCCTCAAACTGCTCGGCCAGGCCGAACTGATTGAGGCCGACGACCTCAAGACCGGCAGCCCCGCCAAGTTGACACTCGAAGCCGAAGTCTATCCCGAGTTTGAGCTGCCGAACTATAAGGGCCTTGAGCTGAAGCGCGAAACGCCGAAGGCCGCTGACCACGAAGTGTATGCGGTCATGCGCAGCGAACAGGTGCAGAAGGGCGAACTCAAGCCAGTGGAAGGCCCCGCCGCCAAGGGCCACCTGCTGCGCGGAAGCGTCAAGGTGACCTGTGGCGACGAAACCCTGCTGGCCCAGCGCCGCGGGTTGATTGAGGTAGGTTACGGGTTCGTGGCCGGGCTGGTGCCCAAAAAGGGCGACAAGGCACTGGTCGGTGCCAAGGCCGGCGAGACTGTCACGCTGGCGGCAACCCTGCCCGCGGATTTCCCGCGGGAAGATTTCCGCGGCAAAGACGCGACGATCGAGATTGAGGTCGTGGACATATCCACCTTCGAAGGGCCTTCCATAGCAGAAGTCGCCAAACAGCGCGGCTACGAAAGTGAAGACGCCTGGCGCGAAGACGTACGCGGCAAGCTGCAAAGCAGCAAAGAAGCTGACCTCGACCGCGCCGTCGAAGAACAGGCGCTGAAGAAGGTAGCCGACGCCACCAACATGGATCTGCCCGAGAAGTTCAGCCAGCGCAAGGCGCGCGAGCTTGTGCAGCAGCAGGCTTTCCGCATGTATCAGGCGGGCCAGACCGAAGAAGACGTGCGCGCGTTCCTGGACGAGAACAAGGACAAGGGTGTCGAAGAGGTCAAGGCGATGCTCAAGCGCGCCTTTGTCACAGATGCCATCGCCCGCGCAGAGCGTTTGGTGGTGACCGAAGAAGACATCAATCGCGAAATCAACGCCCTGGCCGAGCGTGTCCAGCGCCCCGCCGACGAAATTCGCACACAGTTCATGCAGGACGGGACACTTTCCGGCATGCGGGAAGAAATGAAGACCGCAAAAGTGTTGAAGCTGCTGCGGGACAAGGCCAAGTACGTCTAGTCCAGGAGGCAGTTTGCAGGTGGCAGGAGGCAGGAACTACCAAGCAGCAGTTCCTGCCTCCTGCGCCCTGCATCCTGCCGTCCGATCAAACAGTGAAGTACGACCATTCAGGGTGCTCTATGGGTTATCCGCTTCCATTTGTGATCGAAAAGACCAGCCGCGGCGAGCGCAGCTACGACATCTACTCGCGCCTGCTTGAGGACCGCATCGTGTTTATTCAGGGGCCGATTCACGAGCTCATGGCCAACGCCGTCGTGGCCCAGCTGTTGTTTCTTCAGAAGGAAGCCAAGAACCAGGACATCCAGATGTTCGTAAACAGCCCCGGCGGCGACGTCAACGCCGGCTTGGCGATCTATGACACCATGAAGTACGTGTCATGCGACATCAGCACCGTGTGCATCGGGCAGGCGGCCAGCATGGGCGCGATCCTGATGGCGGCGGGCACCAAGGGCAAGCGCCACGCGCTGCCCAGCGCGCGCATCATGATTCACCAGCCTTGGGGTGGCGCGGGCGGAACAGCGGGCGACATCAGCATCCAGACCAAGGAAATCCTGCGCCTCAAAAAGTACCTGAACGACATGCTGGCCAAAGACACCGGCAAGCCGCTCAAGCAGATTGAGAAAGATACAGACAAGGACTACTTCTTGTCCGCGCACGAAGCCAAAGAGTACGGCTTGATCGACGACGTGATTGAGCACGCCCCAGGCAAATAACCGGGCGCAAGCCGTTCAGAAGCGACGTCGCTACGACCGATAACCCAAGGGGCCCGCGCAGGCCCCTTGTGCTTGGCGGGGCTGGTCGGAATGTCGCCGGGTTTGGTAGCATGGGTAACGCAGGTCGCACGTACCACAGCATGGAGCCGGAATGGCCAAGACAACCGACACCACGCGCCGTGAAGTTGAACGCTGCAGTTTCTGCGGCAAGTCGCGGCGTCAGGCTGACAGCCTGATCGCGGGCCCGCCCGGCATCTACATCTGCAACGAGTGCATCACGCTGTGCAACAGCATCCTGGTCGCCGAAAAGAGCCAGGGCGCAGGCGGCGCAACCTCGGGGTTGTCGCTTGCAACGCTGCCCCCGCCCGCCGAGCTGAAGGCCTCGCTGGACCAGCACGTCGTGGGTCAGGACCACGCCAAGAAAGTGCTGAGCGTGGCGGTGCACAATCACTACAAGCGCCTGCTGCAAAAAGACGACCAGGACGGCGTTGAGCTTGAAAAATCCAACATCATGCTGATCGGCCCCACCGGCAGCGGCAAGACGCTGCTGGCGCGCACGCTGGCCAGCCTGCTGCACGTGCCGTTTGCCATCGGCGACGCGACCACGCTGACTGAAGCCGGCTATGTCGGCGAAGACGTCGAGAACCTGCTGCTCAAGCTGCTGCAAGCCGCCGACTTTGACCTCGCCCGCGCCGAGATGGGAATCATCTTCATCGACGAAATTGACAAGATCCACAGCACCAGCAGCAACGTCAGCATCACGCGCGACGTCAGCGGCCAGGGCGTGCAGCAGTCGCTGCTCAAGATGCTGGAAGGCACGGTCGCCAACGTGCCGCCCCAGGGCGGGCGCAAGCACCCCGAACAGCCCTACATCCAGTTCAACACCGAGAACGTGTTGTTCATCGTGGGCGGCGCATTCGTGGGCGTCGAAGAGTTCATCCGCAAGCGCCTGGGCCAGACGACCATGCGAATCAACGCCAAGCGCGACCCCGGCGAAATGCGCATCAAGGGCCTGCCCGAGGGCCTGCCCGAAAGCGAAGAGCGAAACATACTGCGCGCGCAGGTTGAGCCCGATGACCTGGTCAAGTACGGCATGATCCCGGAGTTTGTCGGGCGGCTGCCCGTGATCAGCACACTCGATGAACTTGACGAGGCGGCATTGATCAACGTGCTGACTGCACCGCGCAACGCCATCACCAAGCAGTTCCAGAAGTTGTTCCGGATGCAGGGACACGAGCTGGAATTCACGCGCGACGGCCTGGTTGAAATTGCACGCCAGGCAATCAAGCGCGCCAGCGGTGCTCGTGGCCTGCGCGGCATTGTCGAGCGCATCATGCTCGACACCCAGTTCGAGCTGCCGGCAATCAAGGAGAATCGCTGCTACACCGTCAGCGAAGCCGTGGTGAAGGGTGATTCACGCCTGGTCGAATGCTACCGCCCGGTGCGCCGCCCCGAAGGCGAAGAAAGCGCCGCGGCCTGAGCACCGGGAGATCTTTACTCGCCCAGGCCCTGACGTTTCCGCTCAACTTCGAACTCTTCGTCAAATGTCGTTCCGTTTTCGCGGGCCCGGGCCGCGGCCGCTTTGCTGACTTTCCATAGATCGGCCCACGACTCGATCCGCGCGCGCTCGTTGGCGTCAGTTGTTGACGCTAACCTGCTTTCCGCCTTGGCAATCAACTTGTCGAACGCATGTGTGTCCTCGCCGGACAGTTCCACGACGATGCCGGTGTACCAATCCGCGACCGGTTCAAGGTCTTCGCCCAGGCGTGCGATGGCTGCGCTGCGTTGCAAGGTCTTTTCGCGCAGCGCGTCGATCTTTGCCCCATCACTTCCCTTGGCGCGTTCGCGGTCAAACTGGTTCAGGCTGTAAGTGGCAAGGCCGGTGATCACGTCGCGTCGCACGGGCTGCACCAGCAGCAGCGCACCCAGCAGTGTGGCGCCGACGACAATTGCCACGCCGCGCACAAGCTCGGCACGAAAAATGCGCGCGACTTCAGGGTGGGCGCGCGCCAGCACCAGCTCGCGCACCCGGCGTTCCAGCGAAAAGTGCCGCCACCCGTCTTTCTTCATCGCGGCGGGGTTGGCGGCTCCCAGCTTCAGGAAGACACTGGCCATCAGCTCAGGACTGGTATGTTTGGCTACGAATGCGTCGGCTTGGCGCTCAAAGCGCCGCGAAACATACCCGAACACGAAGTAGCCATACGCCAGCAGCAACCCCATGCCGAACATGTCGTACTCGGCGGTGCCGGTGAGCACCTGCAGGCCAAGGGTGGCACCCATCATGATCACGCTGAAACTGATGACAAACGCCAGCAGCCACCACAGGTGCCTGTGCTTCACGTGGCCAAGCTCGTGGGCGAACACCGCCATGACTTCGTCTTCGGTCAGGCGCCGCAGCAGGGCGTCGGTCACGAACACATAGCGGAATGGCGCGATCAAGCCGATCACAAAGGCCGTGGCGAACAGGCTGCCGCCGGTACGCCAGACCATGATCTGGTTGATGCGCAAACCGCGGTCGCGGGCAAATGTCTCAAGCCTGCGGCGCAGGCGGCCGTCAGGCATGGGCCCGCCCGGCAACACCAGGCGCACGACTACCGGCACAAACAAGCTGACCAGCAGCACCAAACCAAGATGCACGGCGACTTCCAGGAACTCGAAGCTCTGGCGCAAGTCGTTGACGGCGGGCACCCAGGTGATCAGCGCCCAATAGGCGGCATAGATCAGCAGGATCGGCGCCACGGTCATCAGGTTTGCGCGCGTGTTGAAACCGATAAAGCGCGCAAGGCCCAGGTCACCGCCGCGAATCGCGTGTTCCATGCGCCACTGGCCGATCCAGCTGGCTGCCAGCAGTCCGAAGTACGGCAGCAACTGCGGCAACAGGTCCAGATACTGCGGCACGCCCAGTACCTTGCCGACAAAGTCAGTCCAGCCGAAGACGATGCTCAGCAGTAGATAGATCGCCAGGATCAGCAGGTCGGTGCCCATGCGAAACACCGGCAGCCGGCGCTGCATGGCGTCGCGCTCAACGGCCAGCTGGCGGGCGTACTCAGTCATGCCTTGGGCCTCGGCGGCGAGGAACTGTTGCCGGGTCAGGTGCCAGCGGTCGATCACATGGCTGGCGACACTGTTATGGAACAGCAGCAGTACGGGCACGGCGACCAGCGCGGCAACAACGGACTCCCACCCGACAAGAATCCCGTGGCCGCCGGTGGAGTGGGCGATCAGAATGGCAAGGAAGATGCCCAGGATGTTGATCATGGCACGATTGTAACGCGGAATTGTCCAAAGTGCTTCCCTGGGGGCTGATCGGCAGCACTTGGCGCGGCCCGCACATAAGCTAATGTTGAGGACATGAGCATCCGGCGCACCCGTGAAGACAGCCACTCGGCGGGGTCTGACCCGTTCGGGGGCGATGCAGACTTCGGCGTATGGGCCGACCAGAAAGACAAACCGGAGCAGCGAATGACCGAGTTAAAGGTGGCGGTAATCCCCGGTGACGGCATCGGCCCGGAAATCACCATCGCGGCAACCCAGGTGATGCAGGCCGCCGCGCGCAAGTTTGACGTCAAGCTGACCCACGACAGCGCTCCCGCCGCCGCCGCGGCTGTGGACCTTGGTCTGCCGCCGCTGCCCGACGCCACGCTGAAGCTGTGCCGTGACAGCCACGCCATCCTGTGCGGCCCGTTCGGCGACCCGCGCTGGGACAACGCACCGCCCGCCGACCGGCCCGAGCGCGCCAAGCTGATTCTGCGCAAGACCTTTGAATTGTATGCCAACCTGCGCCCGGTAAAGCCGGTGCCGGCGCTGCTTGATTCCAGCCCGCTGCGCCGCGAACTGGTCGAGGGCGCCGATATCCTGATCGTGCGAGAGCTTGTGGGCGGGTTGTACTTCAGTGAACCGCGCGGCTACTTTGAAGACGAGAAGGGCCGCTACGGCGTCAACACCATGAAGTACCACGCGTGGGAAGTGGACCGCATCGGCAAGGTTGCGTTCGAGGCTGCGCGGCAGCGCCGCAAAAGCGTGCACAGCGCAGACAAGGCCAACGCACTTGAGGCCACACAACTCTGGCGCGAGACCATCCAGAAGCTGCACGACAAGCAGTATCCCGACGTGACGCTCAAGCACGTGTTCGTCGACAACTGCTGCATGCAGCTGGTTGCCGTGCCCAAGCAGTTCGACGTGATTGTCGCGCCCAACATGTTCGGCGATATTCTCAGCGACATCGGCGCCCAGATCACCGGCAGCCTGGGCATGCTGCCCAGCGCCAGCCTGGGGGCCGGCGTGCCGTTGTTTGAGCCTGTCCACGGCAGCGCCCCCGACATTGCCGGCAAGGGTAAGGCAAATCCGCTGGCCATGATTCTGACCGTGGGCATGATGTATACCCACGCCGCCAGGCGGCCCGACATTGGTACAGCGATTGACGACGCCGTGGCAGCCGCGCTGGATAAAGGCTATCGCACCGCCGACATCGCCCGCGGCAAAGAGGGCGAAAAGCTCGTCGGCACCCAGCAGATGGGCGAGGCCGTTCTTGCGGCGCTGGCGGGATGACCCGCTTCGCGCGCTGAACTTCCAAGGTAGTCTGGAGCCATGGCTGAGCCCCCCAACACCGAGCGCCGCAACCCGCGCGCCCTTTACGTGCTGATTCTTGCGGGTGGTGCTTCTTCGCGGCTCTGGCCTTCGTCGAGCGACGAGTACCCGAAGTACCTGATGCACATCGGCGGGCAGTCATTGCTTGAAATGGCATGGCAGCGCGCGCTGGCAGTGACGGACCCGGCACACGTGTTTCTTGTGACCGGCGCCGCACAGGCCCATCTGTTTGCCGCAGCGTTGCCGGACCTGCCGCAAGCGAACCTGATCGTTGAACCTGCCCGCCGTGATACCGCCGCCGCAGTCGCCTACGGCGCGCGACACATTGCGGCCATCGATCCTGAGGCATGGCTGCTCGTGCTGCCGGCTGACCAGATTATTGAGCCGACTGATGCGCTGGCCGCCGGTGTCAGGCGCGCACGCGCAGCCGAAGGCGCCCGCGACTGCATCCACATTTTCGGCGTGCAACCGGCGCGGGCCGAAGGCGCGTTCGGGTACATCCAGCCCGGCCCGGACCTGGCGCCGGGCGTGTTTGCTGTAAAGGCGTTTCGCGAGAAGCCGGGGCCGGAAGCGAACCAACTGGTGCAACAAGGCTGGTATTGGAACGCCGGTTGCTTCTTCTTTAACCTTCCGGCCTTTGAAACCGAGTTGCAGCGTCACCTTCCAACCCACAGTGCGCGCGTGGCCGCCGCCAGCGTCGGCGCGGCCGGTTACACAGCACTGGAAAGCATCAGCATCGACTTTGGCTTGATTGAAAAGGTGCGCAACCTGCGCATGGTCGAGCTGACGGGCGAGTTCGACGACGTCGGTACCTGGGATGCGGTCTTCCAGCGGCTGCCGCTGGAGGGCACCGAGCTTGTGACAGTCGGCGGGAACAACAACCGCGGCTTCGGCGCCGAGATTGTGGTGGTCGGCGAATCCAACCTGCTGGTAGTGGTGAGCGACGGCAAGGTGCTGGTGCTGAAGCAGGGCCACGGCCACGACGTAAAGAAGATCAAGGAGCTCCGCAAGTAAGGGCGGGGCGGTTCAGGCGACCATGGCCCGGTGGATCGGCGTTGACTTTGGCAGCAAGTTCATCGGCGTCGCCATCGGAGACGACACGATGTGCTTTCCGTTCAAAACGCTGGACGCCAAGCCGGAAGGCAAGCTGCTCGACGCGCTCAACCGACTGGCAAAAGAAGAAGGCGCCAAAGGCTTTGTTGTCGGGTTGCCGATTCACATGCACGGCGAAGAAGGCAAAGCCGCCAAACTGTGCCGCGACTTTGCGAACCGCCTTGCCGCGCATACGCAGTTTCCCGTCGAGCTGTTTGACGAGCGGCTCTCCAGCTGGGAAGCCGAGGGCAAATTGATCGAGGGCGGGCTGAAACCACACGAGCGCAAACAGCGGGTACACGCCGTCGCGGCCCAGATGATCCTGGAAGGTTTTTTCAAGAGCCGCAAAGCCCCTGAAAATGGGCCGTCGCAGCCAGATGGCAATACGGGCGAGCCTGACCCCGGTTTGACAGGGGGTTAAACCTCTGCTTATCATTCCGCCCCCATGGATCAGCCCGAAGAACAACCTGAAGCAACTTCGCCCGACAGCAAGCCCGCGAAGAAGCCCGCGAAGAAGCCCGCCAAGCGCGCCGCCAAGGCCCGCAAGGGCGGCGCCAAGGCTGACGCCGCACCCGCAAACAGCGCCGAATTGGCAGCGGATGGCACACCCGAAACAGCCCCCAATGCAAAAAAAGTGGGGGCCAAGAAGAAGAAAGCCCGAAAAAAGAAGTCCGCGGACGGCAAGGGTACTCACCGCGGAAAGCCGCTGGTGATTGTCGAGTCGCCTGCCAAGGCCAAGACCATCAACCGCTACCTTGGCGGCGGATACATCGTCAAGGCCAGCGTCGGCCACGTGCGCGATCTGCCCAAGAGCAAGCTGGGCATTGATGTGGACAAGAACTTCGAGCCCCAGTACCTGACGATCCGGGGCAAGAAGGACATCATCAAGGACCTGAAGTCAGCCGCCAACAAGGCCAAGCTCGTGTACCTGGCGCCCGACCCTGACCGTGAGGGCGAGGCAATTGCCTGGCATTTGAAGGAAGCCCTGCACATTGAAGACGCCCGTGCCCGGCGCGTGACGTTTAATGAAATCACCAAGAAGGCCATCCAGCACGCCTTTGAAAACCCGCGCGAGATTGCGGCCAACCTCGTCAATGCCCAGCAGGCCCGCCGCGTGCTGGACCGCCTCGTCGGTTACAAAATCAGCCCGCTGCTGTGGCGCAAGGTGTTTCGCGGCTTGAGCGCGGGCCGCGTGCAGAGTGTCGCGCTGCGCCTGATCGTTGAGCGCGAACGTGAAATTATGGCGTTCGTTCCCGACGAATACTGGACCGTCACCGCGTTTCTCGGGCAGGAGCAGTTGTCCGAAAACGGGCGCGCGCAACTTGCGAAGTTCCTTGAGTTCTACCACGGCACCACGCGCGAAGAAGAAAAGGCCGGCGACAAGATCGACTCGGAAGACGAAGACCTCTCGGTCGCCGATGCGGTGCAGGAAAAGCCGACCCTGCCCAAGGGCGTCTTTCACGCCGACCTCAAACAGTACAAAGGCGAAAAGCCCGAGCTTCCGAACCGTGCCGCCGTCGATGACGTGCTGGCCAATGTGCAGGGCAAGCCCTTCACCGTCGGCAAGATCGAAACCAAAGAACGCCGCGACCGGCCCAAGCCGCCATTCATCACCAGCACGCTGCAGCAGGCGGCAAGCACAAGGTTGGGCTTCGGCGCGCGCAAGACGATGCAGATCGCGCAGCGTTTGTATGAAGGCATGGAGATGGGTGAAGATGGCCCGACCGGCTTGATCACCTACATGCGAACCGACAGCTTTCACGTCTCGGACTTTGCCGTGGCCGACGCGCGCGAAATGATCGCCCGCGAATTCGGCGAGCGCTACCTGCCCGAGAAGCCGAACTTCTACAAGACCAGCAGCAAAGCCCAGGCGGCGCACGAAGCCATCCGCCCCAGCAGCGTGGCGCGCACGCCCGACAGCGTTGCCAAGTACCTCGAGCGCGACCAGCTGCGCCTGTACACGATGATCTGGGAGCGCTTTGTCGCGTGCCAGATGAACCCGGCAGTCTATCTTGTGACGACGATCGACATCTCTGCCGGTGACGCCGTGTTCCGGGTCGGGGGCCGGCGCCTGCAGTTTGACGGCCACGCGCGCGTCAGCGGCATCAAGCTGGACAAGAATGAGCAGCTGTTGCCCGAAGTTGCCGAGGGCGAAGCACTGGTCGAGCACCAGGTGCAGCCTGACCAGCACTTTACGCAGCCGCCGCCGCGCTTCAGCGAAGCCAGCCTGGTCAAGACGCTCGAGAAAGAGGGCATCGGCCGCCCGAGCACGTACGCCAGCATCATCGGCACGATTCAGGACCGGTTCTATGTTCGCAACGAGAGCCGCCGCTTGTTCGCAACAGAGCTGGGGATGATGGTCTGCGACATGCTGGTGAACAATTTCAGCCGCATCATGCAGACCGACTTCACCAGAAAGATGGAGGCGCAGCTCGACAAGATTGAAGAGGGCGACCTCGACTGGGTGGAGGTGCTGCGCAACTTCTACGCCATCTTCGAGGAAGAGCTGGCCGAAGCGGAAGTGAAGATTGAAAAGGTCAAGGGAAAGCCCGCCATCGACGAAGCTGGCAACCCCGTGCAGTGCCCGATCTGCAACACCGAAATGATCGAGCGCTGGAGCCGCTTTGGAAAGTTCTACGGATGCACGAGGTTCCCTGACTGCAAGGGCACCATTCCGCTCAACCGCGAAGGCAAGATCCTGAAGGTGGACAAGGAAGACCTGGAGTGCCCGCTGTGCCACAAAGAGCTCGTGGTGCGCATGAGCCGGCGTGGTCCTTTCCTGGGTTGCAGCACGTTCCCGCTGTGCCGCGGCACGCGCAACCTCGACAGCGAAAAGAGCCTGCGCCAGCTGAAGACCGAAGCTGAGTTTGCCGGTCTGACTTGCGACCTGTGCGGCAAACCCATGCAGGTAAAGTTCTTTCGCGCGCGGCCGTTTATTGGCTGCAGCGGCTATCCGGAATGCAAAAACACGTTCAACCCGGCGAAAGCGCGCGAAGCGATTGACGAAGGCAAACTGAAGCAGGACACGAACGCGGTGGCCGAGGCCACCGCCAAGTACGAGCGCGAAAAGCTCGAACGGGAAGCTGCCGAGCCGCCGGGTGGCAAGAAGAGCGACGGGTCAGACCAGCCCGACGCGGCCGACGCCGCCGATGAAGAAGCGCTGGTATAGCCGGAGCAGCGATTCCCGAATACCGGAGCCCCCGACACAAGTCGGGGGCGTTCCATAGGCAGGGTTTGAAAAACTTGAAACCGTCCGGACCCACCCTGCGTTCTTGTATTGACACGTCAACTCTTGACGCGTAAAGTGGCAGGGAAAGGAACGAACTGATGATGATCGCATGCTCATACACGCTCTTGGTCAGCCTGCTTGCAGGCGGGTGCGGCGGTATGGGCTGATGAAGATCGTTCTCAGCACAAGGCCCGCCGCTCTTGGGAACGGCGGGCCTTGTGTTTTGACAACTTCGCATGGGTAGCCCAACCGGAAGGAGGCGCCTGCCTCAGAAGCAGGACAGTGTGGGTTCGAATCCCTCTCCATGCACCAGCTTCAGGCGTCGTTCCCGCGGGCGGTCCGTAAAACCGCTGCCAGATCGCGGGTGGATGGCGAGTGGTTCGATTCCACCGGCGCCTACACCGGGATAGCCCAAAAGGCAGGAGGCGCGCGCCTGAGCTGCGCGACAGTGGGGGTTCGAATCCCCTTCCCGGTACCAACTTCGTGCGGGTTGGCTGTGGCGGCCGGCGGGCCTGCAAAACCCGCTATGCGGGTTCGACTCCCGCCCCGCACTCCAGGAAAGTGTACCGGCCGCGGGGCCGGCGCCGGTTGCTAGCCGGATGGTGCTGCGGCACGAGGTTCGACTCCTCCGCTTTCCGCCAGAAGGAGGGTAGTGCCCAATGGTGGGCAACCGGTTTCGAAAACCGGGCTGTCTTCGGACAGGGGTTCGATTCCTCTACCCTCCGCCAATGCAGGCGAAGCGTTCGGTGCCGGGTTCACGCTTGCGCGAACGCTTCGCTTACGCCCGCCGTCGCTCGCACTGCAGCGCGAGCTTTGGTCGGGCTGCTGCGCTTTCGCGACAGTCCACCGGACTGTCGCGAGGTTCGATTCCTCTACCCTCCGCCAACTCGAAAGTGACATGCGCCTCCGGAGCATGAGTTTCGCCGGCCTCCGGCCGTCGCCGCCGACGGGACGTCGGCGCAACTCATTCGCGGGACGCGAATGCCACTTAGCGTTGGCCCAGCGACTTCAGTGCGCGCAGGCACGCTTCCGCATTGTCAGTGATCAGTGCGTTGGCACCCCATTTCACTATACGCCGCATCGTCGCGGCGTCATTCACTGTGAAGACCGCGCAACGCAGGCCTGCTTCATGAAGTTCCAAGATCAGCCCGCGCGTGGCTGCGCGCTGGCTTACATTGATCCCGCGCAGGCCGTGCCGCGTCGCGAATTTGATGGCGTGCTGCCACCCGCCTCTGGGCCTTGCGCTGAGCAGCAGCTCAAGGTGCATCCTGGGCGCGAGTTGCGCTGCAACTTCGAGGAACTCCGTGTCGAACGATTGCACGACCACGCGCCCACGCGCGCGGCCTGCTTCCCCGACTATCGCGTGTGCCAGCGCTGCGGCGTTGCCTTGGACCTTGGCTTCGATGTACGCGCCGAAACGCGCGCCAGCCAGCGCCAGCGACTGATGCAAAGTTGGTATGTTCTGGCCGCTGCCGGCATTCAGGCGCAGCAACCGGCTCATGGGCATCTCATCGACGTGGCCGGTTCCGTTGGTTGTTCGGTTGACGTTGCGGTCGTGGATCACGACCGGCTCGCCCGTGGCGCACAGGCGCACATCGCACTCGAACCAGTCGGCACCCATCTCTCGCGCGCGGCGAAACGCCTTCAGCGTGTTCTCGGGACCGCCTGCTCCGCGGTGGGCGATGACTTCAACCTTGGGCAATCACTTCTCCCAGGGCAGTTTCGGCTTGGGAACCTCGGGCAGCTTGGGCGTTTCCTTCGGTGTTTCGCCGGGGCCGGGCAGCTTGATCTTGCCGCTGGCGACATCCTTCGCAGCGTCGATGCCGCGCTTTTGAAAGTCGCCGAAATCCACGCCGTACTTCTTGGCCAGGTCGCCGAAGTTCTTCGCAAAGTCGTCAATCCCCACTACAGTGCCAAGCTGCTTGATCAACTCCTGCTCGGTCGGCCCGACCATTGCCGGCGCGAACTTGCCCTGCGCGTCGAACATGCGCAGCGTCATCGGAAAGCCCATCGGGTAAGCAGTCATCAGCTTGTTCCAGGCGAACGTGAAGCTGTCTGCGGGAATCCCCAGAATGGTGTTCTGGCCGGCCTTTTTGGCGGCAAACCCATTCTTCAGGTTGACCTTGATCGTCAGGTCTTTCAGGTCGCTTGCGCCGCTGCCCGGGCTGTTGACCGTGCGCTGCTTGCCCGCGGCGTCGACGCTGCTGCACTCGCCGACTGCCTCCGGCACCAGTTCAAACGGCAGGTTGAAGTTCTTGTTCAAGTCGTTGCCGCCATAGCGCAGCGTGTTCACGACTCCGTCCACCAAACCGCGTACACCGGGCTGCTGCATGCTGGGCGAGAACGCGCCCTTGGCGTCAAACACGCCAAGCTGCAGCGTCAAGCCGCCGCCCTGCGATGTAAGAAACGTATTGAACGCCTTGCAGAACTCGGCGGCGGGCAGGCCGGCAATGTTCGGCTGGCCCGGTTTGGGCGACACCGTCAGGTTCTGGGCCACGGCGCGCACGCGCAGGCCACTCAGCGACGCACTGTCGGCACCGGGCGAGTTCAAGCCGCGCACGCCGCCCTTTTCGTCCATGCTGGCCAGCCGGATGCGCGAGTCAGCGTTGATGTTGAGGGGCAGATCGAAGCTGGAAGCGAACTCGGCGCCCGTGTAACTCAGCGCGCCGACCAGCGCATCCACGAACCCGCGCGCGCCGGGGCTTTCGAACATCGGGCTGAACAGCGCGCCATCAAAGACGCGCGCCGTCACGTCCAGCTCGCCGTTGCTGCCCGCAAGAAACGCATTGAAGCCGCGGCAGAAGTCGTTGGCAGGCAGGCCGAGCACGCTGGTCTGGCCGGCTTTGGGCGATACGGTGAGTTTGGTAGCGCGGATGCGCACACGCAGGTTGGTCAGGTCACTGCTGTCGCCGCCCGGGCTGAGGTAGCTGCGCACACTGCCGTCGGGGTCGATGCTCTCCAGCTTGAGCATTGCGTCGGCCGCGACGTTGACCGGCAGGTTGAAACTCTTGTTCAATTCCGTGCCGCTGTACTGGAACACGCTGACCATCGAATCGACAAGGCCGCGAATGCCCGGGCTTTCAAGTGCCGGGCTGAAGGCGCCGTCGGCGCCCATGATGCGTGTGCGCAGGCGCAACCCGGCGGGCCCCAACGAATCCATGAACAAGTTGAACGCCTTGCAGAAGTCGGCAGCCGGCAGGCCCGCGATGCTGCTTTGCCCTGCCTTGGGCGAGATTCGCATGTCAGTCAGATTCAACGAAACGCGCAGGTCATTCAAGTCGTGGCGCGCCTCGCCGCCCATGGTCAGCTTGGGATCTCGCGCCGTGCCGTCAGCGTTGACACTGGCCAGGCCAACCTTGGCGTCGCTGCTGACATCAAAGGGCAGATCAACCAGCGACTTGAGTTCGGGCGCTGTCAGGTACAGTGCATTGACGATCGCGTCGATGAATGCCCGCAAGCCCGGCCGCTCAAGGCTTAGCGCAATCTTGTCGCGCCTGCCCGTGAAGCCCACCATCACGTCCAGCCCACCCATGCCGTCCACCACCCGGTTCAAGCCGCGCAGCACAAACTCGCCAGGCAGGCCCGCAAGGTCGCCCTCTTTCTCGGCAAAGCGCAGGCCTTTGACTTGCAGGCGCATGCGCACTTCCACGCCGTCATGCCACGTAAATGCGGCGCCGGGGGTACCGAAGTTGCCTTGCTCGTCGCAGGTGCCAAAGCTGATCGTCGCGCCCTGGCCCTCCAGCGGCAGTGGCGACCCGCCCGCCAGGTTGACGATCGGCATCAGCGGAAACTCTTCCACCTGTACACTGATACCGCTGGGCGCCAGCGCCGCCAACGCGCCATCGCCCGCATAGCCGCCAAACCAGATCGAGAAACTGGCCTTGGCCGGACTGGGGAACCCCGGGGGCTGTACCATGCCCGCGATCATCATCTGCGTGCGGCTTGCTTTTTCAGCGTGTGTGGCCGCGTACCGGACCAGGCTTAGCCGCGCGTCTTTCAATGTGCCGCCAAAGATTTCGGTGTCGACAAGCTTGCTGATGTCGAGCGACTTGATGCCGGCGCTGCCGTCCACCTGTTCCAGTGTCAGCAGTTGTTCGGCGTCAAATCTCAGCGTCAGGCCCAGCTCAACGCGGCGGTCGGCGCTGCCATCGAGGTTTCCAGCCGCCTTGAATTTCATCGGCACTCCGTAGCCGACCGGGTCGCTGCTTACCTCTTCGGCCGAGAGCTCAATGTCGGTGACCTCACTGACGAAGCGCTTTCCGTCAGGCTGCGAGAAGCTGGCGGTGAGTTTCTTCAGCGCGGCGTAGCGTACCAGCACGGTCGGTTTGGCTTTTTCCGCGGCAAGTGCCTGCTTGACGTATGCCGCGCGATCGGACGGTCCGGGGTCTAGCACCGTTGCTTCCGGCGCTTTCTCGGGCTCGGGCTCGGCGGGTTCGGCGTCCTTTTCCGAGTACTCTTTCAGTTTATCGAGAAGGTCACGCAGCTCGTTCAGCTCTTCGCTTTCGAGCAGCTCTTTCACCTGCTTGAGGTAGTCGTTCAGGTCCGGCTGGTTGGTGTCGGTGGGTACCTCATCTTTGCGCTTTTCTGTCGGTGCGGAGGGCGGGTGCGAGTACCGGATCTCGGTCATCGACGCTTCGTTCACCACCACTCGCCGCTCTAGCAGTGGCCAGAACTCAATATCGAGCGTGGCTTCGCCGAGGTACAGCACCTCACGTTCCGTGCCGTCATCCAGTGTCTGCCATGCGCGCAGGTCGCGGACGGTCAGCTTGGGGCCGAAGATGCTGAATGAAACGTTGTCGACTTCGGCTTCACCGTTTTCGCCGGCGCTGAGTTTGGCGGCGGCCACGAGCTGGTCAGCAAGCACCCCGTCAATCGTAAAGAAGTAGACCAGCCCCGCGATCAGCAGCAGGCCCGGCAACAGCACTACAGCCTTGAGGCGCAGGGGGCCGGCGTGTTTGGGCGCTTCCGGTTTTTGCGCCTCGGCTTCAGCCGCAGCGCTTTCTGCAGCGTCAACCGACGAAGACATAGCGCAATCCTTTGAACAGCCAAACCTTGGAAGCCCACTTCATGAAGCGCGAGTTCTTCAGTCGCTTGTCCATCCACGCGCGAAAGCGCGTCCAGAATGCCGCTAACGACACGAACAGCGGCAGCGCAAGAATCAGCCAGATCGCAATCGCGCCAGCGACGTCAAAGTAATCAAGCCTCAACCAGGCTACGAATGGGGTGTTGGCGGCTGCAACGATCGGCCCCTGCGGCGCGATGTCCAGGGCGGCTTCGCCGACGGGGCGGATGACCGGCACCTGCAGCAGCCATGCCAGCAGGCGAAATGCGCCAAAGCTGAACAGCGCGCTGCCGAAGTGAACGTTCAGCAGCAGGATGAGTGTGAAGACGACCAGTGTACCCAAGCCCAGGGGCAGCAGGCCGGCGAGCGCGCCGAGCGTGAAGCCCAGGGCGATCTGCCATGGTCGCACGTCAGAATTGAGGGTCTGGTAGACCCAGCGCGTGAACTTGAAGATGATGAGCCACATGTTGAATCCCGCAATCGTTAGGGACTGGTTTGCTGTAACGTCCGAAACGGGTCAAGTGCAGAAGCCAAGCCGGCGGGTCTTGGCGCAGAATCAGGCGGGATTCTAGTCGCGTTTGGCCTGACAGGCACCGTCAATCCGGATGGGTGTGGAAAACACGTGGCTCACCCATTGCGGAGCAAAAGGCGGTTGCTATCTTCTCCGCTCCAATTTTGGCGCGGTGCGCCGGCGTAGCTCAATGGCAGAGCACTGGTTTTGTAAACCAGCGGTTGCGAGTTCGATTCTCGCCGCCGGCTCCAGCCAAACTAAGCCGAAGCCCCGCCGGGATTGTGGGTTGTGGCATTCGCAGTGAAGCAGTTGTGCAGCACAATTGAAAATTGAACACCGGCAGGCGCGGTGCGCGGATACAGGACGCAGGTTAGCCAAGGCGAGACAGCCGGGCGGATACCCAAGTGGCCAAAGGGGCCTGACTGTAAATCAGGTGGCTAATGCCTTCGAAGGTTCGAATCCTTCTCCGCCCACCAGTCCTTTGCAGCGGGGCTTTGTTGAAGCGGACAAAGCGGGTGTAGCTCAGTGGTAGAGCATCTGCCTTCCAAGCAGACGGTCGTGGGTTCGAGCCCCATCGCCCGCTCCAGACTTGAGCCCGCGTGCAGCAGTCGCGGGCATGGGCTTACCTGGCTCAGGCTGCCCTAGCTCAGTGGTAGAGCACGTCCTTGGTAAGGACGAGGTCATGGGTTCAAATCCCATGGGCAGCTCCAGACTTGGCGCGCTGCGCTGTCGGTAGTTTGAAGTTAGAAGTCGGTTGAAAATTGCTTCAAAGGGCACGGCCCCAGTGTGGGAACGTGCAGAACATGGGACAGCTCCCGTGGTGGCTTTCCGGCCAACTGGCCGGCACTTACGGGCGCACTTCAGGGTAAGGGTAGATCGCCATGGCGCGTGAAGTCTTCGAACGCACCAAGCCGCACGTCAACGTCGGCACAATCGGACACATCGACCACGGAAAATCGACGCTGACCGCGGCTCTTGTCGCTGTCTGCGCGGCCAAGGGGCTGGCGAAGCCCAAGGACTACGCCAGCATCACCAAGGGCGGCACGGTCCGCGACGCCACCAAGACGGTGACGATCCACTCGGCGCACGTCGAGTATGAATCGGAAACCCGGCACTACGCCCACGTGGACTGCCCGGGTCACGCCGACTACATCAAGAACATGATCACCGGCGCGGCCCAGATGGACGGCGCGAT
>JADZFR010000015.1 GCA_020849795.1 Planctomycetota bacterium | reverse complement strand
TCGCACCTCGTGGGTGCAGATGGGGCACTCTATGCAATCCTGCATCCTGCGCCCGGCGCAGCGCCCACTGTGCGCAACATGATTCTGTGGGGTCCGCCCGGCACCGGCAAAACCACCTTGGCCCGCATGATCGCGCAAAAGAGCGGGCTCGCGTTCGAAACGCTGAGCGCCACCAGCAGCGGCGTAAAGGACGTGCGCGAGCTGCTTGACCGCGCCCGGGCCCGCCTCGGCGGCGAAAGCAAAGCCACACTGGTGTTCATCGACGAAATCCACCGCTTCAACAAGGCGCAGCAAGACAGCCTGCTGCACGCCAGCGAAGACGGCTTGATCACGCTGATCGGCGCGACAACCGAGAACCCGAGCTTTGAAGTCAACGCCGCGCTGTTGTCACGCTGCCGCGTCCACGTGCTCAGGCCCCTGGACGATGCCGCCATGGACCTGTTGATCGACCGCGCGCTGGCGCAGGCCCCCAAGCCCGTGACCCTTGCCGACGATGGCCGAAGCGCGCTGCGTCGCTACAGCGGCGGCGACGCGCGGCGCCTTTTGATGGCCGTCGAAGCCGGCACCGACATGCTGGCCGCGATGCCCGAAGGCGAGCGAGTATTGACGGGTCAAGTGCTGGAACGCGCGCTGGGCGAAAGGCGGCTGCGATACGACAAAGCCGGCGACGAGCATTACGACATGGCCAGCGCGCTGATCAAAAGCGTGCGCGGCAGTGACCCCCACGCGGCGATCTACTACGCGATGCGCATGCTGGCCGCAGGCGAGGACCCCAAGTTCGTGGTGCGGCGCCTGGCGATCCTGGCCAGCGAAGACATCGGCAACGCCGACCCCGGCGCATTGAACCTGGCCGCCAGCGCCATCCATGTTGTGCACTTCATCGGGCTGCCCGAAGCCGAGTACACGATCTGCCAACTCGCCAGCTACCTTGCGCTGGCGCCAAAGTCGAACAGCGCCGCCCGCGCCCGCATGGCGGCCCACGCCGTGATTGTCGAAACCGGCGAGCTGCCCGTGCCGCTAAACATCCGCAATGCACCGACCCGGCTGATGAAAGAACTGGGCTATGGCAAGGGCTACAACTACGCCCACGACTTTGAGGGCGGGTTTTCACCCGAAGCGTTTCTGCCCGACAAGATTGCCGGTCGCAAGCTCTATGAGCCGGGCGACCAGGGCTTCGAGCAGCGCCTGAAGGCGCGGCTGGCGGAGCTGGAAAAGCGCATCGAGGATGCGCGGCGCCAGTCTTCATAGTCGCCTCAAGTCAAACGCCCAGTGTCTCGGCCAGTCGCTCGACGTTGCGGCGGTTGCGCCCGAAGTCGAGAAACTGCGTAACAAGCGCGCAACTGCTGTGCACGCGCACGGTGTTGTCGGGCTGGGGCTCGACGATCACGGACTCGCCCCATGACCAGAAACTCAGGCCCGTGCCCAGCTTCCAGCGAAAGCCGACCGGGCCGTAATGCTCGACAAAGAATGACCAGCCAAGCTGCTGCGAAGCCGCCAGAACGCGGTTTGCATCAATGGGCCAGCGCGGGCGCCACATCTCTTCGTGGAAGGCCGGAAAACCGATGGTCATGGCCGATATGGTAGCGCTGTCACGTCGTCACTCAACGCCCGGTTTTGGGGCGAATTTGCCCGCTTTACTAAGCGATTGTCGTGGTTAGTATCGCGCACCCCTGCGGGGGGGAACATTTGCGTCTAAGCCGCGCCAATCAGCGCTTTGCACCAAGGAGCTTCAATGCCGGAGTCGGGTAAAATCGTCCAGATCATCGGGCCTGTTGTGGACGTCCAGTTTGCGGAAAATCAGGTGCCCGAGATCTACACCGCGCTCAAGATTGTTGACCCCGCACGCAAGATCAACCTGACACTTGAGGTCCAGCAGCACCTTGGCCGTGACCAGGTGCGCGCCGTGGCCATGGATGCGACAGACGGCCTGACACGCGGCCAGCCGGTCGAGAACACCGGCGCCCCGATCACTGTCCCCGTGGGCAACGAGTGCCTGGGCCGCATTTTCAACCTGCTGGGTGACACCGTGGACGGCGGCCCACCGGTTGCCACCAAGGAACGCCGCGCCATTCACCAGAAGCCGCCTTCCTACGAACAACTCGGCACCAAGACCGAGATTTTCGAAACCGGCATCAAGGTTGTTGACTTGCTCGAGCCCTACGCCAAGGGCGGCAAAGTCGGATTGTTCGGCGGTGCCGGCGTGGGCAAGACCGTCGTGATCATGGAGTTGATCAACAACATCGCCCGTGTGCACAGCGGCTACTCGGTGTTCTGCGGCGTGGGTGAACGCACCCGCGAGGGCAACGACCTTTGGCTTGAAATGAAAGAAGCCATCATCGGCGAGAAAGAAGACGGCAGCAAGAAGACCGTGCTCGACCAGGCTGTGCTGTGCTACGGCCAGATGAACGAGCCGCCGGGCGCGCGCCTGCGCGTGGCGCTGAGCGGTTTGACCCAGGCCGAGTACTTCCGCGACACCTACGGCACCGACGTGCTGATGTTCGTGGACAACATCTTCCGCTTCACGCAGGCGGGTTCTGAGGTATCGGCGCTTCTGGGCCGCATGCCCAGCGCCGTGGGTTACCAGCCGACACTCGCCACCGAAATGGGCGCGCTGCAGGAACGCATTACTTCAACCGATCGCGGCTCAATCACATCGGTACAGGCGATTTACGTGCCCGCCGACGACTTGACCGACCCGGCGCCGGCCACCGCGTTCAGCCACCTTGACGCCAAGACCGTGCTCGACCGCAAGATCTCGGAAAAGGGCATCTACCCGGCGGTCGACCCGCTGGCCAGCACCAGCCGCGTGCTGGACCCGATCATTGTCGGCGAGCGCCACTATCGCGTGGCCCGCGACGTGCAGGGCATTCTGCAGCGCTATCGCAGCCTGCAGGACATCATCGCGATCCTGGGCATGGATGAGCTGAGCGAAGACGACAAGATCATCGTCAACCGCGCCCGCCGCCTGGAAAAGTTCCTGAGCCAGCCGTTCTTCGTGGCCCAGCAATTCACGGGCATTGAGGGGCGCTACGTGAAGCTGGAAGATACAATCCGCAGCTTCGAGGAAATCGTGGCTGGCAAGCACGACGCCCTGAATGAAACCGCGTTCTACATGAAGGGCAGCATCGACGAAGTGATCGCGGCTGCCAACAAGTAGGGTAGCGAGTAAACAAGGAGCCAGCATGGCAGGCAGCCCACCGCAGCAAGGGTACCCCCCGCAGCAGCCCCAGGGCGGACAGCCGGGCGCACCCTACGGCGTTGACCCGCGCACGGGTCGGCCGTACTCGGACAAGCAGAAGATGATCGTCGGCTTGCTGCAACTGCTGCCGCTGGTGATTGGACTGGGCGGCATCGGCCGCATCTATGCCGGGCACACCGGCACAGGCGTGGCCCAGTTGATCTTGAGCTTCTTCTGTGTCGGCAGCATCTGGTCAATTATCGATGGCATTATGATCATGGTGTCGGAAGATGCTACCGACGCTAACGGCCTGCCGCTTCGCCCGAACTAGCCACAAGGCGGCTTGCCTAGTTGCGCTGTGCATACCATGGAGTTTCCGATGTCTGGCAGCCCCCCACCGCAGGACTACAACCAGCAGCCCCAAGGCTACCAGCAGCAGCCGCAGGGCTATCAGGCGCAGCCACAGGCCTATCAGCAGTACCATCAGCCCCAGAATGCATACCCCGCCGGGCCACAGTATGGCGCCGTGAATCCGCAGGCGCCTTACGGCGTAGACCCGCGCAGCGGTTTGCCATACTCCGAGAAGCAGAAGATGGTCGCGGGCATACTGCAGTTGCTGCTGGGCGCGTTTGGCGCCGGTCGCTTCTACACCGGGCACACCAGCACAGCGATTGCGCAGATTGCGGTGACGTGGCTGACCTGTGGTGTCGGCGGCATCTGGCCGATGATTGACGGAATCATGCTGCTGACCGGCAATGACCAGACCGATATCAACGGGCTGCCCCTGCGGCCGAACTAGAAAACCAGAACACCATGAGCGACAACAACACGCTGTACGTGGACATCATCAGCCCGGAAAAGCCCGTTTACTCGGGCCAGGCACTTGCCATTACCGCCCGCGCGCACGATGGCGAAGTCGGCATTCGTCCCGGCCATGCACCCATGGTCACCAAGCTCGGCATCGGCGAGGTTCGCGTCACCCGCGGCACACTTGCCAACGCGGTCACCGACCGATTTGCCATCAAGCAGGGCTATCTTGAGGTAAGCAACAACCACATCGTCATCCTTAGCGAAGACGCGCGCGCGATTGCCGACCTCAAGGGCGTCAACCCTGAAGACATTGCGCGGCTTCGCAAACAGATTGACGAGACCAAAGACCCAGCCGAGCGCGCCAAGCTGCAGGCCGACCTCGAGTGGCTGAAAGCCTCGGACAAGCTGCTGAAGGGCGTTTAGGCGGTCGCCGTATCGGTGCAGCCGCCCCAGCACTTGGCCTTCCCTGACCGGAGGTACCCATGAGCGGCGGGAATTTCTACCAGCAGCCAGGGCGCTACCCGGGTGGGCAGCAACAGCCGGGACAACCGCCGCAGGGCGCGTATCCCCCGCAGGGCAGCTACCCGGCGCAGGGCTATGGTCCCAACCAGTACGCGCAACCCTACGGCCAGGCATACGGGCAACAGCCCCAATGGCAGACGGGGTATGTCCCGCCTGCTTACCTTCAAACCGAGGCCTTTGGCGGGTTCTGGATCAGGCTCGTGGCCTACTTCATCGACGCGCTGATTATCGGCCCGCCCAGCTTGGCCATTGAGGCCGCGATTTACAGCGCCTTCGGTGTGCCGATTGAGCTCATCTTTAACGCTGACCCCAGCCGCAGTGCCACGGCACAACCGGCAGAGAGCATTGCATCGCTGGTCCAGTTCGGGATCGGCCTTGTGTACTGGACCTGGATGACCAGCGCCAAGGGCGGCACCCTGGGCAAGCTTGCGCTGGGCCTGCGGGTCGTCGACGACAACGGCATGCACCTGGGTGCCGGGCGTTCGATCGGTCGGTACTTTGCCGCAATTCTGTCGGGCTGCCTGTGCGCCATCGGTTACCTGATGGCGGGGTTCCATGCGCAGAAACGCGGCCTGCACGACCTGATTGCCGGCACCTATGTCGTGCGAAAAGAGTTCGTGAACCCGCAGCAGCCGCAGACTTAAGCGTTCTCAAACTGGGCACAAATTGTACGCGCGCGCGCCGTTTCCATAGCGTATGCTTAGAGTCGGAATTGAGGGAGAGAATATGAGCGGCGGAAACTACCAGCCGGGCGGAAACCCGCAGTACCGGCCAAACCCACAGCAAGGCCAATACGGCGCGCAGCCGCAACGCGGCCATCCACAGCCGGGCGCCTATCCACAGCAGCACCCGCAACAGCCCTACGGCATGCAGGGCCAGTACCCGCAGCAGGGGGCGTATCGATCGTACGCCAAGCCGCACCGCGGCGGCATGCTGCTGGCGTTCGGCATCTGTGCGTGGGCGGTGTGCGCGATCTTCGGCGTCATCGCATTCTTCATGGCCAAGACCGACCTGGCTGAAATGCGCGCCGGTATCATGGACCCCGCAGGCGAAGGCATGACCAAGGCCGGGTACTACCTCGGCATGATCAACATGATCTTTGTTGCGGTGATCCTGGTGTTTTACGTTGTGCTGTTTGTGGTCCTCGGCGCTTCAGGCGGCTTCCGGTAGACATGAACTCACTTTGACTTCGTCGAGCCCACGATACGCCCGATCTGGCGCACGTGGGCTTCGATGTGCATGGCCATGAACACGGCAAGGTCCGCGGCTGTCATGTCGTGGCCATTGCTGTGCCGACCCTTGCGCGCCATGGTCTCGGGCGTCAAAGACTCAATAAGCGCGGTGTTCAGGGCCCCCGTCGCGGAAATCGCGTCGATGGCCAGGCCGATGTCCAGGTGCGCGCGCCGGTACAGCTGCACGCTGGCACGGGTGTTTACGCCGGCAAGTTCAGGGTTGTCTTCGCCCAGGATGCGGCGCAGTCGCAGGCCGAGCATCTGGTCAATGTCGGCCACATGAAATGCGACGTCGCGGGCCGACCATGTTTCGTCGCTCTGGCGCCAGTCCATGCGCTCGCCTGGCACGCGACGCATCGCATCGACAAAGGCCTCGACAGCCGCCAGGTAGCGCTCGGCCAGGCGCTCGGGATCTGACGACGATTCTTCCACGTCGCGGTCTCTCACGGCGTCTGCCGCCGCAGTTTGATGCGCCCTTGCAGAATGTTCACCCACGCCCACAACGTCGGGATCACGACCAGCGTCAGCACCGTGCTGCTGGCCAGGCCCGCGATGACCGTGATCGCCAGCGGCTTGCGCACCTCGGCGCCTTCGCCGCCGCCGGCCAGCATTTCAAGCCCGCGCACAAAACTGAACTTCCAACCGCCGACCAGCGCCCAATCGGCCGGCGCAGTCACCGAGCGGCCGACGCCTTCCACAACGGCGACCACGGCACCATCGACGACGCCCGCCACGGCCTGTGCGGCGGGCATGAAGGGGTCAAGCCAGCCTGTCATCGGCACCAGGCCCAGCAGTGTGGTCAGTGTGGTAATCGCAATCGGGCGCAACCGAATGCGCGCCGCGTTGGTGGCAGCCTCTTTCGCGCCCTGGCCGCGCGCCCGAAGCTGGTTTGCGTAGTTGACCAGCACGATCGCGTTGTTCACGACAATGCCCGCAAGCACGATGCAGCCCAGCAGCACCATCACGCTGACCGGCAGGCCGAACAGGCCCAGGGCAAGCACAACGCCTGCAGCAGCAAAAGGCACCGAGAACATGATCACCAGGGGGTCGATCAGGCTCTCGAACTGCACGGCCATCACGACGTACACCAGAAACACCGCCAGCAAGAGTGCGAGGATCAACCCGAGAATGCTGCTTTCCATTTCTTCGACCTGGCCCGCAAACGCCACCTGCGCGCTGCCGGTGTCGACGCCGCCGCCTTCCAGCATGTCACGCACCACGCCCGCAGCGCGGGAAAGCGCGACCCCGTTCGGCTCGGCAAACACCACCACGGCACGCTGGTTGCCGACACGCCGGATTTCGCTCGGGCCTTCGGTGACACGCAGGTCCGCGCCGTCGTTGACCAGCACGTTGCGAAGGCGCACCCCGCGTGCAACCTCAAGGTCGCGCACCTGCTCGAGCGTCTTCTTGTCAGCCTTGGCCAACTCGACAAACACATCCAGGGCTTCCCCGCCGCTGCTGAACGTGGTGCTGATCGCGCCGCCGATCTTGTTGCGCACTTCGCTGGTGACGCCGTCGGCACTTAGACCGTAGCGCTGCAATTGTGCGCGATCGTAGGACAGCTGCACCTGCGGCCGTCCCGCCTGCAGGCTGCTGCGCACATCCTTGAGTAACGGTTTGCCATCAACTTCAATGGCGCGCAGTGCGCGCACAAGGCGCTCGGCGGCTTCGCCCAGCGTGACGTAGTCATCACCGCGCACCTCGATCTGCAGGCCCGTGTCGAGCTTGACCAGCGCGGGCGCCCCGAACTCGGAGCTTTCCTGGAACAGCGTCGTGTCATCTGCGCTGCCGCGCAGCGTCTGCTGGATTGCAGGCAGGACGTCGCCGGCTTCGGCGGCGTGCTTCAGTGTGACGACCATGCGCGCGCGGTGGCTGCCGACGGGGCGTGAGTCACCCGCCTGCTCTTCGCCGCCGACCTCAATCGTCGCGCGCGAGACCTGGTCTCGGAAGAACTCGTCCTTGAAAGCCGCCATGGCGACGCCGCTTGCGCCGACATCTGCGTCATTGATCTGCGTGCCGTCGGGCGCGGCGATGTCGAAATAAAGCTCGTCCTGCTGGAACTTGGGCAGCAGCTCGGTTTCAAGCGACGAGCCAACGCCCAGAGCAAGTCCGCCCGCGACGATCACGCCCACTACAACGAGCAGCGGCTGCGCAATCGCGCCACGCAGCACCACGGGGTACAGGGCATCAATCGCCTTCCAGACCGCTTCAAAGGCCAGCGAAACGGGCTTGAACATCAGGCCGAACACGAGAGCGAAGCCCTTCCAGACGTAGCGGGCGACCCAGACCATCGCATCGACCGCCAGCACCAGCAACGATACGCCGCCGATCGTCCCCAGGACCCACAGGGCCAGCGCGACCCCGAAGGCCTGCGTCTGCTCGGGTGTGCGCTCCGCGCCCGCGCTCATAAACTCTTTGCCCGCCGGTCCAAACCAGGCGATCAGGATGCCCACGGGCACGGCGATCATCAGAATCACTGAGCCGATGTAGAACAGGCGCAGGCAGATTTTCAGGCCGCGCCGCAGCCCTTTGGATTCGCCGGTTCGCAGCGGGTAGCCGTACAGCTTGCGCGACGTGGCAAATGCTCCGCCTTTGCCGATTGCGCCGAAACTCAGCCCGAACATCGCCGGCACAACGAACTGCGCGACAATCAGCGACGCCAGCAGGCTGAACACGACGGTCAAGCTCAGGTCACGGAAGATCTGACCGGCTACGCCCTCGACAAAGATGATCGGCAAGAACACCGCGACCGTCGTCATCGTGCTTGCCAGGATTGCGCCGCCGACTTCACTGATCCCGCGCACCGCTGCCTGCAACGGGTGGTCGCCCTCTTCGCGGCAGCGGGCGATGCTCTCGATCACCACAACGCTGTTGTCGACCAGCATGCCAATGCCCAGCGCGAGCCCGCCCAGCGACATCAGGTTCATCGAGACGTCGGTCATTTGCATCGGGATAAACGTCGTCACGATGCTCAGCGGAATGGCCGCCGCGATCAGCACCGTTGCCTTGACCGAACGCAGGAACAGGAACAGCACCATCACCGCCAGGAACGCACCCAGCACCGCGCTGGCGGTAACGTCCTCCACGGCGTCTTCGATGAAATAGCTCTGGTCACTGATGACTTGCAGGCCAAAGCCTTCGGGCAACTGGTCGATCAGTGAACGCTGGCCACTGAAAAACGACCCGCCTCCGCCGCCGAAGCCGCCACCACGTCGCCCGCCCCGGAAACCGCCGCGACTTCCGCCCTGCTGGACTTGCGTCGTGCCGCCCTTGGCTTCGTCGGCATCGACTTCGCCGCGCTTGTCGCGGATTTCTTTGTACTTGGTGGCGCCATACAGCGCGATCCACACCCGCTTGGCAGTCTCAACGATGTTCGCGTCACCTTCTTTCAACACTTCCAGCAGCACGCCTTCACGCGCTTCATAGCCGGTCTCGGCACCGATGAAGCGTGTGATGGTCTCGCGCTCACGCGGTACATAGTCGATCTCGGTGGCAAGGTCGTTCAGCGTGATTCGCCCCTGGTCGCCGGTGGCGACCTCGAGGTCTTTCAGCACTTCCAGCGATTCGTATGTGCTGACCACGCGCAGAATCACGTCGCGGCCCGCCAGCTCGATCAAACCAGCGCTGCTGTCTACCCGCGCCTGCCGGATGCGGCCCTGCACCTGGGCCGCAGTCAGCCCGTATTGGTTAAGGCGCGCTTCGCTGAGACTGATGCGAATCTGGCGCTCCTGCCCGCCCGAAACACGAACCGCGGCCACGCCATCGATCTTGCTGAGCTCAGGCTTGAGGATGTCCTCGGCAAACGCGCGCAACTCCAGCAGGTCGGTGCGGCGGTCGGTCGAGAACAGCATCAGGCGCATCGTCGGGTCCTGTGCCGGGTCATAGCGCAGGATTTGCGGCCGCTGCACCTCATCATCATCAAAGCCGATGCGGTCAAGGCGGTCGCGCACGTCGGCTGTGGCGGCCAGCATGTCGGTGCCCCAACCGAATTTCAGCAGCACGTCGCTGGACTCGGCGCGGCTGATGCTGGATCGGTCGAGCAATCCCGGCACGTTGCCCAGGCGCTCTTCGATGCGCTGCGAGACCTTTTCTTCGACCTCGCTGGGGGCCGCCGCGGGATAGCCGGTGCGGATGGTGAGCTGCGGGTACTCAAGGTTCGGCATCAACGTGGTCTTCAGCTTGCCGTAGGCCACGCCGCCGAACACGACAAAGGCGGCAACAACACAAAGCACCGCCACGGGCCGCGTGGTCACAAGCTGGAAAAACCGGCTGGGTTTGGCAGGTGCCGTGTCGCTCAACGTAAGTCTCCGCAGCATGTTGTACGGATTTGTCGGCACTTGCGGGAGTAAGAAGCCGTTTTGCGCATAGAAGCACACACGGCAAGCCAACAGGTCTTCCAATCGGCTTGTCGGGTGACGGGCAATCGGGTAAACACCTTGCCCAGAGCGAGGTTATCGATGGCAGATCTGGTCAACATCACGATTGACGGCAAAGCGTACCAGGTGCCCAAGGGTACCAACCTGCTGATGGCGTGCCTGACGCACGGCGCCGAAACCAACGGCGATTACCCCGACCAGAACGAGGGCGGCGAGCACTACGTGCCGCACTTCTGCTACCACCCCGGCCTAACCGTTTCAGGCAACTGCCGCATGTGCTTTGTCAAGACGCGCCAGATGATCAAGCGCGGCGATGCGCTTGTGCCGATGGAGATGATGACCACGTCCTGCACCAACGTCGTGCAAGAGGGCCTGGAAGTCTTCACCAAGACCGAAGACGTTCAGAAGGTTCGTGCCGGCATCATGGACCTTGAGCTGATCAACCACCCGCTCGACTGCCCCGAGTGCGACAAGGCCGGCGAGTGCAGCCTGCAGGACTACGCTTTCGACCACGGGCACGCCGCCAGCAAGTTCGACTTCGAGAAAGTCTCGGCCCACATCAAGCCGCTTGGCGACAAGATCACAATCTGGGGCACGCGCTGCATCCAGTGTTCGCGCTGCGTACGTGTCGCCGACGAAATCAGCGGCACCAGTGAGCTTTGCTTCGTGAACCGCGGCGACCGCACCGTCATCGACATCTTCCCGGGCAAGCCGATTGAGAACCCGCTTGCCATCAACACCGTCGAAGTCTGCCCCGTCGGCGCGCTGAAAAACCGCGACTTTCTGTACACCGCACGCGTCTGGAACCTTGATGGGTTGCCGGGAGTTTGCGGCTTGTGCGCCAAAGGGTGCAACAACCGTGTAGACAGCCTCAAGGGCGAAGTTGCCCGCGTCATGAGCCGCGAGAACGTTGACGTGAACGGCTATTGGCTGTGTGACCGCGGCCGCGTGGATTACAAGTGGATCAACAGCGCCAAACGCATTGATCTGCCGCTGACCAAGACCGGCCACGTGTCGTGGGACAAGGGCTACGAGCTGGCTGCCGCAGGTCTGAAAGCCGCAAGCGAAAGCCCCGCCAAGGCATATGCTTTGGCGTCGGCTGACATGACCAACGAAGAGCTGTTCCTGTTCAAGAAGCTGATTGAGCGGCTTGGCATCACCAACGTCGCGCTGCTGTCTGAACCGGACGTGCAGCCGCTGGATTTCCCCGGTTTCAAGGCCCCCGCCGACGGCAACGCCAACCGCGCGGGCGCGGCCATCCTGCTCGGCATCAGCGACGCTGAAGGCAGCATCAGGCAGTTTGCAGCGGCGTGCGCGGCCGGCAACGTTGAGCATGTGTTTGTTTGGGCCGGCCTGCCCCATGGCGTGGACCAGCTTGATGCGGTCACGCGCGCGCTGGCGGCGGAAAAGGTTCGCAACATTGTCGCCGTGGACTTTCAGCGCAGCCTGCTGAGCGAACTGGCCAATGTGACACTGGCGTGCACGACGTACGTTGAAACCGGCGGAAGCTGGGTCAACGGCGACGTGCGCTTGCAGGCATTCCGGTCAGCGCTGCGTTATCCGCGCGAGGGGCGCATCGGCGTCGAGATCTTGCAGGAGCTGTTGTATGTCATTGAAGACGGCCGCTCTGACGAAACCGAATTGACAAGCCAGGGCACGCCGCTTGGCGTCGGCACCGAAGACACCTTCCGGGCTGACGCGGTGGTTCGCGGATGGGAAGGCAGCAGCACGATCCCGGTGCTGGCCGGCAGCGGCGAGATCGCGGTCAAGACCAAGAAGACGATCGTAAGCCCGGCCAGCGTGTTCAACCAGTTGGCCGCCGAAGTGCCCCAATTCAACGGCCACACCCACCTGAGTCTGATACAGTCCAAAGGCGCAAGGCTGGTCTAGCGGTTCCCGTGCTGCATATGTGTCGAGCGGACGTTCCGGAGGGTGCAGCAGTTCGCGGGTGCCGGATGTTGGACTCTTGACCGCCGCCAGCGTGGTTACTTGATTTTAGCAGCTTCCCCCGAACTCCTGTCCAGGTGGCCGCCTACTTCAGGGTGCATGCGCCCGGACGACCAATTCGAATAGGGAGTTTGCCAGCGAGTCCTTGGCTGTAACCCGAAGATAGGAATATCATCGAGGGAGAACCAAAATGCGTCTCCGACTACCTTTAATTGTGGCTTTTCTCTGTGGCGCTTGAGCCAGCCGACTTGCGTACGTTGCCACACGTCTGTCACCGATCCATCGGCCCACTACAAGAAAAAGCTGTCGACCATTTGCGTGGAGCCGATGGGTAAAGGCGCGCAATGCCGAGGAATTCGAGGCGTAGGGCGAAAGGAGTAGTGCAAATGCGGGCAAGAACGATCATCCCGGTCGGAGCGTTTCTGCTTCTGGGAGGCGTTGTTGCAATCATCGTTGTTCAGCCGAACCTAGCCCCTGGCCTGCCCAAGGCCACGACGGTAGAGGTAAGCGCGACCGATCCTGCTCCTCACTCTGTCGGGCCGAAGAGTTACCAACAGGTGCAGCCGGCTCCGGCTTTGACTCTGGCGGACACCAGCGACGACGCAATCGAAGCATCGCTGCAAAGCCTTATCGCCGCCTTGGATGCGAAGGAGACTGAAACCACGCTGGCAATTGCGCTGGCGATTCGAAGCGAGATGTCCGCTGTCGGCACCATCCGCGAGAAGCTGCTCCTGAATGGCGCGATCCATCCCGAGGCAGTGGTATGGCCTTCTCGAATGGTCGCGCTGGCTTTGTGCGCCCGGACTCCGCAACTGGAGGAACTCGCCGACGTCATGCTCGCCGGCTGGCAGAGCGAACAGTTGACCGAACACAACGAGAAGGCATGGAAGGCCTTGGATCGGCGCCCGTTGTCCGTGTTGGCCGCCGACGCCCTTGGAGAGCCAGAACGCGCCGCGATCAATGGACTGATAAACGCGGTTTTGCTCCGCCAACACGACGCCAAGGACCGTGACATTCGCGAGACGTGGCCAAAGTTATGGCGGCTGCTCCGCGGCGACGGTTTTGTTGCGGACCCGTTGATCTCGGTTGTGCTGTGGGTTCTCGCAAGGGCCGCCGACCGTAAGAACGTGCCGGATTCGTGGATACCGTACTTCGAAGAGGTCAGAGACGATTCAAGGCTGAGCCTCAGGCTGCGACTTCAAGCCGCCGCCGCCATCGCGCCGAACAGTGAGAACTTGCTTGACCTGCTCGAGAATCTCGCTCAGTCCCTGGGCAAGGAAGACGCCGCTGCAACCCTTTCCCGATATCTTTCAGACGCACCTGAGCTCTCGCAAGACGACTGGAGCTTGATCCTCGCGGCGCTACTCAATGGACGTGCCGCTGTTGACGCGGGAAACATACTCTTCGATGCCTTCAGGGTATCCGTTCCCGAGATTCGCGATGCAGGAAAGCTCGGTCGGTATGGAGACGCATTGGTCACCCTCTTCGTCGGCGGTGACGGCAGCGACTCTTTGTCGCGGCTTGCCGGGCGAGCCGCGTACGCTCTGATAGTCTGGAGTCGTGCCCCCGGGTCGCGCGGTGGTGGACCCAGGTTGACTGGCCCCCGGCCTCAGATTTTTGAGCACATCGATGACAAGCGTACGGTTGCCAAACTGCTTGCTCTCCTCGACACCGACCTATTCAACAATCCCGACGACAAGAACGAATTCGTTCAAAGACGTATCGCGGTTTCCGGCACTGTCATTCGCCTTCTATTCCATTTGCGTGTTGACGTAACCGAGAAGCTGCGCGCGCTTGATGTCGTACTGTCGAAATGCGCGTCTGATCGCGAGCGCTTTTTCTCGAGTGGCGAGGCCCAAGGCTCTATCTCCGGGCTTGACGAGGCCGACTTGGCAGCGCACGGCGACGTTCTGCTGGCAAGAGTTCTGAGACTGCGAACACTCGTGTTGGATAGCGTCCTGGGAGACGAAGAAGGAGCGCTAGCCGGGGCGGCTACCAGCACAAGCGCCTGCATCAACAGTTTCAGAGTAATCCACCGCATTGCCTCGCTTGCCGCCTATCCGCCACTGAGCGAAGACCAACTCGAAGTGCTGCGAATCGATCACGATTTGTTCATGCGAGCGTTGACTGTTCTTCGGCAGAAGGCGCTGGGAAACGATATCGAGATGAAGAAAGTCGACCGCATATCGAGCGATTTCGAAAAGCTCGAAGTGGGTCTGGCGGCAAAGTACGTTTTGCCTTGGCGAACCAAGGCTCACCAAGACGGGGAGGACTAAAGTGATCAAGTGCGCAGTATTGCTCGTATTGTCGGTTTTCGGCGTCATGGCGGCGGGCAGTGACGTCCAGGCGACGACCTGTTACGTGTACTGCTTCCCCGAGCACACAGCCGGCAGCGATGAGAGTTTTGGCGTATTTTGGTGCGGAGAATGGTTCGACCCATGCGCCTCGACCCGGATTCACTACCACATGGACTCGAGCGCTTTGGTCGGAGGCGCAACACAAGAGTACAGCAACTACTCGGTCGAGCCCTACACCTATCTGTATAGCGTCTTCTACGGCGATTGTGACGAAGAATTGGGCTGTGTTTGGACCCCCGATCCTGGAAACATGTATTACGACGTGGGTTGGGGGTGCACAGACTGTCCCTTGTAGAACTTGATCGCCTAACATGCCGCGATTGTCGCAAGAGCCTGTCGCAACGCCGACGGGCTCTTGCCATTTCGGCAGAGTCCCAGTTGTCCTTCACCACAACGCGAATTGCCTGACGTGAGTCGCCATGCTACTCCGCGAGGCGGGCGAGTTTTTGGCGCAGGGTTTCCCTTGCCCTTGAGGTCAGGCTTTTTACGGCTGCTACTGTGGTTTCCATGATCTCGGCCACCTCTTCGTAGCTCTTGTCTTCGTAGCGGCTCAGGATCAGCGCCATGCGTTGATTCTCGGGCAGCTCGGCGATGGCGGCCTGGATGATTCTGGTGCGGTCCTGCGCGTCCATCGCTTCGACGTCAGGCTCCGAAGCTGACGCCAGTTGCTCCAGCGGGTTGCCGCCATCTTCGTTGCCGCTTACCAGACGCAGCTTGTCGCGCGCCCTGTCGCGCTTGTAGTTCAGGCACAGGTTGCTTACGACCGTGTAAAGCCAGGTGCTGAACTTGGCGCTGGGTTCCCACTTGGCGGCGTTACGGTACACGCGCAGGAAGGCTTCCTGCACCAGGTCTTCGGCTGCACTTTGCACGCCGATGTGGCGGTAGATCACCGAGTAGGCAAGCCGGTGGTGGCGCTCGAACAGTTGGCGAAAGGCCTCATCGTCACCCTTGGCGACCCGCTTCATCAGTTCGCTGTCGGGGTCGATGATTTTGGCGGGTTTTGGGGGCATGGGGTTCAGGTCTGGTGACCCTGTTGGATTGAACGACTCTGCAGGGCTCATCAGTTAACCCGTCGCTTGCGCTCGGGGCTCTTGCTTTCATTCGGCGTGGCCCTAACCCCCGTATCGTTGCAGCAGGCTTTCTACCTGCGGGTCTTTCTGGCCGCGTGTCCGCCACGCAGCCGCCAGTTCTTTGGCCCGGGGACTCAAGCCGTTGACCGATAGTTCGCAGATCAGGTCCAGCCGTTGCAGCCGCGCGTCGCTGCCAACCAAATCGGCATGGCGAGCCAGACGTTCCAGCGCCCAATCCGTATGTTCCAGCGCGATGCATTGCAGTGCGGCGTTTTCGAGGTCCAGGGCATCGAACTCTTTGCCGGCGCACAGTTCATCCAGCACGGCCAGCGTCAGCAGGCCCTCTCCTTCCTGTGCGGCAGCGCGGGCAAGTTGGCGCATGAACGCCGCTGAGCGTTCGCCCCTGGCATACGCCTCTCGCAGCAGCGCAAAGCGCGGTTCATCCCTCGTGCGGTCGGCAAGGCGCAACGCGGCGCGCGGGTCGTCCGGGTGTTCGTCGTGGGCGCGGCGGTACCACTGCTCGGCTTCGTCGGGGCGGTTCATCTGTGCCAGCAACTCGGCCACTACATAGGCCAGCGGCTGGCCATCCAGCATGGCTCCCTTTTCGGCGCGTTTGCCCAACAGCAGCATGGCGGCGCGGGCGTGCACGGTGTCGCCCGCTGCATTGGCGATGCGATACAGCTTCAGGGCGTCGTTGACCGTGCCCGCCTGGTTTTCCGCGGTCAGCACGCGGCACACAGCCGGCTGCAAGGCCTTGCTCAGCCGGTGCATGAGCTTGTCGCGGTCGTCGGTGTCTGGGCTTGGGGCAGCCAGCCACATGTGGTCCAGATCGGTGAGTGCGGCTTGCGCCATCTCGGCTGTGAACAGTGGCGCCAAGTGCAGGATCATGGCATCGGCCAGTATGCGGCCACGCTCGGTCTTCATGGTGGCGCGCAGCAGCAGCGCCAGTTCGAGCAGCGCTTCCTGAGGCTTGAGTACCGGGTGGTTGCCGGTGCGCAGGCCCAGGGCCTCGCCGTTCCAGGTGCTGATTTTGTCGCGCAGCCGCAGCGACAGTTCGGGCCGCGACGGGCCATTTGGCGCCAGCGGCAGCGTGCCGTAGCTGCAACCCTGGGCCAGTGCCTGCACGGTTACAACCAGCGGCAACTGCGACGCACCCGCTGAATACAGCACATCGCTGGGCAGCACGTTGGCGTTGCTGTCGGCCGGATAGCGCGCCAGGTGCAATTCGGTGCGCAGATGGGCCACGAAGGCGTCGAGCAGCGGCTTGCGCTGATCCCGCCACTTTGGCTCAGCCGCGACTACGCCCTGGGCAAAGGCGGCCCACTCGGCGCGGGTGTCGGACGGCTTGCGACTCAGGCGTTCCGGCTCAAGCGTATAGACCAGCTCTTCGAACCCCAGCAGCAGTGCCGGCAACTGGTCCAGCACCATGGCCCCGGGCGCGACGTCCAGCGGGTTCGTGCCGGAAAGAGGCACCATCACGGTCGGCGCATGCGTGTACCCGGCGGCCACGGCGTCAAAGGGCGCGTCGGGGTCCACGGGAAGATCGGGCGCAGTATTGCCCGCCGGCAGATTGGAAGGCGTGGCATTTGCCGCAATATCCGGCCTGTTGTCTTCGATGCCCGCCGAGGAAAACGCGCCCGCCATCCACGCCGCCAGAATCGCGACCAGGCCCAGGACCGAAATCAGCACGACCGCGGCGACCACGCGGCGCAGGCTGCGGCTGGCGGAGGTTGAATTCGCGGCTGGCTGCGATGCTGGCGCCGCGGCGACGGGCGACGCGGCCGGCTGCGACACATGGGGCGGGTCGTGATCGTTGAAGCGCACGACAGCCACGTCGCCCGAGGCCGATGGGCTTGTTCCCTCGGAAATCACGATGCGATTGAGCAGGCTGCGCGTGCGGCGCGAGAGCTTGGGCAGGTTCTTCTCAAGCCTCTTCTGGTTGATGCCCTTGGTGACCTGCAGAAAGTTGCGAAAGCTCTTCTGGGCTTCGTGGTCGAGTGTGCTGTAACAGAATACGAAGTCCTTTTCGACCTCACGGCGCGCGTCGTCAAAGTCTTCGAGCAAGCCGGGCGGGACCTCGCCCCCCTCGGCCAGCACCTTGCGCGCGAATGCGAGCACGGTGTCGGCGCGGCGCAGGGCCTCGCGCAATGCGGCTAGCTTCTCGGTTCCCTGCGCGTTTTCGGCCATGCACTTCTCCGCGCGGCGGGGGAGGCGCGCTCAGGGTTTTTTCAGCTGGTCTTGCAGGCGCTTGTCCTTTTCCAGGACCTTTGACGTCTGCGCGGCGCGCCACTTTACAAGTTTTTTCGCCAGTTCAGCGTCGCCAGTGGCAAGGATTTGTGCAGCCAGCACCGCCGCGTTTACCGCACCATTGATGGCCACCGTCGCCACCGGCACGCCGGGCGGCATCTGCACCGTGCTGAGCAGCGCATCGAAGCCATTCAGCGGCCCCGCCGCCACCGGAATGCCGATCACGGGCCGGGCGGTGTGAGCAGCCACAGCACCGGCCAGATGGGCGGCAACGCCCGCGGCGCAGATGAACACGCGGGTGCCGGTTTTTTCGGACTCGGCGACAAACTCGCGCGTCTGGTCAGGCGTGCGGTGGGCCGACAACACGCGCGCCGTGCACGAGACACCCAGTTCGCGCAGCGTGGTCACCACCGGCTCCAGCGTCGGCCAATCTGAGTCTGACCCCATCATCAAGACAACATCGGGCATGGCGGGCTCTCCTGAAACATCCGGTCTACGACTTCAGCAGGTCTATCACTTCGCGATAGCGGTCTGCCGTGCGTTGTGTGATGTCGGCTGGCAGGTCGGGCGGCGGCGCCTTCTTGTTCCAGGGCTGCTTCTCAAGCCAGTCGCGCACAATCTGCTTGTCAAAGCTCTCGGGGCTGGTGCCGATCTTGTAGCGGCTGGCATCCCAGAAGCGGCTGCTGTCGGGCGTGAGCACTTCGTCGCACAGGATGATCTTGCCGTTGTGCAAGCCGAACTCAAACTTGGTGTCGGCGATAATGATGCCCTTGGTCGCGGCAAACTCGGCCGCTTTTTCGTAGATCCTGATGGTGATGTCGCGCAGTTTCCCGGCCGCGTCTTTGCCCACAGCGGCGCACATGGTGTCGAAGTCGATGTTCTCGTCGTGCTGGCCCTGGGGCGCCTTGGTGGCCGGTGTGAACAGTACGCGCGGTAACTTCTGCGCCAGTTGCAGACCTGCGGGCAGTTTGTGGCCGCACACTGCGCCCGTCTTCTGGTAATCCTTCCAGCCGCTGCCCACCAGGTATCCGCGCGCAACGCACTCGACCTGAAAGATGTCGGCGCGCTTGCAATACATGGTGCGGCCTTCCAGCTGGTCGCGGTACTTGTGCGTAATCGCCGGCATCTTCGCGACGTCGGCGGTGATCAGGTGATTGCCGACAACGTCCTGCAGGAAGTCGAACCAGAACAGCGACAGTTCTGTCAGCATCCGGCCTTTGCCGGGGATGCCCTGGGTCATGATCACGTCAAAGGCGCTGAGGCGGTCTGAGGCAACAAGCAGCAGGTTGCCCTCAAGCTCGTACAAGTCCCGAACCTTGCCGCGGTGAAGCAGCTTCAGGTCGGGCATGCTGGTCTGGAGTAGTGCGGACATGGTGCTGGATTCCGAGTACTGGGTTGCGGGAACAAGAGTTACGGGTGATGGTTTTGGTCGATTGTCTTGGCGCGTCAAGTGGAATCGCGTTTCTGTGCG
Source organism: Planctomycetota bacterium (assembly GCA_020849795.1). GTDB lineage: Bacteria > Planctomycetota > UBA8742 > UBA2392 > UBA2392 > JADJRK01. Next base: position 93,453 of record JADZFR010000015.1, on the reverse strand, counting down.
ACTACGACCTGTCGGTTGCTTGTGGATTCTTTGAAGACACTTGCATCCAGATCACCGAAGCGGGCGCCGACCTTCAGCCCTGCCTGAGCCAGAAAGGCGTCGAGCTCGGCAGGCTCGAACAGCCGCACGCTTTCGTGCCAGTGTCTGGGCGGCAGACCGTCGGGGATGTACTCAACCTCTTTCACCACGCGGCACGTCTCGGAGTCATAGCGGCGTGTCAGGCGCAGGGTCAGACCGTCGCGCTTCTCGACGCTCAGGGGCTCCAGCTCGCGAATCGTGACTTGAGCGTTCATGTGGTCAAGCACCAGCGTTCCGCCGGGCTTGAGCACGCGGGCGACCTCGGCCAGCACTGCGTGGTGGGCGTCATCATTCGAGAAGTACCCGAAGCTTGAAAACAGGTTCGTTACGCAGTCGAACATCGCGTCGGCAAAAGGAATGACACGCGCGTCGGCGCGCACTGCGAATCCCGCGAGTCCGCCTGACGTCAGCAATTGCTGCGATAGGTCCAGCCCCCAAGCCCGCAGGCCGGCATCCCTCATGGGCTGCAAGTGGCGCCCCGCACCGCAGCAAAGGTCGAGGATGCGGCCGCTCTTTGGCAGCAAACCGGCGCCGATCAGCTGCTGCACCTGCTGCCGGCCCTGGGCCGGGCTGCGGTGGCGGTACAGCTCGAGGTACTCAGAAGCGAAGGCTCGGACGTACCATGGCTCATCCATGCGGGGACTATACTGCGACGCTGCAGCCCTTGCACCCCGAGCTACCAGACTTGCGCGCCGAAGAAAGGTAGACTGCCGCCCATGAATCCAGTTCGGCTTGGCGTGATTCCTTCGTTGCTGGCCTGCAGCGTGCTGTGTTTCGGTTGCGCCAGCAGTTCAACCGAGATCTGGCAGCAGCAGGACCGTGTCGACATCAAGACGCTGGCCGCGCCGACTTACGCCGAGGACCGCAGCCTTGGCCACCTGCAGGTAACCGCCCGCGAACAGGTGCAGGTAGCCGTCACGCCCAGTGAGCGCCTGTATCTCTTGCACGAAGACACCGAGTTTGCTTTCGACTGGGATGAATTTGGGCTCGTGTTTTTTGGCATCCTGGGCAGCGTTGTGAGCCTGGGCATCACGGTTTTCCTCGCGTTCTACCTGGTCGACTCCAACGATGACGAGAAGAAGTAGGACCACGGTGGCCGTGTTGCTCTGCGTGGCCGCGTTGCTGGCTGCCGGTTGTACCACGCGTTCATGGACCGAAGAGACCGACACCTACCGCCCGCTGGGACCCACCGAGCAGCGCCTGGAGAACCGCGGCATTGCCGACCTGTGGCTCAAAGCCACCGGCCCGCAGGAAGAAGACGGGTTTCACATCATTGAGCGGCTGCACACCAACCAGGATGGCCAGGTAAGCATGAGCCTGTTGCCCGTCGCGCTGCAGGTGCTGGCCTATGGGCATGACGTTGCTCTTGAGTTCCGGCGCCTGGAAGATGACGTGCTGGTGCTTACCAGCCTCATCACCCCTGAAAATGCAGTGACGATCCTGCGAGAGTGGCAGGTTCAGGTGCGCTTGGGTGCAAAGACCAAGCTGCGACCTGCTGAGATCAAACTGTTGGACCAGCTGATTGAAGACTATGGCGACGAAACCGCTGTTGAGTTACTCACCGAAATCCGACCGGCGATCAGCCCGCGCATGGAGTGGGAGTGACGCCGTGTTGCCAGCCAAACGGCAGAGTGTGCTGATTTTGCACAGTTTTGGAATCTGACGCGTGGCTTGGCCAGCGGGGCCCTTTCGACTTAGAAAACTTGCGTAAAGCCCTCTGCTGCCGTAGATTTGCACACCAGAGAGACAATTCGCGACAGTGTAAGAACGGCATCTCCTGTGGGGCATGCCATTTGCTTACATCCTGTCATGAGAGGACATGCTCGGTTCGCCCGCAAAGCCGTCAGCAATCGGCTTGCGCGAGCGCTTCGAGGTGCGGAGGACACATGAAGTATTCCTGGATCGCCAGCGGCCTGCTGATCGCGCTTGCCGTGTTCAGCTCGGGTTGCATTGAGAAGGTGAGCACGGTTGGCGGGTCGTTCACGGTAACGCCCGGTTCTGGCGGCGTGTTCAATCCCAACATTGTGCCACGCCTGATCTCGTGCTCGCCCAACGTCGGGCCCGAGCTGTCAAGCACGGACTTCTTCATCGAGGGGCAGAACCTGTTGCCACTTACGGCGGTCGTGGTCACGTTCGGCACGTTGCAGTTCAACGGCATGACCAACAGCGTCGGCAACCGCATCGAGAACCCGAGCGCCGGCAACAACATGTTCACGGCGCCGCCGGGCACAGGCTCGGTTGACATCGACGTATTCATCACGGGCCAGAATCCGCCTTACCTTTCCCTGCCGAATGCCTTCACATACCTGCCGGCGGGCGCGCCACCGCTGCCCACGGCCGCCACCATGGCGCCGAACACCAGCGACGAATTCGGCGGCGGCACCATGGTCATGACCGGGACTAACGCCCCGATCGGGGCCAGCCAGTACCTGATCATCATCAGCTTCCTGTTTGCCAGCGGCACCGTGAACGTCGCCGCGACGCAGACCGTGGCTGATACCTGGAATGTGGTGATCCCGGCTGTGCCGGCAACCGAGAATTTCACAGGCGGCACGCTGTCGGTAACAGTGATCGCGTACTTTTCGGACCAGGGCATGCCGCCGCTGATCCCGGTGCCCGTCGCGAGTGCGCCGCCGCAGGGCCCCACGGGCAACCCGTTCCGTTACACGCACAGCGGCACGCCTCCCGCGCCGCAGCCCGAGGAGTACGTGATTGTTTCGGGCGTGCAGGACAACTTGATTGCCAACGCGCCGGACAGCTTTGTGCGCACGATTCGCAAGTTCGACCCGGCCTATGACCGCGTCACCACCCAGACCGGGCTGAGCAACCGGTTCATGTACAACGGTTCAACCCTGTTCGCGCCCAACGGTACGCACTCGTACCCTGAACCGCTGATGAACAGCGGCGTAAGCTTCCGCGAAGCCAACAGCATCTTCGCTCACTTTGCGCTGCCGCCGTTCACACGCTCGTACCTGCCCGCTGTGCCCGATGGCGACCCGGCACCTCCAGCCGTGAACAAGACCGTCACCGGCAAGCTCTTTCACCACACCAGCACCGAAAGCGGCTCGACCGGGCCGACGGCGACCGGATTGTCGGACGCATTTTTCGCAGCCTACAGCAATGGTCAAGTTGAGAACTTCGACACCGGCGGCCAGCCCGTGCATGAAGAGATCGCGATCCACGAAAAGTTCGCGAGCTTCCCTTACTTCGCGGTCGCGCACGACAACGCAACGCCCCGCATCTTCGTTTGCCGCTGCGACGGCACGCCCTGGATTTCCAGCGGCGGCAATGCCAACGAACTGAACCTGACCGCCGTCACCGGCACGCTCAAGCCCTTGAGCCTTCAGTTTTCTGGTAACTACCTGTACTTCGCCACCAGCACCGGCAACGTCTACCGATGCGCGGTCGATGGCAGCACAGCCGGCACGGCGCCGGTTGCGGCCGCCCAGAACTGGCCGGGCGGCACGACCCACAGCTACGTTTCCGACGAGCTGAACCTCTCTGGCGATGGCAACACCATCGCTTTCATTGCCGGCGACGGCAACCTGCGCTTCACGTCAACCACCCAGACCCCGCCCGCCTACTCGGTGCACAATGTTTTCGCGATCCAGAATGCCAACACCGGCAACCCCAACATCATTTCGGTGACCGACTTCGCCGGCGGCGGCGGCGCCAAGCAGATCGTGATGTGGGACCTGGGCAGTAACGCCACTTACGGCAGCGGCAACGTGGACAACGGCGCCAATGATCGTCGAGTGTACATGGCCGGCATCAACGCATTCAGCGGCACAACGAACCTTGCCGGTTCAGACGTCACGGTCAACTTCGACGGCGAACTGTGCGCCTTCGTCACCCGTGAGAACCGCCAGACGGTGGACGGCACGACGCCCGCAGCCGTCGTTTACTACCTTTACGTCGCGCGCATCGGCCAAGGCACGAATGACTGCTTCCGGCTCAACAGCACGACCACTGGCAGTTTCGGCGTTGGCGCGGTGTTTCACGCCGACATGACCATCGTCCCGGGGTTCTACTTTCCGAAAGTAGCCCCAAACGCCGGCATGCGGAATCGACTGGTCTTCAGCGTTGCCACCGTCAATGGCACCGGCGTGGACGGGCAGAACCAGCATCTGTTCACTGCCAACGTCATCCTGACCGGCACCGGCATCGCCACACCGAGCATAAGCAACCGCACCGAGGCCGGCGCGCCGCAACCGTTCAATTCAGGGGCGGCGACGAACACCGACAACTACTTTGGCGGCTTTCAGTCTCGCGGCGGCCACGTGCTGTTCCTGATTGATGCCGACAACGGTGACCTGCTGTATCTGGACTTGCGCGACGGCGTGACCACGACTGTCGCGCCCGTGCAGCGCTCGCATGACAGCGCCAACATGAAGCTGCCGCGCAACAGCACGGCCGCTTCGCCACTTGAAAACACGTACCTGCCGCCCGGCTTCGCACCCGACCCGGCTGGTGCGGTGAACCTGGAACATTGGGGCGGCCAGTTGCGCAGCCTGCATGGGCCGGGACTTACGGCATTCACATCTGAGTACCTGGTGTTCGTTGCCGAGGAAAACGCCGGCGAAGAAGACGTCTATGTGCTGCAGATGAACAGCCTTTCCAGCCCGTTGCCCAGCCTGGCCATCAACCTGACCAACATCCCGGGTGCCGGCGTGATTAAGGTCGTTGAGCCTTCCCGCGACGGTGCGGTGCTGGCGGTGGTGAAAGGATCGACCGGGTTTGCAGAAGGCTATCGTTTCTCCGGGGCAGCCGGTGGCTCGCTGTATGTGGTGAATGACGTGGTGCAGTCGCTGGCCGACAATGAAACCGCGCTGACTACGTCGGCGCAGATGGTCTCAACCACCGGCAACAAGATCACCCGCGGCATGGGCTGGTACCAGGACCCGCTGCGCTTCTCGCTGTACTTTGGCGAAGGTTCAACGGCATACACCGGCTCGCCGATCCCGAATGCCAAGTCGTACCTGCGCTTTCACCGGCTTGACCTGGACCGCACCAACGGCAACACGATTGGCACACCCGTGCACATCGACGTGATCGGGACCGAAACCCTGATCGATGGTGCGGTGTACGTTTACGGCGTCGGCAAACAGGAATAGGCGGCAGGTATCGCCCAATGCAAGCCAGACAACGGTCCGCCTGGGCCGTTGTTTGCTTTGTGCCCCATGCCTTGCCTCTTTCCGTTTAGTTTATCGGACCCATCTGCCGATTTGTTTCCCGGAGATTCCATGGCCGGTGACATCCTGATTGAAGAACTGCCGGACCCCCGCCGCAGCCCCGACTTCCTTGACCTGCCGTGGCGTGTCAACCAGGGCGACGCAGACTGGGCGCCGCCGTTGCGCATGGCGGTCAACAAACTTCTGGATCGCAAGAAGTACCCATTTTTCAACCATGGCGACGCCGCGTTCTTCCTGGCCAAGCGCGACGGCGAGACCGTCGGTCGCATTGCCGCGATTGAGAACCGCCTGCACGCCAAGAAGTATGGCGACAGCACCGGGTTCTTCGGCTTCTTTGAATGCGACGATGACGTGGCCGCCTGCAAAGCGCTGCTTGGCCGCGCCGCCCAATGGGTCAAAGACAAGGGCTACACGCGTATGCTTGGCCCGGTGAACTACAGCCTCAACGACGAATGCCCCGGCGTGCTATTTGAGGGGTTCAATGGCATCCCGTTGATCCTGATGTCGCACAACCCGCGCTACTACAAGCGCCTGCTGGAAGACGCAGGCATGCGCAAGGCCAAAGATCTTTACGCCTATCTGGTCACGCGCGCCACCATGGCCGACGAGCGCTTTCAACGCCTGATGAAGGCCGTGCGACGCCGCGCACCCAAGCTGGACCTGCGCCCCGTGCGCCTTGACAGCAAGGGATTTCGCGCCGACATCAAGACCATGCTCGACATTTTCAACGAAGCCTGGGCGCAAAACTGGGGCTTTGTGGAGGTCACCCCGCCCGAGGTAGACGCGATTGCCGCCGACTTGAAGCCGATCGTGCGGCCCGAGATCACCTCTGTGGCAAGCATCGACGGCAAGCCGGTGGGCATGATGGTCTGCGTGCCCAACGTCAACGAGGTCCTGCGCAACATCCCGGATGGCAGGCTGCTGCCCTGGGGCTGGTGGAAGCTGCTCAATGGCCTGCGCATGATTCGCGGTTTTCGCACCATGCTGATGGGCGTCGTGGCTGAACATCGCGGCAAGGGCGTGGATGCGATGATGATCGACCAGGTCATCCAGAACGGCCAGGCCATGGGCTATGAGTACTGCGAGCTCAGCTGGGTGCTGGAAGACAACGAACCAATGGTGTCTCTGGCCGACAAAGCCGGGGGCGTTCTCTACCGCAAGTACCGACTCTTTGAGGCCAACACCCATGATCTTCTCCCGTAGCGCATTCTCCGTGCTTTGCACGCTCTCGCTGCTCGTTTTGGCCGGCGTCGATGCCCGCTCTGACGGCAAGTCGTTGCCCGCGGATGCCGCCAGCGCGATCAAGCTTCAACTCGCCAAGGCCGAGGGCAAACGCGGCACCGCCGGATGCGTGGTGCTTGACCTGGACTCGGGCGACACCATCTTCAGCCACAACCCCGACAAACCTCTCTCACCCGCCAGCAACATGAAGCTGGTCACGACGGCGGCTGCGCTCAAGCTGCTGGGCGGTGACTTTGAGTTTCGCACGCTGCTGCTTGGCGAAGGCAGAAACGGCGGGCCGCTGTATGTGCTGGGCGGCGGCGACCCCAACCTCAGCGGCCGCTTTCACAACGGTGACGTGCTGGCAGTCTTTCGGGGCTGGGCCGAGCAACTGAAGAAAGCCGGCATCACCGAGATCAACGGTCTGCGCTACGACAGCACAGTATTCGGCGGTGAAAGCTATTGCGAAGGATGGCCCAAGGACGACCAGTACATCCAGTGGTATTGCGCTGAAGTCAGCGCGCTGGCGTTCAATGACAACTGCATCGGCGTGCGCGTGGTGCCGGGCAAGGCCGGCCAGCCCGCGAGCATCGAACTGACGCCGCCAACGGCTGCCGTCAAGATCGTAAATGAGACCACCACTCTGCCCGGGCGCAAAGGCGCCGAAATCGGCATCGTGCGGCCCCGGGGCGAGAACACCATCACCGTCCGGGGAAAGGTGTATGAACAGGCAACGTGGGGTTACTCCATTGACGTGACCGTTCACGACCCGGCGCTGTACGCCGCAACGGTTCTGCGCGAAACGCTTGGGGCAAATGGCATTACGGTCAGCGGCACGATTGAACCAGTCACCCTGGGCATGGAAGACGTCAAGCGCTGCACCGTGCTTGTTGAGCACAAGTCAACGCTGCTGAGCGCACTGCCGCCGATCAACACCAACAGCCAGAACCTGCACGCCGAGTTGCTGTTCCGGCAGCTGGGCCTGCGCTACAGCGGGAAGGGAACTTTCAAGACAAGCCGCGCCGCCGTTGAAGCCTTCCTGCGCGAACAAAGCTGGTGGGCTGACGGCGTGAATATCGTCGATGGCAGCGGCCTCGCTCGCGAGAACCGCGTCACTGCGCACATGCTGACCAGGTTGTTGCAGACGATGGCGGCCGGCGCGAACTTTGAAGCGTTTCGCGACAGCCTGGCCATCGCGGGCGAAACCGGCACGCTGGAAAAGCGCCTGAACGACAAGTCGATCAAGGGCAGGGTGTACGCCAAAACCGGGTACATCCGCGGCGTGCGGGCGCTTTCGGGTTACGTTCTGACCGACAACCGTCGCGTGGCGTTTTCGATCCTGATGAACGACTGTGTCTACACTAAAGAGACGCAGGACGAGATTGTCACCATCCTCGCGCGCGCATTGAAATAGCGCGAATCATCGCAGAAGCCAGGCTGAACCCCGGCGGAAACGCCGGGGTTTGCATGTCACGCAGGGAAAGACACCAGACCTGAGCGCCATCGCGCGCGTATCGCCTCGATATGCGTCTGGCGTTTCGAGTCCGCTGTGGCAAAACCGCGTGGTGATCGCGCGCAATCATCAGGGTTCCAGCCGTCGCCTCGGCGTCGTGCTGCTGCTGGCCGGTGTCGCATCCGGCAGCTTGTTGCTGCTTGAGGGCGCCGGACGGCCGGTGGCGGCGGCGCTGTCGGGCCCCGGCGTCCCCCACCTCGACAAGCTGCTCCACGCGGCTGCCCATGCCTGGCTGGCGACGCTGTTCTTCATGGGCGCCTACCTGCTTGGCAAGCCGCCCGCGCGACTACCAAGGGCGCTAACCTGCGCGGTGCTTACGTTTGCGCTTACGATGCTTCTTGGCACCGCCGTTGAGCTGGTGCAGGCGAAACTGGGTGCCTCGCACGGGCGGGTGTTTGACATGTGGGATATTGCCGCAGACGCGCTCGGTTCAGGCCTTGCCATACTGTTCTGGCTTGTGGTGGTCTGGCGCGTGTCGGGCCTCTACACTGGCGGGAAATCCGGCCGTTGATGCGCCGCTGTGCGTACTAAGGTTGGACGGGAGAACCCATGCGACGCATCTTCGCCGCCTTTGCACTCGTTGCCTGCGCGATTGCATTCAGCAATGCGCAGATCATGCCGCGCAGCTTCACGCCTGACTCTGACCCCACCGCGTTCAGCATCACCACACAGGCGGATCTTGAAGACGCCTTGAACCGCATTGCACGCCTCAAGACCTCGCTGCGTAGCGCCCCAGATGCCGAGGAGCGCCGCTTCCTGATGACCTCGATCCTGGAAATCTGCCAGCGCGAACTGAACCGTGAAGCCAACACGTCCGGAGTTGTCGTGGTCGAGCGCGCGCCTGACAGCGCCCGGGTGCCCGGGTTGGCGCTGCGCTGGCAGGGAGCGTTCAGCTCGATCGAGGACCAGATCAGGAGCCTTGGTCCCGACGGCATGAAGTTGTACGAGGAGTTGTTCGGTCCGCGCGTGAGGCTGTTACTCGCCGATGCGCTGCGAACTCGCGACCGCAACCGCCTGGGTGACCTGAACCGGCGGTTCGGGCTGACCCTCGGCGGTGCCGAGGCCGCTGCAGCGCTGGCTGCCCTGCACTGGGAAGAAGGTTCGCTGGCGCAGGCTGCCCGCATGCTTGAACGTTCACTCGAGAATGCGGCGGCTATCCCCGCTGCGAACCGCGCGTACCTGTACGCCTGGCTGAGCCATTGCTACCGCGAACGTGGCGAGCGCGCCGCCCTGCGCCGCATTATAGACGAGTCGGCGGCCATCCACAGCGAAACAGTGAAAGAAGGCGAAACCACCATTGCGCTGGGCGAACTGCTTGCCCGGCGCCTTGCAGAGGCCCGCGACGGCGCCAGCGACACGATTGACCGGCGCGGCGTGCACTGGCCGGGCGGAAACTACGCCAACACCGGACTGTACGAGAAACCGACGAACTACTCCAAAGCCGCCTGGACCCAGATCTTGCCCGCGCTTTCGGCGTCAGCCCACCCCGCCCGGTTCATGAACTACAACCCGCCGATCGTGCCGCCCTATTTGCCGGTCTTCGACGGGTCGGTCGTTTATGTGAACCAGGGCGACCAACTGGTGGCCTACGACCTGGTGAACGGCGGCCGCGGGCCCATGTGGTCGTGCAAGCCGTTTCCTACCTTCGGCCACAACTGGCGCACTATTGAACCTGACCCATCGCTGATTCTGCCGGTCAGCGTGCACCGCGGCACCGCGTACGCCGCGCTGGAAAACCCGCTTTCGACGGCATACCACAACATGTACCCGGACCCCAACTTCCGGCTTCACAGCCATTACCCGAAGGTGCGGCGCGCGCTGTGCGCGGTAGACGGGTCCACCGGCCGCCTGCTGTGGAAGGTGGGCGGCGAGTATGAGGGTGATGCGCTTTCGACGACCAGTTTTCTGAGCGCCGTCGTCTATGAAGGAGTCCTGTACGCGATTGCCAGCAAAGTCGAATCGCTGTCTGACGTGTTCCTGGTCGCGATGAAGCCGGATAGCGGCGACGTGCTGTGGAAGCTGCGACTCTGCTATGGCCAGCAAGAGACCACAATGTTCGGCCGCCCGGCGCGCGAGCCGCTGGCCAGCCTGCCCGCAATCTCTGGCAGCCTGCTTTACCTGTGCACGAACATTGGCGGCGTCGTGGCCGTGGACCTGAACACCCGGGGCATTCGCTGGGTGTCGCGCTATGAGTACATGCCGCGCCCGGTCAGCAAGTACATCGAGACGTTCTATCGCGATGTCACCTGGTACAACTCGCCGACCATCTATGCCGAGCATCAGGGAAAGGCCTACGTCATTGTCGCTCCAGCCGATGCCGATTACATGTTTGCATTTGACGCTGCGTCCGGCAAAGAAGTCTGGCGTCTGGCGCGCGAGGGCCAGCCTCTTTATGGCGGCCGCGCACTGGTCGGTTTGCGCGGCGGCGAGGCGTTCGTTGCCGGCGACGGCGGTATCCGCGGCGGCGGATCAAGCATGCTGCACACGGTGGACATCGCCAAGGGCAGGGTCACCAAGTCGCTGCGGGTCACGCGTGAAGCCAACGGCGGAGGTACGCTTGCGCTTGCGGGGCGGCCCTGCATGGCTTCCAACCGCCTGCTCTGGCCGGGCTACGACACGGCCGCCAACAATCTGATCGTCGAGGTCGAACTTGACTCGATGCGTCCCGTGAACTCGGCGATCGTCCCCTCAACTTACGGCTACTCCGGCTTCTCGGTGTTCGCGCAGCACGGTGTAGTCTTCACGGTGGTTGGCAAAGACTATTCGCGCGGCAACTCGCAGCTGTCTGTGCGCTTCGACGCCGAAGAACTGCTGCGCACCGCGCGCAAAGAACTTGAAAGCAACCCCGAAGACGCCGATGCGCACCTGCGGCTTGGCCTGCTGACGCTGCGCCTGGGCAACCGTGCTGACGGTATGAAGTCCATTCGCAGAGCATACGAACTTGCGGCCTCGCCGCCGCCCAACACGCGCGTACGTGACCAGGCCAGCCACGCCCTTGTGGACGAATACCTCGGGCAGGCCGACGCGGCGCTGTTGCACCGCCAGTACATGGAAGCGATGGGCCTGGTGGCGCAGGCACGCGGGTTTGCCGTGACTCGAAGCCAACGCACCGAGTGCTTTCTGCGGGAAGAGAAGGCCGTCCTGGCCAGCGGCAACGCCGGCGACGCGCTTGAGTTTTACCGCGCCATCATCAAGGCTAACCCTGACTTCGGGATCGGCGCCGACCCTGAGTTGCCGGCGCAGCTCTACGCGACCATTCGCGTCGCAGGCCTGATCAGCGAAAGCGCCCCGGCCGAAGCCGTTGAGCTGTATCATCGCCTGTTCGACGCCAATCCGCGGCTGGCCTATCAAGGCACCCCCATTCGCGCTCTGACACTGGGCAAACTTCGCGAGATTCTTGTACGCAATGGCCGCGAAGCATTCACGGTCACCGACCAGGCAGCGGTTGCGTTGATGGCCGCGGCCAACGCCGACGCGTGGCGCAAAGTCCTGGACAAGTATCCGCTGAGTCGGGCGTCCGACGACGCGGCGTTCAAACTGGCTGAGCACGAACTGTTCAACTTCAGGCCGGACACTGCAGGCGAAGTCGTGCGCGCCGCCCTGGAAGACTTCAGCGAGCGCACTCGCCGCGACGACCTGCATGTCGTGATGGCTGTCGCCTACGGTCGTGCAGGCCAGACTCTCCGCGCCCGCCTGCTGGCAGGCCGCGTGCTGCGCGCAAAACCCGAAGGCAAGCTGACGCTGCTGGGCCGCGAGCAGACTTACAAAGAACTGCTCGAGCCGCTGCTCAAAGACGGCGACAGCGACAGCGCCAAGGAAGCACTGCCGCGCCTGCCTGCCAACATGATGGAGTTGTGGCGCAAGCCGTGGGAGGTCGGCGGCTTCACCCGCCTTCCGCTGCAGCCGACGGCATCAGGCGGCAAGCTCTTTGTTGGCCAGCGCACGCGCAACGGAACGTCCCTCGTAGCCATGGAGGCCGCCACCGGCAAAGATCTGTGGGCGCGCGAGACCGAGGTAACCGTCACCGACACCCGGCGCACCAGCCGTGGCACACTGTTCGTGCTGAACCAGGGATTTGCGTTGCACGACGACGAAGGCAATGAGGTCTGGAGCGCAGCCACGGGCGGCACACCTGACCCGATCAGCCTGCAAGCAGGTATGTTGATCTACGGCACGCGCTTCCTGAACACGCGCACCCGCCGCAACATGGTGCGCATCAGCGCCCGCGACGCGGCCAGCGGCGGCGAGGTGTGGGAAACGCAGCTCGAGGCGGTCAGCATTCGCTGGATCGGCCAGTCTGTTTCCGGCATCCAGGTGCTGCTGTTGGGCGACGAGACGCACCTCGTGCTGCTTGATCCCGAGAGCGGAGAAGAACGCGCGCGCACCAGCGTGCCCACTGACGGCCGCATCACCGTGTCGCCTGTCGCCACGGACAGCCACATCATTGTCGCTGATCGCGATGGCAAGCTGCACTTCTTCGGTGCTGACACGCTCAAGCCCGGCGCCATCCACGACACGCGGGTGCGCTACCCGACGCTGCTGGAAACACGGGGCGACAAGCTGGTCGTGGTCGGCTTGAACAGCGTCACGCTGTATGACCCCGCATCGGCCGACAGCGTCTGGCGCGTCGACAACGCCCCGACCGAGATGGTGACCGCAAACCTGCTGCTGCCCGGGCAGCTGGTTCTGGCAACGCGCTCGCCCGGCAACCTGGCTAAGGTCACTGGCTACAGCCTGACTGATGGAAAGCAGACATTCACGTACACTCTTTCCCGCGAGAACGACAACGACCGTGTTGAGTTGCAGTCGGCGGCACTGTTTGAGGGCGGCATCGTAGCCGTGTATTCCGAGAACCGGATCATCGATGGTCGCCTGCGGCTATGGGGGTTTCGCGTGCTGGTGCTGAACAGCGACGGAACCGAGCGCTTTAAGTGGGAACATCGCGTCGAAGACAGCCCGCTATTTGTGCAGCTGGCACTGACCGAGGACTTCGTCGGGCTGACGTGCGACAACACCACGTTCTGTTTCGGCCGCGCAAAGTAGCGGCAGAACAAGGCGCAACGCGCTATAACGGTGCCATGACCGAGATTCGGGACTTTGCAAAGTCAGTGCTGCAGCAGGAGGCCGACGGCGTTCGCCGGCTTGCCGACCTGCTGGATGTTGCCTTTGACCGCGCTGTTGAAGCGGTGCTGAAGTGCGATGGCCACGTCGTAGTGACCGGCGTCGGAAAGCCCTGGCTGGTTGGCCAGAAAATCAGCGCCACGCTGGCCAGCACCGGCACGCCCAGCTTTGCGCTGCACCCCAGCGAAGCCATGCACGGTGACCTGGGGCGCCTTCGCGCGCAGGACCTGGTGATTGCGCTCAGCAACAGCGGCACGAGCGAAGAAGTGACGCGGATGCTGCCGGTGGTCAAGCGCCTGGGTTGCAGGTGCATCGGCGTGACCAGTAACGCCGAATCCCCGCTTGCGGCACACAGCGACATTGTGCTGAACCTAGGCAAAGTCAGCGAAGCGTGCCCGATCGGCATGGCGCCCAGCGTCAGCACCACGGTCATGCTGGCCATGGGTGACGCGCTTGCACTGGCCGTCATGAAGGCGCGCAATTTCACGCGTGAAGATTACGCCCGCTTTCACCCCGGCGGAGCACTCGGCCGCAGCCTGATGAAGTGCAACGAGGTCATGCGCCCGATTGAAGAAACCGCCGTGGTCGGCGTGACCGCAAACATCGGCGACGCCCTGCACGCCATTACGCTGCACAAGACCGGGGCGGCTTTCATTGTGGACACCGGTGTGCTCAGGGGCGTGTTTACCGACGGCGACTTGCGCCGCCACGTCGACGAAGCCGACCTGCTGACCCGCCCGATCATTGAGGTCATGACCAGCCCGTGCCTGAGCATTCACGGCGACAAGCTCGCCCCGGAAGCGGTGTTGCTGATGCAGCAGCGGCGCGTGGGCGAGTTGCCGGTGGTGGACGGCAGCGGCAAGATCAAGGGCCACATCGCGATCAAGGACCTTGTCGCGATGCACTTCGTTTAGAGACAATCCGGCGCGGCGCCTGCTCTGCTAACTGACCAATGACCATGACCAGGTCACTTACGTTCGACGTGCACTTTGACGCGCCCCTGACTGAAGTCTGGCGTGTGGTCTCGGACACGGACCTGATTGACGGCGCCGCAGGAATGCCCGCGATTGATTATCGCGACGAACCGCAACCCGACGGCACCAGCCGCCGCTTCTGCAGCTATCGCAAGACCATCAACTTCGAGTACGAGGAACTGCCTTTCACGTGGATTCACGAGCAGTCGTACGAAGTCCGCCGCGTGTTCTCCAAGGGGCCGTTCAGTTCATTCCGCCACGCCTGCGAGCTGATTCCGGACGACCCCGCCGACCCCGACGCCGGGTGCACCGTACGCACCGTGTTTGAGTTTGAGCCCAGCGGCGTGTTCGGCGTATTTGCCGCCAGCGGCACGCGTAACACGGGTGTGAAACCGTATCAGCGGGTGTTTCGGGAAGCCGCCGAGAGACTGAAACAGAAACAGAAGCGAGAGCGCTCGCACAGCGCGGTCCTGTATCGCCCCGTGGAACTCACAGACGAAGCACGGACCGGCAAGGCCGACGCCGGCGTGCTGCGCGACTTTGCCGAGCGCACGCGCAAGCTGTTCGAGACATCGCTGCTGGAAAAGCTGTCAGAAGCCGTGCTGAACGCGCCGGACGAAAAGCTGCGACGCATGCAGCCGCGCGCGTTTGCGCGCCGGTGGCGCAGCGAATTTGCCGAAACGCTGAACTTGTTCCTGGCTGCAACGCGCGCAGGCATGTTGAAGATGCGGTGGGACGTGATTTGCCCCCACTGTCGCGGCGACAAGATGAACCTGTCGTCGCTGGGCGACGTAAAGGAAAAGGCGTTCTGCCCAAGCTGCAACGTGGACTTTGACATTGACCTCGACCGCAGCCTGGAGGCGGTGTTTACGCCGCACCCGCAGGTGCGCGAGATCCCGGAGTTCCATTACTGCCTTGGCGGCCCGGGCACCACGCCGCACATTGTTTACCAGCACTTGTTCAAGCCCGGCGACGAGCACGCGTTCAGCATCCGGCTTGCAGAGGGCCGCTACCGCATGCGGGCGACCGGCGACAAGAGTTACCGCTGGCTCGAAGTCGGCCCCGACGCGACAGGCGGCGTCGAGATTGCATACACATGCCGCGATGAAGCCATTGAAGGCGGCGACCAGACTGCACCGGCAGGCACGGCGTTTGGCGTGCGCATTCGCAACGAGAGCAAGCGCAATGTGGTGGTGGTCATCGAGTCGGTCGAGTGGGCCAACGACGCGCTGTCGGCGGGCGAGCTTGTCGCCGACCAGCGCTTTCGTGACTTGTTCAGCAACGAGGTGCTGGCCCCGGGCATCAAGTTGGCTGTAGAGGACGCCACGATCATGTTTACCGACGTCGTGGGCAGCACGGCGCTTTACAACACGCTGGGAGACGCCAAGGCCTTTGCGCTGGTGCGCACGCACTTCGACATCCTGCACGAAATCGTCGAGAAGTTCCGCGGCGCCATCGTCAAGACGATTGGCGACGCGATCATGGCCGTGTTCACGCGCCCCGATGCCGCACTCCAGGCTGCCGCGGAGCTTCACGCGCGCACCGACGCCTATGTACGCAATCACGGCCACACGGCGGGCGTGCAGCTCAAGGTCGGCTTGCACGTGGGCCCCTGCATCGCCGTGACACTCAATGAACGGCTGGACTACTTCGGCACCACGGTAAACCTGGCGGCGCGGGTCCAGCATCTGAGTGAGGGCGGCGACATCATGGTCAGCAATGCCCTGGCCCAGCGCACCGACCACTGTGCCGCGCTGCGCGAGCAGAATTGGCAAAGCCGCAACGAACAAGCGCACGCGAAAGGATTCGCCGAGCCGGTGCCCGTGCTGCGCTGGACGCGCCCGGGCTAGAACGCGTCGTCGTCGCCCGGCAGCAGGTCGTTGATGTCGATCCGCTCCATGAACTCGCTCAGCAGGGTGCCGGGCTTGCAGGCGTTGAAATCCAGGTCTTTCAGCCAGGGCAGGATGCCCAGCACCGGCACATTGCCGAAGTGCTGGATCTCGTCGGGGTTCGTCCGCTCCGGCAAACCGATCACGTCTTTGCCAAACCCGTTCACGATCAGGCCCTGAACGGAGATGCCCATCATCTTGGCCATGTTGATCGTGAGCAGCGAGTGGTTGATCGTGCCCAGGCCGGGCTTGGCCACGATCACGGCTTCCAGGCCCAACTGCAAAATCAAATCGGTCACGACCTCGTTGTTATTCAACGGCACCATCAGCCCGCCGACGCCTTCGACGACGATGATCTCGTGCATCAACGAAAGCTGAAAGTACTGGTCCACGATGTACGAGATATCGACGTGGATGTCTTCCAGGCGGCTGGCAATACTGGGTGCGGCTGCGGCCTTGAGCCGGTACGGGCACATCAGGTCCATGTCGTCGCGGATACCGCACACCTCGCGCACGAAACGCACATCCGACGCGACCACCTCGCCATCGAGCACCTGGCAGCCGGACTCCACAGGTTTCATGTAACCGACGTTCAGCCCGCGCGCCTTGAGCGCCAGAATCAAGCCGGCCGAAACGATGGTTTTGCCAACGCCGGTGTCTGTGCCAGTGATGAAAATGCCTGTGCGCATGGGGCGGCGACGCTACCAGAGGAACGAGCAAAATCCAGAGAGCACTGCATCTGCAATCAAGTGCGCAGTTTCGGGTCCAGGGCGTCACGCAGCGCGTCGCCAAACAGGCTGAACGCCAGTGAAAGCACGAACAACGCCACAGTGGCGAAAGTCAATGGCCACCACACGCTGGGGTCGCGTTGCAGCTCGGTGCGGCCCCCGCTGATCATCTGGCCCCAGGTGGGCAGCTTTGCTTCGACGCCAATCCCGACATAGCTCAGGAACACTTCCAGGCCGACTGCGCCGACGAAACCGAGCGTGAAGAAGATGATCACGATATGGAACACGTTGGGCAGCAGGTGCTTGAACAGGATGCGCAGGTTGCCGTAGCCCAAGGCCCGGGCTGCGTCAATGTACTCACGATTCTTGTGTTTCATCACCTCGGCGCGGACCAGCCGTGATAGACCGATCCACGTGGTCAAACCAATCACTACCAGCACGAGGATCATGTTGCGCCAGTGCTTCTGGTCTTCACCCAGCCCGAAGAACTCGAACCACTGGGTGATGGCTTCGCTGTTGCGCACCGCCTGGATAAACGCAATCAGCAGCAGTAGCAGCGGGATTGATGCCATGGTCGAGATGATGAACACAATGATGTCGTCAATCAGCTTGCCGAAATAACCGGCGATCAAGCCCATCGTGACCGCGATGATCGAGCTGATCACGGTCGGGATGATGCCGATGATGAACGCCAACTGCAGGCCGCGAATCAGCTTGGCAAGGATGCTCACGCCTTCCACGTCGCAGCCCATCGGAAAACGCCACGCCTTGGCGCTGAAGAAACCCCATCGCTGGTCGGCGGCCAGCGCCTCATCCTTGACGGCGGTCTCTTTCCAGTGCGCGTGGTCGGCATTCAGGGCAAGCACCCAGGTCGGCGGGTGGTAGCTGCGCTTGAGGTTTGTGACGGTAAGCGCGTCGGCGTTCAAACCGGCCAGTACTTCTTCGTCGGCCTGCGTTCGCGCCTCGGCCTCGGTCATGTCGGGGTGCGCATCCAGTAGCTCCTGCGATCGCAGCAACTGCTTGCGTTCAATCAGGTTGGCGGCTGTGTCAACGCCGGGATTGGACTCAAGGTCGGAATCCGCAACCCAGATCTGCGCGGTCAGCGCAATGAACGCGCAGATCACCACGACAGCAAAGCAGGCCACGGCCAGCTTGCGCTTCAACAGCAGTCGGATGACCTCTCTCCATGGCATGGCGAAGTCCTAGCTCAGTTTCACGCGCGGGTCGACCACGGCGTACAGCACGTCTGAAAGCAGTGCAGCCAGCATGAAGCTGACGCTGCCGAAAACGACCACGGCGCGAATCACGTTTGCGTCGCTGTTGGCAATCGCATCCACGGTCATGTAGCCAAGGCCGGGGATGGCAAAGAACGTCTCAAGCACCAGCGAGCCCAGATACAGCGACGGAATTGCCACCACCCAGCGCGTGATCAACGGAATCAGCGTGTTGCGCAGAATGTGCTTGAACAGGATGCCGTTCTCGCTGAGGCCCTTGCTGCGGGCGGTGCGCACGTAGTCCTGGTTCGTTTCGTCCAGCATGACGATGCGGTTGAAGCGCACCCGTTCGCCGAACGTGATCGTGATGTACAGGATGATCGGCAGCACGAGAAAGCGCATGGCGCCAAAGCCTTCGGCATAGCCGGTGATCGGGAAGTAGTTCAGATCAGCCGCCAGAAACTTCTGCCCGAACATGATCAGCGCAATGGCGTTGACGCTCATCAGAAGGATCGAGCTCACCACGATCACGTGGTCCACCCGCGTCTGGCGGTACATCGCGGCGAACAGGCCAAAGAACACGCCAATCAGCTCGGCAATCAGAAAGCCCGGAATCGCCAGCGCCAGGCTGGGCCACATGCCTTCCTTGATCACGTCCATCACCGGGCGCCGGTTGTTGGTGTCGCCGAAGTCCAGCGTGATGATGTCCCCCAAATAGAAGACAAACTTCACGTACCAGGCCGTGTACTTCAGGTCGGGCTCGATGCCCTCCACGTCGGCCAGTTTCGCGCGGATGTCCGAGCACGCCTTCCAGTCGGCGCGCAGGAACGACGGGCCGGAAGAGTCCGGACCCGCAGCCTCGGCTTCGTGATCTGCAATTGCCTTCTCAATAGCCGCAGCCTCGTCGGCGACGGCTTGCCGGCCGAGGGCTATTGCGTCTGTGGGACCCTCCGCCTCATGTAGAATTCCCACGTCCTCGGCCAGGAACGCCATCTCAACGTGGTGGGCATCGACGGCCTGCAATGCAGCCACTCGCGCGGCTACCTGTTGTTTCAGCGCCGGACCACTCAAACCGCCGGCAGAGAGTTTTTCGCGCAGCATCAACGTCTGCGACACTCGCCGCGCGTCCAGGATGGCAGCGCGGATCTGGATGCGGTTCTCAAGCTGCCGTTTCTGCGCGCGACCGAGTTCCTGCTTGCGCTTTTTCAGGTCATCGGACTGGCGAAACGGCTTGTCGGCATCGCCCACCAGTTCGGCGTGTGCGGCCCGCTCATCGGCCTCGGCCTCTGCAATGTCGCGATGCAGGTCGACGATTCGTTCGCGCAAGTCGTCGCGTTTTTCGGCCATTTCCGCCAGGCGGCCGGCCACGAAGAACTGCGTACGCTTGTTGTCCAGCACGCCCTGGCCCAGCAGGGCGCGTTTGTTCTCGCCGGCATCGGTCCACGACACGTGGCCCTTTTCGTTCAGGTACTCGTAGATCTGGCGGGCGCTGGCCTTTTCACCAAGCTGGATCTTGGCCAGCGACTCGGGCGTCGTGGACATCTGAAACAGCACAAACGTGATGAAGATGACCCCCAACAGAATGAAGGGCATGTACATCAGTTTTCGCAGGACGTACGAGAGCATGCGAGCCTTGGAAGCCTAACTCTGACGCGAAATCTTGTAGCCCATCAGCCCCACCGGGACCAGCAACACAAGAAACAGTATGAAGCCGGGAAGAAACGGGGCATCCGTCCAGGTCTGGGCTTTCTCGGCCCGCCGACCTGAGTGGGAGTACGCAAACTTGAAGTACGTGTATGCAAACGGGTTCGGCTCATGCGACGGCAGATACCAATCATGGTACAGCGCGTAGATCACGCGGAACTCCATCAGCACCCACGGCACATCGCGGTCCAGCACCTCATGCATCTGCCGGATCAACCCCATTTTCTCGTCACGCTGCGCGGGCGAGGCGTCGTCCAGCTTGGCCATCGCCTCATACAGCTTGTCGTACTCCGCCGATGCGTACGCGGCACTGTTGATGCCCGGCGGCTTGTTCGGGCCATACAGCAGTTGCAGCATGTTCTGCGCGTCGGGGTAATCCATCACCCAGCCGGCGTCATAAGCCTGGCCCTTGCCATCGTCCTGGCGCTTGAGGAATTCGCTGAAGGTCAGCAGCTCGGACTGCAGCGTGATGCCCACCTGAGCGGCTTGGCCACCCAGAAAGTTCGCGTACTGCTTTGTGGTCTCGGCTGTGCTTCGGTAACTCACCGTAACGCTGACCACTTCACCCGTGGCGGTGTCGACGGCCTCGTAGCGCGTGCCCTTGCGGCGCACCTCAAAGCCGGCTTCCTGCAGGATGCGGCGGCCCGCCTCGGGGTCAAAGCGCTGGCTCTTGAGAATACTGTCTTTCTGGTAGCCGGTAACGCTTGGCGGCACCAGTTGCAGCGCCGGGCTGCCGCGGCCGTTCATGTAGCGCTCGATATAGTCTTCGCGTTGCACGCACAGCGCCAGCGCGCGGCGGATGGCGCGGCCTTTTTCACCCGCCGGCGCGCCGACGGTGGTGTCGTTCATGTTGAAGCTGATGTAGTGGATGGTCGGCTCTTCGTACTTCTGCAGCTTGATGCCCTTGGCAGCCATGTCGGGCGTGAGCTCGCCCTGCGCGATCACCGCAGCGAATTGGTCCTTGTCGAGGCCCGAGGTGTCAATGTTGCCGGCCAGAAAGTTCAGGAAGCTGGCCTGCGACTCTTTGATAATCCGGAAGTCCACCCGGTCCGCGATGGGCAGGCGCTTGCCCATGATGCCTTTGTACATCGCGTGTTCGGGCCTGTCGGACACCGGGAAGAACTCTTCGCGAAACGTCGGGTTGCGCTCCCAGACGATTTCCCAGTTGGCACGCCAGCTGGTCAGCACGAAGGGCCCGGTGCCCACGGGCTTTCTAAACAGGTCTTCGCCATAGTACTCAGCGGCTTCGCGCGCGACGGCCGCGCCGTAAGAAAGCGTGATCGCGTACAGGAATTGCGGGTACGGCTGGTTGAGAGTGAACTGGATTGTCAGGTTATCGACCACACGCAGGCCTTCGACGGCGGCGGTGTTCAGGTGCTCGCGCCAGAGCTGGTCAGGGTCTTCCGGCGGGCCCTCTTTGGACTTGTCCAGCGACGCGTTGCGAAACTCGTCCAGTCCCTTGATCTGGCCCTCAATCACCCAGAAACCGCCGCTATCAGGCAGCGCAGCCAGACGCTTGAACGAGTACGCGATGTCGTTCGCGGTAAGCTTGCGGCCCTTGCCGCGATCAGACTGCCGGCCTTCGCCCTCGTCGCGAAATGACTTGCCGATTGCGTCTTCGTGAAAGCAGCGGTCGTCCTGAAAATAGATGTCGTCGCGCAGCTTGACGGTGTAGGTCAGCGTCGCCGGGTCATAATCCGGCATTTTAGCCGCCAGGGCCGGGATCAAGCGTGCCGGCCGATCCAGATAGTCGTACTGAAACAGGCACTCGTACGTCATGCCGCAATGGCGGCTGCTGACCACGTCGCCGGCTTTGTGCGGGTCCATACTGCGTGGGTCGCCGGCTTCGTCGCGCCGCACCACGATCGCGCCCTGGTCTTCGGCTGCGTTGGATTCAGCCGTGCTGCCGCAAGCAGACGTCCAGGCCAGCGCACCGAGCAGCAACGCGAAAAGCCCTAACACAGGAAACGCAGGCTTCAACTTCATTCCGACTTCTCCCGTGTGAAGCGGGTGGCGTTGTAGGTCTGCACAGCCGCGGCGGGCCAATCAATCTCGCTGCGGCGCACGTGCACGTGCTTTTCGTGGGTCAGGGCGATGGTTGGCTGGTCTTCGGCGATCAGTTTGGTCATGACCGCAGCAAGTTCGCGCAGCTTGGGCAGGTTAGCCTCGTTTGGCGCCAGGCTGGTGTAGGCGTCGTAGGCCTTGTCGAAGTCGGGGTTGGCGTAGCGCGAACTGTTGCTGAACTCAAGCTGCTTGCCCGCGTGCGCGCCGTAGAACAGTTGCAGAAAGTTGACGGGGTCAGGGTAGTCCAGAAACCACCCTGCGATGAACATCTGCTGCTCTGCATCGACCACGTGCTCGCGATAGCGCACTCCATCGACGTAGCGCACGGTTAACCGCATGCCCAGCGAAGTCAGCGCCTTGCGCAGCGTGCCGACAATCGCGTTGTACAGTTCAACGTCGCTGGACAGCAGATCCAGCACCAGCGGCTTGCCGGTGGCCGGGTCTACGCCGCCTTTGAACCTGGTTTCATCCAGCAGCTTCTTTGCCGCGTCGAGGTCCTGCTGGCCGTACTCGGGCTGCCCGGCGGTGTCAGCGTACAGTGTGCCGGCGGGCAGGATGTCGAGCTGAGGCGCGTACCACTTTGCGTCCCAGCCCACAGTCTCCATCAGTGCGACACGGTCAACGGCCAGCGACAGCGCACGCCGCAACTTGCGGCCGTCGGCGTCACGGGTGCCCCACGTCGGGTCCTGCATGTTGAATGCCATGAAGTAGTAGCCGTGCTCGTTCACCTTCAGCACTTCGCCGCCGCTGTTCACGAGTTCGCCAGCCGGCTTGTCGTCTTTCACGACCTGGTCGTAATAGCGCGGAAACACCTGGATCTGGCCATACGTGCCGTCTGCCAAACCCCTCACAAACCCTTCCCAGTAACGCACGAAACTGAACACGACACGCTCATAGGCAGGCTTCTCGCCCCAGTACTCGGCCACGCGCTTGAGCACGACCAGCCGGTTTTCGGCAAACGCGTTCAGCCGGTAAGGGCCGGTGCCAATGGCGCGCTCGCTGAGCGCGCCGGCGTTTCCGTTGATTGCCTCGCGCGGGAGAATGGAAAACCCCGGGTGCGACAGCATCGTCGGCAGAATCGCGTAGGGGCGCGTCGTCTTGATCACGACCGTCTGGTCGTCAGTGACTTTCAAGCCTTCGACGGCTGTGTCGTTAGCGCCATAATCAAGTTCGCCACGTGCTGTTTCAGCGTAATCATCAAGCCCGGCAATGAGCGTGTACATCATCCAGCCCATGCCCTCTTCGCCGCACACGGCAACGCGTTTCAGGCTGTCCACCACGTCGCGGGCGGTAAGCTGGCGCGTGCGACTTTTGCCGAAGCACGCGTGGTTGTGAAAGTTCACGCCCTTTCGCAGCTTGATCGTCAGCGTAAGCCCGTCTTCGCTGACCGTGGGCCAGCCATCTGCCAGCGCCGGCACGACGCGGGCGGGCAGTTTGTCTGTCGCCGGCACCCACGTGTAAAGCGTGTCGTAAATCAGGCTGGCGGCCTGAAAACTCTCCGCGTTGCGGGCGCGGTGCGGGTCTAGCTGAGGCGCAGAGCTTGCGAACGGAAAACGCAGCGTCGAGACGCCTGCGGCTGGCTCAGGGACAGGCACCGGCACAGGAACGGCCTGGCCGGACGGGGAAACCCCCATGCACAGGGCAAGCAGAACCAAAGCCGCACCAAGCCGCAAAAGGCGCATCACGAACTCCAGGAGGGGACAGGAATCATACCCTGCACCCCCCATCTTTCCAGCATCGCTCACGAGCGATGAAGCCGTGCCCGGATGAAGCTGGATTCACTGAGATGACGCTGATACGCCCGCAACACCCGCAAAAGGCAATGTTTCTGATGGTGAAACGCAGGTGGCCTCGAAGGTGGACCCGCGGGCTAGGGGCTTGCCTTTGCGGCTTGGGTCTTGCGGGTCTGGTGCCACTTCAGGTAGGCCTCGATGAACGGGTCGATGTTGCCTGCCAGCACGCTGTCCACGTCGCCGATTTCAACGCCGGTGCGGGCATCCTTGACCAGCCTGTACGGGTTCAGCACGTAGTTCCTGATCTGGTGGCCAAAACTCACTTCGCCCTTCACCCCGTACAGCTTGGCCAGCTCTTCGTCGCGTTTCGCGCGCTCCATCTGGTACAGCTTGGCCTTGAGCATCTGGATGCCGATGGCGCGGTTCTGGTGTTGGCTGCGCTCGCTGCGGCAGCTCACGACGATCCCCGTGGGCACGTGCGTGATGCGCACGGCACTTTCCACCTTGTTGACGTTCTGGCCGCCCTTGCCGCCGGCCCTTGAGAAGTTCAGCTCAAGGTCGGCTTCGTTCACCTCAACGTCGATTTCGCCGGCCATGGCCTCGGGCAGCACATCGACGCTGGCGAACGCCGTCTGCCGCTTGCCGGCTGCGTTGTAGGGGCTGATGCGCACAAGCCGATGGGTACCGACTTCGCCGCGCAGCATGCCCGCCGCAAATGGCCCCTTGATGTGGGCCGATGCGCTGCGAATGCCGGCGACTTCGTCTTCCTGATAATCGACGATGTCGATGTCGTAGCCCTGTTTGCGTGCCCAGCGCATGTAGATCTCGAACAGCATCTGCGCCCAGTCGCAGGCGTCGGTGCCACCAGCGCCGGCCTGCACGCTCAGGTAGCAGTTGCCCTCGTCCCCCACCTCGTTCAGCAGCGCCTGGTTCTCGAGCTTGTCGTAAAGCTGGTCGGCGACCTTGAGTTCGTTTTCGGCTTCGGCAAACGTGGCTTCGTCGCCGGCTTCGTCGGCCAGGTCGAGCATGGCCTTGATTTCATCGAGCTTGTGCATCAACTCGTCGATCGGCTCCAGCACAGCCCGAAGACGGCGCGACTCGGCAACGACAATCTGGGCGGCTTCCTGGCGCTCCCAGAAGCCGTCGACTTCCGTTTGTTTTGTGAGGTCGGAAAGGCGCTGCTTCAGAGAAGCGTAGTCAAAGCGACACCTGGAGATTGGTCGTGCGTTCGCGCAGGTTGGCGGTCTTCAGGAAAAGGTCTTCACGCATCTTGTTGTACCTTGTGGATCAGGCAGTCGTGCCCAGTGTAGCCATGGCGGGAACGCCGCCCACCCCCGAGCAGGCCCATGGAAATTGAAACCGGGCGCATCATTCCGATGCGCCCGGTGAATCACTTCGTCCCTGACCTACTTGCTGCCGGTAGTCACTTTACGGCGCGGCGGAACTGTGCCCTTCTTGAGGAACAGCAGGGCAAAGCATGTGTCGGGCGTGCTGCCCCACCCGCCGTCGTCGGCTTGCGTCACTACCAGCACGGATGCGCCTTCGTTGTACCAGTTGTGCACACCGAGATAGCGAACCTGCGCCAGCATCATCACACGCTCAAGGCCATACATGTAATACAGGTACCAGGTCCGACCCTTATTCGGGTTGCGCGTCACACTGAACCAGTACTCAAGCCACGCCAAGCCGCACTCCAGGCTTGCTTGGGCCGCCTTCTCCCACTCCTGATGCACCGCCTTGTTGCCGAACTCAGCTTTGAAGGTCTCTGCGTCCATCGACTGAGCAATGTCCAGCCCGACGAGGAGGCATGTCAAGCCCGCGGTGGTCATCGAACCGTACGCGTCGCCAACTTCGGTGTACTTGTCCCACTTCGACTTCGTCGAGTAGTTCCAGCCGCGCGCCTCAATCGGCTTGCTGGCATACGTGCTCTTGCCCTCTTTGCGCTTGTCGGTGGGCGGCTTGTACCCGACCACCTTCTTCACTTTGGGCCCGTATGGCTGCTGGTAGGCCACCACACCTTCGACCAGTGGCTTGATGATGCCGGCAGGAATCTTGATGTCGCAGCGCAGCGCTGCGGCCAAACCCAGCAGGGCGTACTGGGTATTGCTGAAGTCAAAACGCTCTTTGCCGCCTTCGCCGTTGCGGGTGTAGTTGTAGAACGGGTTGACCTCATTCTGGTTGCCGCGCATCCACGCAATCAGCAACTCCATCTGCTCGCGGTCCTCGGGCGTCACGGCGCGTTTGAACTCTGGTGGCTTGTCGGGGTTGCTGAGGTATGCGCGCTTTTCGGCCTCGGTGATGTAGCGCGCCTCGTAGGCCATGAGCGAGCAGGCCACGCTGTACGTGGTCTCCATCTCCATGCCCTTGAGCAGGTCAAAGCCCTGCTTGATGCGTTCGTCGCTGGCCGGCACGTCGCACATCAGAAGCGTCAGAAGGCTCAGCGCCGTGCCGCCGCGCTTGCTGGCGCCATAGGGCCAGGTTCCTTCCGCGCTGCGAAGGGCCCACAACCGTTCTACGCCTTTGTCGATCGCGCTCTCCACGCGCTCGTGCAGGTAGCGGTCGGCCGTGCTGTCGAAGTCGCGGCTGAACTCGTAGCGCACGTACCAGTCGTAGCACTCGGTTGCCGCGGGCGTTGTGGTGACCGCCGGCCGGAACAGCGACGCATGCAGCTCAATGGCCGATGCCTGCACCCGGCGTTCTTCAATGTTGTACCAGGTCGTGGTGGTGCTGGTGTAGGTCAGCCAGCGCAGCGCCGTTTCAAGCTCGGGTTTGGCAGGCTCAACCCGGGTGTGGGTGCCGATAATGACCGCGCACTCCGCCCCGTTGAACGTCTCGGCTTCTTTCACCAGGTAGCTGCTGGAAAGCGTGATCTTCGGGTTGCTGACCAGGTTGTCGAACAGCCACTCGCGGGTCCAGACACCGCCCGGCTTCTGTTTATCCCCGGATAGGGCCATGGCCGGCTGAAACAGGTGCTCTTCCATGACCAAAGGCGCAGCCAGACGCTGGATCTCGCCGATCTGGTTGAACTCGTACCCGAGAAAGTGAACGTAGCTAAGCGCGGGATCGATCGGCTTGGCTCCGTCGGGCAGAGGTTGCAGCGGGTCGATACGCTTTTGCTCGGCCGCAGCGTAATGAAGGTAGGTCGTGGGAGGAACGTCCCACAGCAACTCCCAGCGCTGTGCAGCGCGTTGAAGCTTTGGGCCCCTGGGCAAGTCAAGCTCTTCGCCCGTGATTCCGGCCGTCAGCGAACAGAGAACAATGGCGCAAACCACGCACCGTGTGGCTGAGCGCATAGATTTCCTCTCCCGTGCCGTGCATGGGTAGTGATAACAATTTCTTTAGACCTGAACAATCGAATAACCCCGCCCAGTGGTGGTCTTTCTCGAAAGCGCAATCGGAGGGCACGCCAGATCGACTTAGCGACCAATCTGCTTTTCGATCGCTTCGCGGGTGGATTTGGCGCTGGATTGCGCCGCTTGTACTGACTTGCGCCGGGCCTCCAGCGATGTCTTCAGCGACTTGGCCTCGCTGGTCAGGCTGGCGCCGTTCTTGGCCGTGGCCACGTTCCATCCAGCCAGCTTGTCGGCGGCCTTCACCTCGTTGTCGATCCGCTTCAGCTCCGCTTCAGCCCAGCTCTCG
This sequence comes from Planctomycetota bacterium, assembly GCA_020849795.1. Taxonomy (GTDB): domain Bacteria; phylum Planctomycetota; class UBA8742; order UBA2392; family UBA2392; genus JADJRK01. The sequence goes on along the minus strand of JADZFR010000015.1, from coordinate 66,383 downwards.
TAGTCCTTGAGGCGGCTGATGTCGGTCTTGCGGAATGCGTCGCGGTCGTCGGCGGGTATGCCGGTCAGGTCGCGGGCCTGCGGCGCTTGCGGGATCTCGCCGATTGCGGCTTTCCAGTCCGCAATCGCCGCGCGCGCGCTGTCTACCCGGCCGCCCAGGTCGCCGCCGGCGCTTACCTGATTGACTGCCTGGCTGCTGGCCTCGTTGCGCAACTCGCCCTGCTTGCCCGCGAGCTTCTGCCTGGCCTCGCGGACGTTCTCGGTCAACCGAAATGCGTTGCGCGCAAGCGTTTGAGCTTTCTGCTTCAGCGCCTCGAGGTCTTTGCCCTGGGCGGTCCTCTGTGCATCAAGGTTCTCGCGCAGGGCCTTGTCGGCTTCGGACTGTTTGGACTGCGCGTCGCTGACCTCTTTTTGCAGCACCTCAATTTCACGCTTCAACTGCTGCATGTCGGCGTTCACCACGCCGAAACACAGCACTGCCGCCAGCAGCGCGCACAAAAGCCTAATCGCTCTTCTTAAGACCATATTTCTTCATCTTGTATTGCAGGGCAGTGCGGCCCACACCCAGGATCCGCGCCGCGCGCGACACGTTCCAGCCGGTATCCTCAAGGGCATTCATCAGGGCGTTGCGTTCGTGGCGCTCAAGGTCGCCGACCAGCCCCTGCGGCGCGGCTTCACCGGGCGGCAGGCGGGTGGCTTGCAGAATCTCGGGCGGCAGGTCTTCAGGTTTGATGGCATCGCCGCGCGCGAGCGCCACGCAGCGGCGAATGACGTTTTCGAGCTCGCGCACGTTGCCCGGCCAATGGTAGTGCTGCAGGCGCGCCATGGATTCATCGGGCACCGCCAGTTGCGAGTTTTCGCTTTTCATGAAGTGGCGAACCAACGCCGGCAGATCGCCCGCGCGCTCACGCAAGGGCGGCAAGGTCACGGTGACCACGTTGACGCGATAGAACAGGTCTTCGCGAAAGGTGCCCTCACGCACCATTTCGCGCAGGTTGCGGTTGGTGGCGCAGACAAGGCGCACGTCGCTGCGCAACTGCTGGCTGCCGCCGACGCGCTCGAACGTCTTGTCCTGCAACACCCGCAACAGCTTGACCTGCACGCTGGGCGGGATGTCACCCAGCTCGTCGAGAAACAGCGTGCCGCCATCGGCAGACTCGAAGCGCCCCTTGCGCTGGGTATCGGCGCCGGTGAAGGCGCCCTTCTCGTGGCCGAACAGTTCGCTCTCAAGCACGCCCGGCGCCAGCGCACCCGCGTGCACGGCAACAAACGGTTTGTCCTTGCGCGCCGACAACTGGTGCACCGCATGCGCTACCAGCTCTTTGCCGGTGCCGCTTTCGCCCAGGATCAGCACCGGCACCGTACTGCGGGCGGCGCGGCCCACAATGTCGGCGACTTCTGCCAGTTGCGGCGCGGTGCCGATCATGCCCGGCAGCACCTGCGCGCCCGGCGGCCGTGACGGCTCGGCGTGTTTGCCCTCTTCGATCGCGCGCTCAACCTTGAACTCAAGCTCCGCGAGGTCAAACGGCTTTTCGATGAAGTCAGCGGCACCAAGACTCATCGCCTCGACGGCGTCCTTCACACTGCCGTGTGCCGTGATCATGATGAACGGCGGCGGCTCGCCGCGTGCGCCCAGCGCCTTCAGCAGGCCCATGCCGTCCAGTTTGGGCATGCGCAAATCGCTGACGATCGCGTCAAAGCCTGTTGCTCCTGCAAGTTCAAGCGCCTTCTGGCCGTCCGGCGCCTGCGTGACTTCCATGCCGCGCGCGGAAAGCGCCATCGCCAGCATGTCGCGCATGCTTGCCTTGTCGTCTACCACCAGCACCTTCGGTTTGCTCACTCCTGTGCCTCCCGCAGAAATGTTGCGCGGAACATCGTACCTGACGCGCCCGTCTTAATCAGTTCCAGGTCGCCGCCCATGTCACGCAGCAGCCGCCGCGCAATCGGCAAACCAAGGCCGGTGCCGTCCGCCTTGCCGGTCACGAAGGGCGTAAACAGGCGGGCCTTGACGTCGTCGGGCATACCTGGGCCGGTGTCTTCGATTTCCAGGGTGACCTGCCTGCCGCTGGCGGCAGCCCGTATGCGCAACTCGCCGCCGTCGTCGCGCATTGCCTCGGCGGCGTTGACCATGACGTTGCTGACGGCTTCGCGAAGCGCGGTGCTGTCGACTTCGACCTCTATGTCGGGCAGGTCCGGGTCGTGAACCTTGACTTTGTCTCCGCCTGCGGTGCGGGCGGCATCGAGCACCGGGCGCAGCGCCTGGCCCAGGGTCAGCTTTTCGACGCTGCCGTGGGCGCCGCGGCTGAACTGCAGAAAGTCCCGCACGACACGGTCAAGGGCACTGATTTCACTGACCAGCTTGTCAGCAATCTGGCGTTGAGGCGGCTCATTCAGGCTGCGCGCCAGCAGCTCGACGTAGCCGCGCAATGCAGCCAATGGGTTCTTGATCTGGTGGGCCATGCCCGCGCTGAACTGCGCCTGCTCGGCCAGGCGCGTCTGTCGGGCAAGGTCGCGCTGCATGCGGTTCCAGGCCCGCGTCAGCGCAGCCGCGGCACCCAGCGTCACGAAGAACACGCCCAGCACCGTGAGAATCATGGTCAGGCGCACGTACCCGAGCTTCTGGGTGTAATCGGCTTCCAGCTCAACGGCGACGGCGAAGTTGCTGATCGCGCCGTCGCGCGTCACGACGGGTGCAAAGGCATTGCGATAGGCGCGGCCTGTGTCGTCTTCATAAAGGATGGTCACGACCGGACCTTCTGCAAAGCAGCGCTCAAGCTCATTGGCATCGGCGGCGAACGAATAGTCGCGCTGGCCCCAGACACCGCCGGCGGTGTCGAAGATCAGCACGCCGTCGTTGCGCAGCATCGCGGCGCGGCGCACGCCGCTGGCGCCTTGCAGGCGCTTGAGGCGGCCTGAGTATGAGTCAAGAATCTCGTCGTCCGGGCCGTCAATCGCCTCGAGTGAATTGGAGTTGAAGGCAGAGGCAGAAGTCGCGGCATAGCTCTTGAGGCGGCGCTCAAGCTGTTCTTCGTACCCGGCGCGAATGAACTGGTAGGCAACGAGCGCGCCAACCAGCAGCGCGCCCGCCATGATCATCGAGAATGCCCAGCCCAGCAGCAGGCCTGTACCTTTGCCCGGGCCTTTGACCATCAGAAGCTGATCCCCAGGAAGATGCTCAGGTCGTGGTCCGCATATCCGCCATTGTTCAGCCCGCTGATGCGCCGTGAGTAGCGGTAGCGCGCACCCAGGTCCATGAACTCCCAGAAATTCCACGAAAGCTCGACCCACGCTGAAAAGTAGCGCTCGAACAGCGTCGTCGGCTCGCCGGTGTCGATGTCCACCCGGTCGTCGTACTCGCGCGTCCAGAAGTGCCCGCCGGCAGACAGCTTCACCTCACCGACCATCATGAAGTCAATCGCGCCGCGAATTCCGTATTGCCAGTAGCGCAGGAAGCCCGCCGCGCTGTCGTCCTGGCGAAGGCTGTATGCTCGCGCCGTGGCGCGAATGAACCCGAAGTTCAAGTCAAGATCGGCGCCGTAGTCGAACTTGAGCAACTGTACTTTGTCCTCACCCGAAAGCGGCGTGCCGTCGTCCTGCGTATCCAGCTGGTCGCGAAACCACTGGTAGTCGAACTTGATATAGGGCTTGATCGCAATCACGTCGAAGAAATTGAACCAGACGGAAAAGTCGGTCCCGATTTCCCAGTTGTCGATGCTGGTCAGCTCTCGCTCTTCTGTGAAGTCTTCGGCTTTGCCTGTGAAGCCCAGCTCAAGAATCAGAAACCCGCCCCACTTGTAGCCCACAAAGGCGCGGGCAATGGCGCCTGCCGCGCGCAGGTCGTCCTGGCGCGTGATCGGGCCCAGCAACTCATACGTCTGCAACTGCTGGTACAGGATGTCGCCGCTGATGCCGAACCCCCAGCCGCCACCGCCATAGGGCAGCTTGACGAACCCGCCAAGTTTCATGTCCCACATGTCGGCGTCAGTTTCGCCAAAGTGCAGGCGGCCGGCCAGCATGCCGCGCGCGCCCAAGGCCACGGCGCCGAAGTCAACGCCGACGTACCCGTAGGCCGCGCCGTCCAGGTAGAACGCGTTGTCCTGGTTGCGATCTTCTTTATAGACGTTGCTGTCCCAGCCGAACGACATGCGCGTGCGCAGGCCCAGGCCGGTACGGTCGCGCCCAAGCGTAAGCGGCAGGTAGGCGCCGTCGGTCTTGTCGCCGACTTCAAAGTCTTCCCATGGGTCGATTGGTTCTTTGCCTTCTTCGGCGTTGTCGGGCGGCGTGTCCTCTGCCATCAATGGCGCGGCAGCCAGCAGCGCGATCAACAGAAACCAGGTCTTCATGTCTTGAGGCTCCCAAGCGGGGTCAGGGTAACCAGACGTTAAGCACTGACGCCCATGCTTACAATCGCGTTGACAAAGCAGAGCCAGGTGCGGGCGCCGGTGCAGCCATCAGATCGGTCACTCACTGCGCTGATCTGGAAACCATCTTCGCGGCAACCCGCACCTGTCCCCGGAAATTCGTGGCAGCCGGTCGGTGGGGCCATACCGCCGGCTGCCTCCCTCTTGCCCGAGAAACCGTTTCTCAGACAAGCGGGATAAAGCACCTGCCGTGCCAATTCACTGGGCAGATTGGCACGACGCACCAGAACCCCTGCATTTGTGGGTTTGCAGCCGACATGTACGATTCTCCGCGTCGCGGAATCGCCAGTTGCCAAGCGGCTGCCACTGGCAGGGTGCCAGTTTTCAGGCAGCCGAACGCATGCTCCATGCCCCGTTTGTGACGATTCTGCCGGTGCGGCTTGGCCGGCGACCCATGTGCTCGCAGGCAAAGAGTCTTCCCACGCATTCTTGCGTTCGGCCCGCCCACTGGGCCATGACCGGCAGCCGCGTCTCTGCTAGACTGTTCCGTTCGATTTTTCGTCCAAGGACACTGCCTTGCCCGACAATCGCGGACCTGCAATCGTTCAAGCCGACCTGACCATCATGCTTGAGGTGGATCACCCGGCCTATGAGCAGGCGCGCGACGCGCTGGCTGCCTTCGCGGAACTGGTCAAGAGCCCCGAGCACATTCACACTTACCGGATTACGCCGCTTTCACTATGGAATGCCGCCGCCAGCGGCATCACGGCGGCACTGGTGCTGGAGCAGCTTGAGCGCTATTCGCGCTATGCGGTGCCCGACATCGTGCGCAGTGAAGTGCTTGAGTACATCAGCCGCTACGGCCGCCTGGTGCTTGAGCGCGACGACAAGGGCTTCCTGCTGCGCAGCGACGACACGACGCTGCTGAAAATGCTGGCGCACCAGAAAACCGTCGAGCGCTACTTTGGCGAGTTCGTCGATGAGCATGCCGCGCGCATCGACCAGTCCGCCCGCGGTTACCTGAAGCAGGCGCTGGTCAAGCTGGGCTTTCCGGTGGAAGACCTGGCAGGCTACACGCCTGGTGCTCCGCTGGACATTGTGTTGCGCACCAACACCATCGGCGGTCGCGAGTTCGGATTGCGCCGCTACCAGAAAGAGGCAGCCGAGGTCTTTTACGCGGGCGGCGGCGTCAAGGGCGGCAGCGGGGCCGTCGTACTGCCATGCGGCGCGGGCAAGACTATCGTCGCCATGGCTGCCATGGCGCTGGTGAAAGCCCACACGTTGATCTTGACGGCCAACGTGGTGGCGGTCCGCCAATGGATTCGCGAGCTGCTGGACAAGACCACGCTACGTGAAGAACAGATCGCCGAGTACACCGGCGAGCGCAAAGCGATTGCGCCGGTCACGGTTGCGACGTACCAGATTGTCACTTACCGCAAGCGCAAAAGCGAAGAGTTCCCCCACTTCGAGATTTTCAACCGCGCCGACTGGGGCCTGATCATATACGACGAAGTCCATCTGTTGCCGGCGCCGGTGTTTCGCGCCACTGCTGAAATTCAGTCGCGGCGAAGGCTTGGACTTACGGCAACACTGGTGCGCGAAGACGGCCTGGAAGAAGACGTGTTCAGCCTTGTCGGGCCCAAGCGCTATGACGTGCCATGGCGCGAACTTGAAAAGCAGGGCTGGATCGCCGAAGCCGACTGCACCGAGGTGCGCGTCGACCTGCCCGGCCCGCAGCGTATGCCCTACGCCATGGCCGGCCAGCGCGACCAGTACCGCATCGCCGCAGAAAACCCGGTCAAGCTCGACGTCGCCGAAGCACTGATGAGATTGCATGAAGGCGACCGGATTCTCGTGATCGCGCAGTACCTGGACCAGTTGCATGAGCTGGCCACGCGCTTTCAACTGCCGCTGATTGAGGGCAAGACGCCAAGCCGCAAACGCGACGAACTGTACACGAAATTCCGCGCCGGCGAAATCAAAGCGCTGGCCGTAAGCAAGGTCGGCAATTTCGCCGTGGACCTGCCCGACGCCAACGTGATGATCCAGCTCAGCGGCACGTTCGGCTCACGCCAGGAAGAGGCTCAGCGGCTGGGACGCATCCTGCGGCCAAAGGGCGAGGGCCAGCTTGCGCACTTTTACACGTTGGTCACACGCGAAACCCGCGACCAGGAATTCGGCGCCAACCGCCAGCTCTTTCTTGTAGAGCAGGGCTATCGTTACCGCATTCTGGAAGCCGCCGACGTGTTGCAGGGCCGCTTCACGCCTGCGCGCAGCCCTGACCTCAGCGCCGTGCAAAGCGCGGAGGTGCTGCCATGAAGTTCCATCTGCACGTGGGCGTCGTCCAGTGTGAAGACGCCGATACCCTTGAGCAGGTGCTGGCTTCGGCCAACTGCGCCGGTCGCGTGCTGGCGCGGCCCGCGCCCAATGTCGCGGTGCTTGAGACCGAAGACGCCGCCCGGCTTGTCGAGGCCCTGAACGAACGCGGTCTGCACCCGAAGGTGCTGAAGTGAGCTACGCAGCGGCCAACGAGTTGCGAGGATACGCGCAGGGCGAGCTTGACTTGCTGGCGGTGCTCGAGTGCGTGATCAGCCGCCAGCCGCGCGTGCTGAAAAACGGGCTGCCCAACCTGGCGTTTTTTCGCGCATGCAACGACGCGCTTTCGCAGCCTGATGTTGAAGCCGAAGGCGTCGCCTACAGCCAGGTCGAGTTCTGGCTTGCGCTGGCCAGGCAGATTGGCCTTGTGCATGAGGTGGACAGTCGCCTCGAGCCGGATGACTCCGCCGACGAGTTTTTTGACGCACCGCTGATGGAACGCCGAACACGGCTGCGCGAAGCGTGGTTGAACGCGCGGGATTTCAACGAGTTCAGTGTTACGCCGACGTTGGAGTTGCCGGGCATGCGCAAGGGCCGCACGGTTGATGTCGGCAGTGACATTCCCGGGCCTGGAACCTTGATCGACGCCAGGCGCGCGATCGTCGAGATCGTCACGACGCTGGGCCAGGAAACGACGCTGGCCGCCCTGGTGCGCCGGGTGCGCGACACGCTGCCGAACCTGTTCATCAACCACGACGACGACAAAAGCTGGCGCAACGTGTACTACCGCGGCATCCGCGAGCGCGGCGCGCGCGAAGACTGCGAACGCAACGGCAATTGGGAAACGGTAGAGGGCGCGGTAATCGCCCTGATCTGCGAACTGCCGTTGTCGCGGCTGGGCTGGGTGGACTATGACCCGCGCGGCCAATTGCTGCGCCAGGCCAGTGACGAACCCGAGGCGACGGCGTTCGAGGTCGTGGTGCAACCGAACTTCGAGGTCGTGGCCCTGGGCGACCGGCCCGACGCGGCAACACTCTGGAAACTCGCGCGCTTCACCACGCCGCAACCCGAGGGCCGGGTCCGCAAGTACCTGCTTGAGCGCGCGCCCTTCGCGGCAGCGCTGGGCCGCGGCGCGGGAGCCTCCGGCCTGACGGACTTTCTGGCGGGCCTCAGCCGCTCTCCGCTGCCGCAGAACGTGCAGTTTTCGCTCAAGGATTGGGGTGCGCTGTCCGAGCGCATCAAGATCTGGCCCGACGCGCTGTTCATTGAAGCGGAGGGTGTCGACGACCTGGCAAAGCTGTTGCCTGCCCGGCTGGTCGAGACACTCTCGCCCGAAGTGTTGCCGGGTGGTCATCGTGTGTGTGTGGCGCCCGACGCCGCCACGCTGCGCGGCGTGTTGCCGCCGCGGCGGGTGCCGCTGGACTATGCGCGCCGCCTGCCGCCCGTGATTGAACCGGGCGAGGGCGCGTCTCTGCGTGCGCCGCGCGAAGAACTGCACCTGCGTGCGCGCCAGTTGCTCGAGCTGCTAAGCACCAGCCGCGGCACTGACATCTACCAGCTTGACGCCGACGCCGTGAAACGCAGCGCCGCGGCGATTGGGCCTGACGAGTTGCTGCGCCGCATTCGCGAAGGGCTCAGTCGCCCGCTTTCGGCCACTGTGGCGCTGGCGCTTCGCACGTGGAGCGGAGAGTTTAGCCCGCCGATCGCGGACGCCGCTGAGCTGCTGATTGCAGACAACCCGGAACAAGCCGATTTGCTGGAAGAACTGACCGAGCTGCGCGGCTGGATCGAGCGCAAGCTGGCACGCGGCGTGTTTCTGCTGCGACCGGGCGGCAGTGAACGTGTACGCGAGGCGCTGAAGCGCCTTGGCCTTGGCGTCGCCGAGAGGAAGAAGAAATGAGCAAGGCCGAGTCCTTTCGCCAGGGCCACGACTTCGCGTCGTTACGCCGCACGATTGCCGCTTGGCTGTTGTGTTGCGCAGCGCTGCTGGCCGGCTGCACGCTGGTGCCTGAACCGCCCGAAGAGCCAGGCGAGGTCGTGGACCAAAAGCAGGAACTGGTTGAGCGCATCAAGGATACACCGACCGACATGGAAGCCCACGCCGACCTGCTGCGACTGCAGATTCGCGACGGCGACGTGGAAGGCGCCGAAGCCACGGTAAGCCATGCGTTGAAGTTCAGCGGCACCGACTATCGCTCACACCTGCTGGCGGCGCAGTACCACCGCTGGCAATCGGACCTGTTGAGCGCCGAAAAGTCCCTGTTCACGGCTCGCGACCTGGCGCCCCAGCGCCTCGAGCCGCGCGTGGCACTCAGCGGCCTCTATCACCAGACTTATCTGGAGGCAGAAGAGCTCGAGCAGCGGCGCATCACACTTGAGCTGGCCGACCCATCATTCCGCGACGAGTTCATGCTGGATCTCGCTTACGCCAATGCCCAGCTTGGGCGCGACGCGCAAGCCACTGAACTGGCAACCCAGTTGGTCGCCAACACTGCCGTGGCCGCCGAGGCGCGAAGCCGCGCTCACGCTCTGCTCAGTGAGATCGCGCTGCGTGCAACCGATGACAAGGCCGCCATTGAGCAGCTGATCGCGGCCCGCAAGCTGCGGCCGGCCGAAGCCGGCTTGGTCCAGTACGCGGCGCGGCTGGTTACGGCCGTTGCAGACCCGGCGGGGCTTGACGCCGTGTTTGACGACACGTTGGCAACACAGGATGTGGTAGAGGCGCGCTGGGCAGCGCTGTTTGGCAAGTGGATGCTTGCGGTGCGCGCCGCCGAAACCGGCAAGAAAGACCCGCTGGCCCAGGACACAGACCAGTGGTACGTGCGCATGGAGGCTATCGCGCCCGGCCACCCCGACACGCTGACGCGCCACTACCAGTTGCAGCGCCTTGACCCCGCGCGCGACCGCCAAGCCGAAGAGACACGCAAGAAACTTGAAGCGTCTGAATTTGGCGTGCCGGATTCGCCTACCACGCTGACAGCGGTAGTGATGCTGTGGCGCGCAGAAGACGCGTTGCGGATAGGCGCACCCCAAGTCGGCCTGCAACAGTTGACGCAGCTCGAAGTACGCGAACCGGGGCTGCCCGGGTTGCGCGTGCTGCGCACGATCGCGCTGTTCAAGGCGCGCGAAGACGAAGCATGCCTGGGCAGCATCGAGGCCTGGCAAGCAGAAAACAAAGAGCCCGACGCGCTGCTTGAGAGCATGCGCTGGTGGATCCTGCTGCGGCGCGGCAACGGCAAACAGGTGATGGTCGAGGTCGAGAAGAACCTGGAGGCGCCGAACAATGCGACGCTATGGATTCAAGCCGTCGCGCGCTTTCATGTCTATCGCGCGGGTGCGCCGAAAAACGGATAGGCACGGCTAGCTTGCCTGCTCGCGCGCCCAGCGGTCGGCTTCGAGCACCTGTTCCAGTTCGGGCCGGCTGATGTTGTTGTGGGCGTCGCAAGCCCGGGCGACCGTGCGGAAAATGTCCAGATAGCCGATGCTGCCGCCCAGAAATCGCTCCACGGCGACTTCGTTGGCCGCGTTGAACACCGCACCCAGCGTGCCCCCGGCTTCGGCCACTTCAAAGCCGAGCTTCAACGCGGGAAAGCGCTGATAGTCCAGCGGCTCAAACGTCAGCGTTGCCATGCGCTCCCAGGGCCATGTCGGCACCGGCTGCCCAATGCGGTCAGGATAGCTGAGCGCGAACTGGATCGGGATTTTCATGTCGGTCGGGCCAAGGTGCGCGATGATGCTGGCGTCAACGAACTCAACCATGCTGTGCACGACGCTTTGCGGGTGAATCACGGCGTCCAGCTTTGCGCGCGGCACGTCAAACAGCCACTTGGCCTCAATCACCTCGAGCGCCTTGTTGAAAAGCGTGCTGCTGTCGATGGTGATCTTGGGGCCCATCTGCCACGTCGGATGCTTCAAGGCCTGCTGCACGGTGACGTTCTCGAGGTCGGCAATGGGCGTCGTGCGAAATGGCCCGCCGCTGGCGGTCAGGATGATGCGCTTGATCTCGGCGCGTTTTTCACCGCGCAGGCACTGAAAAATCGCGCTGTGCTCGCTGTCTACCGGCAGCAGCTCGGCGCCGGTCTGCTTGCAGATCGCCGTCAGGATCGGCCCGGTCATTACTAGCGATTCTTTGTTCGCCAGCGCAATGCGCTTGCCGCGCTTCGCCGCTTCCAGCACTGCCGGCAAGCCGGCTGCACCGGTCACGCTTGCCAGCAGCACGTCGTAGTCAATCTCGCGCGCCATGGCCGCCATGGCGTCTGGGCCGTCAAGGCGCCACTCGGTCTTGATGCCCCGGGCCTTCAGCTCATGGATGGCGCCACGTGCCTCGGTGGCGGCTTGCGGGTCGCACAAGCAGGCGACCTGAGGCTTAAACTCGCGCACGGCATCCAGCAGCTGCATGTAGCGCCTGCCCGCAGACACACCAACAATCGAAAAGCGGTCGGCGTGCTGCCGCACGACGTCAAGGGTGCTGGCGCCGATGCTGCCGCTGGCGCCAAGCAGTAGGATGCGGGTGAGTGCCATAACGCTTTCTACAAGTTGCAGCCAGGTTGAAGCCTAATCACCCGGCCTGTCGCTTTCCATGAACAAACTGCCGCGGGCGTGATGCCCGCGGCCGGTGCAGGCGTGACGCCTGCCCACTTATCGCTTGTCGATGGGTACGAACGGCTTGTCCAGCTCGCCGATGTAATTGGCCGCCGGGCGGATCAGCTTGTTGTGCGTGATCTGCTCAATCACGTGCGCAGCCCAGCCGACCACGCGGCTTACCGCAAAGATCGGCGTGTAAATCTCCGGCGGCAGGCCCATCATGTAGTAGGTGCTGGCACTGTAGAAGTCGACGTTGGGAAACAGCGGTTTCTCCCGCGACTTCATGATCTGTTCAATCTCGTTCGACATCTCGTACCACTTGGTGGTTCCGCGTTCGCGGCCGGTCGCTTCGCTGAACTTTTTCAGCACGATCGCCCGCGGGTCCAGCGTCTTGTAAACAGCGTGGCCAAAGCCCATCAGCCGGAAGCTCTTGTCCTGCATCTTCTTTTCAAGCCACGGCTTGATGTTTGCGGGCTCGCCGATCTCGAGCAGCGTCTTGATCACGCCCTCGTTGGCCCCGCCGTGCAGCGGGCCCTTCAGCGCGCCTACTGCGCCCGCCACCGCCGAGTACATGTCAGACAGAGTCGCGGCAATCACGCGGGCCGTGAACGTGCTGGCGTTGAAGCTGTGCTCGGCGTGCAGTACCAGCGCAACGTCCATCGTGCGCGCGGCGTCTTTGCCCGGCTCCGTGCCGTGCAGCATGTACAGAAAGTTTGCGGCATGGCCCAGGTCGTCGTGGGGTGCGACAGGCTCTTGTCCCCGGCGCACGCGATAATCCATCGCCACGATTTCCGGAAACTGGGCAACCAGCCGAATCGCCTTGCGGTAACGGCCCTCGTCCGAGTCATCCTTCGGGTCCGGGTCGGTCAGCGCCAGGGCACTGGCGGCTGTGCGCAGCACGTCCATCGGTATGCTGGTCTTGGGCGCGCTCTTGATCACGTCGCGCACGCCATAGGGCAGGCCGCGCGCGCCCTTGATCTCTTTGATGACCTGTGCCAGCTCGGCCTTGTTCGGCAGTCGCCCCTTCAGCAGCAGGTGCACGACTTCTTCGTATGAACAGCGCTCTGCCAGCTCAAGAATGTTGTAGCCGTAATAGTAAAGCCGACCCTCTTCGCCGAAGATCTTGCAGATGCGCGTGTCGTCAACGACTACGCCCCTGAGGCCATACGCAACGCCCGGTGTGCCTGCTTCCGCCATGTCCGTGTCCTTGGTGTCAAGCCGGTCCGGCGCGATTCTATCGCTGCCCCCCCGCCACGCAAGCGGCCCTGAAGCCCCATTTGAGGGCCTTGGCGCTCTTTGCTTGCCGACCGTCGCGTTGCGCGATACAAGCACGGCATGGCTGCCAAGTTGAAATACACACGACCACTGCTGAAACTTTCCGGCGAAGCGTTTGGCCCCCAGAATGGCATGGGTATCGACGGTGAGCGCATGCTCGCCATTGCCATGACGATCAAGGCCATTTTGGCGATTCCTGTGCAGCTTGCGGTTGTTGTAGGCGGCGGCAACTTCGTGCGCGGCGCGCAGCTGAACGTCAAGTACATCAACAAAGCCACCGCCGACTACATGGGCATGCTGGGCACGGTGATGAACGCGCTGGCACTGCAGGACACCTGCGAAAGCGTCGGCATCGAAACCCGTGTGCTCAGCAGCCTGGATGTACCCCGCGTCGCCGAAAAGTGGGTACGCCGGCGCGCGATCCGACACATGGAAAAGGGCCGCGTGGCAATCATCGCCGCAGGCACAGGCAACCCGCACTTCACCACCGACACGGCTGCGGCCCAGCGTGCCATCGAAATCGGTTGCGACGTCATCATCAAAGCCACCAAGGTCGATGGCGTGTACGACAGCGACCCCAAGCAGAACAAGGGCGCCAAGCGCGTCGCGCGCCTGACGTACCAGGAGGCGCTGGAGAAAAACCTGCGCTTCATGGACCAGACCGCCATTGCCCTGTGCAAAGAACACAAAATGCCTGTGCTCGTCACCGACATGAACCAGCCGGGCAACATTGAAGCCGCCATCCGCGGCAAAGACGTCGGCACGCTGATCGAGAGCTGAGCCAGGTGCCAGACGGGCCTGTGGGTACCGGTTCTTGCGCGAATGGACGTTTCTCGGGCCTGCCCCTGAATCTAATATCCAAATTTGTCCCGCTTGCCTTTGACGCTGCGCTTGGCGCGGGTAGATTCCGGCCCACCTGACACAGGAGAGCGCCATGTCGAAAGACTACGACACCATCATGCTTGAGACCGAAGAGGCCATGGACAAGGTGATTGAACACCTGCGGCAGGAATTCATCGGCATCAGCGCCGGCAAAGCGAGCACCGGCATGGTGGAGAACGTCAAGTTCGATTACTACGGCGCGCCCACGCCACTGAAGCAGGCGGCGCAGATCAGCACGCCCGACGCCAGCACCATCACGATCAAGCCGTTTGACATGAGCCAGGTGAAGAACATCAGTAAGGCGATCATGGAGGCCAACATCGGCCTCAACCCCAGCGACGACGGCAAAGTCATCATCTGCCGCGTGCCGGCCATGACACAGGAAAACCGCCAGCGCATTGCCAAGCAGCTCAAGGACATCGCCGAGAAGAGCAAGGTGGCCATCCGCAACGCGCGCCACGATGCCATCAAGCATGGCGACGCGTCGCTGAAAGAAGCAATTCTCACTGAAGACGACCACCGCGGCTTGAAGGAAGAAGTCCAGAAGCTGACGGACAAGAGCAACAAGTCCATCGAAGAGCTGCTCGAGAAGAAAACTGCCGACGTCATGAAGGTGTAATCCCCCACCCGGAGAGGATGTTCATGCGAGTCTGCTTTCTTGCGCTGATTGCGCTGTGCGCCGCTGCGTGCGCCGCACAAAGCGAAGCCCAACTGGGCAAAACCGGCTTGCGTGTGGCGACCGAAGACGGCGCGTTTGAATTCAACTTGACCACGGCGGTTCAGTTCCGGTTGACCTACCACGATGTGCGCGCCGAAGGCGGTAACGGCGGCCAGAACGGCGCCGACTTCAGCAACTTTCGCAACGTGGGCGTGCGCAGCTTCCTTACCGGGCATCTGTTTGCACCCGAGTTTCAGTACCGCGTGTGGCTGGCGTGGGGCGGGCCTGGCCCCGGTTTTCGCATCGAAGACTGCTTCTTTCGCTGGGCGCCGATCGCGCTGTTCAACGTCACCGTCGGCCAGGAACGCGTTCCCGCGACCTGGGAGTATCTTGTCGATCACGAGCGCACGGGCCTGTCCGACCGCGCCGTCGCCGACGAAGCCTTCAGCCAGGGCTGGGGCAAGGGCGTCAGCATCAGCGGCCGCGCCGAGCTGTGGGAAGGCGCGTTCGACGCAGCCCTGCTGACGTGGCAGGTCGGCCTGTACAACGGAGTGCTGGCAAGCGCCGACGGCAGCCAGGGACGCGGCATGATCACGAACCGCGGCGTGCAGGTCACCGACCAGGGCCGCACCGAACATTTCGTGGGCGGCTTCCGGAACAGCGACGTCAACGTAAACGCCGAGAATTTCAGCCAGCTCGTGGATGGCCAGATGATGGTCGCCGCCCGCGTCGAGTTTCACCCGATGGGTGAAGTCGCGCGGCACATGGTCGACCTTGGCGCGCTGGAAGACACCGCCGCCTGGTTTTTCATGGTGGGCCTGGCCGCCAACTGGATGAGCGCACGGGTCAACGGCGCAGGCACGTTTCTTGACAACATCTACTATGGCGATGCCAGCCCTTCGGGCACGCCCGTGCCGCCGCCTGCCAGTGGGCGCGAGCGCGTCGATGCCAGCATTGTGCACCTGACTGCGGACGGGCACTTTCGCTGGATCGGGCTTTCATTGAACTGGGCGCTGCACTTCCGGCGCGTCAACTTCTCCAGCACAGGCCGCCTGGCGGATGCCAACCTGGCGTCAGACAAGGCCCTGGTGCACGGTGCCGAAGACTACGGCGTGACGGTAGACGCGGCATACTTCATTCTGCGCGACATGCTGATGATCGGTGCCCGCTTTTCGCTGGTCGAGTTTGATGACTTCAAGAGCCGCCAGCCAATCACCGGAGCGCAGGTTGACGGTGACGCGTTCGGCGCTGACAGCTACGAATACGGCGGCGGCGTCACCTGGTTCATCAAGGGCGACAACCTGAAGCTGAGCCTGGACTACCGGGTGGTCACCCAGCAATTGCCGCACGGCCGCAGCCGAAGCGGTGCATTGAGCGCTACCGAAAGAATCAGCGATTGGCGCAACATGCACGAAGTTCGCGTACAGTTGCAGTGGATATTCTGAATCCCGGCACCGACGAAGACTCTGAGGAACGGAGCCCGCTACACGATGTGCGGGAGGCCGCCAACATCGCAACAACGACCTAGCTGGCGCTGGCGCGACTCAATCTCGCCGTCGCGCACTGAACCCGAAATGCGCTCAATCCCGGCCTGCCAGTCACGACGGGCTTCGGCTTCGCGGCCCAACGACGCGTGGATGCACGCCAGGTCGCACAGACACAGCCCATGCAGCGTACGGTCAGGCGGCATACGGTGGGCCATGAAGTCCTTGATCTGGCCAAGGGCCTCGGCGGGGCGGCCGGTATCGCACAGCATGTTGATGTAGTTTTCGAGCTTGCTGTACTCGGATCGCGCGTCGCCGATGTTGCGTGCAATGCGCAGCCCCTCAAGATAGTGCTGTTCGGCCTCTGCGTGGCGGCCGGCCTCTTTGCAGAGGTTTCCAAGGTTTCCCAGCGTGATGGAAAGCGCGTGTTGAATGCCGCAGCGTCCGTTGATTTCGATGGCGCGGGCATACAGTTGTTCGGCGTCGGCCTTGCGACCCTCTTCGACGGCAATCACGCCAAGGTTTGACAAGGCCATGCCCTCGACGCGGGGTTCGCCGCCCTTCTGCGCGATGTCGATTGCCTGCTCGTAGTAGGCGCGTGCCCTTGCGTTGTCGCGCCATATGTACAGCCCGCCATAAGCCGCAAGTGTCATGGAGTGAAAGTACACATCGCCTGAATCCCGGGCGATCGCCAGCGCTTCGTCAAACAGGGCCTCGACCTCGGCGGCCGATGCCAGTCGCAAGTCGCGCACGCGCCGAGAAAGCATAATGGCCAGCGTGCCGGTTGTTTTGCCGCGCAACTGCACGTCGTGGATGCTCGCAGCCAATTCGATGGCCCTGCGGCAGCACTCAATCGCGCTGTCTTCACGGGCGGTGTACCAGTACAGATTCGCAAGTTCGCCAAGCGCCATCGACTCGTGCCGCAGGCTGCCCTGCGCAATCGCGTCGTTGAGGGCGCTGGTCAGCAACTCTTCTCCGCGGACAACGTCGCCCATCAGCGTTGCCATGCAGCCCGCGCGGTGAGTTCCTACAAGGCGTGCCGCCTCGTCGCCGATTTCCGCAAGCCGCAACCACAACTCGAGGGCTTTTCGGTTGGCGTAGCTGCGCTCGGCGTGGGTGCCGGCGATGTTGACGAAGTGCGCTTCGCGCGCCGCCAGCCCGGCCACAGAGCGACCTGCGACGCGAAAGTGATGTGCGATCTCGCCTGCTCTCTGCGAAAGATCGTGCTCGCCCGCGCACAGCGCTTCCATGGCTTCGCCGGCGATGTTGTGCAGCGTGTCGCGCTCGGTCGGAAGGATCAACTGGTAAGCGGCATCGCGGGTTACCGCATGACGAAAGAAGTACTCGGTCTCGGCGGAAGGGGCATGCATCCCCGCAGAGTTACTCGCCTTCGGCCGGGGTTTCAACTTCGGGCTGTCCATCCGGGGCCGGCATCGGTTCAGGCTCAACCAGGCTGTCGCCACCCAGCGGCAACGGCGCCTTCATTTCGCGCGTGTCGCTTGCCTTGAGCGTGTCCTTCTCTTCTTCCAGCGTCATGCCGAACTTGCGCTTGAGCTGGATCAGCCCGTCGCGAATCTCCTTCACCTGCTTGATCGCGTCCTCGACCGTGCCTGTCGTACGTCCGACATAGTCAAAGAACGGGCCGAAGCTCTCGCGCACTTTCTCAACGGCTTCGCGGGCTTCTTTCTTGATCTGGGCGTCCAGCACCTCCGTCAATGCCGCGCGCAGGGCCGTGCAGCGGTCGCTGAACTCGGCCTTGATCTTGCGGCGCTGCATCGGCAGTACCAGCATCGACCCGCCCAGCAGCGTCAACCCGCCAAGGATGCCCGTCACGTCAATCCATGTGAATCCGGCCGCGGTCGTCAACGCTACCACTGCTACGCCCGCGCCCACGCCGATCAAGCCGCCGCCGATCGCCGCATTCACGCCCGTGCCCGCGCGGCTCATGAACTTGCGGACCTGGTCGTCGTAGTCGAAACCCTTGATGCGGTCCTTGCTGTCCGCGCGCACCAGGTCGTAGATCTTCTCGCGGTTGTACTCGAACTTTGTGCCAACTTTGCCGACCATGCCCTCGTGGGGCCGCTTTGCGGCCTGGTCTGCAAAGTACTCGGTCGTGTCCTGCCAGACCTTGAGATACTTCTTCATGAACCAGTCGACGGCGCGGTTGAGCGTCTCGTCGATCTTGATTTCGTAATCCTTGATGACTTCTTCCTTGAAGCGCGCGCGAAAGCGCTCGGCGCTGCGCAGCAGGCCCATGTTCGTCAGCTTGACGGTGTCATCGACCCAGTTGCGGCCGCGTTTCTCCATCTCGTAAACGATGTTGTCCACCTCAAGGATGAAGCGCCCGAAGTTCTCGGACATGTCGGTTTCAGACTGGTCAAGTTGCGCGCGTATGTTCTCAAGCACGCGCCGGTCGTCCTTGAGGTTCGTCATGCGCGCCGTGAAGGCCTCGGTCGCGCGATCTGAGATCGCAATCGCGCTGTTGATCGGGCTTTCCAGCTTCAACTGCAGTTTCTCGCCCTGGCTCAACTGCGAGAACAGGTAGTCTTCAAGCGCCTTGAAACCGCTCTTCTCATACAGCGCGTCGTCCTTGTCCGCCTTGGCCTTGCGGGCCTCTTTGGCGCTGACCATGAAGATTTTTGGCTCAAAGTCGAAGAACTTGAGCGCGCTGTCGGCGACGAACTTGTGAATCTCTTCAAGCTCGTGAGGCTCTTTGATGTCCTTCTTGGTAATGATGAAGATGATTTTCTTGGCCCAGCTCTGGATGATGTAGCTGAGAAATTCGCGCTCGGTTTCGCTGAACGGCCGGTCCACGCTGGTCGTGAACAAGATCAGGTCGCAGCGCGGGATGAAGCTTTCGGTAATCTCGCCGTGCCGCTTCACGATGCTGTTGGTGCCGGGAGTGTCCACGATGTTGATGTTACGCAGCGGCTCAAACGGCAGTTGCTTCTCGATCAGGTACTCTTCCAGGATGCGTTCGCGCTCAACGTCGCCGTACTTCAGCACGTGAATCTTGTCAGTCGTCGGAATTGCGCCGACCTTGCAGACTTCGGCGTTCAGCAGGCTGTTGATGAAGCTGCTCTTGCCGGCTTTCACTTCACCGACAATCACCAGCAGAAACAGCTCTTCCAGGTGCAGGACCAGGCCGCTGACCTGGTCGATCTGCGTGTCTTCAAACTGCTGCCGAATCAGCAGGTCGCGCAGCTTTTTCAGCAGTTCGCGTTCTTCGCCCAGACCCTCGGCGATTTTCGCCTGAAGCCGCTTGTTCAGATCTTCCGGTTCGCCTGCGCTCACTCAACCCTCGCTACAGTCTGAGATTGCAGAGTTTGGACCCTGGACGGCGCGTTGGTGACTTTCCGCAATCCACAATCCCAAATCCTCACTGTGTTGGTATCCTGCTGCATTGCTTCACTGTCAAGGTCATGCATGGGGCGTCGCCAACTGCTGATCATTCTGCCGGTGCTGGCTGTGCTGCTGTTTGCCGGCGCGTTCATGATTCTTGCGCCTGAAGCCTCACCGCTTGCATGGCTCACTGACAAGCGCAAGGATACATCTTCGCAAATCACGCCAATTGCGAAAGACACTATCCCGGGCGACGTGCAGGATTCGACCGGCGCCACCCCGGAATCGGACCAGCCTGACACGGACAAGCCCGGTTCCTTCGAAGAGGCCATGCGCGCCGAGGCTGAGCGCATCAAGGCCGAGCGTGCCTCAAACCCCGACCCTTACCGTGAGGCAGCCAAGGCGCCCGATAACAACGATGCCAAATCTTCGGAGCCGGCACCGGCTGGACCTTCGCCGGCCCAGCCCGCGGCACCGGTAGACCCCAAACAGGCCGAGCGTGAACGCCGAATCAACCAATGGCGCGCCATCAAGCGCCCGCCCAACCAGACACTCGGCAATGCGCGGCCGGCCACGCGCCGCATCAGGGACCCGATCGGCAAGAAGAACCTGGATGAGGTCAGCAAACAACTGATGCAGGACCGGCGCGGCTTGCACGCCAAGTACTTCGCGTTCACGCGCTCGCCGATTGAAGACCTGCTGGACCCAGACAGGCCGACTTTGGACCAGCGCACCGCTGATGTCACGCGCATCGACCAGCGCGTGTATTTCGAGAGCAAAGCCGATTGGTCCGATTTGCCCTTCGACCTGACGAACTTCGTCGGAGTCTGGGAGGGCTTTCTGGTTATTCAGGAAACCGGCGATTACTGGCTGTACGCGGGTTCGGACTGGACGATGCGCGTGGTGATTGCGGGCGACACTGTGCTCTTGAACGACATTCGCGACTATACCGAGGTCAGCACCGTCATCACGCTGGAGGCCGGCCTGCACCCGCTGCGCATCGAGTACATGGAAGGCAAGAACGGCAGCGTGATCGACCCCATGGGCGCGTGCAACTTCATGTATGTGCCTGAGGGCCAGAGCAAGCCAATTCCAGTGCCGCCCGAAATGCTGCTGCTGCCGGAACACCTGTGGAGCAACAACGCGCCAATCATCACCAAGCTCAGTAAGGACGAAGGCGAGGTCGGGGAAGGCCTGACCATCCACGGCCAGAATCTCGCCGGCAAGAGTACCGTAAGTGGGCCGCCCGGCGGCGACTCGAAAGAGTTTCCGGACTCGGTCAAAGTCAGCATCGGCGGCACCTTTGCAACGTTGCTTGAGCAGTCCGAAACACAACTGAAAGTGACGGTGCCGATCGGGGCAATCACGGGCAAGGTCATCGTGTTCAAAGCCAAGGCGGTCGGCGCCTTTGGCAGCGGCCCCGCAGACGGCTTAATGCTGCAGCCGACATACGGCGAACCCATCCCCTCCAACTCGGTTGATTTCAAGGTCACGACCCAGTTCGGCCTGTTCGCCAGCTGGCACAACCTGGAGGGTTGGTCCAACTACGGATTCGTCGAGCCGGGCACGCGCGAACCCGAAGTCTTGCGCCTTGAGCGCGAGTTCATGTTTGATCAACGCAGCAACCTGGACCTGCCGTTCAAGAACAACCCGCTCGCCTGCCGCTGGGATGGCAAGCTGGGCGTGCCCGCTGACTGGGCCGCAGACGGGCCGCGGCTGATTCGTTTTCAAGCCAACGGGCGGCTTCGCGTGACACTGGGCGAGCAATCCCGCGGCAGCGAAGGCGCCACTGGCGACGTGAACTCGCAGACAATCCTCGACTTCGAAGTGCCCAAGGGCGACGAACGCTATCTGCCCGTGAGCATCGATTTCACAGCCGAAGGACCCAACGCGTCGCTGCGCATCACCGAGATGAAGCAGGGTACGCAGGCCAACCCGGACGGCAGCATGATGTGGGAAGAAGTGCGCGTGTTGCCCTACCAGTACTTTTTTCCGCCCGTCGTGCCGCCGAAACCACCACGCATCTTGAGCGCCAAGGCAGTTTACCCCGAGGGCGAATCGCCTCCCGTGTTGCCGTTTACCCGGCCATCAACACTGCCCGGTATTCGCGAGGGACAGGACTTTGAGTTTGAAGTTGAGGTCACCGGCGACGCGGAAGTGCAGGGGGCCGAGCTGCGGATGTCCGTGGACGGCAAGCCGTTCAGCTTCACACTTGAGTCTGTCGTGCAAGTCAACGCGACGACGCAGCGCCGCAAGTGTCGCGCGGTGTTGCCGGCAGGCTTGGGCGAGGGCCGCATGGTGGCACGCCTGACGATCGTCACCAGCGAGCCGTTTCTGATTGAAGTGACGAATAAAGGGCTGATCGCCTACCTGTTCGATCTGCCGAACCCCGGCGGCTACGGCAAGATGCCCGACCTTGAGCCGCTGATGTGCTTTGAAGTTCGCAAGAACCCGTGGGTCAACTACGAGAACGCCAACGACTTCAACCTGCCCTTTCCTGCCGAAACCTTTGCCGTGGCCTGGTACGGCGCGCTGATTGTCGAGCAGGAAGGCGACTACATTTTTCATTGCCGCAGCGACGACGGGATTCTTGTTTGGCTGGACGGCAATTTGGTGCTCGAAGACGACAACCTGCACTACCAGCGCACGAAGAGCAGCTCGCCGGTTCACCTGGCGCCGGGCGTGTACCCGTTTCGCATGGAGTTCTTCGAGAACAATGTGCACGAGGTTTGCGTTCTGGAATGGGAAGCCAAAGACGGCGAAACCGTGATCGTGCCCAAGCAGGTCATTCCCAAGCGCCACTGGACCTGGGACCAGCACCCGCCATTGCCGGGCAAGGTCGGCACCGGCAAACGCACCGACGGCAGCGACCCCGAGTAATCACTCGATTACCGCCAGTGTCAGCCGAGGGCTGCGCTTGGCGTCATGATAGATCGTGACAGCAACGTCCAGCGCTTTAGCCTCATCCCAGGTGTCAGCACCGGTATGCGTGTTGCGCTCATAGCGGGGTGAGTTGCCGCCCGTGATGATCAGCTTGAGCTTGTGGCCCTTGGCCCACGTGTACGCGTGGGGCGCCAAGCGCAACGTCAGTTCACAGACTTCGCCCGCCTTTAGCGCCTGCGCTGTCTTGCCGTCGCGCAACTTTGCGCGCTGGATGGTCTCACCCACCAGGTAGGTTTTCTCATCCGCGTCTGTGTCGCAAAGCCGCACGTGGATGTCGGTATCCACGCGGTTGCACGAAAACGGGACCGTCAGCTCAACTTCACCACGCACGCGCAGCGGCACTTCCAGCGCTGCGGTCATATAGACAAGCACGTCGGCGCGCTTCTCAATCACGCTCAGTTCCTTGGGGCCATGATCGAGTGGCGGCAGGTTCTGTCCGCCAATCGTGGGCGAAGGCTTCTTCGGGTCATAGGTGTACTGTCGCGTCAGCGGAGCCTCCGTTGTGGGCGCGGCTGGCGCGTCTGGTTTCACGGCGCCGTCGGCATGCAGGTGCATTGTTACAGCCTTGCCCCGCAGCTTGGGCCAGCTCTCGCCCGTGGCCCAGCCTTCGCCGCACTGGTACGCGTGCACACGCGGCTGTTTTTCCCATCCGCTGTCCTTGAGCCCACGCAGGAAGTAGTCAAAGAACTGTTTGGTGATCTTCGTTGAGTAGTCCTCGGCGTCCTTGAACTTCAAGTCGCCCTGGTTCGGCACGTCGATCGCGGTATGCGACCACGGGCCCATCACCAATTTGCTTTCCTTGGCGCCGGCGCCGCCCCTGGCCAGCAAGTCTTCAAATTGCTCAATCACTTCGCGGGGGTAGTTGTCCCACCAGCCGCTGACCATCAGGCACGGGACGGCGATCTTGTCCGGCTTGTAGGTTGTGTTGCGGACGAACTGCCAAAGCCGGCTGGGGACGGGGTTGGCCGAGACCAGCTCGCCCACGCCGAATCCGAGCCGGTCGAGCGCTTTGACATGCGCCTCCAGGGCCACGCCGCCTTCATAGTAGGCTTCATACCGATTGCCCTGGTACGCAATCAGCGGCGCGCAGCACACCAGGTGCGGAGGTTGCTCTGCGGCGGTGTCGAACTGCTGCTTGCCCAGCGCGCTGCCGCCCCATGTGCCGACTTTGCCGTTGCACCAGTCCTGTTTGGCGATCCACTCGACACAGTCGTAGCCGTCCTGGCCGCGCTTCCATTTACCGCGCTGCACGCCCTGGATGGCGGATTTGCTGCCGTAGAACCCGCGCCAGTCAACGAAAGCATAGGCATAGTTTTCGCGGTCGAACTGGGCGAAGGCCTTTTCGCTGCCGCGGCCTGCTTCGCTGGTGTTGTCGCCGTATTCTCGGCCCATGCGGTTCTTGTCGTAGGGAGTCTGCACCAGAATGCATGGGTACTTGCCCTGCTTCTTGGGCAGCAGGATGTTGGCCGCCAGCGACTTGCCGTCGCGCATCGGAACCTGGACGTCGCGATGTTCGGTCTTCCAGGGCGCTTCGGGCGCGTCCTGCGCTGTGGCAAGCGAGAAGCAAAATGTGAGCAACGCCAGCGCGGTGAACTTGTGCATGTTGGCCTCCGAAAGCATTCAACACCCTTGAACAATCGTAGTTCCGATTGGCTTTGCCGCGATTGCGGCGGCAAAATGCGGCAGGGGGCGTATGCAGAAGATCAAAGCCGCGTGCCTGAACTGCCGCAAGGCGTTCTCTGGCTCGCCCGAAAAGCTCATGGCAACCAATGCTTGCCCGGCCTGCGGCGCGACAGGCAACTGGTGGGGCCAGATTGAGACGCGCTTCATTCGCAAAGAGCGCTTGCAGGCCGAACAGCAGGCACAGGTGCAGGGCGCCCCGCCGCCGCAGTGGCAGCCGCCTCCGCCGATGTACGGCCAGCGCTGGGCGCCGTTGACCTATCCCAGCAATCGCGCGGCTGTGCTTGGCCTGGGTGTGGCCAGCGTGTTTCTGTCGCCAATCGGGTTGATCACCGGGCCGATCGGATTTCTTCTCTCGCGCAAGGGCTACGGCGAGGTCCAGCGCGGCGAGGTGCCGCAGGACAGCGGCTTCACGATCGGCTGGATTTTCTGCATCGTCGGCTTTTTCATGAGCATCTTCGGGGCGCTTTACATCTGGTGGGTGATTGACGACTTCCAGAAACAAGCCAAGCGCGAAGATTATCAGCGAAAGCTTCAGCCCTACGAGCGGCCGCGCTCTCCCTACGGGTATGCGGCAGATGACTGGTTCCGCCCGCGCTGGTAGTGCTAATCAACCCACCAGGTCAGCCGGTACTCGGCGGCGTAGGGCCAATCAGACAAGCCGCCGTCGGCGTCTTTCTGCTTTGAGATCTCCTGGTAGACCTTCTTTGCCTCGGCGCGCTTTCCCGCAAGCTCAAGCTTCATGGCATCCAGCAGCTTCGCTTTGCGTTCCTGGTCGCGCTGGGCGGGGCCGAAGGTCTTCAGCTTCTCGATGTTTGCGCCATATGTCTTGCCTGCGGCCCACTTCTCGTTCTTGAACGCGTCGTACAACGCCTTGAGCCGCTGGTGGTGAAGCCAGTGGGGCCACATCTCGGCCTTGATGCTGATCTCGATAGACTTGTTGCAGCGTTCCATCTCGGCTTTCACGTATTTGTCGAACTCTTTCTGGAACTCCTTGATGGCTTTCTTGTCCTTGGCCGGAATGTCCTTGTTGGCGATCACGCGCAACATGTATTCGCTGGCCTTTTTCCATTCCTCCTGGCGGGCAAGTTCGATCACCTGGTTGGCATAGCGATCTTCGTTGTCCTTGAACGGAATCTTGTCGGCCTCGGTCACTACGCCCGGCAGGCTGCGTTCGCGGGGATACTCGGGTGCCGGCGGGCCGCCCATGGTGCCGATGGCATCTCGATGAATCATGTACATGCGAACGGGCGCGCCCATCATTGGCGCCTTGTACTCGTGGTACTGCACCGGCAGGCCCTTGCTCAGCACGTCGGTGCAGAAATGCTTGGTCAGGCGTTTGTTGCCGAACTGCACGTTCATATCGATCAAGTCTTTGTCGGCGCTGACGATGTAGGGCACCGGCGGCAGGTTGTCGAGACTTTCGCTGTTCACCAGCCCATCCAGCAGAATCGCCCGGAATGGAAAGGCGTCTGCATCTTCTGTCCAAAGCATGCTGGCGTACTGAAGCGCGTCGTCGTCACCGCCGCCCATGCCCATCAAGAAGCGGCGTTCCGGGTCAATCGCGAAGTCCGCTTCCATCTTCTTCAGCAGCCATGTGTAGCCGGCCATGATCTGCGCCTGCTCGGCCAGCGTGACGATGCGATAGCTGTTGTCGCCGATCTTTTCTTCGGCGCGGTACACCATGGTGCAGATCACCATCGGGTCGCTGCCGCCGGCAATTCTCGCCAGTTCCTTCATCGCTTCGGCATCCACCAAGCCGCCCCACGCAAAGATCACAAGCAGCGCGGCTTTGCGGGACTTGTCCATGCCGATCATCGAGGCAACGCGACCTTTGCACTGAGCGCAGCCTTCGGCTTCGATCTTGATCTCTTTGATGATGCTCTCGACCGACTCAAGCTGAACCTTGTCCGAGCCGCCGCACCCGGGCTGGGGCATGAGCGCCTCGACGTCCCTGGCAGTACGGGCCTTGATCTTGTCACCGGGCTCAGCTTCCTGGGCCGCAACTCCGCCAGCGAACAGCGCCGCGCACAGCGCAGCCATGAGCAATGTCTTGTGCATGTCGAGTCTCCCGCCCTGCGCCCGAATTTCCGGCCCGGTTGCTCATTCGTGAGCCCGTATTATTCATGGTTAACGAGTCGAAACCAAGCAAGAGACGAGAAATCGCCCGCGCCGGTTCCGGGACGCTTGCGGATTTTAAAGGGGCTTCGGCTGCTCGCTGATTCGCGATTTCAGGCGCGGGTTGGGGTAGTCCTGCAACCATGCGGTGAGTTGCTCTGGCGACGGGTGACTGCCGCGGCGCACCAAGTGCGCCCAGGCCAACACCAGAATCGGTGCCATGATGAACGTGCCGGACAGGAACAGCTTGCGCGTCTCGGCAATGAAAGTCTCGCGCTGCGCCGGCGGCACACTCTCAAGGTCATAGCCCCAGCCAAGCCACGCGGTAATCCCCAGCGTGAAAGCCGCAATTCCAAACCAAAACAGCGGCGCAAACAGACCCTTGGCCGGTATGTGGCGCAGGGCGACCGCCTTGTCGCGTGCAAGTTCGCGCCGTGACAGCAGCCAGTCGATGCGCTGGTTGATAAAGATGATCGCCCACCCCACGACAAACCAGCCCGCATAATTGGCCAGCGTCACGTCAAAGTGCCAGCCGGGCTCAGGGTAATGGTAGATGTCGCCAAGAAACCAGTGCTGGCCTAGGTGCGCCACCGGGTCGGTCACAAGGTCGAGCACGGTCATGAAGAACGCGCCCATGAACAGCACGGCCCCGGAGTTGCGCAGGTTGCGCGACGTAACGCGCTGGACGTCCAGACCGCGACGCCAGTGCGGCGACAGGAAGAATTGGGCGAATGAAAAGCTCACGTAGCTGAGAAACGCAAACGACAGCGAGTCAAAGAACGGCACGCCAAAGACGATCAGGTCGTCCGCAAGCACATCATAGTGGTAGGTGTAGAATCCGAACGGAATGCCGTGGTTGATGCTGCCCCACTCGGCAGAGAGCGCCACCAGGTAGCCGGTCACCAGCCAGATTGCGGTGCGAAGCCGCCCCTGTTCCAGCCAGCTCAACACCAGAAACCCCAGCAGAAACAGGGTTACGTAGGGGCGGTATACAAAGCTGTGGAACAACTCAAGCATGCCCGGTTTATACGTCCAATCGGGCAGCAATCGACGGCGAAAGCACAACGCTGCCTGTCTGCGGTTGCGCGAAGGCGGGCAGCGATTCACTCAGCTCGCGGCATACGTGGCTGGCTTGAAACGTCGCAAATCCCGGTTGGCCTCAGGTCCGTTTGACCGCGGCCACCTCAATCGCGAGTTCTTTCAGCAGGGCCGGTTCAACTTCGTTGGGCGTGTCGATCATCAGGTCGCGGCCTGACGCTGACTTCGGAAATGCAATCACGTCCGCGATGTTGTCCAGGCCGAGCAACAGCATCAGCAACCGGTCTACGCCACTGGCAATGCCGCCATGCGGCGGCGCGCCATGGTCCAGCGCGCTCATCAGGAAGCCGAACTTCTTGCTGGCTTCTTCTTTGGTGATGCCGATCAGTTCAAACACGTCGGCTTGCCAGTCCGTACGGTGCATGCGGATGCTGCCGCCGGCGATTTCCACGCCGTTGCAGACAAGGTCGTACTGGTTGTTGCGCAGCGCGAGAATCTCTTCCAGCTTCACGCCTCCGTGGAGCATCCGTGCCACGGGGTGCGGCTCGCGGCCCTTGCGGCTGATCTCGGCCATTTCGTGCACGCGCGCCGCGTTTTGCGGCAACGTGAATGGATGATGGCTTGCGAACAGTTTCTCGTCCTCTTCGCGATACTCGAACAGCGGGAAGTCCACGACCCAAGTGATCGCGAACTTCGCGGGGTCGCTTAGCCCAAGCTTCTCGGCGATCAGCACGCGCATGTTGTGCATGACCGCGTGCACGATCTTGTGCTTTTCGTGTGCGCAGATCAGCAGCAGGTCGCCAGGCTGTGCGCCAAAGGCCGCGATCATGGCCTTCTGTTCCGCCTCGGGAATGAATTTGGCAATGCCGCCTTCCAGGCCGGCCGCTGACACTTTCAGATTCGCCAGGCCCGTCGCGCCCATGCCTTTGGCGTCACGCTCCAGGTTCTTTAACTGACCCGTGCTGAAGCTCTCCGCCATCCCGGGGCAGCGTAGTCCCTTGACCAGACCGTCTTTCTCGGCTGTGCCTTTGAACGCGTTGAAGCTGCACGTGCGCGCCCACCTGGTCAGGTCGGTCAAGCGCAGGTCGCGCGAGCGCAGGTCGGGGCGGTCGATGCTGTAGTCGCGCATCGCCGTCTCGTAGTCCATGCGCTCAAACGGCGTCCGCAACTTGCCGGCTTTAAGCACCGGCCAGTCCATGTCTTGAAGTCGCGCGTCGCTTTGCAACGCGTTGACAACGGCGACCACTACTTTCTCAAACAACTCCATCACGTCGTCGCGCGTGGGAAACGACATCTCCAGGTCGATCTGCGTGAACTCGGGCTGGCGGTCTGCGCGCTTGTCCTCGTCGCGGAAGCAGCGGGCAATCTGGTAGTAGCGGTCCAGGCCGCTGATCATGCAGAGCTGCTTGAACAGCTGCGGGCTCTGCGGCAGCGCGTAGAACTGACCCTGGTGTGCGCGCGACGGCACAATGAAGTCGCGGGCGCCCTCAGGCGTGCGCTTGTAGAGAATCGGCGTTTCGATATCGAGAAAGCCCTCGGCCTCAAGCGTTCTCCGTGCCGCCCCCACCAGCGCAGCGCGCGCCTGCAGCATGGCCTGCATCGGCCGGCGCCTCAGGTCAATGAAACGGTTCTTCAAGCGCAATTCCGGGTCGCACTTAAGGTCGTCGCGCACCTCGATGGCCGGTGTCACCGCCGTGTTCAAGACCTCAAACGACTCCACCATGATCTCGACTTCGCCGGTCGCGAGCTTGTCGGTGCGGTTCTCGGCATCGCGCTCTGTCACCTTGCCCATGGCGCTAATGACGTACTCGTGGCGGGCCTCGCGAGTCTGGTCGACCAGCGCCTTGTTGTGTTGTTCTGTAAACGTGAGTTGCACCTTGCCGCTTACGTCACGCAGCAGGATGAACACCACGCCACCCCGGTCACGCTTGACGTCGACCCAGCCGCAGACCGTGACGGCCTGCCCGATGTGGGCCTTACGCAACTCTCCGCAACGGTGCGTACGTGTCTTCATCTTCTTCTCCATGCGAGTGGCACAGACGGCATGCAAACGGCCCGGTGATCCCGGGCCGTTGGTTCTAGTTTGCCCGTGTGGCTACTCAACCAACGTATCCGGGTCGTCTTTTGATTTGGCTTTCTTCTCGGGCGGCAGGTTGTCCGTCTCTTTGTGAAAGTCGTTGGCGTCAATCACGTCCGACTCGGCTTTGATCTTGGCAGCCCCGCGGCGTGTCGGAGGTGGCGGGGTGAAGAAGGCATAGCTGTCATCCACGATGAATTCTTCGTCTTCTGCATCGTCGGTTGGCGTGGTCTTGACGGTCGGGTGGTCGCCAATGGTAGAGACTTCTTTCTTCGCGTCCTGGCGCTTGCCCTTTTCCAGCTTCTCCATCTCGGCGCGCAAGTCGCTGGCCATGCCGGGGGGCAATGCCACGGTATCGCCACCCGGGCCCTCGCCCATCTCTGCCAGACTTCGGCGTTCTGCGCGTTCGGTAAGCCGTTTGGGCACACCGGTGTCATCTTCGTCAACAGTTTCATCGACCCTCTCACCCGGGCCGGCAACGTCGCCGGGCTTGGGGATAAACATGGTCTTGGCGCCCATGGCAACCGGCTGGTCGCCAGGTCGTGCGATGAACTCGGTCTTTGCGTTCTCCGCGGGTGGCGGAGTTTCGTGCGTCTTGTCAGTCTTCTTGTCCAGCGCCTCGGTGCGGCGCTTCATGAGCTTTCGCGTCTTGCGCGGTTTGAATTCGCGGTCAGCGGTCGCGCCCTCGCGTGTCACCGGCGGCGGCGTTACATGCTCGGGTGTCGGGGCTTCCTGCGGTGCTGGTTCCGGTTCGGGCTCAGGTTCTTCCTTGATCGCCGTAGTGTGGCCGAGCATGGAGGTGGTCGATTCGACCACTTGCTCGTCGGCAGGCTCGTCTTCCACCGCAGCGGCGGGTTTTGCGGCAGCCTCCTCAGCGCTGTCGTGCGGGCCTTCAATGTCTATGTCGTCGGCGCCCTCAAGCGACACCTTGGCCGATCCGAACACGGCTTCGCCGGCGTCGGCGTCGTCTTCGCTGCCAGTGCCAGACTCGCCGAAGTCCACTTCATCGAAATGGCCCGACGCGCTGGCACCCAGGTAGTCGGCGATCTGCTCGTCCGTCAGGTCTTCTTCGTCGCTACCTTTGCCGCCACTTTCAGCGTCACCCGTCACTACAGGTTCAAACTCCGCGGGCGGCGACTCGTCCAAATCCTGCGAGGGCAGAACGGTTGGCGGCGCCTTGCCGATCTGCGGTTCCGGCTCGGCGGCGTCGTCAGCAGGTGCTGACGGCTGCGGCTGCCGAGCATCGACTTTCGCAGTGGGAATCTTGGGGGCGGGCTCGTCCGACTCTGCGGCGTCTGCATCTCGCGCGTTGCGACGATCCTGCATGGCGGGGCGCTCAAGGCGTACCGTGGGCATGCCCAGCCGCGGCCGCGGCTCTTCGTCTTCTTCAATCCGCATTTCGCCATGGAAGGCGGCCGGCTTGCTGAATGCCTCTGATGCCGCCGAAATGGGTTCGCTGTCGTCGGCATCTGCGGCATCGGCCTCGCGCGTTGATGGTGTGGGCTGGCCCTGGGCCGGTGATTGCTTGGGCACGGGCGCGGGTGCCTGCTTGGGCGCAGGTGCAGGCGGCTTTGGCGCTTCCGCACGCAGAGCCTCACGCGGCGGCAGCGGGCTGACCGGTCGCGCAGAGGGCGGCAATGGCCGCGGCCCGGAAGCCGGCGCCGCCCCGGGAATGTGAAAATTGCCGTGCTCGTCAATCTCGGCCGATTCCATTTGCGGAGGCGGCAGTGCCTCGCCGCGGCGCGTTGGCGGGGGTACGGTCAGGCGCTTCTGACCCGGCGCCACCTTTCCGCTTTCGCGCTTGTCCCACGGTGCCTCGACAATGCCGGTGTCGCGACGCTGCGTCGTGGATGACGGCGGTGGACCCTTCTTGGCTGCAGCGGGCGCGGCCGCGGCCGGGCGCGGCGAGTCGTCACCAAAATCGTTCGGGTTGATCTCGGGCGGTGGTTCAGCCGGGCCGCTTTGCGTTTCGGGATCGACCTTGTCCATCGCCAGCACGGTCTGGTCGGCTTCAAAGTGGCGCTCACGCGGGTTCGTGCGAATCAAACCGCGCGGATGGCTCTGGCTTGGCGGGTCGGTGGCGTTGACCGGCGGCTCGGCGTCATAATAGGTGACGCGTGCATCACCGATACGGACCTTGGAACCGTCCACCAATGGCGCAATCACACCCCGGCGCAGGCGCTGGTTGTTGATCGAAGTCCCGCCGCTGCTACCCAGGTCACGCACAAAGGCGTTGCCCCGGCTGTCGATAAACACCTGGGTGTGCAGGCGCGAGACCTTCATGTCGCGCAACTGCACGTCAGCCCGTGGCAGACGGCCGAACGCATAGTCGATGCGACCAACAAATCGCAGCAACAGGGTGTCCGGTCCCAGTTTGATCTCAAGGTACGGCATGCTTGCGAGGCTTTGGGCTGAACCTCCGGTAGCCGGTGTAAAGGGCGGTATAAGGCCGGTTTAACCGCTTTGCCGGCAATTACAAGGCAGCTACTGTGCCTCGATGGTGTACGTCGCGGGCGCTGACAGTGCCTGCGTTTGCGGCAGATGCTGTATTCTCACAATGTAGGTGCCGGCGGCAAGACTTGGGCTGGCGATCTTCGTGACCCCAGTCCCTGTCTCTGCCGCCACGGCATTGCGGGAAAGGTCCCAGATCGTCAGGTCCAGACGGTGGCTGCCGGCAACGTAACCGACCGTGGTGTTGATCAGCGTCACGGTGACTGATTGCGCGGTCGCAAGCTCAAGGCGGTACACGGCATTGGCCTGCGGCCCCAGGATCGGGTTGGGATTAACGCCCGACCATGCGTCCAGGCTGCCCAATGCGGTGCCGGCGCCAATCACCAGCGCAGCCGGAAACGGGTCCGCGCCGCCGGCCGGTGGAAACTGGGCGCCCTGGGACTGCATCAGCGTGTCGGCGTCTAGTTGGGTCAGAAAGGTGTCGTCAATCAACTGCTGCAAAAGGCCCGCCAGCCACGCGACTTCATAGGGTGCGCCGCGCACGGCCAGCGCGTCAAAGCTGCTGAAGAAGTCGCCAAGGTCGATCGCTACCGGGTCGGTGTCAAAGTCGGCAGGGCCGCCAAGCCCGCCGTCGATCAAGTCCCACACCACGCGCGTTACGCGAAACTCGCCGCCGTAGCCGATGCCCGTGCCCGGCAACAAGCCGCTTTCACAATCAAACTCGAACTGCACGCTGGTCGTGCCTCCCGGGTAGCCGGTGGTGTCGCGATACGTCTGAATGCCCAGCAGCGCGCATCCAATGGCCGTCACCACCCCCTCACTGTAGGCCGCTGAAAAGATCAGCTCTTCGCCTGCATGGGGTCCGCCGAAGTTGTTGTCGCGAGACTGGGTGAGTTGCAGAAAGCTGGCCCATTCGTGGGCAATCACCGTCTCGTCGAACTCGTCGTGGTCGGTGTTTGCGGGATCTGCACTGCTACCTCCCGCCAGCCGGATTGTCGGCCGGCTGTTCGGCCCATCCGGGTCCGTGTCTGTCACGAGATTGCCGCCGACTGACCACAGCACGTCCAGCGGCCCGAGGCTGGGATAACTGCCGGCCGTCGCCGCCCGAAGGCGACGCACGCTGTCCAGAATCGAAAACGCACCGCCGCGGTTCATGGCCAGTGTAGTATCAGCGTGCAGGTTGGCGGTCTGGCTGCCGGCGGCGCGGTTCAGGATCGGCCCCACGGCTGCGTGCAGAATGGGCGTCGATGTCTGGTTGTGGTAGACGCGGTCAATGTCCACGCCCGTGCCGGTGGTCGTGCGGGCACGCACATAAAAATCGTGCGCAAGCAGCAGATTCAACGTGTAGTTGCCGCTTGCGTCAGTGCTTGTCGTGCCGACCACATCGAACATGTCGTCGTGCCGTACGGCTTCGATCAGCACGTTCACCGCTGGCCCGCTGATTGGCGTTGAGCCAAGGCCGCCTGCCGTGACCGGCAACCGGTCAAACGTGACCTGGCCGCTGACCGTGAGAGCAACGGCTGTCCCGCCGTCCGGGTCGGCGCTGCCGCCAAACGGACCGATCACCAGCAGCGGGTTCAGGCCCCAGGGCTTGGGCTTGCTTTTTGGCTCGTCCTGCGGGCACGCAGCCAGCAACAGGACGCACGCAAGCATGACCAACGATAGCCGCATTTCGAAACCGCACCGGGGGTAAGTCGGGGTTTGCCATTCTAGCAAGCGCTGCACCGGCCCGGCAGATCACTGACAATCGCCCCGCGAAAACCTAGAACGCCCGCATGCGGCGCTGGCTGTTCAACTTCGGGTACCTGTGGGTCGCGGCCTGGATCTGGCCGTGGTTCGTGTACAAGTACGTCACGACCGGCAAGTACCGCGCGGGCATCGGGCAGCGGCTTGGCCGGTTGCCGCCGCGCGACGGCAAGCACAGCATTTGGGTACACGCGGTCAGCGTGGGCGAGATTCTGCAGATCAAGCCGTTGTTGAAGGCCCTGCGCGAGCGGCACCCCGAGCACGACGTCATCGTCACCTACACGACCAAGACGGCGGCCGAGATTGCGGCCCGCGAACTGACGGACTATTACCACTGCTACTCGCCGCTGGACTTATCGTGGGTGGTCGCGAAGTTTTTTCGTGTACTGAACCCGGCGCTGATTGTGCTCGTCGAGCTTGAACTCTGGCCCAATTGGCTGATGCATGCGCGGCGCAAGGGCGTGCCCGTGCTGCTTGCCAACGGCCGCATCAGCGAGAAGAGTTTTCGCAACTACAAGCGCTTTCACTGGCTGTTACAGCCGGCCTACGACGCCATCAGCGTCTGGGCCATGCAGGATGAGTCGTATGCACAGCGCGCGCGTGCGCTGTCGGGGAACGGGTCGGCGGACGGACGCGTACAGGTGGTCGGCAACCTGAAGTACGACTCACTCAAAGCTGAACCCGACGCTGACAAGGTCGCCTGCTTCCGCAAGGCCTTCGCGCTGGGCGACCGGCCTGTACTCGTTTGCGGCAGTACACACCCCGGCGAGCACGAACTGCTGGTCGAGATGATCCCGCGGCTGGATTGCCGCATCGTGATCGTACCGCGCCACCCGGAGCGCTACGACAGCGTGCGCGAGATGCTGACACGGGCGGGCATCCAGTGGCGAAACCGCAGCGAGCTTTCGCCCGAACAGCCGGCGGCCGTGAGTGACGTGATTCTGCTCGACACCATGGGTGAACTCGCCGCGATGTATGGCATCGCCGACGTCGTCTTTGTTGGCGGGTCGTTGATCCCGCACGGCGGCCAGAACATGGCAGAGCCCGTGGCCCTGGGCAAAGCCACGGTGTTCGGGCCGCACACCCACAACTTCAAAGCCACCGTCCGCGAACTGAAAGAGTGCAGCGGCGCGCTGGTCGTCCAGAATGCGACTGAACTGGAACGCGAACTCAAGCGTTTGTTAGCAGACGGACAAGCACGTGACGCCATGGGCCAAGCCGGCCGGCAGCGTCTGCTCGCGGGGCGAGGCGCGCTGCAACGGCACCTGAGTCTTGTCGCGCAATTGTTGATGGCCCGGTGACTCCATTTGTCGCAGACCGGGCAGGCTGGAGACACGGTGAGTGACCTCAGTGCCGAGAAGTGGCAGGAGCTGCAAAGCAAGCTCGAAGGTGAGCTGGCAGTGGCAGGAGCGGCTGTGCAGTCTGCCGGGCGAAAATTCCGCCGTGCCGTGCTGATCTGTGCCGTGTTGCTGGCTGCGGGCATCGGCGTGGTTGTGGTCGGCCTGTTCGCGTTTCCCGACCAGCGTTACTACGTGGCTTCGCCGCTTGGCATCCTGATCGCCGTGCTGGTTTTCGCGCTGTTGCAGATGAGGCGCGGCATGACCGTCGCGGGCGACGAAAAGCAACGCATCGAGCGCGACATCCGGGCATGGAAGAAGCGCAAGCCCGGCAGCGTCTTTGACAAGCAGAGAAGGGTCTAAACCAGCGTCGTTGCTCCGCCCGAGACCTGCGTGTGCTTGTGCGCCAGGGCCGGGTTGTGATCAGGAAAGTCGGTGCGGTAGTGCACGCCGCGCGACTCTTTGCGCAACAGTGCGCTTGTCGCCATCGCCGCCCCGACCTCAAGCATGTTCTCGAGTTGCCACTCACTGGGGAAGCGCCGCTCCTGCTCGCGGATCATGCGCTGCCAGCCCCTGAGCTGGCGCAGCAGCTCCAGCATGCCGCGTTCCTCGCGCTCGACGCCCATCCAGCGCCACATCGCGCCCTTGACCGAGTTGATCATGTCCCAGACATCGATGCGCCGGGTGTCGCGCATCGGCCGCTCGCTCACGATCCGCGGTTGGCCGCCAGTGCTTGCACCGCGTGACACCGCGTGCAATCCCGCGCGCTCGCCGCACACCAGCCCCTCCAGCAAGCTGTTGCTCGCCAGCCGGTTCGCGCCGTGCAGGCCGGTGCTGGTCACTTCTCCCACCGCCAACAAGCCGCTGACGCTGGTCCGGCCATCCAGGTCAGCCAGCGCGCCGCCGACCATGTAGTGCGGCCCGGGGCGCACCGGCACCCATGATCTTGACGTGTCAATTTCCGCGTCGTCGCACGCCTGCATGAAAGTCGGAAACTTCACTCGCAAACCGGCTTGATCCAGGTGCGTGACGTCCAGAAACGCCGCCGCGTCGCCGGTGCGGCGCAGCTCACGGCCGATCTCCCGGCTGACCACGTCGCGCGGCGCAAGCTCGGCCAGTTCGTGCTTGCCGACCATGAAGCGCTCGCCCATGCTGTTGCGCAGATACGCGCCGTGGCCGCGCAGCGCCTCGGTGATGAGCTTGCGCTCAAGGCCGGCCACATACAGCAGCGTCGGGTGAAACTGCACCATTTCCATGTCGCGCATCACCGCACCCGCGCGCAACGCCATGGCGTGGCCGTCGGCTGTAGCGACCGCAGGGTTGCTCGATTCACGGTACAGTTGGCCCGCGCCGCCGCTGGCCAGGATGGTGGTATTTGCCCACACCACGTGAGGCTCGTTGTGGCGCATCATGACCGCGCCCGCGCACACGCCTTCGTGCGTCAGCAGATCGAGCACAAACGTGTTTTTGTACGCGCGCAGGCCCGGCGTTTCGCGACACGCCGACAGCAACGCGCGCGTGACTTCGGCGCCTGTGGCATCGCCACCCGCGTGCAGGATGCGCCGGCCCGAATGCCCGCCTTCCCGGCCAAGGTCAATCTCGCCGACTTCGTTGCTGTCGAACTTCGCGCCGCAGCTCTTGAGGAATGCCACTGCGTGCGGCGCGGCTTCAATGATCGCGCGCACCACGCCCTCGTCGCACAGGCCATCGCCCGCCACCAGCGTATCTTTCACGTGCGCGTCAAACGTGTCGTCGCTTGCGACCACTGCCGCGATGCCGCCCTTGGCCGCCGTGGTGTTGCTGTCTTCCAACGCCGCCTTGTTGACCATCAGCGTCGCGCAACCGCCGCGCGCCGCCCCAAGCGCAGCCGTCAGCCCGGCAACGCCGGTGCCGATCACCAGCACATCCACAGTTTCCTGGGAAAGGCGCTTGGTGTCGAAGGATGTAAGGTAGCGGTCCATTTCGGTTCTGAGTTCCGGGTTCCGAGTCCCGCATTTGTGGACCCCGGGACTCGGGGCTCCGCAACCAGGACTTCCTTACAGCCACTCGCTGCAATAGTAGGGCTCCAGCGCTTCGGGTATGCGCACCCTTCCGTCTGGCGTCTGGTTGTTCTCGATAATCGCGATCATGGTGCGGGGGCATGCCAAGCCGCTGCCGTTCAGCGTGTGGGCCAGCCGCGTCTTCTTGTCTTTATCCTTCACCCTGATCTTGGCGCGCCGGGCCTGAAAGTCGGTGAAGTGGCTGCAACTGCTGACCTCGAGCCACTTGTCAACGCCCGCCGCATACACTTCAAGGTCGTAGCAACGCGCAGCCCCGAAGCCGATGTCGCCCGTGCACAGTTCCAGGCGGCGATAGGGCAACTCGAGTTTTTCAAGCACCGTCTCGGCGCAGCGTGTCAGGCGTTCGTGCTCGGCTTCGCCTTCTTCAGGCGTGGTGACAACCATCAATTCAACTTTGTTGAACTGGTGCACCCGCAGAATACCGCGGGTGTCTTTGCCGGCGGCGCCGGCTTCGCGGCGGAAGCAGGGCGTGAACGCGCAATAGCGGATCGGAGCCTGTTCGTCGGGCAGGATCTCACCGGCGTGCACGCTGGTCAGGGGTACCTCGGCCGTCGGAATCATGAACAGGTCGTCGCGCGCGTCGGTGCGGTACATCTCGTCGAAAAACTTGGGCAACTGGCCGCTGTTGCGCAACGTCTCTTCGCGCGCCATGAACGGCGTCCAGCACTCGGTGTAACCGTGTTCGCGCGTGTGCAAGTCGAGAAAGAAGTTGATTAGTGAGCGCTCAAGCCGCGCCAGTTTGCCGCGAAAAAACGGAAAGCCGCTGCCGCTGATGCGCCCGCCGATCTCGCTGCCAAGGTCGGCCAGGTCCCAGTGGGCCTTGGGTGCGAAGTCGAACTTCGGGGCCTGCCCCTGCGTCTTGCGCACTACGTTGTCGTGCTCGCTTTTGCCAACGGGTACGTGGTCGCTCGGAAGATTGGGCAGAAACAGCAGCTGCACCTCGATCTGTTGTTCGAACCCGGCGGCTGCCTTTTCGTAGTGATCCTGTTTCTCACCCAGCTTGGCGAGGTGAGCTTTGGCATCGTCGGCGTTCTTGGGTGCTTCACCGAGAAAGCTGGTCAAGTCTGCCGGCGGTGGCGCGTCAGCGTTCTTCTTCAGCGCTCCCATCCAGGCGCCAAACGCTTTGCTGGCTTTGTTCAAACCACCCTGCTGCTGTTCTGCTTCAAACTTGATGGCGCGCCATTGTTCGTCGATTTTGAGGACTTCGTCAATCAATGCGGCATCGACGCCGCGAGTGGCGAGCTTGCGTTTGACTGCGTCAGGATTCTCGCGGATGTATTTGATGTCCAGCATTGTCGCCCCAGTGTCCAACGCATGCGTGTTGCAACGGTTTATGGCACCATGCACCCCCAGCGCAAGCGACGGTTTGCCCCGCACATGCCTCAAATCGCGCGGGCAATCAAATTGCCTTGGCTGAACGCTGCCAGCAGCCGGGGGTGATTGCCCACGAACAGGTTCAGCAACTTCTCAAGTTCCAGGCCTTCGCCACCGGTCGGCAAGTCCCAGATTGCCAGGTCTGCCGCGCCGTCCGCCAGATCAAGAATTGCGCGCCCGTTGACGGTTGCCATGCGCAGCAGCTGGGTGCGCGACACGTCCGGATGGGCCTGCACGGCAAATTGCATCTCGCCCCACATGTCGAGCCCGTCATTGCTGGCCAGGCTGTCAGTGCCAAGCACCAGGTTGGCGCCGGTTTCAAGGTACTGATACAGCGGCCACGGCTGATGGCCAAAGTACGCGTGGCTGCGCGGGCACCAGCAGATGGTGGGCCTGATCGCGGCGATCAGGTCCCGGTCGTTGCCGCTGGGATAGTTGCAGTGCACCAGCACCAGCCGCGGCCCGGACTCGCCCAGCCACGGCGACAGCCAGTCGCCCAGCAACAGCTCGATCGGCGTCGTGCCGTGCCCGGCAAAGCCCGGCCACGCGCCAAACTGGCGCATCAGGTCTGCAATCTGGCCGGTGGCGCTGCGCACGAAATCAAGCTCGGCGGGCGTTTCTGAAACGTGCGTCGTCATCACGCGGCCTTCGCCGTAGGCGCGCCCGTACGCAAGCTGGTACAGCTCGCGGCTGGTGGTGTAGGGCGCGTGCGGCGAGTAGCCGAAGTCAACACCCGCAAGCGTCGCGGGCGCGGTTGCGCCGCCTGCGTCTGCGCCCAGCCGGTCACTTTCAAGCTGGAACCTGCGGCGCACGACCTCATCGGCGGCGCGCATTTGCGCCTCGGCCTGCGCAGGGTCCCATTGCAGCACTTCGAGCGCGACTACACCGCGCAGGCCGTGGCGTGCGAGAGCCCCGGCGGACATGCCCCCAACGCTGATGTCAATGATCGCCGTGGTGCCCGTTGCAGCCGCCATGCGGCAGGCGTCGTCGATGCCGGCGTGGATGATCGGGGCCGGCACCTGCCGCCCGGCGATGATCGCGCGGGCCCAGTCGGTAAACGCCAAGCCGCGCGGGACCTGGCGATGAAGGTGCGAAAGGTCAAGGTGTGCGTGTGCGTTGACGAAGCCGGGCAGGCACACAGCGTCGCCGAGGTCAAGAGTGTGCGCGGCCAGACCGTCCAAGCCGCCGCTGACTTCGCCGCCGACAATCACCTCGGCAACGTTAACGCCCGAAATCAGCAAGATCACGTCGCGCTGAAGCTCAAACGTGACGGGGTCAAGGTAGTGCGAAACGCGAACGGCGTAGTCCATGACGGCGGTTTACCGCCAAAGCGCCAAAGCGCCAATGGGCCGTGCCTACTCGATCCCGCGGTCTTTGCGGGTTTTCTTGTGGCGGCCTGAGTCTTTGGGCAGTTGCAGGATGTGCCCGAGCTTGTCGCGCTTGGTGGCCATATAGAAGTTGTTCTCGGCATTCGTGGGCATCTCGATGGGCACGCGGTCGACAATCTCAAGCCCATACGCGCTGATTGCGCTGCGCTTGCTGGGGTTGTTTGTGAGCAACCTCAACTTGCGCACACCGAGGTCCATCAAGATCTGGCAACCGGTGCCGTACTCGCGCTTGTCGGCTTTATGCCCCAGCCGCTCGTTCGCTTCCACGGTATCGTACCCCTCGTCTTGCAGGGCATAGGCCTTGACCTTCTCGGCCAGGCCGATGCCGCGGCCTTCCTGGCGCAGGTACACGATGACGCCGCGCTCGGCGGCCTGGATCTGCGTCATGGCTGCATGCAGCTGCATGCCGCAGTCGCAGCGTTGGCTGCCGAACACGTCACCGGTCAAGCATTCGCTGTGCACGCGCACCAGCACGGCTTCGTTTGCGTAGGTCGTGTCGGCTGGCCGCAGGTCTTCGGGCAGGACGTTCTTGCACAGCGCGACGTGCTCTTTGCCATCGGCTTGCGAGTGGTACAGGTACATGTCGAAGTAGCCGGCGGCGGTCGGCATGCGCGCGGCGCTGACGCGCTTAACGATGCGCTCGTGCTGCAGCCGGTGGCGCACAAGGTCGGCGACGCTGCAGATTTTCAGCGCATGTTTTTCCGCAAACTTCTGCAGGTCGGGCAGGCGCGACATGGTGCCGTCGTCGTTCATGATCTCGCAGATCACGGCGGCGGACTTCAGGCCCGCAAGCCTGCACAAGTCCACACTGCCCTCGGTCTGGCCGTTGCGCACCAGCACGCCGCCGTCGCGCGCGCGCAGCGGAAACACGTGGCCGGGGCGCACCAGGTCGCGCGCCGTGGCGTGGTCTGCAATCGCTGTAAGTATGGTGTGCGCGCGGTCTGCGGCGCTGATGCCGGTGGTGACGCCCTCGCGGGCTTCAATGCTTACGGTAAAGGCCGTGCCCAAAGGCGCTTCGTTGTTGCGGGTCATCGGCGGCAGGTCAAGGCGGTCCGCCATTTCGTTGGTCAGGCTCAGGCAGATCAGGCCGCGCGCCTCTTTGGCCATGAAGTTCACGCCCTGGGGCGTGATCTTCTCGGCGGCGATCACGATGTCGCCCTCGTTTTCACGGTGTTCGTCGTCCACGAGGATGATCGGTTTGCCGGTGCGCAGGTCGTCCAGCACGTCTGTAATGGGCGTAAGCATCGCCCGGGATCATAGCCCGGACAGCCCGCGTGGGAATGACGGGGCAGGGCGGGCATCCTGCCGATTGACAGGCAACAGAAATGGTACGAAAGTGCCGCCTTCATCCTGCGCAAGGCAAAGCCGGACCGGGACAGCCTGTGGTCCGTGTATTGCGTGCAAGGGCTGACTGCGATTTCCCACCCCCCCGCGGGAATCGCGTCCAACCAGGTCAGGAAGCAAGATGCCTGCAGCAAAAGTTGTCATGTTCACCGATGGCGTGTCGGAATCCAACCGGCTTGCCAAGGATGTGCTCGAGTCCAACCAGCTGTCCTGGACCGAGCGCGACATCAACAAGGATGCCGAGGCGAACGCCTTTATCCGCAAGCTATGCGGCGCGGCGGTGTCGCCTGTCCTGTACATCAATGACGAGTGGTTTCCTGACCCGACGCAGGAAGAGATTATCGAAGCGACGGGTGTTCGCTATGACGTCGAGCGTCTTGAGTCGCGCGGGCAGACGATTTTTGACGTGATTGTTGTCGGCCTTGGTCCTGCGGGTCTTGCTGCGTGTCACGGTTGCCGGCTGGGCGGTTTGTCGGTGCTTGGTCTGGACGAGTCCGAACCCGGCGGCCACTTGCTGAAGTTGACAGAAGTCGATGAGTACCTTGGCGTCGGGTTCGATGAGGCGGTGCCGGGCAGTGACATCGCCGCCAATTTCGCCGAGCATGCACGGCACGTCGGCGCCGTGTTGATGCGCGGCAAGGTCAACAGCATTCGCATCCAGGGCGCGTTCAAGCGCGTGCACAGCAGCGGCGGCAATTTCTGGGGCCGCGCCGTAATTATCGCAACCGGTGCCGCCCAGCGTGAGCTCAAGATCGAGGGCGTCGAAAAGTTCATCAACCGCGGCATCCGGTATGGTGCGCAGGTAGACGCGCAGATTTATCGGGACCGCCGCGTTGTCGTCATCGGCGGTGGCGACGAAGCCATGCATGCCGCGATATTCCTGAGCCATCACGCCAAGTTCGTGACGGTGCTGTGCCCGGAAGATGAACCGACCGGCGAGCCACTTCTGGTCGACCGCGCAAAACAGAACAAGGTTCGCGTGATCCCGGGTTCGAGGGTCGTGGCGGTCAAGGGCGAGGACGCGCTGGACTACGTGTTCTTTGTCGAGAAGGGCATCCCCGAAGAGCAGGGTATCCCCACCGACGCGATGGTCGTTGCGCTGGGCCCCGCACCCAAGCAGCCAGTCGCGGGCCTTGAGCGCATGCCGCAGGACAACGGCTATCTTGCGCACGGTGAGGGCGGCAAAACCATGTTCGGCGGCATCTATGTTGCCGGCGACTGCACCAACATCGAGACGCGCACCTTGATGAGCGTGGTTGCCTCGGGCAGCCTGTGCGCCAAGCGCCTGTGGCAATGGCTCGCCAGCCACCCGCTGCCCAAGCTCAAGTAGGCCGCTACTCGATCCAGCCGCCCCCGAGCACTTCTTCGCCGTCGTAGAACACGGCGCACTGGCCGGGAGACGCGCCCTTGATCGGTTGATCGAACGTAACGCGTACGCCGTTAGCCAGGCCGGTCAAGGTTGCGGGTTCGCCCTCGTGGCGATAGCGGACCTTCACCGTCGCGCGCACGCTGTCACCAGGCGCCAATGACGTCAGGCCAATCCAGTTCACTTTGCTTGCCGTGATCTCGTGGATCGAAAGTTCGTGCTCTTCCCCCACCACCACCGTATTTGACTCCGGCTCAAGGCGCACGACGTACCATGGCTTGGGTGCTGCAATGCCAAGCCCCCGACGCTGGCCGACCGTAAAGCCCGCGACGCCGCCGTGTTCGCCCAGCACTTCGCCGCTGGTGGACACCACCGGGCCCGCGCGCAGCGCTTCAGGGTCGTGCTGCGCGACCACAGCGCGGTAGTCGCCCTCGGGCACGAAGCAGATTTCCATGCTTTCCGGCTTGTCGCGGGTCTTCAGCCCGAACTCGCCGGCCAGCGCCCGAACTTGCAGCTTGGTCATGCCGCCAAGCGGAAAGAGGGCGCGGCTCAGCTGTTCTTGAGTCAAGCCGAAC
This sequence comes from Planctomycetota bacterium, assembly GCA_020849795.1. GTDB lineage: Bacteria > Planctomycetota > UBA8742 > UBA2392 > UBA2392 > JADJRK01. The sequence goes on along the minus strand of JADZFR010000015.1, from coordinate 23,985 downwards.
AGGTAGTAGCTCTGGTCCTTGCTGCGGTCGACGCCGCGCATGAGACGCCAGCGGCCGTCGCGCCACTCGGTGCGCGCATAGTGGCCGGTTGCCACCTTGTCGGCGCCGACCATGCGCGCGTAATCAAGCAGCTTGCCGAACTTCAGATCGGTGTTGCAGACCGCGCAGGGGTTGGGCGTGCGGCCGCGCTTGTACTCATCGACGAAGTAGCGAATGATGCGTTCGAAGTCTTCGGCAAAGTTCAGCACGTAGAATCGGGCACCAAGCTGCGAAGCAACAAAGCGCGCGTCGTTGCTGTCTTCAAGGCTGCAGCAACCCTGCTTGTTCGACTTGGCGGCGCTGCCCGCGGTCACTCCGTTGCGCATGAACAAGCCGACAATGTCGTGCCCCTCGCGCTTGAGCAACGCGCCGGTCACGCTTGAATCAACACCGCCGGACATGGCAACCAGGATCATTCTTCCGCCGCTTTCGGGGCCGACACGATGCCGCCCATCTTCCGGGCGTAAACGATCAGCAGCTTCGACGACATGCGGTAACTCTTCACGCCGCCCTCGACCTGGTTGGCCGTCAGGTACGCGTGATTGACCGCGGTGCTTACTTCGCCTACTGCGCCGGCAACGCCCTTGTCGAAGCGCGCCCAGTAGTCATTCACGTGGTCCACGTCGCGCTGCACACCCGCGTGGCGCAACTTCACAAGCTCTTGCGTGCGCTTGGGGTCAAGCCCATGCAACTCACTCAGCAACTGCCGCTGCGCGAACAGGTAACCCGAGTACCGCACATAGGCGTCGCTACTGCGCACGCAGGCGGCAAAGCCGATAAAGTTCGCCTCGTCCTCGCTGGTCACGCAGCGCTGGTGCGCCTTTTCGTGCGCAATCACAAACGGGATGCTGCTGAGCGGCTGCAGGCGGTGATAGTTCGCTTCGCCCGTCCACGGAAAGTAGAAGCCGCCAATCTGCAGATAGTCCATCAGAAACGAAGCAGCCACGGGCTTGGCCGGCCCGCGTGATGCGCCGAAGCCTTCTTCCAGCGCCAGGTCTTTCTCGACCAGCAGAAAGGCCTTCTCGATCTCGGTGTCCAGCACACGCATCTCGGCAAGCGGCTGGCTTGGCGCGCCGTAGTCTTCGCTGCCCATGGCGGCGCGGTACTCGGCATTGGTGGCCACGACCAGTGCCTCGCACAACCGGCTTAGCTCGGCGATCTGCGCCGCACGGTCGGCTGGCGGCTGAGCATACGCCTGCCAATCCTGGCGCTCGACAATACTGGGCCGGAAGTAGTTGATGCCCCACAGCACGTAAAACAGGGCAATCAGGACGGCGCCGAACGCCCCGACCTTCAGCCCGCCGCAAGCAAGCGCATTGAAGGCACGGCGCTTGCGCCGAATCACGTGCCAGCTTGCGCGGCCCCACAGAAACAGCGCCCAGCCGCCGACGAACACAAGCAACAACTCGCCGACGCTGGTCGGCAGCACGCCGGTAACGAACGCCAGACCGCGGCCGACGTTCTGGCCGAATCCACGGGCAAACACGTTCTCGGCAAAACTCTGCGATTGTCCCAAACCCCAACAGATCAGGATCACGACCAGGCCCAAGATCATCGTCAGTCCGCGCCGCTTGACGTAGAGGCCGCGGTCTTTGGGCATGGCGTCGTCAGGCGTAAACAGCGCAAACCAGCCGATGGGCAGGGGGTTGCCCTTGCCCTCGAGCATCGAAGCAGTCTCTTCGCCCGGTGTGGCCATGTGCGCAGTGTAACTCCATCCCGCCGCGGCGGGATGCGCGGGATTACGCAACCGTTAGCTCTTGACGAAGCGGTCCCAGCTGCTGGGTGCGCGTTCGCCGAAGCCGACGCCATCGTTCCAGTTCGGCTTGCCGGGTTCGGTGCGCAGCGGCATGTTCGCCTGCTCGGGCGTGCGGTTGCCCTTGCGCGTATTGCAGCGAACGCAGGCGACGACACAGTTTTCCCAGTTGGTCACGCCGCCCTTGCTGACCGGGATCACGTGGTCGATGCTCAGGTACTTCAAGCCCGGCTTGCCCCCACAGTATTGGCACTGGAAGGCGTCGCGGCGATAGATATTGCGCCGGTTGAACGCAAGTTCGCGCCGGGGCACGCCGTTGTAGCGCCCCAGCACAATCACTTCCGGAATGCGGATCATCAGGTTGGTGGTGCGCAGCCAGATCTGGCCAGGCGGCAACTGGTCGCGCGTGGAAAGCGAATTGTCCACCAGCCAGCTTTCGAACGTGTGCATCTCGTAGGTTTCAGGGTGCACGATGTGTGCATGATCTTGAAACACGAGGCTGAACCCGCGCTTCACGGTTGTGATCGCGATGGGTGTCCAGGACTTGTTCAGCACGAGAACGGAACGATCCAGCATAATCCACCATTCAAGAAACTCGGCCGGGGGAACAAGTCCCCCGGCCGAGCCGGCTAAGCACCATTCACGACGGGCATGCGCCCTATAATCGGCTGGGCGTAGCGCCTGACAGCGCGCACAGCCCTGGCCCCGTCCATTACTCTCATTTGGTTACTGACAGTCATCTTGCGGTCAGATTGTAGGGGGATTCTGCCCCGGTTCAAGGCGGCGACCGGCCCGGTGAAGCCCTTTGCTCAATCTGTGAAACAATTGTGGGCAATCATTGCGGCCAGACGCTTCCGTAATGAACCACAAGCATCATCCCGAAAGCTGCTACCGGCACGCCAGCCAGTCCGGCTGCGACGTAAGCAACACGCCAAGGCGCGCGGTGAAGCCGCAACTTGCGGTCTGCCAGGCCCTGCAGCCCCAGCGTGCACGCGCAAACCAGCAAGAACACGCCGCAACCATACCCCAGCAAGAGCGCTGAAAAAGGCGATGGCGAGAACCGTGACGTCACCGCATCAGAGGCCGCGCCGGCCATGAACGCCAACGAGCTGAATGTCAGCAGACGGGTGGTGTTCCGAAAGTACACCCCCACCAGCGCCGGCACCGTGCGGTTCTGGTCGGCTGCCAGCACGCACAGCCGGGCGTACTGGCCATGCAGCGCCGTTGCCGCCTGCAAACCAAGCGACGCGACAACGCTGCCCAAGGCGGCGTACGCAAGTGCCAGGACCATGTGCTCGGTCATGGCCACACTTTATGGTTCGCCGCACTCTCCACAATCGGATCACACTGCCCGGGATTTGTCGCAACCCTCGATACTCTGGGGGCATGCGCAAGCAAGGTTACAACCTGACCGACGACGTTGCCCTACTGGTGCACCTGTTATCGCGGCGCGTCGAGAGGTTGCAGCACATCAAGCCGGGGCAGATCCTGCACGGGGTCAGCCAGGCCCGGTCGCGGTCGCGTTACGGCGTGTACGCGCAGTGCCACGGGCTGCGTTTCAAGCACGGAAAACGCGAGCACCTCACGCGTGACGGATATGCGTGGGTATGGCCCGAGACCCGGGTTCGCGGGCAGGAGATGTTGTATTACATCACCTACTTCCTGCCGCGCTTTCTGGACCAGCAGCCACGGGAACGGCTTCACACCCTGCTGCACGAGCTGTACCACATTCATCCGCAGTTTAATGGCGACCTGCGGCGATTCCCGGGGCGCAACGAGTTCCACGGCAATCGTCACGAGGACTTCGACGGTGTGGTCGACCGCATGGTCGAGGAAAGCCTGCCGCACATTGAGCTGGAGCGCTTTCCGTTCCTGACTTTGGGATTCGATGAGTTGGTGGCGCGGCACGGCAGCATCGTCGGCAACAAGCTCAAGCGCTTCCAACCCCGGAAAGTCCGCGCCGAAGACCTGACCTCGAACCTGGCCCAACCCATCCACGCCCCTTCTGGGCAAAGAAAACTGTTTGTTTGATGAACCCTCAGAGGTCGCCGGTGGACTGGTACACCGGGTACACTGCCTCAGCCTGATGCTTCGCCCGATTGGAGACTCCATGCGCGCCCGCCTTCTTGTCTTGCTGCTGGTATTGATCCCGGCTTGCAAACGCAACACGCATGAAGAGCCGCCTGTGGCCAGCCCCGCCGCCAAAGAGCTTGCGGCGCGCAACAACCGGTTTGGGTTGGAGCTTTACCGCGAGGCGCACAAGGCCGGCTCAAACTCGGCAGTTTCGCCGGTCAGCCTGGCGATGGCGCTGCAGTTGGCTGCGACAGGCGCAGCCGGCGAAACGCGCAAACAGATGCTGGATGTGCTGCACACGCAGGCCATCGACCTGCCGGCCGGCAACCGCGACCTGCTGGACGCCCTGAAGGCACGCAAAGGCATGAAGCTCGAAGTTGCCAACTCGGTGTGGGTGGACCCGGCCCGCATGCAGCTTGACGCCGCGTTTCGCGGCACCGCCGAAACCAGTTTCGATGCGATGGCCCGCGAACTGGACTTCAGCGACGCCGGTGCGCGCAACACGATCAACCAGTGGATAAGCGACCGAACCAGCAAGCGCATCCCGGAACTGATTGACCGTATCGACGCAGATGTCGCGGCCTACCTGATCAACGCTGTCTATTTCAAGGGCGAGTGGACGGAGCGATTTGACAAGTCCCGCTCCCGGGAAGGCGAGTTTCGGCTCGCGAACGGCACGGTCAAAGAGGTGCCGATGATGCACCGCGACGGTGACTTCGACTATGCGCAAGATGGCGACACCCAGGTTGCCCGCCTGACATTCGGGCCGGGCAAGGGCGCTTCGATGTGGTTCGCGCTGCCCTCTGAAAAGGCGGGCGTCGAGGCCCTGGTCGCAACCCTCAAGCCCGAGACCATCGAGCGTTGGGCGGCTGCAGCCAAGCCGTCCGAGCTACCGCTGGCGCTGCCGCGTTTTACCTTTCGACACAGGATGGACGCGGGGGGCGCTTTGCGCAGCCTTGGCATGACCATGCCGTTTGATGAGGGTGCGGCGGACTTCTCGAAAATGGGCAAGGGTGCAGCCGGCAATCTTTTCATCTCGCGAGTCCTGCATGAAGTCTTCGTGGAAGTGAACGAAGAAGGCGCTGAAGCCGCTGCGGCAACGGCGGTAGAAATGAAGGCAACCAGCGCGCCCATGCCCCTTGAGTTCAACCGGCCCTTTGTGTTCGCGATCACCGACGACACAACGGGCGCACTGCTGTTTGTCGGCGTCGTGGCCGACCCCAAACCCTGAACTCAACAACCTTGCCACACACTCGACCTTGCGCGCAGGCGGGGCTAGACTCCCGCCGCCGAAAGGACCACATGCAGGTTTATGTCGAGTGCATCTGCGGCAAGAAGTTTCACGTTGACCGCGAACAAGTCTCTGAATTCGACTGCGAGGGCTGCGGCCGCAAGCTTAACGTGCCGCCCGAGGCCCTGTATGCAAGGCTTGAGAGCCTGCGCAAGCGCATGAAAGAAGGCGAGCCCGGCATGCGCGAAGCCATGACCGGTGCCGCGGCGCTTCGCAATGTCCATGCTGTTCCGCTGCTGAAAGAGGGCGCCCAGTCCGGCATTCGGGAAGCAGTGAACACCGCGCTCGTAGGCCTGTGCGACTTTCCCGGCCCGGGGCACGATGTTGTCTCGGACTGGATCGGCTCGGGCATGTTGAGTGTCACGCGCCTGGTGGCTGCACTGCGCGAGGGAAAGTATGACTCCGGCGCTGACTTCATCTGCAACCTGGTGGCCCAGGACAAACTGAAAGAGAGCCACGTCGCGGAAGTTGCGCCCTACCTGGGCGACTCCGGCAGCCAGCGGGCCCTGACAACCCTGAAAGAACTGCGCCGAAAGTACCCGAACCTCGGCGGCATCCTGGACTCCGCGCTGGCCAAGCTGCGCCACCTCGACGAACAGGCCGGCACCATCCCCGACGAAGCCAAACGCATCCCTGGCCGTGAGTCCCAGCGCGAACCCGTCGCCAAAAAGGGCTGCATGGGCCTGCTGCTGGCGCTGGTGGCGGTCCTTGGCATGCTGGCAACACTGTTATGGTCATGACTGCATATGTCCGCTCTTCGCTGCCCGTGTTCCGGGTTGGCCTCCCTGCGCTGCTGTTGGCGGTGGTCGCGCTTTCGGGCTGCGACGAAGTGAATCGCGATGCATTCGGCGGCATCAAGGGCCATGTCGGGTTTCCGGCCATTTCTGACTGCCGGGTTGAGGTCTACAACGCCTTGCACTTCACCGGCCTTGACGCCACCGACGGCTTGATCGCCACGGGGCGCACCAACGCGGCTGGCAAGTTTTCGATCAAGCTCAAGGAAAGGTACCTGGGCCGACCGCTGATCATTGTCGCGCGTCCCGGCCCGTCGGCGATGTACCGCGATTTCGGGGCAGCCGGCACGCCCGACGTCGCCTTCGACGCCCCCCGTCAGCCATGGGTCGGCATGCTGAACGAGTGGCTTGGCGGTGAAGATATTGTCTCGGTCAACCCGATCACCACGGTTGCGTTCCACAGCCTGATGCGCCAACCCACCGAGCAGGTCGGCCACGTAAACCTGCGTTTCGACCGCAACAACGTCAACGCGGTGTTCAACGCCACTGCGGCCAATTTCGGGATCAAGTCATTGCCGTGCGCGGAAAACCCGGCGCCGCCCGACGGGCCGATGTTTGAAGAACCAAAGTACTTCTACCTTGAAGAGAACAGCCGTTCGACTTCGTACACCTACGCATGCCTGCAACTTGCCAAGGCCGCCAACGAGTTTGTGCTGACGACGGCGGCCCCTGCCGACTCTGCCCTGGACTTTTACGAGGCGCTGTTTCGCGACGCGCAGGATGGCGCGCTGGATGGCAGTTACTTCGGCGTGCCCGAGACCTTTTTGAACGGGGTGCCATCCGTGGTGGGTCGCGACACCGACGGCGCGTCGCTGTTGTTTCGCTGGATCGCCACGGTGCCCCTGAGCGCAGCCGAACAGGGCTACGCCGGGGCGGGCAAAGAAGGCAAGTTTGATCCCAGCGTGCCCGAGATTCTGGCTATGCAGGACTCGGCGACAGGTTCACTGCGACCCACCCGCATTGAGCGCTTTGACGTCTCCAACTTCCCGTACTCGGGCAACGTCGAGATGACCATTCGCGGCCAGGGTTTTCGGCGCACCGACAAGTTGCTGTTTCGCAATGGAGATGACTTTGACACCGACTTCGTGGTGTTTCGCGATTCGGTCGGCGTCGATGGCGAGTTCACGTATCACAGCGACACCGAACTGCGCGTCCGGATTCCGGACTTTGCGGTAACTACCAAGACCGTGCACCCTGACCTCAAAGTGCCGACCAATGCGAACTTCCGGGTGCTGCGGTTGATCCTGCGCAACGTGCCCGAAATCGACAGCAACAAGCGCTCGATCGAGCATGTCGTCACCCGCGATGCGCGCATGACCAACCGGACCGAACCGCTGCTGGTGCATGTCGAGATTGGCCGGGTCAATGCATCCGGCGCACTCGAACCCGTGGATGCCGGCAACAACGTCTACCCGGCGGCCACGGACCCCGACGCGCTGAATCCGGGCGTGGATGACGTGTACGAGTTGCGGGTGCGAGTCGCCAACCCCGGCCCGGATGCCATCGACAACGTCGCGTTGAACTTCACGCTCAGCGCGTTCAGTCAACTCGGCGTGTCCGTGGTTCCGGAAGTGTTCACCGGCGCCCCCGCCCCCGGGACATCGTTGATTTTCAGCAACCCGCTGCCCTTGATCGCCACGCTGAATCCTGGCGGCGTGGCACGCCTGGACTACCGGTTCGTGTTTCTCGACACCGCGCTGGGCACTACACTGGCTGCCGGCGCACCCGTGAAGTTCACGCCCGTGCTTGAGGGCCAAAGTCAGGGTGCAGGAAACCCCTTCGTCAGCACGTCGGACGTGGTCGGTTTCAACCGCACCGTCGAGCTTGCCCCGGTGGACCCCGCCGCGACGGCGGTGCTAGACCCGCTGGTCGCGCCGACACTGCCCGTCAGTGTTACCGCCGGTGATTCGTTTGACCTGGCGATGGATCTTGCGGCTTCGCCACTTTCCGGGGCGAGCATGCGCACGTTGCGCATCGACAGCATTGACGTCACCATCACGTTTGACGGCGAGACCACTGAGCTGCACCTGGCCGACTCGTTCTTTCAGACCTTTGCCGAAAGCGGCTTGTACGCGACGACGTTTACCCTTGGCACAACGGGGGGGCTGGCGTTGCCGTTGACGCTGACGCAGGTCGCCGATACCGCGTCGCTCGTGCTGACCATCCGCACCGAAGCCGGGCGCACCGGCGTCCTGACCGCAAGCTTTACGGCCCGCGCCACTGACGCCGCCACCGGCGTAGCGTCTGTGCAAACGTCGCCCGCTGCCAACACGAATGTCGTGCCCTGAGCCGGCTGGCGTTTCCGCCTGCAGATTCCGTGTGCTACGCTTAGGGCGTGAAGGACGAAGCCGACAAACTTCGCAACGCGCTGAATCTTTACCGTGAGGGCGACCTGCCCCGCGCGCAGATGCTGCTTGAGTTGCTTGACCTTGAGCGGCTTGAACCGGCGCTTCACGTTGAGGCCAATTACCTTTGGGGGCTGGTGCTTGCCCGGCGCGGCGACCCGCTTGAGGCGGCCCATCGGTTCCAGACATGCATTCGGCTTGACCAGCGCTTCTTCCCGGCGCTCGACGCGTGGGGCAATGTTCTTGCAAATCTGGGTGACGCGCGCGGTGCGATTGAGAAATACAAGCGGGCACTGGGTGTGGCGGGCCCGGAGCAGTCGTCGCACATTCTTTACAACTATGGCCAGGTGCTGATGAAGCACGGCTATGTCTTGCGGGCGCTGCGCAAGTTTCGCGAGAGCTACAAGCGGCGGGCCGGCAGTGATGCCGCATACATGGCCGGCGCGTGCTTTCTGCAAATGAACCGCGCCCTCGGCGCCCGAAGATGGATGCAGCGTGCGCTGGCCATTGAGCCCGCCAATGCACGCAACGTGGTCGGACTGGGCTGCGCCCATGCGCTTGACAATCGCAGCAGTCAGGCCATCGCCTGCTTTCAAGAGGCACTGGCGCTTGACCCCCAGTGTGCCGAGGCGCATTACAACTGGGCGCGCGTGCTGGCCACGCAGGGCGAGTACGCCAAGGCGGCCCGCCGCTGCAAACAGGGGCTGCGCATCAACCCCGACGGGTTTGAACTGCTGGCGCACCAGGCATTCTGCCTGCGCCAGATGGGTGCATACGACGCGGCCCTGCATACCGCGCGCCGGATGCGCCAGGCACTGCAACGTGCCGGAAGGTCCGAACACAAAGCCGACTTCATCGACATCGTCACCGCCAACGAAGCGGCTTGCCTGCGCGCGTTAGGCCGTACGCTGCAGGCACGCAACAAGCTGATTGAGCAGGTGCGCCAGGCCAAGGACCCCAGCCCCGAGAGTCTGGCCGAGCTTCGCTTCCACGACATCAAACGGTTGCGCGGCGCGCATCGGTACGAGCTAACGCTGAGTGCGCGAGTGCCCGGCCCCGAATTCGGCTCCGACGACGAAGAACCGACGCCGCACCAGTACCAGCGCACCTATTGGGTCGTTGCACGCAGCTTGAAAGAGGCGCGACGCATTGTGCGCGAGCTTGAACCGCCCGAGGCCGAAATCCGGTTTGACGCCGACGTCGTGGTCGGCGAATTGCTTGAAGAAGCCGACCAGGGAGTCACGGAACGAAGCCCGGCAATCCCGGTTGAGTGATGGCGGCTGGCCTAGGCCAGGCTGTCCATGACTTCGTCGAGCACAGACTTCGCCGGCCGCAGCACATCTTCTTTCAGTGAACTCAGTGGCACGTCCACCATCCCAAGGTGGTCCACGAACCGCGGCGTCTCGCCTGCCAGATAGATGACGCCGGTCGGAACCTTGCCGCTTTCATGGTGCTGCGCCAGCAGTTGCAGTGCGCCTGAGCGGCTGCTCGGGTCGTAGTCCTTGTCCAGCGCCTTGATGGTGATCTTGCTGCCGTCGCCAAGCTTGATCACGCGTTCATCGCCGTGGTCCATCTCTTCATAGTGCGGGTCATAGGCCGGCACAAAGCCGATGTCCTGCATGGCCAGTTCGTTGCTTTTCATCCACGGGAAAGACTTGGTGCTGCCCTCGTGGTTATTGAACGTAACGCACGGGCTGATGATGTCGAGTAACGCAGTGCCCTTGTACGCCAGCGCGGCTTGCAGCACCTGCTTCATCATCTTGGTGTTGCCGGCAAACAGGCGTGCCACAAAGCCGCAACCCAGTTCGACAGCCAGCGCGCACAGGTCAATCGCGTGCATGTGGTTGACCTGGCCGTGTTTGAGTTTGCTGCCCTTGTCGGCGGTCGCGCTGAACTGGCCCTTGGTCAAGCCGTACACGCCGTTGTTCTCGACGATGTACACCATGTTCAGGTTGCGACGCATGACGTGCACGAACTGGCCCATGCCGATATTGGCGGTGTCGCCGTCGCCGGAAACGCCAATCATCTTCAGGTTGCGGTTGGCCAGTGCCGTGCCCGTGGCAATGCTGGGCATGCGGCCGTGCACGCTGTTGAAGCTGAAACTGCGGCTGACGAAATATGCCGGCGTCTTGCTGCTGCACCCGATGCCCGAAAGCTTGACCAGGTTCTCGGGCTTGATGCTGTTATCAAACGCCGCATCAATGATGCGCGCGGTGATCAGGTCGTGGCCGCAGCCGATGCACAGCGTGCTCTTGCTGCCTGCATAGTCTTTCTTTTGCAGGCCGGCCTTGTTGGTTGAGGGTGCTTCTGCAGTTCCTGCCATCGCTTCATCTCCTGCGGGACAATGCCTGTACTGTGGCCCGGGCAACTTCCCGTTGTTTACTTCTCGCGCTCCATCGACACGACCTGTTGCACGACATTGTCGGCTGTCAGCGGCATGCCGTCATAGTGCAGCACGCTGCGCAACTTGCCCGCGAACCTTGGCAGCTCGGCGTTCAAGGTCATCCGCATCTGGCCGTCGCGATTGAGTTCGACGACATAGACGCGTTCATGGCTGTGCAGGAAGTCTTCAACTTCCTGCGTAAACGGAAAGGCGCGCAGGCGGCACAGGTCGAGTTTCAGGCCGTGCTGGCGGTCCAGTGCATCAAGCGCCTCGCGAACCGCCTCCGTGGTGGTGCCAAAGTAGATCAACCCGGCCGCGTGGCCGTTGCTGTGAATCTCGGGCTTGGGCACGCGGGTCTTGGCTGTCTCGAACTTGCGGGCCAGCCGGTCCATGTTCGACTTCCAGTGCTCGGGCTTTTCGCTGTAGGCCGCGTCCGGAGTGTGGCCGGTGCCGCGGGTGAAGTAAGCGGCTTTGGGGTGGTCAGTACCGGGATAGGTGCGGTAGGCAATGCCATCGCCGTCAACGTCGCGATAGCGCCCCCACTGGCCGTTCAACTTGTCCAGCGCTTCCTTGTTCAGCACCTTGCCGCGCCGGAACGGCTCGGTCGGGTATTTAAAGCGGTCGCTCATCCAATAGTTCATGCCCAGGTCAAGGTCGCTGAGGATGAACACTGGCGTCTGGAATTCCTCGGCCAGGTTCAATGCCTCGCCGCCCATCTCAAAGGCTTCCTTGGGCGTGCTTGGGATGACCACGATGTGCTTGGTGTCGCCGTGGCTCGCGTAAAACAGGCTGATCAGGTCGCCCTGCATCGTGCGCGTCGGCAGGCCGGTGCTGGGGCCGGTGCGCGCCACATTGCAGATCACGAACGGAATCTCGGCAAAATAGGCCAAGCCGATGATCTCGTTCATCAGGCTGATGCCCGGGCCGCTGGTGCTGGTAAACGCGCGAGCACCCGCCCAGCCTGCGCCGGCCAGCATGCCGACGGCGGCAATCTCGTCTTCGGCCTGCACCACGGCAAACGTGCGTTTGCCGTCCTTGATGCGGTATTTGTTCAGGTATTCGTCCAGGTACTCGCACAGGCTGCTGCTTGGCGTGATCGGGTACCAGGTCACGACCGACACGCCTCCGAACATCAGGCCCAGCGCCGTCGCGGCGTTGCCTTCAATGATGATCTTGCCCCTGTTCGCGTCCATGCGCTCAACGCGGTACGGGTCAGTCTTCTTGAGGTTCTCGGCGGCCCACTTGTATCCGAACTCGACAGCCGGCACGTTCAGGTCAATCGCCTTCTGCTTGCCGGCAAGCTGCGTTGAAATCGCTTTGCGCACTTCTTCCATGTCGAAGTTGAAAAGCTGGGCGCACACGCCCACGTACAGCATGTTGATCACCAGCTTGCGCAAGCGCACGTCGGGGCACGCCTCGGCAATCAGCTTCTTGAACGGCACGGCGTAGTGGATGCAATCCGGGCGCTTGTCGGAAAGGTTCAGCGTTTCTTCGTAGATCAGGATGGCGCCCTTGCGGGCAGTCTCAACGTCCTCGTCGCTGGTGTCAGGGTTCATGCACACGACAATGTCGGCGTCCTGCTTGCGCGCGATCCAGCCGTCTTTGTTGGCACGAATCGTGAACCAGGTCGGCAGACCCTGAATGTTGCTCGGGAACAGGTTCTTGCCGCTGATCGGGATGCCCATCTGGAACAGGCTGCGCAGCAGCACCATGTTGCTGGTCTGGCTGCCGCTGCCGTTTGCAGTCGCGACATGAAGTACCAGGTCGTTGACGATGGTCCGGGTTTGGGGCTCTGCGGCCTGTGCGGTGGCCATGGTGATACATCTCCTTGCGCGCGCGGCCTCGGCCGCGCCCATCTGTGAAACGCCGGTTATAGAACGCACATCGACCGCCGCAACGGGACGCAGACTGTGGAAACCCATTGGACAAAGGGGTTGGCGTGCTTCAGGTCGCCTCGGGCGGAGGCCCAGGTGGCGCGTCTACCTTGATGGCCTGCAATGTGTCCACGTGCAGCAGGTCACCATTGGCCGACAGATGAATCTCAAATGTCCCCTCTTTGGGGAACTGCAAGCCCGGCAGGTTGATGCCCGTCTCAAAGTCTTCCAGCGGCTTGCTGTGCTTCAAGCCGCGCAGTTCGGCCTTGCCCAGCGTCGCGCCCTCGACCGGGTCGGTGAACTCGATGGTCAGGTCGTAGGCCCCGTTCATTTCGCCCAGCATGACGTAGACGCCAAAGCGGGCGTGAAACACCGGAAACTGCGGCGCATGAACACGCCGGAAGATCCCGATGATCGAATACTTGCCATCCGTGCTGCGAATCACCTGGTCGCAGATCAGGAAAGCCTTCACTTTGGGTGTCGTACCGGCCATGGCCAAGGTTTATCGCGAGATCGACGCTATGCCAAGGCTGCACCCGCGCAGCGCGTCACAAATCAGGCGGGGGCGCCAACATGGCGCCCCCGTTGTGGGCTGCATCCCGGTTGCTTTACGCGATGCGCCTGCGGCGGTACACGGCAATGCCCGCCAGCAGTATCAACATGCCCACGAGGCCGACCGGGCCCCCTGTTTCCACACGGCAGCCGCCACCGCCGCCGCCGCCCGTGCCGCCACCGGCCACGGGCATGAAGACGTCGTCAGGGTCTGCGGTGATCGTGACCACCGACGTGACGTCGGTGCCCAGTACACAGTTCACCGGGTTGCTAAGTGCAACCTGGAACGTCTCGTCAATCTCGTTCAGGGTGTCGTCGTGAATGCTGACCGTGATGGTCTTCGACACCTGCCCGGGCGCAAACGCCAGCGTGCCGCTGGTCGCGGTAAAGTCGCTGGCGCCGTCCGCGCTGACGTTGATGGTGGCGTAGTCCACGCTTGCCGCGAACGCGCTTGGATTCGAAAGGTTGACCGTCAGCGTGACCGTGCCTCCGTCTTCACCCACCGTGGTGGCTACCGGTGTGATTGCCACCGTGGGCACCGCATCGTCGTCCACGATCGTCACGGTCGTCGTCGCCAGCGCCCCGAGCTGCGCGTTGGCCGGGTTGCTCAGCGCAATCGACAGGCTGTGGTCGGTTTCATGGATGTTGTCTGCCGCCGTCACCAGCGTGAAAGTCGCCGTCAACTGGCCAGCCGGAATGGTCAGCGTGCCGGCATTGCTGGTGTAGTCCAACGGTGAAGTGGCTGTACCGTCAGTCGTGGCGTAGGCCACGGTCACGGTGTACCCGCTGGCGTTGCTGAGTTCTACCGTCACCTGGATGTTGCTGCCCTCCGCGACAGTCTGCGTCGCAGTGTTGAAGCGCACGGTGGGCTCGCCGTCATCGTCCAGGATCGACAGTGTGGCTGTTGCACCGGTGGCCAGCAGCGCGGCGGTCGGGTTACTGAGTGTCAGGACAATGGTCTCGTCAGTCTCGTCCAACGTGTCGTTCAGGATCGTGACGTTGAACGTGCGGCTGGTCTGGCCCGGGTTGAACGTCAGCGTGCCGTTGTTGGCGTTGAAGTCGGCCGCCCCCGCGGTGCCCGCCGTTGCCGCCCAGTTCACGGTCACGGCCTGAATCGGCGAGCTGGAAAGCGTGACGGTGATCGTGGCCGTGCCCGCAGACTCCTGCACGGTGAACTGGGACTGCGAAAACGCAGCCGTCGGCCACTGTTCGTTGTACGCAACCTGGTCCTGCGCGCCCGGGCGGGTGAACAGGATGTCGAGGTCGTTGTCATTGTCGAAGTCAGCAGCCAGCAGCGAGGATGTGTTGCCCGCCGTGGGGCCGAAACTGGCACCGGCGGTAAAGCTGCCGGCGCCGTTGTTGAGCAACAACTGGCCCTGCGCCGCGGCGTACCCGACCATGACGTCCAGGTCGCCGTCGCCGTCCATGTCGCCCAGCGTCAGCGCCCGTGAATCAGTGGCGGCGGTGGTCAGCGGGTAGTTGCTCGCGAAGTCGCCCGCGCCGTTGTTCAGGAACAGGTTGTCCACGCCGCCGTGGTACGCGCACACGATGTCGGGATAGCCGTCGCCGTTCAGGTCGTCGGCTGCCACGGCGCGCGTATCGTTGCCGCCGCCCGCGATACTGCGCCGGCCGTTGACCGCACCGCGCCCGTCATTGAGGTAGACCACATCGGCCTGGCCGGAGTTGCCGATCATGATGTCGAGATCGCCGTCGCGGTCCACGTCGGCAAGCGCAACTGCGACACTGTTGTCGGTCGCTGCACCAAAGCTCACGACCGTAAAGCCGCCGGCCTGGTTGTTCAGGTAGATGCCGTTCTGCTGGCCATTGTTGGCGCACACGATGTCGAGCCAGCCATCGGCATTCAGGTCGCCCAGCGCAACCGCGTGCGTGTTGTCGGTCGCGGACCCGAACGTGGTTGCACTGCCGAAACCGCTGCCGGTCCAGGGGTGAATCACGTTGGCGGCGCCATGCACGCCAATGACCAGGTCAAGGTCGCCGTCGTTGTCCATGTCGCCGAGTGCCAGCGCACGGGTGTCCAGACTTGACGTCGAAACGTCGTTGCCCGTGGCGTTGCCGACCGTGAACCAGCGGTCCCGGCCGTTGCCCACGCCCAGCACAACTTCAAGCGTTCCGTCGCCGTTCAGGTCGCCCGTCACGGACGCATTCGTGTTCAGCGTTGCGGCCTGAAGGTCCTGCACCTTGTGGCTGAACTCAAGCGGGCCAGCCGAGGCTGCGGCGCGGAAGCGCACCACTTCACCGCGCACCAGCGGCTGGTTGGTGGTATGAGACACGGTGCTGGTCGTGTAATCGGTGATGCTGTCCTGCGAGTTCAGGCCACGCACGGAAAGTTCAATCACTTCGCCCGGCTTGAAGTCGAGGGTCGGGTTGAGCGTCAGGGTCGAGGTGCCGTTGCCGAGATAGCTGCCCGCGATAGCACCGCGCAAAGACCCGCGCGCCGAGACAGTCGAGGCACTGGCACCCAGCATGGACCTGTTGAAACTCGCAGCCACATTGGCCGTGCGCGCAACGCTGACCGAGTGTGCCGTGGGCGAGGTACCGGTAAGGGACGGGTCGAAACCTGTGTGCTCATAGGTCCAGGTGTCGTTGGAATCGTCATACATCCTGGCGCCGTTCAGCAAGTACGCGGGCCCCCGGCTCCAGTGGCCCCAGAACACATCCAGGTCTCCGTCACCGTCAAGGTCCACAAGCTGGATGTCAGGTCCCCATGTGCCGCCGCCGTTTGCCGGACCCAGGTCGGCCGACGTGGTAAACGTACCGTCACCATTGTTGAAGATCAGCTTGCTCTGGCCGGTGCTGCCGGCGTCGCCAGCGCCCAGCGCCATATCCAGGTCGCCATCGCCGTCAAGGTCGCCCGCCGCCAGTGCGCCAATCGCCACAGCCGCCGGAGGTGTCGCGGTGTTCATGATCGTGAAGGCGGTGCTGGACGTCGAAAACTGCCCGGCGCCGTTGTTGAGGTAAAGCCGCACGCCGTCGCTGTAAGTCGAGACCGCGATGTCGACCGCGCCGTCGCCATTGAAGTCGCCGGTCGCTACACCCAGCGAAACCGTTGCAGTGCCGAGCGTTGCCGAGGTGGGAAAGCCGCCGGTGCCATTGTTGTAGAACACCATGTCGTTGGGGTTGACGGTACCGCTGCCGTGCACGAAGACCACGTCGAGGTCGCCATCATTATCGAAGTCAGCAAAGGCAACGTCGGAGCCCCACGAGCCTGAGCCGGTGAATGCGACCGAGGCGTTGAACCCGCCCTGCCCGTTGTTCAGGCAGTAGTAGTTGGCGTGGCAGACGCACACCACGTCCAGCAGGCCGTCGCTGTTCAGGTCAGCGGTGCGGATGCCGGTGTGGCCGGTGTTGGTGCCGAACTTGACCGGCGAGTTGAACGCGCTGGTCTGCGGGTTCCAGGTAAACAGCTCGGGCCGGTTGTCGCTGCCGTTCTCGAGCGAAAGCAGCACGTCGCCATAGCCGTCAGCGTTGATGTCGCCGATCTCGACGCCATAGACGGTGCCGTTGGTGCTTGGCGTCAGCGTGATCTTGGAGGCGACAAAGTCGCGGTGGCCCTGCATGGCATTCCAGTTGCTGAGATTGGACGGCGTCAGCCAGACATGCACGCCGCTGGGGCTGAACGCGCCGCCGACCGCAACGTCGGGGCGGCCATCACCATTGATGTCGCCGCAGGCGCTGCCGTAATAGTATCCGCTGTAGCCGGCGGTAAGGCGCCCCGGCAAGGCATACCCGATCGATGCATCCACCCACACCGACCCGAGAATGTCGTTTTCAACGGTGCCCGTGGACCGGTTGGCCCGCGCGAGAAAGCTGAACTGCTTCTGCTGGTTCAATCCGCTGATGCCGGTGGTCATCGTGACGTCTACGCGCTCTCCGCCGCGAAACGGCTGGTTGGACTGAAACGTCAGGCGAGCGCTGCCGTTGCCGCTGTAAGTGCCGGTGTGCAACCCGCTGTGTCGGCCGCGCACGAAGAAGTTTGTGCTGTCGGCATTGCTGACTGCCGACGAAAACTCGGCACTGATTGCCGCACCACGCTTCACATGGTGGGCACCGCCTGCGGGCGACGTGCGCTGCAACGTGGCAAGCACCGTCGTCGCACTCAGTAGCACCACGGCCGCAACGGCGCCAAGCCGCAACAGCCTTCGCAGAAGTCCGGCTTTCGTCCTGATCTTGATCGCACTCATCGTCTGCCTCCGGTCTCGAGTCGTGACCAACTCCGCTGCACCGTCAGGAGTCAGTTCTTGGTTCGCGGCAAAGGTAGCAAGAAAGATCACTGGACTCGCTGCTATGTCATATTTAGTATCCCTGAATAAGGAACTATGCCATGACTGACTCCCAGATTCAGGAAGACGGCTTCCGCGAACGCCTGAAAACCGTTGCCGCCCAGCACTCGCAAGCCACCATCGCCCAGCGCACCGGCGTGCCGCTGAGCAACGTCAACCGCTATGTGCGTCACGGCAAGGTGCCGACCGACTTTGCCGTCGGGCTGATTCGCCAGTTCAAGCTGAACCCGACTTGGCTGATGCTGGGCGAAGGCGCGCCCTACCTCTCCGACGTGACCATGTCGTCGGTGTCGATGGGCGAGAACATCCTGGCGCTGGTCAAGGCAATGAGCGCCGTGTCCGAGATGCGGCTGGGCGCGCTGGCGGGCAAAAGCCACGCGCGCGTGCTGCGCGAACTGAACGAGGCGCTGCGCCGCTACGAAACCCTGCGCCAGAAGTTGAACGAGCACACGGCGCCGATTTACAACGAACTCGTCACCCAGCTGCAGGGTGCCATCCGCAAGCGCAACGTTGACCTCGCACTGGAACTGCGCGAGGCGATTGTGCAGATCGCGCGGCTGTCAGACAGCCCCGAAGTCGACCTGCGCTTTGACTATGCCAACGCCAGCCTTGAGCATGTGCTGAACAACTTCGAGAACGCGCTCACGATCCAGCGCCGTGCCGTGCGCCGCCTTCTGGCCACCGGCGAATTGCGCGACCCGCTGCAGATGGTGCACATCGGCAACCTGAGCGTCGCCCTGACCAGCATGGGCTATATAGAAGAAGCGGTGCGTGTGCTTGAGTCGGCGATCAGCCTGACCCACCCCGACGCCAACGGCGACCGCTACTTCCAGTCGCTCAAAATGCGCCTGGGCGCCTTGCACATGGAGTGCGGCCGCGTCGACCAAGGCCTGGCAATCGTGCGATCGATGTATCACGAAATTGCCCTGACCAACCCCGATGCATTGGCGGCCAATGCGCTGCATTACTACGTCACCTGCGTGTCGGCTGGGCTGGGCTCGATCCGCGACGCCATCAACCCGGACTATTTCGGCGCCGGCATGGAATCGTTCGTGCTGAAGTACGCATCCTGGACCGAAGACCTGGCGCTGATCGCCCACGTGCGCAAAGTGGTGTTCGAGGGCGACAAGCCCTACGAAAGCCCGCAGGTTTCATGGGCGCTGCAGATGCTGCAGCTTGAGACCGCGCTGCGCAAACAAGACTACGACACGGATCTCGTGCAGGAAAAGCTTGGCAGTGTCGGCACCGGCAAAGTCGCGACCTTCGCCGCACTCGTCATCCGTACCCAGCTTGAACGCGCCTGCAATCGTGCCGAAAGCGCCCGACGCCTGCTGGACCAGGCCGACCAGACGTTGCGCGAAATGCCCGCCACCACGCATCCACGGCTGTACAACGCCGCAATCCACTACCGCAACGCGATCCTGTTGTGCCCGAAAGAATCGCGCAGCGAATCCACGCGCGAACTTCGCGCCCGGGCCGTGGCCTTCTTCGTCGACGGCTTCCGCAAGGGCTACGGGTTCATGCGCGAGCAAGCCATCGCCGTCCGCGCCGAGGCCCGCACGACTTGATCGCCCTTTGCGGTCTTCGCCTGTATACTTTCGGGCGTTCCATGAACGACTCCGCGCCCCAACCGGACGCCCGTCACAAAGCCGTGCTTGCGGCTGTGCTGGCTGTTCAACGCGGGTTCCTCGCGCCCGAAGAAGCCGTGCGCGTGCTGTCCGAGCTCGCGCCGGATGCACCGGTGCAGAGCGTGCTGGCCGTGGCACCCGGCAACGCCGCCGCCGAAATCAGCACACAGGCCGAACTGTTGTCGCGCAACCCGGTAGCGGCGCAGTCGATGCTCGCGGAATGCGGCATCGACCAGCAGGCCCAGTCCACGCTGTTTTCATTCGACCCGAAGCAGGAGTCCGAGGCGGCGACACGGGTGCTGGCCACCATGCTTGAGACTGCCCGCACCACTGGCGCCGCAGACCGGGTAAAGGGCCTGTCATCGCACCTGCCACGCGTAGGCGAAACCGGCCGCTACACCGTCAAGCGCGAATACGCGCGCGGCGGCATGGGGCGCATCTTGATCGCGCTGGACAATGCCGTCGGGCGCGAGGTGGCACTCAAGGAACTTCTGCCCGGCAAAGGCAGTGCCGGCACCCTTCCCACCAGCTCGACCACACCCGAACTGGTCGAGCGGTTCCTGCGCGAAGCCAAGATCACAGGCCAGCTCGAGCACCCCAACATCGTGCCCGTCTACGAGATCGCATCGCGCGAAGACGGCACCGTATTCTACAGCATGAAGCTGGTGCGCGGCAAAACCATGGCGCACCGGTTGCAGACCATCCAGCGCGACGGGTCGCTGACCGACCAGCAAAAGCTGGCGCAGCGCCTGCAGCTGCTGGATGCGTTCACGGACGTCTGCAACGCGATTGCCTATGCGCACTCGCGCGGCGTGATCCACCGCGACCTCAAGCCCGCCAACATCATGCTCGGTGACTTCGGCGAGACGCTGGTGCTGGACTGGGGGCTGGCCCGCGTGCAGGGCCAGGAAGAAAAGACCGTGCAGCGAAAGGGCCTGGCCGAGTTCAGCCCAAGCCTGCTGCAGGACGACAGCAGCGCCCGCACGCTCGATGGCGCGGTGCTGGGTACACCCGCCTACATGCCGCCCGAGCAGGCCCGCGGCGAACTTGACAAGGTGGACGAACGCAGCGACGTGTACGCCCTTGGCGCAATGCTGTATGAAATACTCTCCGGCCGCCCGCCGTTTGAAGGCACCAACGCCCAGACGGTGCTTGCCCGTGTACTGGTGCTCGAGCCCGATCCGCTGAAGCAAACCGCCCCCCTGGCTCCGCCTGATCTTGTCTCGCTGGCCGACAAAGCCATGGCCCGCGACCGCGCCCAGCGCCTCGATAGCGCGACGGCGTTCGCCCGCGAGGTCACGGCATTCCGCGACGGGCGCAATCTCAGCGTGTACCGCTACAGCCGCGGCGAACTGCTGAGGCGCTTCGTGCGCCGCAACAAGGCGGCCGTCGCGATTGCGTGCGTCGCGCTGGCCGTGATCGTTGGCGGTGCGGCGTACGCCTTTCACAGCATACTGGGCGAGCGCGACACCGCGCGCGAAGCGCTGGCTGACGCCGATTCTGAGCGTGAAGCCCGCGAAGCCATTGAGCAGCGCCAGAAGCACGACCGGGAACGGTTGATCGAGCAGCGCCGCACGGAAATCAGCGCGCAGGACGCCCGCGTGCGCGCGTTGCGGGGCGGCGACCTGGCCGACGAAGCCACGCAGCGCGTCAGCGAGCTTCATCGGCGCGGCGCCGCACAAGGCGTGCTGTCGCCTTCGGATCGCGCCGAAAACGCCCGTATCGTTTCGGGCCTGCTGGCGGCCGCCGGCACAACTGAAGAGCTGATCAGGTTGTGGACCGAGCCGGTGGCAGGCGTCAGCCACGAGTTCGTGTCGAGCGCGGAACTGGCAGCACGCCGGCGCGCGCTGGGCTCTTCGCGCTACCTCGCCGCAGAGTTGGCGATGCTGAATGAAGACTTCGCGCTCGCGGACTTCATCATCGAGGGCACCCAGGATGAAGCGGCAGCCCGCGCAGAGTGGAAGGGCCGCGTCGATGCCGCCCGCAACGCCCTGCTGGCACGGCAGAAACAGGTGATTGAGGCCGCGCTGGAAGACATACGCCTGGGCCTGGCCCGCGGTGGTCGCCCGCGCGGCAACATTCGGCTTGATGACTACGTCGTGAAACTCAGCGCATTTCGTGAGCCCCAAACGATTGAGTTGCTTGGGGCGGCGCTGGCCCCGCATGCACAAAAGGCGCGCAACAAGGACCCGGACATCCTGTGGACACAGGCCGAGCGTGACGAGATCACGCTGCTGTGCCGTGTGCTGGGCTATATCGATTTGCCGGAGCGAGCGGTACCGCCATTGGCCGCATTCCTGGCCGAAATCAACGACACCCGCCTCGCCGTAGAAGCTGCCGGCGCGCTCTGCTTGACGGCACACTGGATGGCGTACCAGCCGCTGGTCAAGGCGCGTGAGCGCTTCGGCGTTCGCAGCGTGGTCTGGATGCAGGCCAAGCGCAACTTCAACCGCGTGCCTGAACCGCCGGATATGCCGCAACCTGTCACGGCGGCCGAGTTCCTTGCCAGGGCGTCGATACGCACCGAGCAGGGCCTCGCCGTGGCTGCCCTTGAGGACAGGCGACGCGCGTTTGAACTTGAGCCGGACAACTCCGCGGCCGTCACCGACTACGCCGAATCGTTGGGCAACACGGAAGCCGCAATCGAGATGCTCAATCGTGCATTGCAGATTGACCCGGGCAATGCGATTGCGTATGGGCGGCGCGGGCTGATACGCGGCAGGATGGGAAACCATGTACTGGCCATGGAGGACTTGAACACGGCCGTGAAGCTGAGCCCGGACGACCCGATTCTGCTCAATTCGCGGGGCTACGCCTACAACGTGTGGATCCGCAACCATGAAGCGGCACTGCGCGACTACTCGAGGGTCATTGAGCTTGAGCCGTACTGGGAAGTCGGGTTCGCGAATCGCGCAGCCGCGCACATACATCTGGAGAATTACGAGCTTGCGATGGGAGACTGCTCGCGCGCGATCGAGTTGAATCCCTATCATCCCGAAGCCTGGATCAACCGGGCCGCCTGCCGGAACATGCTGGGCGACGTGGAAGGCGCGATTGCCGATGTCACGCGCATGCTCGAAATCTCGCCGGGGCACGCCTGGGGCTACAACGGCCGCGGCGTGTATCGCATGAGGCTCAAACAGTATCGGGGTGCTATCGCCGACTTCACGCAAGCCATCACCACGCACGGCAGCTTACTGCCCCAATGCTGGTACTTGCGCGGGGAGTGCCATGAGGCCCTGGGCGACAAAGCCGCTGCGCTGACGGACTACACCGAGTACGTCAAGCGCGCGCCCGAAGCAGAGAACGTTGAAGAGATCCGGGCAAGAATCGCGCGTTTGGAAAGCGAGTAGCAGCCCCCGCGGACCTGGTTTGCCCTGCATCGATACGATCACGCTACTTGGGCAGGTCTTTCCTGATCCGTTCCAGCCAGCTCCTGGGGATGGAACCGATCGGTCGGATATACCCCAGAGATTCCAGCGTGTCGGGGTCGTGCAGGCTTTCGGTGGGTATACCGACCAGCTCGTAGCCTGCATTCAGCGCCGCGCCGCCGCTGTTACCCGCCGAGATCAGGCAATCGGTCTTCAGCCACTGCAGCACGTTCTTGCGGACGGCAAAGCCGCTGACCACGCCGCTGGTCATCGTGACGCTGGCGACACTGCCAGAGCCGCCGATCGCGGGATAGCCAAGGCACCGCAACTCGTGGCCGAGATCCGGCCCGCCTGGCGCCAGCGCCAGCCACGTGAAGTTTGGGTTCTCGACCGCCTTGCCGTTCAGGTCCTCGGTGATGCGCAGCAACGCGAGATCCAGCTCGGCGCTTTGATCGACCACGACGGCTGTGTGCGTCTGCACCGGCAGTTCGCGCGGTTCGCGCGTGAAGCTGACATACACCATGGTCGCGAAGGAACCGTCTTCGTTTTCGAGCACGTGGCGGTTGGTCAAAATCAACCCTCCGGGCGTGACGACGGTGCCGCTGCCGCCGCCTTCGTCTGTGTTCAGCGACACGCAGGCATGCACCGCGCGCTCAGCAGGCGACAACTGGTCAAGGGCGGCAAACGGCAACGTCGGCAGCGCCATAGGCGGCGGAGACTCGTTCAGCCCGATCAGCAGCTTGAAGCTGATTTCTTCGTCGGCTGTCGCCGACAGGCTGCCGGCGTACACGTAGTAGGTGCCGGCGCGCAACCCCTCAGCGACTTCCATGACTTCACTCAGGCGGCCTGTCGCTTTCTCGACCTCGGCTTCCTCCAAGAGAGTGGACATGTCCTTGGCGCGTTCGCGCGTCAGCCACAGGTCAATGTCCGCGCTGGCTTCGGTCACCTGCACGTACAACTTCTTTGTGCCCTCCGGAAGCTTGAAGCGCACGCCCTGCAACCGCGCACCGTTGGCCGGCAGTTCGACGGTCAGCACCGTTCCCGGTTTGGCTTCCAGGACTTTCTCGGCGATTGCCACATCCAGTTCTTGATCCTGCTCCGGCTGCTCCTGCGCACCGACCCAAAGGCCAAGCCCGAACAGCACCAGTACAGCCATCAGCACACGCAACGTGGCATCCATGAGCGTCTCCAGAACTCGACATGCCGATTACGTCAAAGCAGAGGCCAGAATGGAAGGCGGTCGGCTCGGGCCATGTCGCGCCTCAGGGGGCGGAACGACGCAAGCGGGCCACGGGCTGGAAGCCAATGCCACTACGGCAAATTGCCACCGGCCCCGCTTGCGGGGTTTTGCAAAGGGAGCGCAGCCGTCCCGGCTGCTCCGGAGTGCAGGCTGGAAGCCTGCGCTCCCGCCTAGGCAGCCAGGGTCGCCGCTCCACCCCCGGGGAGCGGTGCTTCTTGGCAGGCTTCGCGATGGGCGTCGCGGATCATTGCGTTGGACTCAAGCGTGTGCGCCAGAATCCGCGCGTAGTGCGGGATCTGCTTGTGCGCCTGCAGCCACGTCATCACGTCGGCTGGAAACTG
>JADZFR010000014.1 GCA_020849795.1 Planctomycetota bacterium | reverse complement strand
TGGCGCTCAGGCAGGCTTCGGCCATGCGCTTGCGCTCGTGGGTGGCTGCGGTTTGGGTGGCCAGGGCGTGGGCGATTGCGCCTTCGACGAACTCGCGCTCAAGGGCGAGGTCCATGCGGTGGCAGATTCGCTGCAAGCGCTCCAAGCCGGTGGCCCAGAACGAACGTGCGTCGGCGTCGCCGTCTTTGGGCGGTGCTGGGTGCAGCAGGTCTTCGCATCCGGTGATCATGGCGGTTTCCTGTCGGGGTTGTCTCTCACCCCTCACCCCCAGGAACCCACGGACACAGGTTTTGCGATTCAGGAGGCAGGCAGCAGGATGCAGGAGGCAGGAACTGCAAACTGCAAAACCACTTACGCGCGAAAAATAATTTTGGATTCCTAGCGTGCCCGCGGGCGCGACGCCCACAACACGTGCGGACGCGGCGTCCACGACACTTGCGCCGGTATGCAGTTCAGCCGCCGGAGGCGGCGCCATGTGTTAGCGCGGCGCGTGAGCGCCGGGAAAGTCGCGAAGCAATGTCCCGAGCCCCCGAAGGGGGCGGCATGCAGTGCCGGAGTGTGCCGCCCCTCCGGGGCTCGCAAACTCTCGCGTCGAGATTCCCGGCCCTTACGGGCCGGGCTAACTTATGCCGCGCCCGTCCCGGGCGCTAAAGCCAGCGGGGCGTCCACAACACGTGCGGGCGCGACGCCCACAACACTTGCGGACGGGGGCGCCCGCAACACGTGCGGGCGGGGGGGCTCACGCTGCACTGCGGCTGCTATTGCCTCAGGCTTGTGGTTTCGACCAGTTCGCAGGTCTTGCGCATCCAGCCCTGCACGTCGAAGCGCGCTGCGACGTCGGCGCAACGTTGCTTTACGGCCGCGTCGCCCGTGAGCGACTGCAGGCGGTCTGCGATCCAGCGCGCCTTGAAGCGTTTTGGTGGTCCCCCGTCACCCACGCCAAGGTCGCGCACACGCGAGAGGTTATCCAGCTGGTCGTGGGCCATGTGCATCACAAGGTGCGGCACACTCGCTCGCAGCGCCTGCGCGCATGTACCGACACCGCCGTGATACACCAGCGCCGCCGCGCGCGGCAGCAGTTCGCTGAACGGGGCCCACTCGAAGTGGCGCACGCCCTGCGGCAATTGCTTCGGCACAGTCTCGGCGTACTGGGTCATGAGCAAGCCGCGTCGCCCCAACAGTTTCATGGCCTCGGCTGCCTGCGCGAAAAACCCATGGCCGTGCGCCATCGCGCTGCCGGGCGTGAACACGACCGGCGGCTCGCCCTGGTTCAGCCATGCCGACAACTCATCGGGCATGCGGCGGGCTTCGCGTTCATCGAACATCGGAAAACCGGTAAGTTGTGTATGCGGCGGCCAGTCCGGCTGTGGCGGGCCGAACCAGTCGGGGAACAGGCCCAGCACGCGGTCAGGCGAGTGCCACCATTGCCGAATGATGCGCTTGGCGGGCGCAAGGCCGAGTTCGCGCCGGAAGCGGTTCAGGCCCGGCAGCACGGCTTTGTCGGATACGCGCGTGGCAATTTTCCATTGCAGCTCTTTCAGCCAGCGCGGCGCCCATTGGGGCGCGGGCGCGCCATGAAACAGCGGGATGCGGTAGCTGCTGATGAACAGCGACGGCGCAAGGTGGATCGTCGCCAGCGGAATGCCAAGCTTGTCGCGCGCGTTGCGGGTCGCCCACGCCAGGCTGCCGGCGGCCATGACCGTTTCACCGGGCTTGTTCAGGTCCGCGGCGTGCTGCATGACCGGCTGGTACGAGTGGTTGACGGCCTTCTCGACCAGTGTTTCGAACGCGCGGGTGGGGTGCCACAGGTTGGGGTCTTTGGTCACGCGCACGTAATCGTCTGCCGTGCCGACGGGCCTGAACTCAAGGCCCGCGGCGCGCACGGCTGTCTCGAAGTACGCGCTGGTGATGATGAACACTTCGTGATTCCGAGCCTGCAAAGCGCGCCCCAGCCCCAGAAAGGGATGGACGTCACCGTGGCTGCCCATCGGGAACAGCAGAATGCGCATCGTGAATCACTTTCAGCCGGGCCGGTTCGCACGCTATAATCAGGCTATGCCTGATGACAGTCCCACGCAGCGCGCGCCCGAAGAAACGCGGCGACCGTCCGAATCCACGCACGGCGAGGATCTGACGGCCATCGCGCCCAAGTTCGGCATCGTGTTTCACGACGACGATGCGACGCCGTCTGACTTCGTGCTGTTTCTGCTTGAGACGTACCTGGGCTACGACGAGCCCGACGCCCGCAAACTGTGCGAAAGCGTGGCAGCGAGCGGCCAATTTCAGGTAGCGGCGTTACCGCGCGCCAGCGCCGAAGCTCTGATGCAGCGCATTCACCGCGCGGTGCAAGCCGCCGGCTATCCGTTCAAGGTAACGTTGGCGGAACATGCCTGACCGTGGAACGCACCAGCCATCTGCTACAATGCACGCCATGACTGACACAAAAACACTTCCCAAGCGCAGCACCGAAGCCGACGCGAAGTCAAAGCGCGCGCCGATGTGGAAGGTGCTGCTGCACAACGACTCCAAGACGACGATGGACTTTGTTGTCTGGGTGCTGATGCGTTTCTACGGCCACGACATCGACAAAGCCAAGGCGGTCATGCTTGAGGTGCACAACACGGGCCAAGGCATGGCGGGGGCGTACCCGCAGGAAGTGGCCGAGCTGAAAAAAGACCAGACCATCAGTGCCGCGCGCACACAGAAGTTCCCGCTCGTCGTCACGATCGAGCCGGACGAATAGGTAAATGTGCGGCGCCGATCACGCCTGCGTGCTCGCCCAGTTGGCTGATCAACAGCGGTACTTGTGACAGCGGCGGCGCAAACGCGCGCTCGGCCAGCGCTTTGCGGATGTGGCCCTCAATCAGGTTCAGGCTGTTGCTGATGCCGCCGCTGAACACGATGGCATCCAGGTCGAGCGTGTTGTTGATGCTGGCCAGGCCTTTGCCCAGCGCATCGCCCATCTGTTGCCAGACCTGTTCCGCGGCTGCGCCCCCCGCGGCGGCAATTTCTTTGACAGACGGCAGCGGCGGCGCAAGCTCTGCGTACTTGCGCAGCAGGCCCGCCTTGCCCGCATAGGCCTCCATACAGCCGGCGCGGCCGCACCCGCAAAGCCACGCGTCGGGTGAACTGTTCACCAGCACGTGGCCGATCTCGCCGGCAAAGCCGGAGCTTCCGCGGCGCAGGCTGCCATCCAGCACCAACCCGCCCCCCACGCCCGTGCCCAGCGTCACCAGCAGGAAGCTTTTGTATTTGTTGCCCCACCCGTACAGGCGCTCGGCCAGTGCGGCTGCGGTGGCGTCGTTTTCAACGGCGACGGGGCACCCGATGCGCCGCTGCAATTCCGTGCCGATGTTCACGTTCTCGAAACCGGGCACGTTGGGCAGGCGCCAGCAACGCCCGTCGTCGCGCACTTCGCCCGGGATCGCCACGCCGACCTGCGCGGGTGCCGGCGCCAGTTGCTTTACCAGTGCCGCAATGTCGTCCAGGGCCGAAGGCGCGTGAGTGTCGGCACTGGCGTGGGCGCGCACATTCGCGCCGTCCACGATGGCGGCTTTGATGTGCGTACCACCCCAGTCGACGCCGATCAGCATGCAATTGCACAGAAATGATGTTTGAGATTGACGCAATCTCAATGAAAGGAATGCAGTGTAGCGAAGACTCAGGTGCGGGGACAACACGCCCGGCGAAGTGCAACTGCCAGGCGTTTCACCGCAGAGGCAACGATGCAGACTGTTGTGCTGAAAATCGAGCAGATTGGCGACGAGGGCTACGCGCCACTGCCGCGCGATTTGCTTGAGCGCCTGGGCATGAAAATCGGCGACGCCGTCGAAATCCGCATCGAGGACGGCAAGTTGATCATCGTCAAGTGCGCCAACCCCGACCTGAACTAGCCGCTTCAGCCGCGGGCCGACTCTCGGACGCGCGGCGAAACCGCTGCGCGCCATGGTTGCCAGTCAACGCCCTTGCGCACGCAGCGCAGATGGAAGTGTCGAAAGCCAAACCTCGCCGCGCAGCGAGGTTTGGCTTTCCTGGCTCAGACTGGTCAAACCATCCATCAGCCGCCCACGCTGCAACCGCCGCCGGCGCTGCAACCGCTGGCTGCGCCGCCCGCGCTGCACCCGCCGCTGGTGCCGCCGCCGGGTGTCGGGGCGACCTTGTTCCAGGGCATGCGCAGCAGGATGGTCGCCATGCCGCAGAACCCGGTGCTGCCGGCAAGCGAGAGGCCCGCGCCGACAAACGCGCTGAGCGCGTAGAACCACGGGTTCACGAACGTGCCGAGCGCCATGCCGATCAGCACCAGCATGCCGGCGCCCAGTTGCACCTGGCGCATGACCGGCAATACTTTCTTGCCCTTCTGGTACGGCAGGCCGGACTTGATCCAGGCCTTCATGCCGCCGTCCATGATCTTGAAGTTGCTGAACTTGCGCCGCTCGAGAATCTGTGCAGCCATCAGCGCGCGGTTGCCGGTCTGGCAATTCAGGATCACCGGGCCGCTGGCCTTGGCCAATTCACGGATGCGGTCTTCCAGCTCTTCCAGCGGGATGTTCCAGGCGCCCTCAATCGCTTCGCCGCTGACTTCCATGGGCGAACGCACGTCGACAATCTGCGCCGCGTGCGGGTCATCCTTGAGCATGCTGTAGACCGTGGCGCAGTCGATGTGCGCACCCGGCGCACTGCCCTTGCGGTTGAAGGTCAGGATCTCGGCCATGCCTTGCGGCAACGGGCCGCGCACAGACAGCTTTTCGACGACGGCTTCGCGGCCGCCTGCAGTGAAGATCATGTTGTGGGCGCGTTCTTTGCCAAGTGTGCTGTGGCTGCGGCCCTGGTAGTCGTGGCCGGGCCACACGACGGCGTGGTCGTCAAAGCGGGCGAACTTCTGAAAGCTGTCAAACAACTCGCCGGGGTCGCCGCCCATGAAGTCGGTGCGGCCTGAGCCGCCGATCAGCATGGTGTCGCCGGTAAACAGGTTGCCATCCAGGTGAATGCTCAGCGAATCCGGAGTGTGGCCGGGGCTGGCAATGACATCGAGCTCCAGCTCGCCCAGCCGGATCGTCTCGCCGTCGCGCAATGCCCGGTCGGCGGTTTTGACCAGCGTGCCTTCCAGCATGCCGTAGGCGGCGCCGGTGCGTCGCTTGAGTTCGGCGGCGCCGGACAGGTGGTCGGCGTGGGTATGGGTGTCGATAACCAGCGCCAGCTTGAGGCCTTCCTTCTTAAGCAGGTCCTGGTACTCGTCCACCTGGTCGTTGCGCGGGTCGATGATCAGTGCCTGGCGGGTGTCCGGGTCAGCGACGACATAGCCGAGGCAGCCCTCGCCCTGCTTCTTCATCTGGTGGATCAAAGGCTTGGTTGCGGTGCGCGACATGATCTCTCCTTTGGGTTGTGATACCGTGATGCCGTATCAACACCCGGGCACATGGCTATATTCCGGCATAGTTATATAGTTATGGTTGTTATAAGGGCAAGGAGCCGCACATGAGCCGCCGAAAACCCAAACCCATGTCACCCGCAGCACTTTCCATGGTCGCCACGCGCTTCAAGATTCTTGGCGAGCCCGCCCGCCTTGCAATCCTGAACGCCCTGATGCAGCAGGACCTGAACGTCAACGAAATTGTCCTGCAGACCGGCCTTTCGCAGGCCAACACCAGCAAGCACCTGTCGATGCTCGCCGACGCCGGGTTTGTGTCACGCCGCCGCGACGGCCTGTTTGCCGTCTACAGCATCACCGACGAAAGCGTGCGGCAGCTTTGCGACCTGATGTGCGCCAGCATTGCCCGCAAACTGGGCAACCAACTTCGGGAAATCGCGTAATGTCCGGCAAGGGGGCCATACGCAAGCTGCTGCCGTTCACCGACTGGCTGTTCCGCTATCGGCGCGCGGACCTGCCCGGTGACCTGCTGGCCGGCGTGATCGTCACGATCATGCTGATCCCGCAAAGCCTCGCCTACGCCATGCTGGCCGGATTGCCTCCTGAGTACGGCCTGTACGCCAGCATCGCCCCCTTGTTCCTCTACGGGCTGCTGGGCACAAGCCGCACCCTCAGCGTGGGCCCCGTTGCCGTGGTCAGCCTGTTGACCGCCAGTGCCTTGACCCCGCTGGCTGTGCCGGGAAGCGAGCAGTACGTGCAGCTCGCGATCCTGCTGGCACTGATGACAGGCGTGGTGCAGCTCGTGGTCGGCCTGGTGCGCGGCGGCTTCATCGCAAGCCTGCTTTCACACCCCGTGGTCGCGGGGTTTATCACCGGCTCAAGCCTGCTGATTATCCTGAGCCAGCTCAAGCACATGCTGGGCGTGACCGCAGCGTCGGGACACCTGCCCTACGAAGCCGTGGTCAACCTGGCGCAGGCTTTGGGCGATACCAACACGGCAACGCTGCTGATCGGCATTGCCGCGGTGGCTGTTCTGCTGTTTTTCCGCATGCCGTTTCGCAAGCTGCTGGAAAAGCTGGGCGTCGGCAAAGTGCTGGCCCAGACGCTCGCGCGCACCGGCCCCGCGGTGCTGGTGCTGGCTGGCATGGCACTGGTCTGGCTTGCCCACGCAGATACCGCGTGGGGCGTGGCGGTGGTCGGCGAGTTCCCGTCGGGTCTGCCCGGCTTCTCGCTGCCTTCGCTTGACCTGCCGGTGCTGAACGCGCTGCTGCCCGCCGCGCTGATCATTGTGCTGGTCGGATATGTCGAAAGCGTGTCGGTCGGGCGCGCGCTGGGTGCTCGCCGCCGCCAGGTGATCGACCCGGACCAGGAACTGGTGGCGCTGGGTGCCGCCAACATCGCCGCCGGTTTCACCAGCGGCATGCCGGTCACGGGCGGTTTCTCGCGCAGCGTGGTGAACTTTGACGCCGGCGCGCAGACCGGCCTGGCAAGCATGATCACCGCCGTTTTGATCGCGCTGGTCACGCTGTTCCTGGCGCCGATGTTCGCCAGCCTGCCGCAGGTGGTGCTGGCTGCCACAGTAATCGTCGCCGTGTCGGGCCTCGTCAACTTTCGCGAGGTCGCCCGCCTGTGGCGCTATAGCCGGCTTGATGGCGCGTTGATGGCACTGACCATTGCGGCTGTGCTGGCCATCGGCGTTGAACTGGGTGTAGCTGTGGGCGTGGGTGCTTCGCTGCTGCTGTACCTGTGGCGCAGCAGCCGCCCGCACATCGCGATTGTGGGGCGCGTCGGCGACAGTGAGAGTTTCCGGAACGTCCTGCGCCACAAAGTGACGACCTATCCCGGCTTGCTGCTGGTGCGGGTGGACGAGAACCTGTTTTTCGCCAACACCCGCTTTCTGGAAGATCGACTGCTGGCGATGGTCCTGCGCGAGCCCGCATTGAAGCACCTGGTGCTGATCTGCAGTTCGGTCAGCGAGATTGACAGCAGCGCGCTGGAGTCGGTTGAGGCCATGATCAAGCGCCTGCGCGACGCCGGCGTGACCCTGCATTGCGCCGAGATCAAGGGCCCGGTCATGGACCGGCTGAAAAAGGCAGAGTTCGAAAAGCACCTCGCACCGGGCCGCGTGTTCCTGAGCACCCACGACGCAGTGGTTTCGCTAGGCCAGACGCCAGGCCGCACCGAACCAGCGAAGGACTAGTGTGTCCGCGCTGCCGGACGGGCCATGATTGGCCCACTAAGATACTGAAGTGCGCAACCCGTCGCGCGTGACGTACACGACCTCAACGCCGGGGTGATCCTTGACCCACGGCAGGCCCTTTTCGGGGCCAATGACAAACAGCGCGGTGGCCAGCGCGTCGGCCATGGCACAGTCGCGGGTAAACACGGACACTGAGCCATCGAACTCGGCGGGCCAGCCGGTGCGCGGATCCAGAATGTGCCCGTAGCGCTTGCCTGCGATCTCTACGTATCGCAGATAGTTGCCTGACGTTGCCACTGAACCGTCTCGCAACTCAAAGGTCCCGGCGACCCCGCCGGTTGTGTACGGGTCTGTGATCTGGAACGTCCAGGGGCCGTTCGGGCCCTGGCCGGCTGTGCGCAGGTCGCCGCCGATGTTGACGATCAGGTTGTCGTATCCGGCGTTCTTCAAGTGCAGGAAGACCGCATCCACGATCCAGCCTTTTGCCACACCGCCCATGCCGATTTGTGTCAGGGGGTTCGTGAAGCTGACAAACTCGCCATCAACGTGAATGTTGCCGCTGCCGACGGCCGCGAGCACCGGCGCGAGGGTGGCCTCGTCCGGCAGACGACCATTGGCAGCGGCATCCTTCCACACTTTGGCAAGTGGCAGCCAGGTGATGTCGAAGGCACCGCCGGCTGCCCGCGTGACCTCGATCGAGGCCGTGATCAGGTGCAGCAGGTCGCCGTGCACGGCGACGGGGCCGCTGCCGCCCTGCTGGTTGAGACGCGAAATGTCAGAGTCGGGCTTCCACTCTGACAGGTGCGTCTCGGCCTCGTGGACGACTTTCCGCGCTTGCGCAAGGTCGTATCGAGCCTGCACCGGGTCCGCGGCCATCACCACGACATCGTATGTCGTGCCAATCTCTGTGCCCGAGTCCACCACGGCTGACAGAGGGCGCGGGAGCGCGGACTCAGAGTCTGGCGGAATCTCCTCGATGCTCTCGTACGTTCCCGTTCGATTGCCCGCAGCGTTCAGCGTGATCAGCGTAGGTGTGAGTTCAACGCCGAAGTGTTTGGAGAATGCGCCGTCGGGGTCTGCGTACACGGGGGTCTTGAAGTTGCGTTCTTTGGCAAGCTCCGCGGCGCGCTTTGCGTCGGTGCCGGCGATCACGTAGATGACCCGCGTGTCGCGCTCGTGCTCGGCGGCATAAGCCTCAACCTGAGGCTGTTCTTCGATGCAGGCCTGTCACCACAGCGTCGAGAAGACAAGTACGGTGCGCTTGTCGGTCGCGCGAACTTTGTCCCAGGGCACAGTGTCGCCCTGCAGCGTGGTCAGCGCCGGCGGCTTTTCGCCAGTGTCAGGCTGCGGTTGCGGGTCTGGCGCGGGTTTGCCGGACGCACAGCCGACAACCAGCAAGAAAGTCAGGAAGGCGATTATGTTACGCATGGTTGCTCCTCACCAGGTGAACTCGGTACCCAGCAGTGCGCCGATGCCCCAGATTCCGTCACTGCGGGAAATCGCATATCCCGAGACGCGGACAATCCAGTGCATCGGCCCCCAATGGGCAACGTCAAAGTAGAACAGCGCCCCGCCGCCGTGCGTCGTGAACGAGCCGAGGTCGGGGTCGTCGGTCTGGAATTTGAACTTTTGCTGCGGGTGGTCGCGCATGAAGCGCGTGCCATCCTGGTACGAAAAGCGGTACCACACGCGCCAGCGCGCGATGTCGCGCACGAAGAAGCCCTCTGCGCTGGGCTCGGCGGCGAGATTCAGGATGCCCCAGTCATCGAAGTAGGCGCTGTGGTCTACGCCGAATGACAAGCCCAGCAGCGGCGAGTACTTCACGCGCAGATTGAACTGAAAGCGGTTGCGGTAGTTGGGAAGCCGCTCGTCCGAGAGCAGCACCGGCGTGTTGCCGTCATACAGCGTGACCACTGCGTTGGGCGCGCCAAGGTAGCCGTCCTGGCGCGTGTACTGCACGCTGGCGTTGAGTCGCCACTCAGGCGAGATGATCTGAGTAAAACCGAGTTGCAGGTTGTGAGAGATGCGCGTGCGCAAGCCCAGCATCGCGGTGCGGGCACCCTCCTCTTCGCCTTCTTCTTCTTCTTCTTCTTCCTCTTCGTCTTCGCCCTCGTGGTCGCCCTCGTCCGCTTCGCCGGCGATGCCGAAGATGCCCCAGAAGCCGATGGTGTCGGAAGTCAGCGTGTCGTAGCGCAGGCCGTAGCTGAGCGACGGGATCAGGTTGCCGTTGAACAACTCGATGCTCGCCGAGAAGTCCAGCCCGCGCGAGACATAGTTGTCCTGGTAGGAAAAGAAGAAGCCGGGGCTCAGGGTCAGCTTCGTGCCGGCGGGCTTGATGTCAAAACCCATCGAGGTGGTGATCGGCGTATACTTGGTCGCGCCGCCCGACGCGCCGCCCTGCTGCGATGCCGACGTGACGGTGGCATTGGTAACGGTGGAGGGCGTATCAGGTTTTCCGCCCGCTTCAATTTGCGCGACACCGATCGTGGGCCGAAGCGTGAGGGTGTCGCTGACCTTCAGGCGGGCCGCGGCGCGCGCGCCGTAATACAGCAGGTCTTCATTCTGGTAGGGATTTCCGCCGTCGTCCTGCTGGCTGAACACATACAGGTCAAGGCTGCCGCTGTTGTCTGAATGTTGCGCATACAACGATACGCAAGTCAGCGAACACAGCAGCCCGAAGGCTACCCGGTGAATTACTGGCATCCGCACCCTCCAGCCTCGGCGGACCCGAATCCCCCAAGCGAACCTTCGCGCGCGGCTTCGATTTTGGAACGAACGTAGTTGACCCCGCCATCCTGGTCGAACTGCATGGCGCGGTCGTTGAGATTCTCACGCTCATAGAATTGCGTGGTCGCACAACCCTGGCACAGCAGGGCCGCCCAGACCAGCAACGCAGGCGCAAGCGAGCGCAGCGTGCAGTCCATCAGGCGATCACGCCGGGACTTCAAGCAGGGCAAGGCTTTGAGCTGGTGCCGGGATAGGTGGTGCGGGCGCACGTTGCACTTCCGAGGTGAGTCACTGCCACAATGCTACCACGCCAAATTCGTAAATGCCAACAACCCTTTGAATCTAAGGCGTTTGCGGGCATCCAGCAGTCTGTTTAGTCACTGGCATTTTGGGTCAAGTGGGTCCACTTATCGGAACTCGGCCCTCTCCACCACGTTGCGAAATTGCTGCCCACGCTTCCCCTTGCAACGACGAAATGTAGTTTCCGTATCCGCGAAGGCAGGTGATCTCACTTCTTTGCGAATTTGACCGTGGCGGCTATCTTTGCTGCATGAACCCCGGAGGCTTCGCCATGCGCGCCATTGCACTACTCCTGCTCTTCCCCTTCATCTCCTGCCTTGCCGCGCAGGACACAGCCGCTGTGCCGCAACGGTCGATTCCCGCGGGCTATGCCCACACGCTGGCGTACCAGGTTGACCAAGGCCCAACCGCAACTGCGGTGATGTGCTCGGTCACGATTCACTGCCAGTCGCAGTGGGGTGTGAAAGTGCGGCTGCTCGACACCGACGCCAAGACCGTGTTGGCCTTCGGCGCCGAGCAGGAAGCACAGGTCGGCGGACCAGGCACCGTGAACGTGAACCTGCAAATGCCCGCGCGCAGCGGCCGCCACCCGTTGATTGTCATCCTGCAGCCGGTATTGCCCGGCACGATTTCTTGCTACGGCAGTGTGAACACAGACGCCGGAACGTTGCTGATGGCCGGGGCCGAAAGCACGAAAGCGCTGGTGCACGGATTGACCGCGCCGCTGGACATGTTTGCCGTGTTCCGCCAGGACTTTGACGTGCCCGCCGATTTCACCAGCTCTGTGGAGGTAGATTTTGGCCCCACGACCGCCCCGATGACGTTTGCGCTCGAGGGCGCGGGCCGGGGCCTTTCCGAAATCCGCGTGTACGACGTCACCGGCGGCGATGTGCTGCTTGGCAGCATCACGGCAGCTCCCAGCGGCATCATGCAGACCGCCAACTCGTTCACGACGCCGGCCTATGCAGGCAGGGTGACGTTGCGCGTGCAGGTGATCGGGGACGGCTTTGCCGGCGACGTGTTCTGGGCGCTGTGGCTGCCGAACGACCACGCTGTCACAGGGCTCGGTGGCGACGGCATCAGCAAGCAGGTCAGCGCCGCCAAGAAGGACGGCGGGGGTTGCGTCGCGGGCGGCAGCGGCGGCGCGGCTTGGGTTGCAGCGATCGTGCTGGGCTTGTTCCGGCGCCACAGGCGGCGGTATATGCCGCGGCGCTAGACGCTGCCGACGTCGTGACTCTCGGCCTGCGTGTGAATGCCGCGCCAGAGATGGTCCGGGTTCAGGCCCTTGGCGGCAATAATCAGGTCCGCTATCTCGCGCACCGCGCCCAAGCCGCCCGGCAAGCTGCATACGTGACGGGCGCTGTCGCGGGCGAACTCGGTGGCGTCGGCCGGGGCGCAGGAAATGCCGGCAATCTCCAGCGCCTCGGAGTCATTCACGTCGTCGCCGACAAAAACCGTCTCGGCGGCGCTTGCGCCAAACTGGCGCATCAGCGCGCTCAATGCCTCGCCCTTGCGTTTCATACCCGGCTTGTAGGCGCTCAGCATCAGGCGCTTGACGCGGCTGCCGACCACGGGGCTGTCTTCGGACGTGATGACCGCGACCTTGACGCCCGCCGCCTCAAGCAGCCGAAGACCCATGCCGTCGCGAATGAAAAAGCGCTTGGCCAGTTCGCCCTGTTGGCCGTAGAGCACGGTGCCGTCGGTGAGAACGCCATCGACGTCGGTCGCGAACAGTTTGACCGCTGCCCATTCTTCGGGTGTGACGCTCATTCGTGGTCCCCATTTCGGCGCCTGAGTTCGTGCTCGATCCGGTCCATCCACGGCCGCAACTCGTCGTCCATGAACTGGCGCAGCCGCTGGCTGATGCGGTCATCAATGTAGCGCGCGGTTTGCTCGTTGACGTTTTCGTCCCAGGGGCGGTCGGGGAAGTCGTCTGTCGGGCTGGCTGCGACGGCGGCTGGCGCGACTTGCTCGCTGGCTGGCTGTGCCGTGGTGGCCGTGCTGGTTTCGATGTCGAACTTTGCGTCGTGCATCTGGTCGGGCTTGAGGTCGCTTGGGCGGGGCGGCTTTGGCTTTAACTTGACCTCGACGGGAGGTTTCTCGCCGTCCGCGTAGTCGTCGTCAAAGATGCTCTCAACTTCCTTGCCGCTTTCCTTGAACCCGGACATTAGTTCCTGCGCGAACTTGCGGGCGCCACCCTTGC
Organism: Planctomycetota bacterium; assembly: GCA_020849795.1. Taxonomy (GTDB): domain Bacteria; phylum Planctomycetota; class UBA8742; order UBA2392; family UBA2392; genus JADJRK01. The sequence continues at coordinate 8,396 of JADZFR010000014.1, read as the reverse complement.
TGAACTCCTTGAGGCGCTGCTCAAGGTCGACGGCAAGCCCGCCGGCCAGCGCCTCGGGATCGATCTTTTCGCCGCGTTCGGCGGCGGCCAGCGCTGCCTTTTCAGCGGCTTTGAGCGCCGAGCGCTTCCAGATGCGTCCCAGCCACACGCCGCCTTCGACAAGAAAGAACACCGGCGCGCCGGCCAGCACCATGTCGATCGGGCTGCCGGTGGGCGAAATGATCGCGCCGATAATGATCGCCACCAGCAGCGTGTACCGACGCTTGGTACGAAAGAACTCGGGTGTGAGCAAGCCAAAGCGGATCAACGGCGCCACCACCAGCGGAATCTGGAACACGAATCCAAGGCCAAACGTCAGCGTGAACACCAGGCTCAGAAACTGGGCCAACGAGTACGTCGTGGTGACGCCGAATTCCTCGACGTTGAAACTGAGCAGGAACGGGATACTGATCGGCATCAGGACGTAGCGCCCGAACGCCGCGCCCGCAAAGAACAGCACAAAGATGGCAGGGATCGCAAACTGAAAAAAGCGCCGCTCATGCCGGAACAAGCCGGGCGCAATGAACAGGTAGGCTTGAAACATCACCCACGGGTACGCGAAGACCAGCGCCGCATACAGGCTCACGCGCATGGTGGTGCTGAACGTTTCCAGCGTGGCGATCACGGTAAGCTGGATCTGTTCGCGATAGGGTCGAAGCTCGTAACGCACCAGCACGGACTCGAACTCGCGTCCTTCGCTTGTCTGCACCTGCTTGACCAGCAGCCCGCCGGTCCTGGCAATCCAGGTCTGCGTGCGCGTGCCATTGGCCGTGAGATCGAGCTTGAAGCAATCGAACTCGCCCGCGGGCACGCTGATCGTCTCCACGGATTGCGCCGGCAGCTCAGGCTCATTGCCGGGCAGTTCCGCAACCGGTGATGCCCCGGGCGCCAGCAGCGAGTGCCGGATCTCCTTGGTCTCAAGGGGCTTCTCATCGGCATCGAGTTGCGTGCGCCGCAGCGTGGACCCGGTGGGGCCGGCTTGCAGCACCTCGTAGCTGGTAAACGTGACGCTTTCGCCGGCACCATGGCGCGTGGTGTTGCGCATGGTCCATTGGCTGCCCTCGGCGCGATACGGCATCTGGCTGGCGACTTCGGGGCTGGCGTATTCTTCGTCAGCGATGTTGCGGTCAAGCACGGCAATTTCGCGCAGGTAGCGCACGATGTCGTCGGCCCACATTGAGAACACGACGCTGAAGGCCACGAAAACGCCAAGCAGCGACCAGATCATGCGCCGGCGCAGCTCGTTGAGATGGCTTGAGAACGGAACGGAATCTTCTTCGGATTCTCTTTGCGCCATGCCGCGAGGTTAGCGGTCGGCGCGCTGAAATGGGAGTGTCGGGGTTGAAAGTAGCGGCTGGTTTTGGCGGCTCAGGGCTTGGCGCTCGCGTCACCCGGCAACGGCGGCGGGTTGGTTTCTTCGTCGGGCTTGTCGAGTTCTGCCTGGCTTACCTTGGTGGATTCGGGCTCGCGGTCGGTCTCGTCGAGCTCGTCTTCTTCGTCCTCCACTCCGTCGCCTTTCTCCAGCTTCGAGGTCTCGGCACGGGCGCGGGTTTCGCGCTCCAGGATCACGCGCGCGGTGTCTTTGCCGTCGTCGGTAAGCGCGACGTTGTAAATCGAGTTCGGGCTCGTGCGCCCCGCCATGATTGCGCCGCTGCCGTACTTCACGCTGATCAGCCCAAGCTCTTCGAGCGTGTGGATCTCCTGCGTGAACACCGCCTCAAAGCCCCAGTTGAAACGCGCCTTCTCACGGTTGCGCTCAAGAATGCGCAGCAGCTCCATCCGCGCCTGCCGGTAGCTGGCCTGGTTCATGCCCAGGTCTTCCAGCCGCTTGTGCAGGTACTTCAAGAGTTCTCGACCCACTTCCGTGATCGACTTTGCTTCTTCTGAACCTTCGTCCGTCACCGTTGCTCACCAATCGCCTGGTCCAGAAATCGCTTCGCCTGGGCAGATGTCTCCACGGCGTTCCGGCTGGCTTCACTCAATTCAACGCATGCCGGGCCGGTGTAGCCGATGTCTTTCAGCGTCCTGAACACCGCGCCGAAATCAACGCTGCCTTCACCAAAGAAAAGATGGCGATGCCGCCCGGGCAACATGTCGTCGAGTTGCAGATTGTATAGGACGTCAGCATATCTGCACAGGTGTTCCGATTCAGCCTCGGTTTCCATGCACTCAAGATGACCAATATCAAGTGTGAGACCAGGCCGAAACCCGAGCAGCCCTGACAACGTGTCATAGTCCGCCATGCGTTCAATCAGCATGTCCGGCTCGGGCTCAAGCGCAGCGCGCACGCCGTGCGTGCCGCACACCTTCTCTAGCTTCTCCACGTGATATGCCAGACGGGTGAACAGCTCGTCGTCACCACCCTGCCAGCCCTCTGGACGCGCACCAGACCAGTAGCTCAGCGCCAGGGCGCCAAGGTCTTCCGCGATTTCGGCAGCGCGGTACAGAAACTGCACGCGAAAGTCCGGCTCGTCGTCGAGCAACGTCGGCCGGTGCTTGCGCCTCGGGTCCAGCAAATAACGCGAGCCGGTCTCGATCACGCACGAAAGACCCAGCCGATCCAGCCGGCTGGCCACGGCCCCCACGTCGCGTGCTGTGCTGGTAAACGGGTTGAGGTGGTGCACGTCCAGCGTCAGCGCGATGCAGCGGTAGCCCTGCTCGGCCAGGATCTCGAGCGCGTCTTCCAGGCGGTGATAGCCATAGCCATTGGTGTTGTAGCCAAGCTGCATCACTGCTCCCACGGCGCCAGCTTGAGGGCCTCGCCGCGACGCATGGCTTCAAGGTGCGCCTCTGCAGCTTTGGTATCAGCGTCTGACAGCTTCAATTCTTTCAGCAATGGCGCTGCGGTTTCGGCCACTCGCGCGCGGTCTGCGGTGGCAGGGTCGCGGTACAACGCCAGCGCTGCAAACCATGCGACGCGCGGGTCCTTCACCCGGTCGGCAAGGTCCTGCGCCGCCCTACCGTCGCCAAGCCAGGCCAACAGCAGCGCGCGGTTCAAATCTGCGGCCCGTTCGCCTTCGGGTTGTCCATGGCGCGATGCACTGCGCGATGCTGACGCGAGCGCTTGTGCGGCTTCGCGCGTGAGCTCAAGACATTTCTCGCGCCCGATCTGTCGCCAGTTCGCGCTCACGATGCCCTGTGTGACCGCTGCCAGCAGCCGCTGTGCCATCGCAAAGTCGGGGTGCTGTGCCAGCAGTTTGCGCAGGCTCTCGGCGCATGACTCGAATTTTTCTTCATCATAGGCTAGTTCTGCCGCCTGGTAGGCCCGCAGCACGTCCTTCATTGCATGGGGCGAAGGCAGGTCACGCGTGTCGTTCAGGCTTTCGGGGTCAAAGCTCTGGGCCATCGGCACTTCGCCCGGGTAAGGGCTGCCGCTGGTGGATTCGCGCGGCTTGGCGCTGCCCTTGCGCGGAGGCACCCACGCGCCCATCAGGCGTGTGATTTCATCGCGCGCGGCCCTGACCGCCGCGGGGTCTTCGACGGCCTTGCCCGCGCGCGTCTGCACGACATCGCTGCCGCTGAACAGTGTCAGGTCGTCGTCCGTGCGCAGACCGCGAATCTTGGACCAGTTCGCGTTCAGGTACGCGTAGTGGCTTTCGACAAACGCCGACAAGCCGGGGTCGGCGGCGGGGTCTTTCATCTGCGGTACCAGGCTTACGCCGTGGGCCTGCTTTCGAATCACGTCCGACTTGAGCTGCATCAGCTCAACCAGCGTGGGCGCAAGGTCGTAGTTGCGCACGACCCAGGGCACGCGCGTGCCAGCCTTGATGCCCGGCGCTCCGTGGACAATCAGCGGGACGTGCGTGGTGCTTTCATAGCAGAAGTAGCCGTGGGTCATCTCGCCATGTTCGCCCAGGCCCTCGCCGTGGTCCGAGGTGATCACGATCAGCGTGTCCTTGAAGACATCCAGCGTGCGCAGCCTTTCGATGAAACGGCCGATCTCAGCGTCTGTAAATGCTATCTCGCCGTCGTAGCGCGCGATGTTGTCGTCGCCCTCAGTGAACCCGCTATGAGATTCATAGGGCGCGTGCGGGTCAAACAGGTGAATGAAACAGAAAAAGCGCTCTGCCCCCTGCTGTGAAATCCAGTCGCCGGCCAGCTTCAGCGTGTGTGGCGCCTTGCGCTCGGCAATGGTCATGCGCCCGGGCACCAGCGTGCGCACGTCGCTGTCGTCGTACACTTCAAACCCGCGCTCAAGGCCGCTGCCGCCTTTCATGGTGTGGGCCGACACAAACGCGCCGGTCTTGAACCCTTCGCCCTGCATAGCCTCGGCAAGAGTACCCAGCTCGTCCGGAAGCCGGTGATACAGGTTGTCGCGTACGCGGTGACCCAGGCTGCTGACGCCGGTGAACTGAGTCAGGTGCGCCGGCAGGGTCAGCGGATAGCAGCTGTAGTGTTGCTCGAACAGCACGCCCTGCTGCGCAAGCGCATCCATGTTCGGCGACGTTTTCTTGCTGTAGCCGTAGCTGCCAAGATGGTCGGCGCGCAGGGTATCAATGCTGATCAGCACCAGGTGCCGCGGAGCCGTCGGGGCGGCGGGTGCAGGATCAGGCTCCGGCTTGAACCATGTGTTGTACGCCCAGACCGATGCCATGCCGGCGACCAGCGCCAGCCCCACATAGCTCCAGATTCCGCCCTTGCGCCGGAACAAGTTCGGTTGCGTTTGCGACGCTTTCGGCAGGTCAGCCATGGGTCAATTCTGAATTCAGGAGCCTGCTCGTGCGTTCTGGGCGGGGACAAGCCGCGGGGTTGTCTGATCGGAAATCCACAACCCGCAACCCGGAATCTCTACACCCATTTTCGCCAGAACACCGTCACCAGGTCATTGGCGAGCACGAACACCATCAGGCCCAGCACCGCAATAAAACTTGCCAGGCTGACCCAGTGCATCGCCCTTTCGGGTAACGGTTTGCCGCGCACGGCCTCAATCGTCACGATCAGCCACTGGCCGCCGTCCAGCACAGGCAGAGGGATCAGGTTCACGATCGCAAGGTTGATGCTGATGAACGCCAGAAAGAAAATCAGCGTTCCGGTCCCCCACTGCGCCAGGCTGTAGCTGCGCTTGGCAATGACCACGGGGCCGCCCAGGTGCCAGATCTTGACGCGGCCCGTGAACAGCGCGCCCAGTGTCATGATGATTTTGTAACCGACCTTTTTGCTGTGGTAGAAACCCTGCTTCACGGACTCCAGCAGGCCGTACGTCACCGGTTCGCTGCGTTGTTCTGCCGTTGCCATCAGCAGGTAGGCGCCGCTGTCGGGCCCGTTGTCGTCGGGCTTGACGGTGACATCCAGCAAGCCGCTGCTGCGTTCAATCTGGAACGTGATCTCGGACGGCGGGTCAGCCTTTGAAGCCGCAATCAGTGCGGCTTCCAGCGCCTCGCCATCCACCGCTTCATTTGCCGGATTGCGCCTCTCAACGCCGCCGACCTTGATGCCGACTATCTTGTCGCCCGGCACCATGCCCGACAGAGCTGCCTGGCTGCCCGGGCGCACGCCGTAGGCGACCAGTTGCCCTGCAAGCTCGGCGATTTTTTCGGCTTCCTGCTTTTCACTCAGTCCGCGGGTATCGATTGGCGAGATCGACAGCCCGAGTTGAAAGCGGCCGGGCGCACTCTCGCGCGGCTCTGGCCGAATGTCCACTTTGTGCTCGGCGCCTTCGCGCTCAAACACCAGCGTGATCTGGTTGCCGTTGCTGGCGTCAACCACCCGCGTCAGGTCGCCGAAGCTGTGCAGTTTTTCCTGCCCGTTCGGGCCGGCAACAGCGACGAACTTGTCGCCTTCGCGCAACCCGGCAACGTCGGCCGGCCCGCCCTTGCGTACGCGATTCACGTACGGCGGCGGAATAATCGAAATGTCGGCCGCATACGCGCCGCTGTCGGTGAAGAAGTGGCGGCGCGGGGTGTAAGGCACCTGCCATTCGCGCGCGTCCTGGCCAAAGCCGCGTCGCAGTGTCAACGTAACGTTCCCGCGCGATTGCTCAATGAAGCCCTTGGCGTCGTACACGTTGCGGATGACGCGGCCGTCCACGGCCACCAGTTCGTCGCCGTCTTGCGGGCGGTCGTCGCCCAGGCTTTCCGGAAAGCGGTCGGCTTCTTCGCCGGTCAGGACAACCCGATGCTTGGCCTTGATGCCCGGCATTTTGATGCCGAAGACCGGGTCTTCGTCCAGGCTGAGCGTGACCTTCTGGCGGACCTTCTCGCCGCCCTTATCGCGCTCGATCAGCAGTTCAATGCTGTCGCCGCCGTCGAAAATGCCGGCATACACCACGTCTTCGAAGTCCACGACTTCGCGTCCGTTGACTTCAAGAATCTTGTCGCCGACCTGGATCTCGTTGTTGGTCCACGCGCTGCTGCGGGTGTCCACCATGCCCACCGTCGGCTCGATGAAGGTAACCCCAAGCTGGAACGCGAGAATGAAACCGATCACGGCCGTGATCGCGTTCATCGTCACGCCACCCAGCAGCACCTGCGTCTTCTGGAAGTAGGTCTTGTTGCGATAGTCGCCCTTGTCGTCTGCCTTGGCTTTGTCAATCTGCCCGGGCGAGTCGCTTTGGCCCTGCATCTGTACGTAGCCGCCGAACGGAATCCAGCCCAGACGGTACTCCGTGCCGCGCCACTTGAACTTGAAGATGTTGAAGACCTTCCAGCCCTTGGGCGTCCAGATCGGCATCGGAAACCCGATGCTGAAGGCGGGGCAATTGATGCCTACGCGCTTGGCGGCAAAGAAATGCCCGGCTTCGTGAATCGCGATCACAAAGCCGAATCCAATCAACACTTGCAGTACATAGAGCACATTCATGCGGTTATCGTAACGGCAGCCCCATCAAAAGGAAGGACGGTACGTCCGAGTGCTTTTGGCAATCTGCACTTCCCCCATGACCGGCGAACGTTTCCAAATCATAATCCGGGCAGTCTGAACCCGATGCCTGAACCTGCCCGGCGCTGCCGGGTCGTTGAGATGTGACTATTGAGGAAAGCCATGCAGAATTTCCTGCCCGCGTTCATTGGAGCCCAGCACGCTAAGAAGAAGACCCACGGCAAGCTCGAGGGCACGGTGCTGTTCGTGGACGTCAGCGGTTTCACTTCACTGACCGAAGTCGCGTTCAAGCTGGGCGACGCCGGCGCCGAACTGATGAGCCGCGAACTGACCCGAATTTTCGACCCGATGGTCAACGCCGTGCACAACCGCGGCGGTTTCATCGCCAACTTCATGGGCGACGCGTTCACGGCTGTCTTTCCTGAGGGCAAGGGCAGCGTGCGCCGGGCGTTGGACGCCAGCCACGAGATCATCGAGTGGTTCACCGAACACGGCACCAGCAAAACACGCCACGGCGACTTTGAGTTCGGCGTCAAGATCGGCGTGGAACACGGCGAAATCGAATGGGGCATCCCGCACGACAAGAAGTTCAAGGCGCGCCAGTGGTACTTCCGCGGGCCCGCCGTAGACGGCGCAGCCGCCGCCGAACACAAGGCCAAGCGCGGCAAGATTGAACTGGGCAAGGTCATCAAGAAGAATGACGACCGCAAAGCTGAGCCCGGCCGCCCCCGCAAGACAACCGCTGTTTCCGACCGCAAGAAGTTGAAGCTGTTCTTTCAAGACCCGATTATTGACGCCGGCGAGCGTGCCGAGTTGCGCCACGTGGTCAGCCTGTTTCTTCGCTTTGACGGCGCGCAGGACCACGCGACCGTCGAGAAGGTGTTCAGTGCACTGCTGGCCGCCGCCGAGCGCCATGGCGGCACGATCAACAAGATCGACTTTGGCGACAAGGGTTTCACCGCGCTGGTGTTTTTCGGCGCGCCGATTGCCGCCGAAAACGCCGAGAGTGCCGCCGTCGCTTTCGCCCAAAGCCTGCCCGTGAACGGGTTGAACAACATCCCGGGCGTGAAGATGACCGCGGGCATCGACGCCGGCCTGGTGTACTCGGGCCTGCTGGGCGGCGAAAGCCGCAATGAGTGGACCTGCATCGGCGACGCCGTGAACACCAGCGCCCGCCTGATGACCGAGGCCGAGGTGGGCCAGACGCTGGTGACCGACCGAGTGCAGAAGTCGGCCGAAAAGCGCTGGGAGTTCCAGGACAAGGGCACACGCATCCTCAAGGGCAAGGCCAAAGAAACGCGGGTGCTGCAGCCCACGGCGCTGCGCGGCCGCATGCGCGGCTTCACCTACCGCAACCCGATGCTGGGCCGCGACAAGGAACTGGCGGCACTGGTGGCCTTCGTCGACCCGGCCTATGCCGCCGAGCCGAAGTTTGCGGGCGTCAAGCGCATCCTGGGCGAGCCGGGGCTGGGCAAGACGCGGCTGGTGGCAGCACTTCGCGCCAAGCTCGAAGAACGTGGCCGGCCATTTCACTGGATCAC
>JADZFR010000013.1 GCA_020849795.1 Planctomycetota bacterium | reverse complement strand
GTGTTGGCCGTGATCAGCGGAATGGCCGCGAGGGCGAGAATGCCCACGATGACCACCACGATCAGCAGCTCGATCAAGGTGAAACCCTTTTTCTGCTTCTTCATATTTTTTCTCCGGACATTGCCCAACTGGGCGGAAACCAACGGTAGAGGACAAGGATTGAAGGGAGGTGCGTACCCTTTGTAAAGCAGAAAAGCCCAAACTTCACAAGCCTTCTGCCTTTGGTTCACACCTTTCCTTCTACAGTGTCACGAAATTATCACGGCCAACGGTACGTGTCCAATACAATTCCCAAGAATTCCTACTTCAGACCCTGCGATTCAGCCGAAAACCCTTACCCCACATGACTTTGAGAACGGCAATCTAAAATCTTACGCGCGCGCCTTCACGGCTTGGCGCTTTCGTCCAGGTAGGCGTCCATCTCGCTGATCATCTCGCCAACCCGCGCATAACGGTCGTTCGGGTTGCGCGCCATGGCCCGGGCGATCAGCCGGCTGATGCTCTCGGGCACCGTCGGATTGGCCTGGCTGGCGGTTCTGGCTTCATCGAACAGCACGCGTTTCATCACGTCGTACTGGTTGTCGCCCTCGAACGGCCGTTGACCTGTCAAGGTTTCGAACAGTGTAACGCCCAGGCTGTAGATGTCTGAACGCTCCGTGATCTCGTGGCGCCCACCCTCAATCTGCTCGGGGCTCATGTACGCGGGCGTGCCCAGACTGATGCCGGTGGCGGTCAGGATCTGGCTTGTCTTGTGGAAGGCGAGCCCGAAATCCACGATCTTGACCCCGCCGTCGCGCCCGATCATGACGTTGCTGGGCTTGATGTCGCGGTGGATCACCCCGTGCTGGTGGGCGAAAGCCACGCCACGGGCGGCGTCGCGTACGATTTCGACGCCGTGGTATGGGCCCAGGTGGCCGCGGTCATGGATCAGCTCGCGCAGGCTGCGGCCGTCAAGGTACTCCATCACATAGTAGTAGAAGTCTTCTTCCTGGCCGAAATCGAACACGCGCACGATGTTCGGGTGCACCAAACCGGTGATGGTCTCGATCTCGCGCTTGAAGCGCTCAATGTCCTGCGGGTCGCTTACTGTTTGCAGCGGCAGCACTTTCAGCGCGACAGTCTGGCCGTCGCTGCGGCGTTCGCCCTTGAAGATGATGCCCATCGCGCCGCGCGCGATCTGTCGCAGCTTGTGGTACCCGCCCAGCGCTTTGGGGTACATCTCGCTGTGGCGCTCTTTGCCGTCGCCCGCGCGGCCGCTGCTGACAATGCTGCTGGGCTGGATGTCTTCGGCAATGCGCCGCGACGCCAGCTCAGCGGCCAGAATCCCGATCGCCGCAGCCACATCGCCGGGCAGAAAACCTCGCCGTGATGCCGCGGTGCCCATGTCGCGCGCTTCGCCGCTGTCCACGGCGTTGAACAGTTCTTCGACCTGGCGTGCGGTCAGCAACCCGGTAATGGAGGCGACGTGTGCAAACAATCGGTCGTAGCGGTGTGCGCTCATGGGCTCTGCACTACTTGCGTTTCCCTACCTTGGCTGTCTCAAAGCTCTTGGGCAAGGGTTCATCGTGCAACATGAGCGTGTAAACACGGTTCAGGGCATTGGCCATGTCGGCCGGCCGGTAATGCTCCTCGATGTTGGAATAGCCCGCAAGGCCCATGCGCAGGCGCTCGGGCGGGTTCTGCACCAGCATCAGGATGCGCTCGGCCAGCACGTCGGGGTCGTCGCGGGGCACAATCACGCCGTCCACACCATCCTCAATCACGTCAAACACCGCGCCGCCTTCCGTGGCGACAACCGGGCGCCCGTTGGCCATGGCGTGCAATACCATGATGGCCGCGGCCGGCTGACGCGTGTCAATCACGGCCACGTCAATCGGCTGCCAGATGCTGCTGTAATCGTACAAGCCGTCCACCACGACAATGCGTTGCACCATGCCGCGGTCTTCGACCGTTTCGCGCACGGCGCGGCTTTCGGGGCCCGAGCCCATGATCGTGAACATGGCGTCCACGCCGCGCGCCTGCAGCTTCATGGCCGCTTCAATGAAGCAACGATAGCCGCAGCCGGTGTGCAGCGGGCCGACCCAGCCGACAACCGGCCTGCGGCGGGTGTTGAGCACTTCATGCTCAAGTGGTTTGCGCTCGGGATAGGCACAGTCCGGGACCAGCGTGGTGCGGTCGCGCTCAAGACGACACTCGTTCAACAGCGTCGCGCGCACGCCCTGGTCGCTGGCAATGTAGGCATCGAAACGCGTGTCACCGGCGCGCGGCGTTTCACCTTCCTTGATGCCGTGCACGCTGACAGCGAGCGGACACCCGAAGTGGTCGGCGATGCGAACGGCCCGCGCCGCGTCGGCGGGGGTCACGGCGTGCACCGAGTCGGGCTCGAAGTCTTCGATCGCGTCGCGCAGCTTGTGCCAGCGAAAGTAGCCCAAGCCGCCCTTCTCCGGCGTTTCAAAGTACGCGTCATAGCTGCCGCTCAGTGTCTCCAGCAGCGGCCCGCCGGGAGACACCAGCAGCACTTTGTCGCCGCTGTCGCGCAAAGACCGGATCAACGATCGTGTGTAAAGGCTGGTGCCGTTCAGCTCAAGGCGCGGTGCGCAGACCACGACGTGCAGCGCGTAGGCCTCGTGCGGGATGCGGTCGGTCTCGCGGCCCTTTTCGCCGGGGACGCGAACGCGTGCCGTATCTCGCCGGGGGCGGGGCGCTGTGTTTCGGTTGGACTCAGCCTCAGGCATGCACAATCCCGCCGCGCTATGCGGCTTCTGCGGTTGCGTTTTCGCCGTGTTGCAGTCGGTAGGCGCTGGCATACGCGCCGTTCAATTGCATCAGCTCGTCGTGATTGCCGCGCTCGACGATGCGTCCCTCGTTCAGCACCAGGATCACGTCCGCGCCCCGAATCGTGCTCAGGCGGTGCGCCACTGCAAACACGGTGCACTCATGGATCAGTTCATCCAGCGCTTTCTGCACTTCGCGTTCGGATTGCGTGTCGAGGCTGCTGGTCGCTTCATCCAGGAGCAAAATCGGGCTGTGGCGCAGAAACGCCCGCGCAATCGCAATGCGCTGCCGCTGACCGCCGCTGATCGCCACGCCGCGCTCGCCCAGTTTGCTGTCGAGCCCCTTGGGCATGCCCTGGATCTCGGCCCAGATATGCGCGGCCTGCGCGGCCTTGATCACTTCTTCTTCGGTGGCCTCGGGCCGGCCGACCATGATGTTCTCGCGCACTGTCGCGTTGAACAGAAACGTGTCCTGGCTGACGATGGCGATGTTGCGCAGCCAGCTTTCAATCTTGAACTCGCGCATGTCCACGCCGTCGACCTTGATGGCGCCGGCCGTGGGGTCATAGAAGCGCGGAATCAGGTCCATCAGCGTTGACTTGCCCATGCCGCTGCCGCCGACAAAGGCGATCATCTGCCCGCGCTTGACCTGGAACGTGATGTCGCGCAGGACCGGCCGATCTTTGGTGTACTGGAAATGCAGATGATCAAACTCGATGGTCTCAAACGTGTGCGGGGCATCGATGGCGCCGTCTTTGTCGCGCAACTCCGGCTGGCGGTCCATCAACTCAAACACGCGGTCAAGGCCAGCGGTTGATTCCTGCACGCCATTGAGCGTGTGGCCGATTTTGCGCGCGGGGTCGTACAGGAAAATCAAGCCGGCAAAGTATTGCGCAAACAGCGCAAGCCCGCCCATTTCTTCAAACCAGACCGTCGTCATCACCATGCCCGCGCCAAGCAGCGCCGCGGCCATCAGCGTGTTGTACGAGATTTCCACGCCGAAGCGCGATGAACCCTTGTAGCGCGATACCTTGCGGTCGCGCTGAAACACCTCTTCGGAAACTCGCTTGAACTCTTCCCGCTGCGCGTTCTCCAGGCGGTACGACTTCACCACGCGAATCCCGTCGAGCAACTGGTGAAAGAACTGGCCGCTGGCTTCCATCTTCTGGTACTTCTTGTGGGTCGCCCGTCGGATTTTCCCGGCAAACATGACCACGGGCAGCAGCACGATCGGAAACACAATGAACGTGAACAGCGTCAGCAGCGGGCTGGTGTACAGCAGCACCGCCAGCACCGCGATAATCGTGATCGGGTGTGCCAGAAACGCATCCAGCAGAATCTGCACCAGCTGGCCCGCCGCCCGCGTGTTGCCGCCAATGCGCGACATCAAGGCGCCCCTGCGCTCTTTGTTGAAGAACGCCATCGGCTGGGTCAGCAGGCGACTGACAACTTCGCGCTGCAGGTTGATGACTGTGCTGGCCTTGACCCAGCCTTCGTAATAGTGCTTCAGGAACGTGCCGATTGCCATCAGCACCGCGCCGCCGAAAAGCAGGGCAGCGTATGGCCCGAAGCGCTGCACCACGTCCTGCATGTCCGAGGTGATTTCCGCGTTCGGGTCAGCGACCAGTTCAAAGAACGGCTTGATCACCGCAATGCGCATGCCATAGCCGGCAGCGTACGACAGCATGCCCGCGATCACCAGCAGCACCTGAAACCACTGCGGCTTCAGGAACGGCCAGAGTTGCCGGGCGTAGTACCCGGCACGCCGCAGGCTGACCATGTCCAGCCGTTTTTGAAGCTTGTCAGCCATCCGCAAAAGTCCTGGGGCCCACCATGTTATCGGCTGTCATTGCCAGCAATGCCAGCGCCTTTTCAGCGACGCGGTCCGGTGCCAGCTCACGCATGCACTTGTTGCCCATGCCGGGGCAGTGTCGCTTCAGGCAGGGCATGAGTTCGCATTCTCCGGTCACCACATTGGCCGGCTGGCCGTACGGGCCAGTGCGGCGCGGGTCCGTCGGGCCCAGCACGGCACACACCGGCGTGCCCTGCGCAGCCGCAATGTGCATCGGCCCGCTGTCGCACGTCAGCAGCAGGCTTGAAACATCCAGCAGCGCGGCAAGCTGCCGCAGCGAAGTTTTCCCGCACAGGTTCAACGGCTTCGCGCGCGTGCACCCCGCAACAATCTGCGCGCACAGGCTGTCCATGTCACTGCTGCCAACCAGCACCGGCTGGGCGACGCCGGCTTCCTGCGCCAGCCGGTCCAGCACGGCGGCAAATTTCTGCGGCGGGTAGACCTTGCTTTCCCAGCGGGCACCGGGGCACACGGCCACCAGCGGGCCAACGGCAAACCCGGCCTGCTGCAACTGCCGGCGAATGTCGGCACGCTCAAACTCAGTAACATCCAGATCCTGGCGTGTCGCCGTGCCGCAATCCAACTCGCGGGCCAGCGCGTCATAGCGTTCACGCGCATGCACCGGCCGTTCGGGCACCGTCACACGGTGCGTGTAAAACAGCCAGGCGCCCTCGCGGGCCGTGCGCTCCCCCACCCTGACCGGTGCTCCGCTAAGCCATCCGAACAGCCCGCTGCGAAACAGACCCTGCAGGTCCAGCACAGCATCGAATTGCCCGTCTTTCAGCGTTCGCACGAAACTCTTGAGCTCTCCGCGACCGCTCAAGGGCGCCAGCAAGCCCTTGAGGCGGCTGCGCTCAAAACCGATCGTGGCGTCGACACACGAGATCGGCTTGACCAGCGACTCAAATTGCGTGTTCACCAGCCACGTCAGGCGCAGTTCAGGCCAGCGGGTCTTGAGCGCCCATGCCGTCGCCGCGGCCTGGGCAACGTCACCCAGCGCGGAGGGCTTGATCAGCAGAAGTCGCTTGTGATTGAGTTCGATCGGCATCGTGGCTGTTGACGCTGACTACAACGCGACATGCCCCGTGGCGCAATCCCCCGTGCGACGCGCCGTTTTACCCGGCGCCCTTTTCCATGCGGCTTTTTTCGATGCCGCGCGTCTTGACCAGCGTGTTGCCGGTGGGCACGCGCCGCGCCTCGTTCAGCAGCGCCTGCGTGTCAAAGTGGTTCAGGCGCAGCACGCGGGCGTAGCTCCAGACCAGTTCTTTCATCTGGCGTTCGCCGGCGTGCTCCATCAGCGTGCGCCCGACACGGCCCAGGCTGGCCACCGCTTGCGGCCCCAAGGTTGTCGGTGAGCCGCGAAAGATGTGGTCGGGCGCGGTCAGCATCAGCGTGCGCCGGCCACGCCGGGCACTGGCAACCTGCAGCCCGTCGACAAGCGTCGCCGTTTCCAGCGGCAGGAAGAAACACCCAAAGCGATGCATGCGCACCAGTTGCCGGCCAAGCTCTTCAAACAGGAAGAGCGAAGTATGGTCCTTCTGTGCAACAAGCGGGCTCAGCGGCCCGGGGATGCGCGCGTACAGCACCATCTCCGGGGCCCGCACGACACAGGCCAGCGGCGAAGGCGATGGCGCGGAAATTGCGTTCAACTCAAGCAGGCGCCCCCACAACGCCTCGAGCTTGCGGCGCTGCATGGCTTCTTCCCCGCGCTCGATCGGGCTTTTCAGCTTCCAGACGCTGCCTTCCCCCAGCCGCAGTTCAAAGTGTGCATACAGCGTGTCCACCCACTTTGCCGGGTCGGTCCTGGCCAGCGGCGACTCCAGTTGGTCAAGGTCAGTGCCTTCGGCGCGGCGATAGATCAGCAGCAGTGTGCCCTCTTTCTGCACGCGGGCGATCACGCTGCTGGCTTCGCTGCACGTGGCAATGCGCAACGTATTCATGTCGAACTGCCGTTGCGCGCCCTGGCGTTCGATATCGTGGGCGGCGTCGCTCTCGGGGCTTTCGTCGGCGATCACGTCACGATAGTGCCGCAAGAAACGTCGCCGCGCGCTTGCCGGCGCATCAAGAAAGCACAGGCCCAGTTGGGCCAGGTTCGCCCGCCGGTCAGCCTCAGGCGGCAGCTGGCCAGTGACGTCTTCGCCGGCAAGGTCGATCACGAAAAACTCAGCCGCGTGTGCACCGCGCGGCGGCCGCACAAGAATGTTGCGCAGGTGCAGGTCGCGATGCAGCAGCCCCGACTTGTGCAGCGTGGCGATGAACACCGCAAAGTCGCGCACCAGCCGCCGCAACAGGTTCACATCCTCGAGCAGGCGCTCGCGGTCGCGTTGCAGGTAGCTTTCGAACTCGGTGGCGCCCGTCACCCTCTCCAGCACCAGATAGTTCACGACGGGCTTGCTGCGGCCGCTGAACAGCCCTACCGCTTTGGCGGTGGAGATGCCGGCTGCGGCCGCGGCCTCGATGGTCTTGAGTTCGCGCCCCGACGGGCAGAAGCGCAGCGGCGACATGCGCGACATGAAGCTGGTTTCAAACGCCTTGACCAGGTACTCGCCGCCGCCGGTCTTGACCTCGTAGATGGCTCGCCCCGGCCGCACCCGCAGCGTACGCCAGCCCGTGGACTGTGCCAGAGCAAGCTGTAACTCGCGCAGCACCCTCTCTGCGGCTTCGCCACCATCCAGTACCTGGCAGGTACCGCACAGCGGCAGCAGCAACGCGGGAATGGTGTCGGGCTTGTTCATATGTCGTTGGTACAGCAACCCGGTCACGGCAAGCGACCGGAAACAGAACACACGTCCATCCACCCAGAGTGGTGACAGGTTACGAAATGCCGGGGCTGCGGCAAACCCGGCATCTTCGCCCGGCGGCGCACTATGCGTTGCGCTGCTGTTCGCGGAACACTTCCCGATAGTCGCGCCCGTCGCCCTGCGCCCACATCTGCTGCTTCAGCGCGCGCAACGCCTGTGTGCGCGACGCGGCGGCCGGTTGACCGGCCAGGCCCTCGGCGCCGGCCTGCGGCTTGATCGCGTCGTGCAGCGCAGCCAGCGTGCGCGCGGCATTCTCGTCTGCCGAGATCAACCCTGAACCGTCGCGCACCGCGCTGCGCGACAGCCGGGCATGCGCCAACTCCAGAAAGCTGCTCGCAATCTCCAGGCCATCCGTGCGGTCACGCAGCACAGCCCCATTCACGCCGGACACAATGTGCTGGCGCGCGCCGTTTTCGCTGCTGGTGATGACCGGCGTGCCGCAGGCCAATGACTCGGTGACCGCGTTGGCGCTGGGGTCGTGCATGGTCGGCAATACAAACACGTCGGCTGCGTTGTACCACTGTTCCATCTCGCTGCTCGCCGCATGAAATTGCGCGCGGTCGGCAAGCCCGGTCTGCGCCAGCACGCTCTGGGCCGCGCTGGTATCGCCGCGCCCCACGCACACAAAGCGCGCCGCGGTATTCTTGCGGCCCACGGCCACAAATCCGTTCACCGCCTCCATCAGCCCCTTGCGCCGGAAGTCCATGCCCGAAAACAGCATCACCGGAGCGTCGACGGGCAAGCCGCTGCGGCTGCGAAATGCTGCGCGCGTGGCGCCGTCCAGCACGCGGAACCGGTCATCCACGCCGTTGGGGATCACGCGGACTCTTGACGGGTCAACCCCGTACATGTGCACCACGGCGCGTTTGACCATCTCGCTGTTGGCGACGTACAGGCCGAAGCGCCCGGGCAGAAAGCACTCGCGCTCAAGCTTCATCAGTTGCTGCTGGCGCGGGTTCAGCAGCGCGCGGCGGCGCTGGGCAAGGTCAGGGTAGCGGGCGCCCAACCACGCGCGGTGCAAGCCGTCGCCCAGGCGCAGCACATCGCCGGGAAACGCGCGGGCCAGGCACAGGACGGCGTCGGCCCCGGTTTCCTGCGCGACTTGTCCGGCGCGCCTGGCAAACCAGCGGTGCTTGAACGGGCCCAGAACTTTCGGGCGCGAGACGCCGACAACGTTCATGCCTTCAGCATCGGCCTGCGCGTGGCGCTGGCACACGACCGTGATCTGGTGCCCCTGAGCAAGCCACGTACGCGCAAGCTGCACGGCGTAGCGCTCTGCCCCGCCGTGGGCTTTGTCAAAGACTGTGCGAACGATGGCAATGTGCATGGGATGCCGTTTTCGTGGGGAACTATAGCAAGCCACGGCA
This sequence comes from Planctomycetota bacterium, assembly GCA_020849795.1. Taxonomy (GTDB): domain Bacteria; phylum Planctomycetota; class UBA8742; order UBA2392; family UBA2392; genus JADJRK01. Next base: position 788 of record JADZFR010000013.1, on the reverse strand, counting down.
AAGGCGTTCACCACAGAGCACACAGAGACCACAGAGTAATGCCAAAGGCTCAACAGCAGTCCTCTGTGAACTCTATGGTGAAATGTAGTTCGTCGCGGGCTTCACCGCGCCTTCAAGCGTTGCTCGAGTTCGCGGATGGCGTCTTCCTGGTCGGCTGTCTCGATGCTGCCGGGCCTGGCTTTGCGCACCTTTGCGATCGCGTCGTCGGGCGTCATGCCCTTGTCCACCAGGTAGCACGCGATCAACGTGCCGGTGCGGCCGATGCCTGCGCCGCAGTGCACGACGATGGCGCGCTTTTCGTGCCTTTGAAACCTCGCGTGCTCAAGAAAGGTGTCGATGTCGGCTGCCGAGGGCGCTGTAAAGTCCGGCACCGGCAGGTGCAGCAGCTCAAGGCCATGACGCGCCAGTTCGCCGGCGTCGGGTGCGGCGCTGGTCAGGCTTACCACCAGGCCGACGCCATGGTCAGCCAGCCACCGCCAGATCGACTCGGCGCCGCGGGGCGGCCGCGCCATGCCGGCGATTTCGCCCTCGATTACCCAGGAAAACCCGTTCACGCCGACACTCTAATGGCAATCACGCGCGGAACAATCGCGAAGAACGCCCGGCCAGCGCGCCGCGGTCGCCCTGGCAGAACGGGTATGTGGAGCGCGTAATCGGCACCATCCGGCGCGAGTGTCTGGATCACATGATCGTGTTCGGCGAAAAACACCTGCGCGAAGTGCTCAAGGAGTATGTGACTTACTACAACACCTCGCGCACGCACCTGAGTCTCGAAGGTGACTGCCCGG
>JADZFR010000012.1 GCA_020849795.1 Planctomycetota bacterium | reverse complement strand
GTTTGCCGACCGTGATCGCAAGATCGCCATGCAGCAGGAGTGGGTGAAGCAGATGGAAGAGCGGCTTAGCCGGGGCGACCCGAACGAGCCGATTCCCGAGTTTCCGGCTGAGCTGTACGTCGAGCTGGTGCAAGCCGCCAAGCAGCACCCCAGGGCGGCTGAGTTCAAAGAGTTTGTCGACCTGACGATGATCCGACGCAAGCAGCTGCAGGAAGACGCGCAACACCAAGCCTCCGGGGGTAGGCCAGCGACCACGGCTGCCTGAGTGGGAGCGCAGGCTTCCATCCTGCACTCCGGAGCGGACGTCCCGTCCGCTCCATGGGACGGGGCCAGGATGGCCGCGTCCAGTGCAGCCGGGACGGCTGCGCTCCCCACGCAAAACCCCGCAAGCGGGGCCGGTGGCAATTTGCCGCATTCGCGGCCTTCACGCCGTGGGTTGCAGCGCCGGCACTTCGTCTGACTCTGGTTCTTTCTCGGCCGGTGGTGGCGATGCCGGCGGTTGCGGCTTCTGGTCTTCCGAAAGCTCGTCGGTACTGCCGAACACCTTCTTGAACAACTGCTTGCTGCGGTCGCCCCAGCGCGATGTCACCAGGTACGCGCACGGCACTACCACCAGCGTCAGCACCGTGGCAATCATCAAGCCGAAAATCATGGCCGTTGCGAGCGGCGCCCACCAAGCCGAGCTTTCGCCGCCTACGACAAACTCAAACTTGAAGAAGTCAAAACTCACGCCCATGGCCATCGGCGCCAGCCCCAGCGCCGTCGTGATCGCGGTCAGCATGACCGGCCGCAGGCGTGTGCGCCCGCCCTCGACGATGGCGTCGGTCAAAGACCTGCCATGAAGTCTTCGCAACTGGTTGATGTAGTCGATCATCACGATCGCGTTGTTCACCACCACGCCCGCCAGCGCAATCACCGCCACGCCGGTCATGATGATGCCGAACGGCTGCGCCAGCACGATCAACGAAATGAACACGCCCACCGTCGAGAGAATCACACTGCTCAGGATAATCCCGGTCTGCAATGCGCTGTTGAACTGCAGCACCAGAATCAGCGTGATCACCAACAGCGCCACCATGAATGCTTTCATCAGGAAGCTTGAGGCTTCCTCTTTGTCTTCGCTTTCACCCGTGAAGCCGGCTTTGAACCCGGCTGGAAACGTGGCCTTGGACTCGTTGATCTTGCGTTCAATCTCGGCCAGCAGGGGCTCAGCCTGGTAGCCGTCCGCGAGGTTGCCTGACACGGTCAGCACGCGCTTGGCATCTTTGCGGCGGATCGTGCCCGGGCCGCCGGTGTAGTCCCACGAGCACACGGTGCTCAGGGGAATTGCATTGCCGAAGCGGTCGCTGATGCGAATGTTGTCCAGCACGGCGGGGTCATTTCGCTTGTCGGCCGGAAGGCGCACGATGATGTCGCGCTCTTCGTTGCCCTCGTCGTATCCGCCGATGCGCTGGCCGTTGATCAGCATTTTCACGAAGTTGCCGATCCATTGCGTGTTCAGGCCCAGCAGCGCCGCCTTCTGCCGGTCCACGCGAATACGCAACTCAGGTTTGCCGGTGCGAAGGTTGTCGCGCACGTCCACCACACCCTCGGTGCTTTCGATGATACGGCGGACCTTGGTGACGGCTTCGCCGAGTTTGCGCTCGTCGTCGACCGAGATCTCGACGTTGATCGGCGGGCCCGTCGGGGGGCCGACTGCCGCCTCTTTGACCTCGAAGTCTGCGCCCGGCAGGTCCTTGATCAGCGGGCGCACTTCCTTGATCCATTTGCTGGGGCTGCCGACCCGGTCGGCTTCGTCCTTGAAGCTGATGGTGATGTTGGCGATGTGCGTTGCGTCTGCGCCGCCTTCCATGGGGTTTGCGCCGCCGCCCACGCCGCCGACGGTCGTTTCGAGGCCCTTGATGTCTGCATTGGGCGGCAGGCGCGACTCGACCAGCCGTGCCAGTTTATCTGTGGTCCCGAGGCTGGTGCCCTCAGCGGCGGTGATGCTGATGGTGGCGAGCTTGGGTTCGACAGAGGGGAACAACTCAACGCCGTGGCCCATCATGCCGTAAAGGATGACCGTGCCGACCAGCATCAGAAACGCAGCGCCCAGCCATGCCTTGGGCCACTTCAGGGCCCTGCGCAGCAGCGCCTCGTAGCCGTCCAGAATCCGGAAGCCGAACCCCTGTACCTTCTTGTCGACCGCGCTGGTCTTGGGCTTGCGATAGCGCATGAAGGCGGCGGCGATGGTCGGGTTGATGACCAGCGCGACAATCAGGCTGCATGCCAGCGTCACGATGACGGTCAAGGGCAGAAAGCTCATGAACTCGCCCATGATGCCGGGCCAGAACAGCATGGGGCCGAAGGCGCCGAGAGTGGTCGCCGTGCTGGCAATGACGGGCCAGGCAACTTCGCCGGTGGCGTCTTTGGCGGCCTGGATCGGCGTCTTGTTCATGCCGATGTGCCGGTAGATGTTCTCGATGATGACGATGGCGTTGTCGACGAGCATGCCCTGGGCCAGGATCAGCGCGAACAGCACGACCATGTTCATCGTCACGCCCATGAGCTGAAGCACGCTGAAGCTCATCAGCAGGCTCAGCGGGATGGCGGTGGCGACAAACAGCGCGTTGCGCAACCCCAGCGCAAAGAAGATCACGAGCAGCACCAGCACCAACCCCGACAGGATGTTGTTCTCGAGGTCGTTGACCATGTTGCGAATGTCGTGCGACGCGTCGGTGAGAATCGCGTACTCGACACCGGCGGGGAAGTCCGACTTGGCCTGCGCCAAGCCATACTTGATGGTCTCGGCAATCACGATGATGTTGGCACCGGCGCGCTTGCTGATGCTGAGCTGCACGGCGTCTTTGCCGTCGCGGCGCGCATAACTGATCGGGTCTTTGTAATTGCGATAGGCGCGGGCCACGTCGCGCAGATACACCGGCCGGCCATCCACGTTGTGGATCACCAGGCTTTCCACGTCTTCGGCGGTCTTGAACTCGCCGGGGATGCGCACCGACGCCTTGACCAGGCCGGTGTCAACGCCGCCCGCCGAGATGTCGTTGTTCTCGCCGCGCAGCGTGTCGATCAGCTGGTTGACGGGCAACTGGTAGGCTTCGAGCTTTTCGGGGTCGACTTCGATTTCGATCTGCGGCTCGACTGCGCCCGCGATGCTTACATCGAGCACGCCGTCGATGCCCTCGATCTTGTCTTCGAGTTCTTCTGCGACGCGCTCCAGCACGGTGACGTCGGCACCATACAGCGTGACGATCATGATCGGGAACTCGGAGAAGCTCAGTTCCTGGATGGTTTCGTCTTCTACATCCGTGGGAAACTCGACCTTGGCGCGGTCGTACTTTTCGCGCACGCGCTGCAGCGCTTCTTCGACAGGCACGCTGGGGTCAAACTCGGCGGTGGTAATGCTGATGCCTTCGCTGGATACGCTGCTGAGTTCTTTCAGCCCCTTGACGTTGCGCAGTTCGCGCTCAAGGGGCACGGTGACTGACTTTTCTACGTCCTCCGGGCTGGCCTCGGGCCACGGAACCGCAATCGTCACCAGCGGCACCTTGATGTCGGGCGTGCTCTCGCGCGGCAGCGTGGCGTAGCTGAAGATCCCGAGCAGCATGATGCCCGCCATCAGCACAAAGACCGGGATGCGGTGGTCGATCGAGAAATTACTGATCTGCATGGCTGTCGTCCTAGGTTGTCGGGTCTTTCTCGAGCGCCACCACAAGGTCGCCGTCGCCAAGCCACTGGGCGCCGGTGGTGACCACGCGGTCGCCGGGTTTGATGGCGTCGCCCAGAATCTCGGCCCACTCCATGGTCAACTGACCGATCTGGATGTTGGTGACTTCCTTGACCTGTTCGCCCTTGAGCACGAACAGCGAGCGCCTGGGACCGTTGAGCTTGATCGCGGAAAGCGGCACCACGATGGCCTCAGCGCGCTTGTACGTCGTGACCTGCACGGTGCCGAAGATGCCGGCGGGCAAGGCAAGGTCGGCGTTGTTGATCTCGATCTCGACCGTGAAGCTGTGGGTTTGCGGGTGCGCCAGCGTGTCTTTGCGGGCGACGACGCCTTTGCGCACAATGCTCTTGCCGGCGGCGTCGCGCAGCGAAGTCAGCGTGACATCGACGGCATTGCCCAAGTTCAGGGCCGAGTAGTGTGCCTCGGGCATCTCCACGTCGGCGCGAATGCGGTCCAGGACAGCCACCTTGGCGATCAACTCGCCGGGGTTTACGTACTCGCCCTTCTGCCGGGCACGCTCGGTCACGACACCGCTGACCGGCGAGCAGATGCGGGTGTTCTCAATCTGTGACCGGGCCCTCAGCGCCGCCGCCTTGGCGGTGTCGCGCCGGGTGCGTGCCTGGTCAAGCTGGCTGCCGGTGGTGTCGGGGTACCCCTGCAGGCGCTGCAGGTCGCGCACGGCCTGGTCGTACATGGATTGCGCTTCACGAAATGCCTGGACCAGTGCGGCATCGTCAATCAGCGCGAAGCTCTTGATGCCCTTGAGATGCTCAAGGTTGCGAAGGGCAATGTCGTCCTCGGTCGGAATCATCGAGCGCCGGGTGATGTAATCCTGCGCCTCGATCCAGACTCCAGTCGGCACGGCGGAGGCCGCTACCTTGTCGCCCTTGTCAAAGGGCATGTCGACGATGTTGCCCGGCATGGTCGCCCGCAGCTCCACTTCTTCGACGGCGCGCGTGACCACCGGCAACTTGATCTTGACCTCAAGCGGCTGCAGCACAATCGCCTTGGCAACCACGTTGCGGCGGGCGGGCCCGTTGGCCGTGGTCGGCGGCGCCTGCGGGCCGCAGGCGGCAACCACCAGCGGTAATGCCAATAGCAGAACTCGGAATCTCATCTCTTCCTCACGGTATGAAGGCTCAACACTCCATGCATGACGACAGCGGCAATCGTCTCAGACAGTTCCTCGGCGTCGCCTTCCCAGCGCGGGCAGGCGACCACCTGCATCAACTCGTGCATCAGCATCGCCCAGAACGAGCGCACCGCCGGCATGGCCAGCGTCGGCGCAAGCCCCAGCCGCACCAGCGCCTCGGCCCACGCGGCGTAGGCCTGCTTGTCGGTTTCTTCGACATGGGAGACGAGGGATTTCAGGCTGCTGCGCCCGAACCAGACCGAGAAACCAAAGGCCAGCGTGTCCTTGAACTGCACGGCCAGCTTCAGCATCTCGCGCCCGAAGCGCACGAAGGCGTCTTCGGCGTCTTCCGCTTCTTCGAACACCTGGGTACGCGCGGCCACGGCGGCCTTGGTGAACTCGCCGATCAAAGCCTGCGCCAGGCCCTCTTTGCTGCCGAAGTGATAGTAAAGCGAAGGCTTGGTACAGCCCGCTGCTTCGACGATTTCGCGCACGCTGACGGCGTCGTAACCACGCTGCGCAAAGAGCTTTGCGGCCTCTCGCAGGATCGTGCTGCGGGTACAGGTGTCTGTGGTCTTGGAAGCCATCGCCCGCTCTATACCGTCCGGTAGGTAAAATGCGCAAGAGGAACGATGTTGGGGGTAAGGGCGATTCCTGAAAACTGCCTGCAACCGGCAACAGGTTCTGCCCATTGATTCAACACGCGGCGCCCGCTAGACTTTCCGCCCCGCACTTGCGCGGGATTGTCTTTTGTTGGCCTGATGCCGTCGAATCGGCTTGCTTGGGAACCTGTCGGTATGGTGAAGATCAAGGCGCGTAGCTCAGAATCGGTTGACCAGCTTCTCCGGCGCTTCAAGAAGGCATGCGAGAAAGAAGGCCTTACCCGGGCCATGAAGCGCATTGCCTACTATGAAAAGCCCAGCGTCACCAGGAACCGCAAGAAGCGCCAGGCCCTCAAGCGCAAGCTGCAGGCGACGTTCCTTGGCCAGATGTAATCGTGGCAGCCGTTGAAATCAGCGGCCTTACCCGAACCTTCCGAGACTTCTTCGGCCGTCGAAGCGTGCTTGCGCTCGACGGCCTTTCTCTTTCTGTTGAGGCGGGGCAAGTCTTCGGCTTGCTCGGACCCAACGGCAGCGGCAAGAGCACGGCCTTCAAGATTGCCGTCGGCCTGCTGCGCCCTGACTCCGGTACCGTGACCATCAACGGGCACAAGCCCGGCACAATGTCTGCCCGCAAAGCCACGGGGTTTCTGCCCGAGGATTCCACGTTGCTGCCCTTTCTGAGCGCCCGCGAGAGCCTGCAACTGCATGGCGCGCTTGCGGGGCTCGGTCGCGCCGCTGCCGCCCGGAAGGCCGACGAACTGCTCGAGCGCATGGGCTTGAAAGATGCAGCACGACGTCGCGTCAAGGGCTTCAGCAAAGGCATGCAACGACGGCTTGGCGTGGCGACAGTGCTGATGGGCGACCCCGACGTGTTCATTCTGGACGAACCGACCAGCGGGCTTGACCCGCTTGGCGCCGTACAGATGAAAGAGCTGATCGCCGAGTTGCGCGGCAAGGGCAAAGCCATTCTGATCTCAAGCCACCTTCTGGGCGAGCTCGAGAACGTGTGTGACCGCGTGGCCTTCATCAACCACGGCAAGCTGCTCAGCGAGGGCACACTCGAAGAACTGCTGCGCGAGAAGGACCTGCACGAGCTGCGCCTGAGCCCGCCGGACCCCGCCGCTATCCGCGCCCTTGAAGCGCTTGCCGCCGAGAAGGGCCTGCGTGTCGTGAGCAGCAAGGCACCTATGCGCACGCTGGAGGCCTTCTACCTTCAAATGCTCAAGCGCGACGATGGAGACCAGTCGTGAATCGCGCTGCGGCAATCGCCAGGATCGTGTTGATCGAGACAGCCCGCTCGCGCGTCACGCCGGTCGCTGTGCTGGTCCTGCTGGCCGCCGTGCCCGCTCTGACCTGGCTGTTCGGCGACGACGCCACAACGCGCGACTGGATGACCCGCCTGCTGCCGGCGGAAGGCCTGCGCGTGCTGATGCCTCTTGCGGCGATTGTCGGGGGTGCGTTTCTGCTGCGGCCCTCGATCAAGCGCGGATGGGCGGTGTTGCCGGCACGCCGGGCCGAGTGGTTCGCGGGGACCGTGGTCGCGGGCATCTGCGTGCTGGTGCTGGCGGCGCTGGTGTTCAGCGTCGGCGCGATGCTCGGCGGCTGGATGTTCGGCACGCCGCTGGCGAACACGTCGCACGCGCGTTCGATCAAGTTGACGCGCGCGCAGGAGGGTGTGAACCAGCCGCGTGAGTTTGAGCCCGGCGAGATGGCCGTTGCGAACCCTCTGCGGCAAGAGACCCTCTGGATTGAACTGCCGGAAGACATCGGGGACTCGGTAGAAGGCGAGATTGAATTCCTGCCGATCTGGACGCAGGAACTCCCGCCGCAGCAGTCCTCGCCTGTGGCGCTATGGCTCGAAGGGCCCAACGGCCGCGCGCCCGTGGAGATGAGGGTCGAGGCGCGGCGCCGGGTCAGCTTTCACGCCGCTGCCAATGGCGCGCAACGGCTGGTACTTCAACCCCTGGACCCCGCGCTGCTGATCGGAACCTCGACGGACCGTGTGCGGTTCACCACGGGCGAAAGTGGCGCGCTGGGCAGCCTTGCGGCGCTGCTGGTGCTTGGCCTTGGCGCGACGCTGCTGTGCCTGTGCGCGGTGTTGATGATTCGCGGCCTGTCCACGGCGCCGACTGCGGCGCTGGCAGGCCTGTTGCTGATGGCAGCGCTGACGCTGCTGCCCAGCCTGGCGCCGGCACAGGGCATGGCGCGGGCGCGCCGGGCGGACGTGCAGGGCGTGAAACAGGAGCCGGGCCTGATGCAGCGCCTGGAAGATGAACTCAGCGCTCTGCCCCAGCTGTTTCCGGACCTCTACTTTGACGAGTTTCTGGCGGGACGCACGGTGCCCGCCGCGGCATGGGGCGAAGGGCTGGCGCGCCTGGGGATTGGTCTGCTGCTGCTGCTTCCCGGCGCCTGGCTGTTCACGCGGCGCCAGATCGCGCGCTAGTGGCCGGCTTACGCGCCGGCTTGCCGGGCAACCGCGAAGCGTTTACATTCGCGCCGCCGGAGGGGTGACAGAGTGGCCGATTGTGCGCGCTTGGAAAGCGCGTGTACCGCAAGGTACCGGGGGTTCGAATCCCCCTCCCTCCGCCATCGCGCTTTGTGCGGCCGCGCTATCATATGGGCTTGCGCGGCCGCTTCGTTTACGCCCGGCGTCGCGACTCGGGGCCTTGCCCGGGTGTGATTCGGCACTTATCCACAGGCCCTCCAATTGCCGCCAACACCATATTTCAAGCGGGTTTGCGGCCTTTCTTGCCTTTCTATTGTCGCTTGTATTTGTATAGTCTCGGCGATGGCGACACGCCTTGTCAAACGCACCCGGATTGTCCCGCAAGACGCCTCCAAAGACCCGCTGGAGCGACTGCGCCAGAACACCCGCACGCCCCTGATGCCGGTCTCTTTTGCGGCTGCGCTGACCGTCTACATGGGCGAACAGAAGCGCAACAACCGCTCGCGCCTGCAGCGCATCCGCAACGCATGGCTGATGGCCATTGAACAAGTGCCCGGCGTCAACGCGCAGGCCGCATCCACGGCCGAAGTGCGCAACGTGGCCAAGACCGGGGCTGTACACGCAACGCTGGACAACCCGTCGCTGGCCCATGAACTGGGCGTGGTCTACAAGCAGGCGCTGCTCGACAAGATGCGCGAGTTGCTGCAGGGCCGTGACACGATTTCTGAACTCATGATCCACTCCCGCGGCAGGCGCCGCAATCAAGCGAGGAAGTAATGGCAGAAGCAGCCACCAAGATCGCCGAGTACTCCGCCGACGACCTGATTCGCCTGGAGGGTCTCGACGGCATCCGCAAACGCCCCGACATGTACATTGGTGGCCGCGACGTCAACGGCTTGCATCACCTTGTGTTCGAGATCGTGGCCAACAGCGTTGACGAAGCACTGGCGGGCCGCTGCAGCACCATTGTCGTGGAGTTCAACCAGGACGGCAGTGCCACAGTTACCGACGACGGCCACGGAATTCCCGTCGGCATCAACAAGCAGACGGGTAAGCCGGGCGTCGAAATGGTGCTGACGGACCTTCACGCCGGCGGCAAGTTTGAAGGCAAGGCCTACAACACAGCGGGCGGTTTGCACGGCATCGGCCTGAAAGCCGTGAACGCGTGCAGTCAGTGGACCAAGGTCACGGTCTGGCAAGGCGGCAAAGAACACGTCATCGAGTTTGCGCGCGGCAAGAAGTCGAAAGACCTGAAGGCTACCGGCAGCGCAGAGAAGACCGGCACGCGCATTTCATTCCTGCCCGACAGCGAACTGTTTGAGGTGATTGACTTCAAGTATCCGGCGGTGGCTGTGCGCCTGCGCGAGCTGGCGTTCCTGGCCAAGGGCCTGACGATCAAGCTGGTCGACCACCGCGGCGAAGGCAAAGAAGAGATCTTTCACTTCAAGGAAGGCATCAAAGAGTTCGTGGCCTGGCACAACCGCAACAAAACGAAGATCAACGAAGACGTCTGCTATGGCCACAAGATGGTGAACCAGGGCCAGGCCGATGAAGTCGACGTTGAGGCCGCCTTCCAGTGGTGTGACGGCGAAGGCGAGCTGCCCACGCACACCTACGGCAACTACATCAACAACCCTTTCGGCGGCACCCACCAGACAGGCTTTCGCAAGGGCATCACGCGCGGCCTTACCCGCTACCTGAACCGCTACCTCGAAAAGAAGGGCAAGGACGTCAAGAAGATCACGATGCCGACAGGCGACGACTTTCGTGAGGGCCTGTATGCGGTGATCAGCGTCAAGGTCAAGAACCCGCAGTTTGAAGGCCAGACCAAGGTGCGCCTGCTGAACCGCGAGGTGGAAGGCGCCGTCGACTCGGTGGTCGCCGACGCCCTTGAGACTTACCTGGAAGAACACCCCAAGTCGGCTGAGCGCATCTGCGAGCACAGCCTGCTTGCCGCCCGCGCCCGCGAAGCCGCCCGCAAGGCCCGCGAAGTCGTGCGCAAGGGTGCCTTACAGACGGGCTTTCTTGCCAGCAAGCTCGCCGACTGCCTGACCAAGAACAAGGACGAAGCTGAGCTGTACATCGTCGAGGGTGACAGCGCCGGCGGCAGCGCCAAGCAGGGGCGCGAGCGCATGTTCCAGGCGATTCTGCCGCTGCGCGGCAAAATCCTGAACGTCGAGAAAGCCACGCTGGCAAAAATGCTGCAACACCAGGAAATCCAGAATTTGATCGCCAGTATCGGCACCGGCATCGGCACCGAAGAGGCCAGCAAGGGCGGATTTGACCTGAGCAAGCTGCGTTACAGCAAAGTCATCATCATGACCGACGCCGACGTGGACGGCAGCCACATCCGCACGCTGCTGCTCACGTTCTTCTACCGCCAGTTGCCGCAGTTGATTGATACCGGCCACATCTACGTCGCGCAGCCGCCGCTGTACAAAGTGACGCGCAAGAAGAAGTCTGAGTACGTGCGCAGCGACCGCGAAATGAACGACACGCTGATGCGCATGGGCATTGAGGGCGCCTCGATGCGCGTGCCCAAGGAAATGGACATTGACGCCAAGGGCCGCGATTTCAACGGCGCGCAAATGCGCAGCGAGATCTTTGAGAGGCTGATCAAGCTGGAAGAGTTTGCCGCCAAGCTGGCGCGCAAGGGCGTGAACCCCAACCGCTACTTCGCCCGCTTCAACGAGGCGCATCACAGCCTGCCGACCAGCGTCGTGTTCAGCGAAGACAAGGCCCACTACTTTCACGACCATGAAGCCGACGCGCTGAACAAGTTCATCAAGGGCCGCGAGGATAAGGGCGTGACAGTGATGACGCCGGCCGAGCGCGCGAACAAGGAAAGCGAACTGGCGGCGGGCACCATCGACAGCGGCAAGGTCGAAGAATTGATCGAGCTGCCCGAACTCGCCGAACAGGTGGCCGACGTGGTCAACCAGTTGCACGTGCGCGGCTTTCCGGCGTGGGCGATCAACGGCCGCGAAAACCAGGCCGAGCAGTTCATGCTGCGATTTGACGACAGCGAAGAAGTGCCGTGCCTGAGCCTGAACGACTTGCTGCACAAGGTGCGCGAGCACGGCCGCGAAGGCATCAGCATCCAGCGCTACAAGGGCCTGGGCGAAATGAACGCCGACGAGCTGTGGGAAACCACGATGGACCCGGGCAATCGCGTGCTGCTCAAGGTGACCATGGACGACGCCGACGCCGCCGATGAGATGTTCACGATTCTGATGGGCGACCAGGTCGAGCCAAGGCGCCAGTTCATCGAACGCCACGCCCTGGAAGTGAAGAACCTGGACATTTAGCCTTGCCTGCAGTTTGTTGGGTGGCCTCAGCGTGCGACCAGGCGTGGGGGGTTATGCCTGTGTTCACGTCCACTTGATGATCTGGCCCAACAACGATTCAAGGTTCGTCGACAGCGTGTTGTCGTCGCCGGCCGGGCTTGCGGTCTTGGAAACCAGAACGCGACGCGAGGCATCGATCATGTCGGCCACCTTGTTCAACCGGGCCATGTCGTCCGTGCTAGGGGCAGTTGTCAGCTTGACCTCAAACGCCCAAAGCTTCGCCTCGACTTCAAGCACCAGGTCAAGTTCAAACTGATCGCTGGTCCGGAAGTAGTAAGCAGCGAACGTGCGGCCGGTTGCGGCCAACGTTCCCAAGATCTGTTCAATGACGTAGCTTTCCCAACTGGCTCCGACCCATGGTTGTTTCAAGAGGCTTTCCCGGGACGCCACGCCAAGAATGGAGTGCAGCAGCCCGGTGTCACGCCATTGCACTTTGGGCGCCTTAACCAGCCGCTTGTGAATGTTGGCCTGGTACGGGGGCAGGCGTCGAATCAGGAACGCGCCGTCGAGGTAAGCGAGATAACTGTTCACTGTCTGGTAATTTATACCCAGCCCCTGCGCCACCTTGGAGGCGTTCCAGGGCTGCCCATGCAGCGCAGCAAGCATGTACGCAAACCGCTCTGTGACTTGCGGTCGCGCGGGAAGACCCCATGCGGGCAAGTCCCGCTGCGTGAGTGAAGCCAGATAATTCTTCTGCCAGCGTGGAAAGGACTTGGGCGTCAGCACGCCGCCATCGGGATAGCCGCCGCAAAGCCAGTGCCGGTTGCGCTGTGCTTGCGTCTTCAGCTCTGGTAACAGCAGTGGGGTGAGTTCAAGGATCGAGATTCGCCCAGCCAGAGACTCGGACACCTGTGTCATGAGGTAGGGGGAAACCGAACCAAGAATCAGAAAGCGGCCGTTTCTCTTGCGGTCCTGGTCGATGGCGCCGCGAATCCGGGGAAAGACCGACGACGCCGCGTGAGCCTCGTCGAGTACGATCAGTTTCTTTCCGGCCGCCAGGTTGGTCCACTCAAGATCAAGCCTGAGTCTGTCCGCCTCGTTCTCAAGGTCGAAGTACGACCCGCCCAGTGACGCTGCGAGCGTGGTCTTGCCGCATTGGCGCGGCCCGACGATGGCCACCGCCGGGTAGTCGGCCAGATTGCGCCGCACGTCGTCAAGGATTCCGCGCCTGAGCATTCTTGCAAATTACCACTCCATTGGTAATTTGCAAGAACTCCGGGGATCGCCCGGGCGAGCGCTGCTAGGCAATAATGCCCTTGGTTACGTCGAGGAAGATGTCCTCGAGGTTCTGCGTCGCTGGCGCAATCGTTACCACGGGCACGCCGCGGCTGAGCAATTCGCCCAGCAGGCCCGGGTTGCTTTCAATCGGTTGCAGGAAGTTGAACACGATGATGCCGCGGTCAATCTCGACGCCGCCGATGTCGGGCAGGCTGCGCAGGATGGCCACCGCCTGGTCCGGCGAGCCCAGCACGCGCAGCAGCAGCTTTTGCTGCTTGGATTGCCCGCCCGTGCGCTGGTTCAGGATGTCCTGGATGTTGCCAGCCGCCAGCATGATGCCGCGCTCAATGATGCCGACGCTGTTACACATGTCTGAAAGCTCGGTCAGGATGTGGCTGGAGATGATGATCGTCTTGCCCAGCTTTTGCAGTTCTTTCAGCAGCAGGCGCAGCTCAATGCGCGCGCGCGGGTCAAGCCCCGCCGCGGGCTCGTCCAGGATCAGCACCTTGGGGTCGTGCACAAGCGTCTTGGCCAGGCACAACCGCTGGCGCATGCCCTTGCTGAGAACCGCGACGTCTTTTGTGGCGACGCTGGTCAGGTCGGTCAGTTCCATGATCTCGTCAACCAGCGACTTGCGCTTCTCGATCGGGATGCGGTAGGCCGCAGCGAAGAACTCAAGGTACTCGCGAATCTCGACGCCCTCGTAGACCCCGATGTAGTCGGGCATGTAGCCGATGATGGTGCGGATGTACTCGGGCTCGTCGAGCACCGAGACGCCGTCTATCACCAGGTCGCCGTAATCCGGGTCCAGCAGCGTGGCCATCATGCGCATGGTCGTGGTCTTGCCGGCGCCGTTGGGGCCGACAAACCCGAAGATGTCTCCCTTGCCGATCTGGAACGAAAGGTCCCACACAGCCCGGAAGTTGCGGAAGCTCTTGCACACATGCTGGACGTCAATCATGGGCGGTGATCATAGCGTATCAGGGGCGGCGCAGGGTAGGGCCTTGGCCGCTGCGGCTACTTCGTTTCAACCTTCGTTTCTTTCACCTCGGCGCTTTCCTGCTTCCCGGCTTCGTCCTTGCCGGCTTTGAGCGCCTTGTCGGCCAGCTTCTTCATGCTGCTTGGCAGGCCCTTGCCGAACAGGAACCGCACGCCCAGGTAGATCAGGCCCAGCCCGATCAGCAGCCCGACCGCCATCTGCAGCGCGTCCCAGACGATGCTGACCACCAGCAGGCAGACCACAACCACGACCACGGCAATGGCGATGTATTTGATTGTGGTCGGGGAAAGTGCCATTGGCTTCGGTTTCGTTCGGTGGACTGCCGGTTTGCGCAAGCGGGGGCGCCACCGCGCCCCCGCTTGTTCGTTCGTGACCCGACTACTTGAAGTTCTCGTTGAACCACTCGTCGGCGGCTTGCGACTCGGTGACGCCGGCGAAGTAGCTGTCTTCTTTCTCAAGCGTCTCGCGGCTTTCTTCAAGCAGGGCGGTCAGCTTGGCAAGCTCATCCTTGTTCTCGGCCAGCTTGGCCCACTCGACCTGGTTCTTCATGCGGTCGATTTCGATCTCGATGCCTTCGCGCTTGTCCATCAACTGCCGCTGCTTGTTCTGCACGGCCTTGAGCAGCGCCGCGGTTTCGCCCACCAGTTTCAGGCGTTTGTTTCCGTTGGTGTCTTTCTTGACGTCGTCCAGGGTACGCAGGTTCTTGTCGCGCATCATCGCGCGCAGCTTGTCTTCCTGCTCGGACAGGCTGGCCTGTGCCCGCTGTTCTGACCCGGCAAGCTCTTTCAGCTTGCTGTCAATCTGGTTCATCATGCGCTGCAGCTCGGCCTGGGTCTTCATCGCCGCGCGGGTGGCTTCGTTGCCGCCCCACAGCGTGTTCAGGTCGAAGGCCTTGTCGGGCTTCTGGTTGACCTTGGCGTCGTCGCTGCCGCCCCAGTACCCGTCCACGCCGCAGAATGCCAAGCCGTACGTGGTGTAGTCTTTCTGGGTGGCGTCTTCCTTGAAGTCGATGGTCCAGTCGTCGCCGCTTACTGTCACACTTGGCCCGGTGTACCCGGCGCCGTTCCAGTCGGGATTTTCGCCGGCCTTGTAGCGCAGGAACTCGCCCCACTTCTTGCCGCGCACGACGTTCTGCACCGTGCCATCCACGTCATCGAACCCCTGGTCCCAGGTTGGCGGCAGATAGCCGCCGGATACCAACTCATCCAGGCTATGGGGCACGCGCTTGTGCTCTTCTTTGAACTTCTCCACCGCTGCAACGACCGGCGCACCCGCCTGGTCAGCAAACTCTTCGGTGTACATCACCTGCCACATGCCCGCGCCCATCACGATCGCCCAGAAGCCGACCTGCAACAGCGAAAGCAGCACGCCGGCAAACGCCATGCCCTTGGCGCGCTTGTTGCCGACCAGTCCGACCATGCCCAGAATCAGCGAGATCGGCGACAGAAAGCCGCAAAACAGAAAGCTGACCAGCGAGATGATCAGGCTGCTCGCCGCCCATGAACCGCTGCCGCTCTGGCGGTACGCCGCGGGGTTGAACATCTGGCGCGTCATGCCCCGGAATCCGTGGGGTTGCGGGTAATGCTGCATCGGCGGCGGGCCATAGCCGGGTTGCGGCTGGTAGCTGCCCGACTGCGGCATCGGCGCCGACTGCGGCGGATAGCCCGGCGGCGGGCCATATCCGGATGGGGTGTTCATGCCCGAATGCGGGTCGTTTGGGGGCTGGTTCATGTGCAATGCTCCCGTCTTCAGTCGTACTTATAAAAACCGCGCTTGGTCTTTCGGCCGAGGTGTCCAGCCGCCACGTATTTACGCAGCAACGGGCACGGGCGGTACTTGCTGTCGCCCAGGTCGCGGTGAAGCACTTCAAGGATCGAAAGGCACGTGTCCAGGCCGATCAGGTCTGCCAGCGCCAGCGGGCCGATCGGGTGGTTCATGCCCAGCTTCATGATGGTGTCGATGGCTTCGGCGCTGGCCACACCTTCGTGCAGCGCAAAGATCGCCTCGTTGATCATTGGCAACAGCACGCGGTTGCTGACAAAGCCGGGCGAGTCGTTGCAGGCCACGGGCGTCTTGCCCAGGCTGGTGGCAGTTTCCATGACGGCGTTGAACGTGCCGTCGTCTGTATCGAGGCCGCGGATCACCTCGACCAGCTGCATCAACGGCACCGGGTTCATGAAGTGCATACCAATGAAGCGCGCCGGGTTTTTGACCGTTGTGGCCAGCGTCGTGATGCTGATGCTGCTGGTGTTGCTGGCGATGATCGCGTTGTCAGAGGCAAACCCGCGCACGTTGGCGAAAATCTGGCGCTTGAGTTCAAGGCTCTCGGTCGCGGCTTCGATGATCAGGTCACGATCTTTCAGCATCGCGTACTCGGTGCCCGGTGCAATCATGGCAAGGGCCGCGCCCATCTGTGGCGGCAGCAGTTTGCCCTTCTCGACCAGTTTGCCCAGCGACTTGCCAATCGTGTCCATGCCCCTTTTCAGGGCGTCCTGGTTCACATCCAGCATCACCACGTGGCGCCCGCTGGCTGCGAACACCTGGGCGATGCCGTTACCCATTTGGCCTGCACCGATGATGCCGACGCGTTGAATGGCTGCCATGCCTTGCTCCTGCACGCTTTGGAAGTCGCGGATGTCCCTGGGCCCGTACCGAATCGGGCCGCAGAGTCTATCACGCAGGGGGAAGTATGAAAGCTCGCAGGACCGGCGTCATTTACGAAGTCGCCGTCCATTTGTAGCCACCGGATTCTTGTAGTCGTGGCGCGCCCTGAAGCGTATTTATTTGTCGTACGGAATACCATGGACCGTGGGCGCGCCCGGCGTGCCCGCCTACTTGTTGAGGGAGCCCGTCCCATGAGGACAACGCTTACCGTCTTGCTGCTGCTGCTCGGATGTTCATTGACCGCCCAGGCCGGACCGAGACCCAAGCCTGTGCTTGACCCCGCACAGGGCGCGCCAGGCGCCCGCTACCCGGCACTCACCCCGGACAAGCAGACGGTCGTGTTCAGCCTGCACGGTGACCTGTGGTCGATCCCCGCCGCTGGCGGGCGCGCCAATCGCCTGACACTGCACGACGCCTACGACAGCCGCCCGCTGGTCACGCCCGACGGCAAGCAGGTTGTGTTCGTGAGCGACCGCGCCGGCAGCTATGACATCTGGGTCATGCCGATCGACGGCGGCACACCGCGTCGCCTGACCCACCACTTTGCCTCGGATGTGCCCAACGCCTTCACCGCCGACGGCAAGAATCTGCTGTTCACCAGCACCCGCGCCATGGGCTGGAACCGGGGCGGCAGCACGGAAATCTGGTCGGTACCGCTTGCCGGCGGCACGCCCACGCGCGTGACGTTCACGGGCGCCAACTCGGCTTCCACACCGGACAACGGTGACACACTGTACTTTGTGTCCGGACCCAGCGACGCCAAGGTCCAGGAGTACACGGGCACTGCCAACGACCGGCTGTACGTGCAGCGCGGCAGCCAGCCCGCCGAAGAGATTCTGTACTTCCAGGGCAACAGCCGCGAGCCGTCCATCAGTCGCGATGGCAAGCGCCTGCACTTCACGCGCGAGGTCAACGGCAGCTTTGAGTTGTTCTTCTGCGACACGGACAGCCAGACCTGTGAACAGGTCACAAGCCTGGGCGAGGACGGCCTGAGCATGTTGGCGTTCGCCCCCGACGACAGCATGGTCGTCTTCGGCTGGAAGTTTTACCTGTGGACGCTGGACCTGACGGTCAAGGACGCCAAGCCCAAGCTGCTGAAGATCGAGATTCGTGAGGACAGCAGCGGCGAAAAAATGGTCGAGCGCCGCTTCAGTGAAGGCGTCAGCCGCGCCAGCCTGAGTGCCGACGGCCGACGCACCGTGTTCAGCCTGGGCGGCGACCTGTGGGTGATGGACGCCAACGGCGGCACAGCCACTGCGGTGACCAACGACGCCTTCCAGAACGACAACCCCAAGTTCTCGCCCGATGGCAAGACGATCAGCTTCTACAGCAACCGCAGCGGCAACAGCGACATCTGGTTGATCGATGCCAACGGCCAGAACCTGCGCCAGTTCACGAACAACCCCGCCGACGAGTTCTTCCAGAACTGGAGCCCGGACGGCCAGGCCATGGTCTTCTGCAGCACGCGCAGCGGCAACAAGGACATCTGGGTACGCAAGCTGGACGGGTCGGCCGAATTGCAGCTCACCACCGACCAGGCCAACGACGACGACCCGGCGTTCAGCCCCGATGGCCGCTTCATCCTGTTTGACAGCGGGCGCGGAAGCCCCAACAGCGCCAACATCTGGATCATGGATGCCGACGGCGGCAACCAGCGCCGCATTTACGGCAGCACCGCCATCGAAGAAGTGCCCGTCATGAGCCCGGACGGCCGCTTCATCCTGTTCGACCGCATTACCCGCGGCGGAACGTTCGTGCGCCAGGAAGTCGTGATGACCGACCTGGCCGGCAGCGGCGAGGTGGTGATCGCCACTGGCGCCCACGGCTGCTTCACGCCCGACGGCAAAGAAATCCTGTTCGTGACCGCCGACGGCAAGCTGAACTACACGCCGACCCCGCTGGGCATCCAGAGCGGACGCAGCGTGCCCTTTGTGGCGTCGCGCAAGGTCAGCGAAAAGGCCGAAATGCTCAAGGCCTTTGACGAGGCGCACGCCGCGTACCTTGAGTCGTTCTATGACCCCAAGTTTCACGGCAAAGACTGGGCAGCCCTGGGCAGGCAGTACCGCGCGCTGGTCGAGGCGTCGGGCTGCCGCGAAGAGTTTCTGTACTACCTCAACCGTATGGTCGGCGAAGTCAGCGCCAGCCACAGCGGCGCATCCAACCGCACCATGTTCACCGAACGCACCGAGACAGGCTACCTGGGCCTTGAACTTGTGCCTGAGCGCATGCAGGGCAACCGCCTGCGCCTGCGCGTCGCGGAAGTTGAAAAGGGCGGCCCCGGCGACGCGGCATGGATTCGCAAGGGCGACTACGTGTTCCGCATTGACCGCAAGTCGCTGGCATTCACCGATGACTTCTATGAGCACCTGGATGGCAAGGTGGGCGTCGAGACCAGCCTGTTCGTCGCCGACAACCCGGAAGGCAACAACTTCCGCGAGGTGAAGGTCACGCCCGAAAGCTGGGCGCAGCGCCGCCAGCGTATGTACACGCAGTTCGTGATCGGCAACAAGCAGGCGGCTGCACAGCAGACCCGCGGCCAGGTTGCCTATGTGCACATCCCCGGCATGAACCAGACCGCGCTCAACAACTTCCAGAACGAGCTGGCCAGCCCCGCGGTGCAGAGCGCCAAGGCCCTGATCATTGACGTGCGCGACAACGGCGGCGGCAACATCCACCAGCAGTTGATCGACCTGCTGTCACGCAAGCCCTACGCGTACATGACGCTGCGTGACGGCCGCCGCATCAACCAGCCGACCGTGCACTGGGACCGCCCGATCGTCGTGCTGATCAATGAGCGCAGCTACAGCGATGCGGAAGTCTTCCCGCATGCTCTCAAGACGCTGGGCATGGCGACGATTATCGGTGTGCAGACGCCGGGCGCGGTCATCGGCACGCGTGACATTCGCCTGTCCGACGGCACGAGCTGGCGCCTGCCCAGCACCGGGTTCTTCAACTGGGACGGTACGAACCAGGAACACAACGGTTGCAAGCCGGATATCGAGGTGCAACTCACGCCAGCCGACATCCTGGCCGGTCGCGATACGCAGCTCGACAAGGCCATCGAGGTCGCGCACGAGCAAGCCCGCAACGGCGGAAAGGCTCCGACCACGACCAAGCAGCCGGAACAGCCCAAGCCGAACAAGCCTTTGAAAGAAGGCGAGTTCACCGAGCCCGCGGCCCTGCCGTGGGAGTAGTCATGGACATGCAGAAGGCCCCGCGCGTGCGCGGGGCCTTCTGCGTTCATGCCCTACACATTGCGCCCCCCGTGTGTACGCTGCGCGCGCTGCTTGCGGAGTAACACCATGTCGGACGACGAAGTTTACAAGGCATCACTTGAGTATCACGCCAAGGGCCGGCCGGGCAAAATCGCCGTAGTACCAACCAAGCCCACGCTGACCCAGCGCGACCTGTCGCTGGCCTATTCGCCGGGCGTGGCCGAGCCCTGCCGCGAAATCGCGCGCCAGCCCAACGACGCTTACCGGTACACCAGCAAGGGCAACCTGGTCGCCGTGATCAGCAACGGCACCGCGATTCTCGGCATTGGCAATCTCGGCGCGCTCGCCAGCAAGCCGGTGATGGAAGGCAAGGGCGTGTTGTTCAAGCGCTTTGCCGACATCGACGTGTTCGACATCGAGGTGGGGACCGAAGATGTCGAAAAGTTCATTGAGACCGTGGCGCTGCTTGAGCCCACGTTCGGCGGCATCAACCTGGAAGACGTGAAAGCGCCCGAGTGCTTCGAAATTGAACGCCGCCTCAAAGAGCGCATGAACATCCCCGTGTTCCATGACGACCAGCACGGCACCGCCATCATCTCCGGCGCGGCGCTGGTCAACGCCATTGAGCTCACCGGCAAGAACATCGCCGACATCCGCATCGTCGTCAACGGCGCCGGCGCCAGCGGCATCGCGTGCACGAACTTCGCCATCCAGCTTGGTGTCAAGCCGCAGAACGTGATCATGTGCGACACCAAGGGCGTCATCCACAGCGGCCGCACAGACCTGAACCCGGTGAAGCAGCCGTTCGCGCTGAAGACCGACGCGCGCACGCTGGACGATGCGCTCAAGGGCGCGGACGTGTTCTATGGCCTGAGCAGCAAAGGCGCGCTGAAGCCCGAGGCGCTGAAGACGATGGCGAAGGACCCCATCGTGTTCGCCATGGCCAACCCCGACCCCGAGATCGAGTACGACGTTGCCCGCGCCGCGCGCGACGACGTGATCCTGGCAACCGGCCGCAGCGACTACCCCAACCAGGTCAACAACGTGCTGGGCTTTCCGTTCATCTTTCGGGGAGCGCTGGACTGCCGCGCAACTGCCATCAATGAGGAAATGAAAATCGCCGCCAGCAAGGCACTGGCCCGCCTTGCCAAGGCCGAGGTGCCGGACAGCGTTAGTCGCGCCTATGGCGGCAAGCGCTTCAAATTCGGTCGCGAGTACCTGATCCCGACGCCGTTTGACCCGCGCGTGCTGTACTACGTGGCGCCGGCCGTGGCACAGGCGGCGATGGACACCGGCGTCGCGCGCGTCAAGCTGAACATTGATGAATACCGCGAACGCCTGAGGCTTAAGACCGAGCCGGGCCGCGCCGTCATGAGTGTGGCAATTCACAAAGCGCAGGAGATGCGCAAGCGCCTGGCGTTGCCGGACGGCGAGGACGCACGCGTGCTTTCCGTGGCGCGGCAGATCATACGCGACGGTGTCGCCAAGCCGGTGCTGGTCGGAAACGCGGGACGCATCAGCGCGGCCATGAAGGGCTTTGACAGCGCGCAGTTCGAGGTGGCGGACCCCGCCGCACCGCCAAGCCACCCCCTGTTGCAGCAGCGCTTCAAAGAACGCGCCGGCATGTTCAGCGACAAGGGCCAGATGGACAGCTACGCGCTGGCGGCCCTGATGACGGACCTGCAGCTGGTAGACGGGATGCTCAGCGCGGCCGACCGGATTTACCGTGAAACCGTGCCCAGCGTGCTGCGCTTCGTCAGCAAGCGCAGCGGCACCAAACGCGTGATCGGCATGCACATCATGGTGCTGCCCAACCGCGTGCTGTTCTTTGCAGACACCACTTTGAACGTAAGCCCCGACGCGGAAGTGCTGGCCGACAGCGCGCGGCTTTGCACTGAGGCGGTGCTGGCGCTCGGCATCACGCCGCGCGTTGCCTTTATCAGCTACAACAACTTCGGCGCAGCCGCACACCCGGAGGCTGAAAAAGTCCGCCTGGCCTATGACTTGTTCACGCAGCAAAGCCCGGGCATTGCTGCGATCGGCGAAGTGCAGGCCGACGTTGCCATCAGCCCCGACGAGTTCCGGAACATTCTTGAGGTTGAGCGTTGGCGCGAGCCGGCCAACGTGCTGATCTTCCCGAATCTTGATGCTGCCAACGCCGCATTTCGGCTTGTGCGCACGACGGCCGATGCGACGGCGCTGGGCCCGTTGCTGCTGGGCCTGCGCCGGCCGGCCAACGTGATGCCCAGGGGCAGCAGCGTGCAGGATGCCGTGTCCATGGCGGCGGTGACGCTCGCGATGCCGGTGCTTGCAACCGGCAGCGGGATGTTCCCTGCGGTGAAGTAATCAGGCAGACACACTGCGATCAAACACAACGGGCGCCACTTTCGTGGCGCCCGGTTGTTCGGGTCGAAGAAATGTCTGCCCCCCCATAACAGCAAACACTTCCCTTTTACCGACCCTCAATTTGGTCTGCGGGGGGTGAGGTATAAACATTTTTCCCAGTCGTCGCATCAGAAATTTCCAGACTTTCGCCGGGCATAGGTGACTTTCGTTTCCGCATCAACCGCAACGTCGCCAGCAGCAGCAACACGGCAAATGTAGCTTTCAATGCAGGCTGCGGGACAATGTACGCAAGCCACACGCCACTGACCGACGTCAGCGCCGCCAGCGGCATGATGCGCAACGCAAGCGGCTTCTCCACATTGGCGCCGCGCCAGTGCAACACGGCGCTGAGCAGGCTGGTCGGCAGAATCACGGCAAGACTCGTCGCGCGAGTTGCTGTAAACTCATCGTGAAAGTAGGCAAAGGCCAGCGTAAGCATCGGCACGATCACCACGCCGCCCCCCAAGCCGAACATCGCACCCACACCGCCGGCAAACAGTCCCACGCCAACCAGAAACAGCACATGGCCCGCGCTGGTGACATCAAACTCGGTGCCGATGATGGGCTGTGTCTCGGGGATCACATTCAACATCCTGGCGCCAATCAGGATCAGCACGGCGCAAAACGCGTACCTGAAGGGCATCTCGGGCAGCACCTTGTGCAGCTTCTCGCCAATCACCGTGCCGGCCAGCGCCCCGACAGCCAGTATGCCCGCCGCTGTCCAATGCACGTCGGAGGGCTCATGAATAAGCTGGGCGGCCAGCCCCACTGCCACGACTACCACAATCACAACAAGGCTGGTGCCGGCCGCACGTTTCACGCGCATCACGCCAAGCAGCGCAAACAGCGGCACCATCACCACGCCGCCGCCCACGCCCAGCATGGTGCTGACCATACCGGCAAGCGCTGCGATCCCGGCTGCCTTGAGTGTGCGGCTTCTTGCTTGCTGGGGTGTGAGGTTCACGCGCAGAGAAAAGCAACGCGGGCCTGCTGGCGCAAGCCCGCTGTCTATCACAGAAGCTACCGGCCACGTTCCGGCACGGGCTCCGGCTCGCGCTCCGGCTCGGTCGCAGCAGCCTCCTGTTTGCCTTCATGGGTCCAGGTGATGTCGGCGGCATGGCCTTCTCCGCCCGGTTCACCGTCGCTGCCCAGGCACGTCAGCGTGTAGCCGGCGTCAGAGAGTTCATACGTGAACGCGCGGTCCCACGGGTCATTCGGCACTTCGCCGCCGGCCAGCTTGTCCTTGATGTCGTCCAATGAATCCGGAAACTTGCCTGTCTCGTCTTTGTGGGCTTTCAGTTTCTCGGCGATGTCGCGCATCTGCTCCGTGGCGACGTCGGCCAGCCCCTCGTTGTTCCTGTTGTCGTTGTTCGGCGGGACCTTCACCATGCCGCGCCCTCCCCGCCTGATCATGCCCTCTGACGACGAGCCAGGCATGGGCGCAATGTGGTCGGCATCTTCTTTCATGCCGCCTGCAACCCCGTCTTTGCCCAGCGCCACAATCGCGAAGTTCTCGTCGTCCAGGCGCAGATAGATGTACTCGCGGCCCCACTCATCCGACGGAATGTTGTTGCGCAGCGCGTTGGCCTGCTTGCCGTCTTTCAGGGGGATCGGTCGGGTAAGGTCGATCAGTTCATCCGGCAGTTTGCAAGCCTGCTGCTTCCAGGACTGCACCTCTTCAGACAGGTTTTGCACCTGCCAGTCCATGTTTCGCTCAAAGCCGCCGCCCCATTCGTCTGTGTTGCGTGTCTGGCGGCGTATGTCGCGCTCAGTGATCACAAAGTCAACGTCGCGGCCGGTGCCGCCTTCCACGCCATCAGCACCCCAGCACACAAGCGCCAGGTTGTCCTGGGGCAGAATCCTGATCGCGTACTCGTTGCCCCAAGGGTCAAGAAAGCAAGCGTTGACGGCTTTATCCTCGGTCTCGGTTCCCGTGCGCTTGGCTGCCTCCAGCTTGGCGGGCCAACTGCCCTTTTCGCGCCGGTGCTGCACGACCTCAATGCCGACGGCCACCATGCGCGCGCGCGCCAGTGTCACCCGGGCTTCGTGTCGAGCGGCATCGCGCTGCTTTTCCAGCTCGGCTTGCTGGTCTGCGTTCAGTTCAATCTTTTCGCCGTTGCGCGTGAACGTGATGTCCGCCGCGCCGCCTTCGCCGCCCAGCTTGCCGTCGCCCCCGAGGCTGACCAGCTTGTAGCCCGCTTCTTCGTCAAGGCTGTAGCTGAACTCATTGCCCCATGCGTCCTTGGGCACCGCGTCGCGCAAGTTGGCATCGACCAGCTTCTGCAGCTTCTCAGGATACTTGTTCTCGTTCGTGCCCGACCATGCGCGCAGGTCTTGCGCCAGGCTGCGCATGGTTTCGCGCGTTTCGCGCATCTTGGTGCGGTCGGTGCGGCTGATGCGATCCTGCGCGGTTGCGGAAACCGCGAACCCGAAGACCAGCACACAGCACAGCAGCACGCGATACGCCATGGGAAACTCCAGACCGTTCATGGTACGCAAGCGTCGCCTGACGACAAGCCGCCCCCTTGACGCTTGGGGCCGGTTTAATACGGTTTGCGGGCCTTCCGGTGCCGATCGGAAGCACAATTCCGCTGTAGCTCAATGGTAGAGCATTCGACTGTTAATCGACAGGTTGCTGGTTCGAGTCCAGCCAGCGGAGCCAACTTCGACAGCGCCCTGTGAAAGCAGGGCGCTTTGTATTTTCCGCCTGCGGCGGTCGCTACGTTTACGCTCGCGCCGCTGCGCGAGCTACTTCG
>JADZFR010000011.1 GCA_020849795.1 Planctomycetota bacterium | reverse complement strand
TCCGGGGCTCGCAAACTCTCGCGTCGAGATTCCCGGCCCTTACGGGCCGGGCTAATTCATGCATGCCCACGAAACGCGTTGCGTTTCGCGGTCGCGTTGCTTCGCAACCCTCCGGGCGCTAAAGCGGACGGGGCGCCCACAACACTTGCGCGCACTTACGCGCAAAAAAGATTTTGGATTGATAGGACAAGATGAGCCCCCGGCGTCAGTTGGTGGGCCTTTCTTGCTGAAGCGATCGAAACATTGATCACGGCTTGTTCAACGCCGGTCGCCAAACCATGCCCTGCGGTAAATGCACGAGAATTGCATCTCCCCAAGCGTGTGCCCGCGCGAACGCCAGCCCTGCCCTACCCGTAGAAGCTACCATTCCGGGGGCTGGTAACTGCCCCGTCGCAATCTCGAAACATACGCTGCTGCAAAGGCTTGCGCTCAATTGTCGTTGTCGTTAGCCTGCTTGGCTCACAGGACTTTGGCAAAGTTGACCGGCAGTGAATGCTGCGGATTTTCGCGGCTGCAAACTGCTGCTTTGGACAGATTGTGGAAACCGGCGCGGCGTGGGGCTGCAAGCCACCGGAGGGATTCAACATGCGACTTTCGAGCCTATTGATCGCTGTTTTGCTCGTAGCAGCCGGAACATCCCTTTCGGCTCAGTCCTACACAGTAACTTCGCCAAACGGCGGCGAGACGCTGACGGTGGGCCAGATGGTGACCATCACCTGGACCAGCGCCGGAAGCCCGGGAAACCTGGACATTGACCTGTCTGTGGATAGCGGTGCCAACTACACGGTGAATCTGGCGACGAACACAGCCGACGACGGTACCGAAACCGTAGTCGTGCCGAATAACCCGGGTGCGCTGTGCCGTATCCGCGTGCGCGACAACCCCGGTGCGACGGTACTGGATGAATCCAACGCGGACTTCACGATTGTCACACCATCGATCACGGTGACGGCGCCGAACGGCGCGGAAAACTGGACGGTCGGCGGAAACCAGAACGTGACCTGGAACAGCGTGGGCTCATTCGGGACGGTGGACATCCAGTTGTCCACGAACAGCGGCGGCGCCTACACCGTTGACCTGCAACTCGCGACTGCCAACGACGGCACGCAATCGATCACGGTACCGAACAACCCGACCACCACGGCCCGCGTGCGCGTTCGCGACACAACCACCGGGACGATCCTGGACGAGTCTGACGCGGACTTCACGATCACGGCCGCACCCACGATTACCGTGACATCACCCAACGGCGGCGAGACCTGGGTCATCGGCGCGGCCGATACAGTGACCTGGAACAGCACCGGCACGCCGGGCAACGTGGACATCCAGCTTTCACTTAACTCCGGCGGCAGTTACACCGTGGACCTGCAGCTCAACACCGCCGACGACGGCACGCAGGGCATTACGGTGCCGAACAACCCGACCACGACTGCGCGCGTGCGCGTGCGCGACACCACCACCGGGCTGATCCTGGACGAGTCGAACGCCGACTTCACAATTGCCAACCCCAGCATCACGGTGACGGCACCCAACGGCGGTGAAAACTGGTCCGTTGGCGGCAACCAGAACGTCACTTGGACCAGCGTGGGTGTGCCAGGCACGGTAGACATTCACCTTTCCACTGACGGCGGCGGGAGCTTTCCGATCTCGCTGGCGGCGGCCACTGCCAATGACGGCACCCAGAGCATCGTCGTCCCGAACAACCCGAGCGTTCAGTGCCGGGTGCGCGTCCGGGACACTGCCACGGGGCTGATTCTTGACACGTCCAATGCGAACTTCACGATCACCACGGCGCCGACTATCACGGTCACAGCCCCGAATGGCGGCGAGAACATCAGCGTAGGTGCCAACCTGAACGTCACGTGGACCAGCGGCGGCAGCCCCGGCAACGTGGACATTCACCTTTCCACCGACGGCGGCGGCACTTTCCCGATCGTGTTGATCTTGAACACGGCTGACGATGGCGCCCAGTCGGTGGTCGTGCCCAACAACCCCAGCGTTCAGTGCCGCGTTCGTGTGCGCGACAACGCCACGCAGGCGATTTTTGACGTGTCCGATGCCAACTTCACCATTGCGGTCGCGGCCCCGGCGGCGGTGACGATGTCTGTCGGCCCGGGCAACCCCGGCTCGCAAAGCGTAAGCCCCGGCAGCTCGGCGACGGCCCTTGTGTTCCGGCTGACCGAGACGGGCGGCGGCTCAACGTACACCGTGACGAGTGTCAGCGCCGACATCACCGTGCTGCACCCGACCCCGGGCGTTGCCATCGCGACCATCCAGAGCGTCAGCCTGCGTCGTGGCAGCAACACGCTGGGCTCGATCGTCAATGGCGGTGCAGGGTGGGGCGTGGCAGGCAGCGTCATCACGGTAAACTTCAACGCTCTCAGCAGCGCGATCACCGCCGGCACGAGCGCGGACTTCAGGCTTGTCATCTCGTTCACGGGCGGTACTCCGCCGTCGCCGAACCCGGGCTTCCAGGCCGGGGTGACCAGCGGTGACGTCAACAGCGGCGCCAGCGTGTCGGGCGGCCCGGTCAATGGCGGCACGATCTCGTTGCGTGAAGACCTGCCGGACGACCCGTTTGCGGAAGACAAAGACGATTCTTGTCAATTGACGGCGCGTGGCGGACCGGCTTGGCCGTTGGCTTTGCTTGTGTTGTTGGCGGGATTTGCGGCTCTGACTCGTCGGCGCCGTGGGACAGAATAGGACAAAAGGTAATGGGGGCGGTCAGCGCGTTGCTTGACCGTGATCTACAGGTCTGACTATCTTGTGGGCAGCGCCTGGGGCACTAACCTCAGGACTTCTGCAATCATGGAAAAGAATTGGGGGGTCGGAGTGAGTGCGACCGGGAAACTTGGAATGGTGCTTGGGGGCGTGGCCCTCAGTTGCATGCTTGCTGCCTGCGGCAGCTCCAAGAACATCAAACAGGGCAGCGAAGAGTTCAGCATCAGCGAGGGCGACTACATTGAGGCACTGTCGCTGCAAGACGATGCGATGTACTTCGAGGCGATCAGGAAGTGGGAAGAAGTGCTGGCCGACGAGCCGCGCTTCGCGCAGGGCCACTTCAACATCGCCCTGATCTACGACCAGCTGAACCTGGTGCCCGAGGCCATTGAGCACTACGAGATGGCGGTGCGCTGGTCCGAAGAGCACAAGGACGTGCCGGAGTCGCGGGCGCTGTACAACCTGCACCTGGGCGCAGCATACATTCGCGGCGGCCTGATTGATGAGGCGCTGAAGGCGCTGAAGGACGCGCTGGCGATTGACCAGTTCAACCCTTACGTGCACTTCAACCTGTCCAGCGCGTACCTGGCCCGCAAGAATTACGACAAGGGCCTGCTGCATGCAGACGCGGCGGTTGACCTTGCGGCAGTTCCTGCCGGAAGCGAGCTGGACGAAAGCGTGGACCGTGCCCAGCTTGGGCGCTTCCTGCTGCGACAGGCCGAATGCCACCTT
The DNA here is from genome assembly GCA_020849795.1 of Planctomycetota bacterium. Taxonomy (GTDB): domain Bacteria; phylum Planctomycetota; class UBA8742; order UBA2392; family UBA2392; genus JADJRK01. Next base: position 48,365 of record JADZFR010000011.1, on the reverse strand, counting down.
GTGCGGCAGGAGTGGGCCAAGGCCCGCACCGCGCTTGAGCGCGCCAAGATGCAGTGCAAGGTGCAGGCGTCGCCGGCGATGTGGGACACCCTGAACAAGGGCGAAGAAGCAGCCAAGAAGAACGAAGCCGAAGGCGAAAAGGGATAAGCAAGCTCCGGCGGGGGGGCAATTGCCGGCACTGCCGGCTCAGGAGACCAGTGCATGGCGGGCGTCCCGCAGAACCCGAAAGATCCCCGCAAGAACTCTACCGGGGTTCGCTATGTTCGCAGTGTCGCCGTGGCCGGACAGAACGGCGGCCAGCCGCCGACCGGCCCCGTGGCCCCGGGCCAGAGCGGCTCGATGCGCAGACCGGGCGCCGCTGCACCCGGCCGTGCGCCCGTGGCAGCCAAGGGCGGCCGCAAGCGCCTGGGCGAGTTGCTGCTTGAGGCGCAGGTCATTGATGAAGACCAGCTTGAGCACGCGCTGAAGATTCACCGCCAGACCGGCAAACAGCTTGGCCGCGTGCTGGTCGACACCAACCTGGTCGAAGAAAACGAGTTGATCAAGTACCTCGCCATCAACCTGGGCGTGGACTGGGTTGACCTGACCGACGAAAACCTGCAGTTCCAGGGCGACGCCGTGCTGATGGTGCCTGAGCGCCAGGCCCGCCGCTTCAACCTGCTGAGCTGGAAGCAGGACGACGACACCGAAACCCTGCACGTAGCCATGGCCAACCCGGCCGACGTGATCGCCGTGGACACAATCAAGTCGATCACCGGCAAGAACGTGAAAGTGTACATCGCCTCGCGCGTTGCCATCGCTGACGCCATCGACAAGCATTACGCGCAGCAGTACAGCCTTGACCAGATGGGCGAAGACCTGAAAAGCGTCGACGCCGAGCTGATCGAGGACATGGACGAGATGGAGGGCGGCCTTGACCGCGACGCCATCGACGCCGCCAGCACCGCGCCCGTGGTCAAGTACGTCAACGCCACGCTGATGGAAGCCGTCAAGCAGAGGGCCAGCGACATTCACTTTGAGCCGTTTGAGCGCGAAGTGGCGGTGCGCTTTCGTATTGACGGCGCGCTGCGTGAAGTGACCGCGCCGCCCAAGCGCCTTTTCCAGTCGGTGGTGGCGCGCATCAAGATTATCAGCAGCCTCGACATCGCTGAGCGCCGCCTGCCCCAGGACGGTCGCTGCAAACTGAAAGTGGGCGACCGCGCGATTGACATGCGCGTCAGCACGCTGCCGGTCGTGCACGGCGAAAAAATCGTGATGCGAATTCTCGACAAGTCCAGCACCAACATGGACCTGGACGGTCTTGGCTTCGACCCGATGACGCTGAAAGAAATGAAGCGCGTGCTGCAAAGCCCGCACGGCATCATCCTGCTGACCGGCCCCACGGGCTCAGGCAAGACGACCACGCTGTATTCGTTCTTGAAGCACGTGTACTCGCCCGAGATCAACATCATCACGGTCGAAGACCCGGTCGAGTACCAGCTTCCCGGTATCAACCAGGTGCAGGTGCGCACGAACATCGGCATGACCTTCGCCGCGGCCCTGCGCAGCATTCTGCGACAGGACCCTGACGTCGTGATGATCGGTGAGATGCGCGACCAGGAAACGCTCGAGATCGCGGTGCGCGCGGCCCTTACCGGCCACCTAGTGTTCAGCACCATCCACACAAATACCGCCGTCGCGACTGTCACGCGTATGGCCGACATGGGCCTTGAGCGCTACATGATCACGAGCAGTCTGATCGCCGCGGTCAGCCAGCGACTGATTCGTATGATTTGTCCCAAGTGCAAAGAAGAGTACACCCCCAGCGATGCGCTGAAACGCCAGCTTGCGCAAAGCTTCCGGCAGCCCAGCGTGGACATTGACCTGTACCGCGGCAAGGGTTGCGCGTTCTGCAACCAGTCCGGGTACAAGGGCCGACTTGCGGTGCATGAGTACATGACGATGACGCCGGTGCTGCGCGAGCTGATTCTTGAGCAGCGCCCCGAAAGCGAACTTGAGGATGAGTGCCTGAAGATGGGCATGCGCAACATGCGCCAGAGCTGTTTCTTCAAGCTGCTTGACGGTTTGACCACCGTGGAAGAAGCTGTCAGCTTGTTCTACGAAGACTAGAAGAAGACTAGAAAAATGGGCCGCGCAGCGGTCAATGAGCAATTGGCAGGGCACAGTTGGCAATCGACAGCGAACAACCAGGGGCGGCCGCGCCCGATTGTTCAATCATCATTGCCCATTGAGCACTGCTTCTGAAGGAAGTTATGACCGGCCAAAGCACTGTTCGACTTGACGACCTGCTGGTGTTCACCCGCCGTGCCGAGGTCAGCGACCTTCACTTGACCGTCGGCGTGCCGCCCGTGCTGCGCATCGACGGCCAGTTGCGCGCGATTGAAGGCTTCAAGCCGCTGATGCCCGCAGACACACGCAGCCTTGCCCTTGAGCTGCTTGATGAGAAGCAGATGGCCAAGCTGGAAGCCGACCGCGAACTGGACTTGTCGTTCGGTCGCCGCGGCGCCGGCCGCTACCGTTTGAATGTGTACTGGCAGCGCGGCAGTATCGGCCTGGCCATTCGTGTGATCCGGTCAACCATCCCGACCATCGACGAACTGGGCCTGCCGCAGATCACCAAGCAGTTTGCCATGAGCGACAAGGGCCTGCTGCTGGTCACCGGCCCCACCGGCAGCGGCAAAAGCACCACGCTGGCGGCAATGATCCAGTACATCAACCAGAACGACAGCTGCCACATCATCACCGTCGAAGACCCGATCGAATATCTTTACCGCCACGAGCGCAGCATCATCAACCAGCGCCAGATCGGCGACGACACGCTGGGCTTCGCGCCCGCGCTGCGCCACATTCTGCGCCAGGACCCCGACGTCATCCTGATCGGCGAAATGCGCGACCTTGAAACCATCGAAGCCGCCATGACCATGGCCGAGACGGGCCACCTGGTATTCGCCACACTGCACACCACCGACGCGGTGCAGACGATCAACCGTATTGTTGACGTGTTCCCGACCAACCAGCAGCAGCAGGCGCGCGTGCAGCTTTCGTTCGTGTTGCTGGGTGTCGTGGCGCAGCAGTTGCTGCCGCGCACCAAGGGCGGCCGCGTGCTGGCCATGGAAATCCTCAAGGTCAACGCCGCCGCGCGCAACCAGATTCGTGAAAGCGAAGTGCACCAGATTTACAGCATTCTCGAAACCGGCAGCCGCGAGGGCATGATCACCATGAACCAGTGGCTGTACAACCTGTTCCAGCACGGCGAAATCACGCGCGAAGTCGCGCTGAGCCGCAGCACGAACACCGACCAGATGAAGCGCATGCTGCAACAGGGCGGCAACACCGGCGGCACAGGCCGCGGCCAGGCCGGCCAGCAAGGCGGTGCAGCCGCCATGCGCCCGGCATAACGGTAAAGGTTCCAACGCCAGCAAACGTGCCCCCGGCGTAAGCAGGGGGCACTTCTTGTTGAAGCAACCGACACCGGCTTGCGGCGCTGCCTACTTGGTTGATTCGGGCAGGGTTTTGGTCAGCGATTTGGGGGCGATGGACTTGTAGCTCTCGTGGATCCATGCCCTTAGCTGCTTCTCGTTCAGCTTGTCGCCCTTCTTGAAGCGCGCGGTGATCCAGCCGGCTTTGCCCAAGCCGTAGCCCGTCAGCTCGCACTGTTCCATGGCGATGGCGTCGCCACCGCTGTCGGGCAGCTTGACCGTGATGTTGAGCTGCTTGTTGCCGTCATTGTCGATGAACGCGAAAATCTTCTTTCGCACCTTGATCACCTGGTGCTCCCACGGAAAGTCTTCCCACGCCTCCGGGTACGACAGCGCGAACTTGCGCAACTGCTTGGCGATCTTGCTGATCTCGGCCATGGATCGGGCTCCTGTCTGCCCTTTTACCTGGCACGACGAGTAAAGCAGCCACGTAGTTCACGCAACGACACGAAGAAAGGCGACCGGCGCTACTTTTTCTCGCGCGCGAACCGGGGTTTGATCGTGTCGCCTTGCGGCTGGGCGGCCGGCAGCAGCTCATCCTGGACTTGCATGGCTGTCCAATCCAGCTTCAGCGGCGCGTGTTCTTTCAGGGTCAGCTGCACGTCAAAGCGCTTGCCCTCGTGGCCGGGCATGGCGGCGTCGAGCTTGATGTGGTCGCGCGCAATCGCGGTTACGACCGCGTCGGTGCCTTGTTCGGCCAGGCTGGTACCGACCCAGACATGCAGGTGCGTGCGGTTGTGCCCCACGAACGCGCTGGCTTCAAGGCTGCCGTCCTCACTCCAGGCGATCATCACCAGCGGAAAGCGCCGGTTGAGTTCGGCTTGCAGTTGCGCCTGCAACTCGGCGTCTGTCGGCGGTGTGATCACCACAGGCTCGGGCTTGTCTGTCACTACCGGCGCCACGGGCCGTTCGATCGGCGATGTCTGCACGACGGGCAGAGTGGCCGGCTGCGCGTGCTGCGTCTGCGACCACTGGACGCGGGGCTGGGTGGCGCGGGCCGACGCGAGTTGCCGGGTGACGTCTTCGTGCGCGTGTCGATTTGCGACAGTCATGGCATAGGTGCCGGTGCCGGTTGCGACGGAAACGATGGCGACGGCCAGCCAGCCAAGCAGCTTGATCATGCGGGGGTTCATGTGCAGCCTCCGCAAGTGAAACGCCGCGCTGGGCGCGGCGTTGCGTGAAAGCGGAAATGCCGCGCCTACTTGTCGCCGGTGTTCTTCTTCTTGGGCGCGATGAATACCTTGGTGCCGGGCACGCCGTCGCGCTCATAGCTGACCTCGAAGCGGTCCACACCCGCGTCGTACTCGGCACGCACGATGCGTTTGACGTCGGCCATGCTGGTCACGGGCTTGCCGTTGACGGCCTTGATGATGTCGCCACGGCGACCGCCGCGCTTGGCAACCACGTTGTCGTCCGGCAACTCGTCGCTGATCTGGATGCCCAGAGGTTTGCCGTCGCGGTCGTAGGCCACCTTGGCGTACTTGGCAAGCTCGTCGGCAAGCTGGGCGTTGTTGTAGTCGTCGGTGCCGAGGGTCCATTCGTCTTTGCCCGAGTCATACACCGACTCTTTGGGCCGGTTGTCCTTGACCTCAAGATCTTCGGGCGCGGGCACCGGGTCTTTGGGCAGCTTGATGGTGCTGCCGGCGCCGCTCTTGTTCTTGCCCATCTTGTTGACGTCAATCTCGCGCACCGCGGTCTTGGACATCTTCAGCGGCACTTCAAAGTACTTCGTCGGGAACTTGTTGTTGCGGCACTGGCCCTTGAACAGCACGTAATCTGCCAGCACGTCTGTGGTGTCGATGTGAATCGACACGACCGTCAGGTCGTACTTGGCCAGGCCCTTGATCTTGGAGTCGCCGGCATCGGCATACTCGGTCTTGAAGCTCATGCTCGGAAACATGTGCAGGTTGACGTTGCCGACCTCTTTGGCGGTGATCGTCGCGCTGCTTGTGCCCCAGACGCGCAGCAGCGTGAACTGTTCGTTCAGCCACTTCTCAAGCTCGGCCTTCAACTGATCGTCGGTCGGGTCCGGCGGCGGGGGCGGCGGCGGAGGCGGAGGCGGGGGTGGCGTGGTCTCTTTCGGCCGCTCGCGGGGTGACATGGGCGGCTGCACCGCCATGACGTTCGTGGCGTTGCTGGCGCTGGTCTGGTCCTGCCAGCCGATGCGTTTTTCTTTGGATTTCGGGGCGCCGACCTTGCCGTAGACGATTTCGCGGTCGGCTTCGATCCCGGTGTAGTATTTGTAGCCGATGAACGCGCCGCCGGCCATCACCAGTAGGTTGGCCAGCCAGATCAACATCGCAACTTGCGCGCCCTTCATGAACCGCCTTTTATAGCTGCGTTACGGCACTGATTCGAGGCCCGAGCTAACGGCCGGGTTGCTGAATGACGGGCTTTTCAACCCGCTTCGGCTCAGACTTGGGGGCGAACAACAGCCATGCGCTGAGGCCGCCAATCAACAATAGCGCGCCCAATGCCACCAACGTCAAACCCTGCCCACGTTTCCTGTTGCGCATCATGGCTCCCTGGGGCGAGACGACGCCCTGCAGTGATACGCATGTGCGGGTGCATTCGTTGCGGGTTTTCCGCAACTTTGGCGGGGGTTTTTCAGGCTTCAGGGTTTGCAGGATACAGCTTGTGATAAATCGCCCAAAGCAGCTCTTTGACGCCCTTGCCCGAAACGCCGCTGATCAACGTAACCTCTTGCCCCAGAAGGACTCCCAGCGCTTTTGCGCGTTCTTCGGCACCGGGGATGTCGGCTTTGTTGGCGACCACGATTCGCTGCTTGGCAGCAAGCGCGGGGCTGAACGCCCGCAGCTCGCCGACGATTACATCGTGGTCGTGCTTGAGCTGTTCGGGCTCGCCGTCGCTCACGTCAATCATGTGCAGCAGCAAGCGAGTGCGCTCAACGTGCCGCAAAAACTGGTGGCCGAGCCCCTTGCCGGCGGCTGCGCCCTCAATCAGACCGGGAAGGTCGGCCATCACGAAGCGTTGCGCTGGTCCCATCTCGACGATGCCGATGTGCGGTCCCAGGGTAGTAAACGGGTATGCGGCAATCTTGGGCTTGGCGCGCGACACGCGGGCCAGCAACGTGCTCTTGCCGGCGTTGGGCAAACCGACCAGGCCGACGTCGGCGATCAGCTTGACTTCGAGACGCAGCAGCTTCTCTTCGCCCGGCCGTCCGGGATTGGCCTGGCGCGGCGACTGGTTTGTGGCGGTGGCAAAGTGCTTGTTGCCGAACCCGCCGTTGCCGCCGCGCGCAATGACCACGCGCATGCCCGGCTGATCCAAGTCAGCAAGCTGGACGACTTCGGCTTGCGCGGGTTGCGGCTCGTCAAAGTCCTCGCCGCTGGCGCCCGCCTCGGTAAAGGCTTCTTCGGGGGCGTTGGCGAGGTCAAGGTCTTCGGGGGCCGGCTCGACGGGTGCGGGCTGCGCCGGCGCCTTGACCCAGTAGACGACGGTCCCGACCGGCACTTCGACAATCCGGTCCTGGCCGTTGCGACCGGCCTTGTTGCCGCCTTTGCCGTCGGTGCCGTCCTCGGCCTTGATTTCGTGCGTCTGCTGCAGGTGGCCCAAGCCGTGGGTCTGGTGGCTTGCAACAAAGATGACGTCGCCGCCATCGCCGCCATCGCCGCCATCGGGGCCGCCCTTGGGTGCGAACGCTTCGTGCCGGAAGTTGGAGAGGCCGTCGCCGCCGCGACCGCCGCGCACAGTAATGGTGTGTTCGTCAACAAACATGGCGGAAGGGTAGCGCCGCGCCGCACGCGGGGCAGGGGGCGGCAGATTGCGGAAATCAGATTGCGCACTAGGCTTGCGCATCCTGCGCCGGAAGTCGCCGCCTGTCATGACGCAACTGAAACTGATTCCGTATTCGGACGACTTGTTGCCGCGCTGGGCGGCGCTGCACAACGCTTGTTTCAATGGCGCGCACAATTTCTGGCCCGTGGGCGCGCGCGACCTGCGCAAGCGCATTGCCGGCGCGCCGGGGTTTGACCCGGACTGCCTGCTGTTTGCCGAGCTGGGCGACGAACTGGTTGGTTTCGCCCATGGTGGCGAACAGGGCCTGTTCGCCGTGGGTGTGCGGCCTGACGCGCGCCGGGCGGGCGTGGCTACAGCACTGCTGCGCGAGTTGCAGCCGCGCATCGGACCGGGATTTGACGGCCGCAGCCTGAACCCGTTCTGGGGCAACCCGCGGGGCCCGGAAACCAGCTTCTTGGGCATGGTCGAAGGCATTGGAGTGGACGAGCAGGACCGCGCCGCGGGCGGCTTTTTTCGCAAAGCCGGGGCAAGGCACGCTGCGACGGCGCTGAACCTGCGCGCAACGCCCGCCGAGATTGACCTTGAACCCGGCCGCGACGCGCGCGCACGCGCCGAGGTGCTGGGGTTTGAGTTCGCGATGTTGATGTCGCGCTGCCCGCAGATGGGTCACGACCTGGCAAGCCAGCGGCCGTTGCGCGGCAGCTATTTTACGGCGGCGGCGACGCACCAGGGCGTGGTGGCGGGTGTGGCTGTGGGGTTCGCGACGCCCGAGCTTGGGCCGGGGCGCTTCGGCATCTTCACGCTGGAGGTGGCGAAAGAGCACCGACGCAAGGCGGTCGGCAGCGCGCTGGTGATGCACTTGCTGCTCGAGATGCAGAGCGGCCCGTTCACCGCGTGCGAAGTCACCACGGTGCCCAGCGACAGCCCGGGCGCGCTGGAGTTGTACGAGCGGCTGGGTTTCCAGCCCTGCGCGCGGTTTGTGGTGTGGGAGTAAACCGCACGCGCCTACTTGCGCAACGCGGGTAAGGCGTGGCCTTTGCGGTTGTCGTCAATGCGAAACCACCCGGTCTGGGTCTGGCCTTCAAGCTGCGCGATGTGGGCCACTTTCGCGCCCGTGTAGTCACTGAGCTCGGTCGCCGTGACCAGGCGGTCGCGGTTGGCGTCGGCTTCGCCGGCGAGGCCCTGCAACACGAAGCTGCTGAACAACCCGTGCGAAAGGTCGTCGATTTCAAGGGCGGGCATGGCTTCATTTTCGCCGGTCTTGGCGCTGCTTGCGGCAAGCAGGACGACCGACGTGCCCCGCGCCCTGGCACGCTCGATCACGGCATCCAACCGGCACCCGGTGGCTCCGCTTGCGCGCACCGCGGTCACACTGTCGGCGGTGGTCGCGCAACGCTTGTCGCCGGGGGCGGAAAAGCTGCAGTCCAGCACCAGCGTCAGGGTGCGCGGGTTGTTCGCCAGCAGCAGATCCAGCAGGTCATTCAGCGCAATCTTCTCGACACCGCCGCTGGTGGGCTGCGCCAGCATCAGCGCCAGATCGCCTTTGGCGTCCATCGAGCCGATGCCGCTGAAGTACAGAATCACGTCATCGTTGCCGCGCGCCAGCACGGCAAGGTCACGCGCCGCCTGCTCAACAGAGCGCCGGGTCGCGCGGGGGCCGATTACGCTGCGCATAGCGCCCTCCGGCACCGCGTCATTCTGCGCCTCAACGATCTGCGCCGCGAACTCCTGGGCGTCGCGCGTCGCAAAGCGGGTCAGCGGTGTCGGCGGCTGCCCGGTGCCGTCCACGCCGATCACCAGCGCAAGCCTGCGCCGGATACCGGTCTTGAAGCGCTCGGTTTCGGCGGCTTGGCGCAAGTCGGTCGTGACAAATCGCAAGGCGGCTTTCTTGGCCTCATTCTCGGCGATGGGCAGCAGCAAGCCGCCGATTTTCTGCCAGTTGCTTTCGTCAAAGTGGCCGGGCGTGCTGAAAATGCTGAACAGGTTGAAGCCCTCGTCCCAGTCGTCAAGGCTGCGGATGATGGTTTCGGGCGGTTGCAGGCGCTTGCCCGCAAGTTCTTCGTCACGGTTGGTCGGGTACAGGCGCAGGTCAACGTGCAGGTGCGCGTCGAAATCTTCGTCGGCGATCCACCATGAAAAGATCGGGCTGACCATCCACCAGATGAACATGTTCCAGCCATACGCGCCGTTGCTGTCAATGTAGCCGACATCGTGGCGCTTGAGTGTGGGGACGATGATGAGATCGAGCCCCTGCTTCAGGGCCGCCGCCTGCATGTCGCTGCGCGGTGTCTCAGGTGTTGCGCCCTCGATGGGCACGATTGCTTCAAACATGCGGTACTGGCGCAGGGTGTCGAGCATCTGGCGGTGCAGGCCTTCGGGGCCGTTCAGGCGGTCTTCGTCTGGCACCAGCACCCAGCGCTGCGTGTCTTCCACGTTGTAGCGCTTGTCATCCAGCTCAAGGGCCATGCGAAACGGCGCAAGCCCCACGCGCAACGGCAATGGCTGCCACCCCGGCGGAATGATCTGCTCACGTTCGACGTCGGCTTTGAGGTCGGGCGTTTCGACGTTTGAGCATGCGCACAGGACAGCCATCGCAGCGACGATGCCTGGCAGCAGCAGGCGGCGCGCAGCCGCAACGTACTTTGCAGGTGCGGTCGTTGAGCCTGTAACGCTCATGAAGCCCGGAGCCAATGTCACGCCTGCATGAACCTCAATCGCCATCGCCGTCCTTGCCTTCGAATGTGAACGTCTGGATGCAGCGGAAACCACGACCCGAGCTGCGATCGAGCAGGGGCGAATAGCTGACCTTGGCGCGACGCGCGTACCGGAACCACAGTTCCGCTCGCAGGCCGGGCTCGGCGCCCTTGACTGTCGCTGCGCCGCCCTTGGCCAGCGAGGTCCACTCGGCGACATTGCTGCCCATGTCGCGTGCCCCCGTGGGGTTGCTGTCCCATTCGGCGGTACCGACTTCGCGCGGCTCAAGCACGCCCATCGGCGGCGCCTTTTCTCGCAGGCCCCACGGGTAGTCGGCAACGTCCACCGCGCCGGCAACCGGCGCACCCGCCGCAATCTCCCACTCTTCGGGCGTGGGCAGGCGCTTGCCCTTCCAGGCGGCGTAGGCGCTGGCCTCGTACCAGCTCACGCCGGTCACCGGGTACTTGGCCAGGCTGACGTCAAAGCCGCCCTCGGCCCAGCTGGCGGGGCCGCTTGCGCCGGTGCTGTCTACGAACTGGCTGAGCATCGGGCGCGCTTCTTCTGGCCAGTACTCGGGTGTTGAGTAACCGCCGGCGTCGACGAATGCCTTGAATTCTTCATTCGTGACCGGGTGCTTGTCCAGGAACAGGTATTCGGCCTGTTCCACCTGGCGCTGCGGGTTCTGGTCGCTTTCGCGGTTGCTGCCCAGGATGAACGTACCGCGGTCCAGCAGCACAAGGCCCTCGGCCACCTGCGCCAGCGCCAGGCGCATCTTGATCTCGCCAAGCCGCGCCTTGATGTCGGCCACGACGGCCTTATCGGTCACGTAGGCAAGCGCCTTTTCATACAGCTCGCCGCGCACTGCATCTTCTTCGGCGCTCTCCGCCTCTTCGACAAGGCGCGAACCCAGCCTGCGGCGCAGGTCTTCGCGGTAGGTCAGGGCGCGGGAACGATAATCCGCATCGGTCAGCTGCGGGGTAAGTTCGTCGTAGTCCTTGAGGACAGCCTCCATCTCTTCCGAGCGCGCTGCCAGCACGTCGCGGGCATGCAACTGCTCAAGCATCGCGAGCTGCAACATGCGTTCCAGCCGGGCGCGGTCGTTTTCGGTCGCGAACTGGCTGTTCTTGGCCTCGGTCATCGCGCTGCGGATGTAGGTCTGGGCCATCGCCCAGTCCTTGTCGGCGATGGCCTGCTCGGCGGCGGCCATGGCCTGCTTGAACTGCGACTGTTCCTGCACCTGGGTCTTGAGGGCGTCGCGCGTGACGCGGATTTCGTCGCTGAGTCGACCGGTGCTGGCGCCGGTGTCCAGCATCAGCTCGGCCACGTCAAAACGCTGCTCGGTCAGGGCGCGTTTGGCAAACGTCAGGGCCGCGTCGGCTTTCATGTTCAGCGCGCGGTCGCGCAGCCTTTCCGCGGGTTCGCCGGGCGCTGAAACGGCAATCGCCTGGTCGCAGACGCTGATGGTCTCGATCAGCGCCCGCGATGCGGTTTCGTATTTCTCGGCGGCTTTGGCCGTGGCGAGTTTCTTGCCTGCGCTGTCCACGAGCGTGCGCAGCTTGGCCATGTCGACTTCAGACTGCTTGCGGGTCTCGTAGCCCTTGAGCCATGCATCAATCTCGGCCAGCGCGTTGGCAACCTGCAATTTCTCTTCTTCCAGGCCCTCGACGCGAATGCTGCGCACCTGCACAAAGGCGCTGCGGGCGTCGTCGTAGGCTGCGTTGACTTTCAGCAGGTCCGCTTCGCCTGCGGCATCAAGCTTGCGCGCCTGCTCAAGTGCTTGCACGGCAATGACCAGCGACTCGTTGAATTCCTTCTGTAGCTGCTTCTGCCGCAGCAGGTCTTCGCTTTCGCGGCGGACAATTTCTTCGCGCACGGTCGCTTCGCTGCTGACGGTGTTGGCGCCGGCCAGGCCTTTGCTGGCGCGTTCATCGTCGCCAAGCGTGATCAGCGCCGACTGGTACTTGCTGGCGGCATCGCCGGCAAGTTTGCGTGCATCGGCAAAGTCGCTCTTGCCCAACGACTCGCGGGCGCTGCCCAGCAGCAGGTCGGCTTCGGCAATTGCGTTCTCGGCCCGCTGTGTGCCCGCGCGCTGCGCCGCCTGGTAAGCAAAGATGCTGCCACCGACCAGTGCCGCCAGTACCAGCAGGCTGGTGATCACCGCGACCTTGTGGCGTGTGACCCACTTGCCGATCAACTGCCCCAGGCTGTACTTGACCGCGGCAAGCGTGCGGCCCTCCTGCCAGCTCTTGAGGTTGTCAATCAGCTCGGCGGCGGTCCCGATGCGCTTGTGCGATTGCTTGGCGATGCACTTCATCGCCAGTTGCTCAAGCTCGACGGGGATCTTGCGGTCGGGGTTCATGGCGCTGGGCGACTGCGGGTCAAAGTTCTTGACCTGGTCCAGCACCTGCGCGCTGGTCTGCGCGGTCCACGGCGTCTGCAGCGCCAGCAACTCGTACAGAATCACGCCCAGCGAGAAGATGTCGCTTTCGGGGCCCATGGTATTGACTTCGCCGCGGGCCTGTTCGGGACTCATGTAGCTGGGTGTGCCCAGGATGCTGCCGGTCATGGTGCGCGACGCATCGTCGTCCTGGCGGTCGCTGACCACTGCGCGGTCGGCGGTGTCTTCTTTGCGGCCGACAATCTTGGCCACGCCCCAGTCCATGATCTGCACTTCGCCGAAGCGCCCGACCATGACGTTGGCGGGTTTGAGGTCGCGGTGGATCACGCCCTTGCTGTGGGCGAACGCGACGCCTTCACAGATCTTGATGTAGATGTCGACCAGGCGCGTGATCGGGAAGGCCTTCTCGGCACTGGGGTCTTTCTTGCGCAGGCGCTTGAGAATGCTGCTCAGGTCTTCGCCCTCAACCAGCTTCATCGTGAAGTACAGGTTGCCGCGGCCGTCCACGCCGATTTCGTGCACGGGCACGATGTTCGGGTGCTCCAGCTGGCCGGTGATCTGGGCTTCTTCCAGAAAGCGCTCGACCAGGTCGCGGCGGTCCAGCATTTCCTTGCGCAAGACCTTCAGCGCGACGCTGCGGCGCAGGTCGTTGTCTTCGACCTCGATCACCTTGCCCATGCCGCCGCGCGCAATTTCGCGAATCACGCTGTAGCGCCGCTTGCTGCCCGCCAGCTTTTTGAGGCGGGTGGTGTGCTTGCCGACCTTGACGCCGCTGCCAATGCCCATCTGGGCCCGCAGGTCGGCCAGCGTCATCTCGTGGCCGGTGATCTTCTCGCCGGTCACGGCGCTTTCGCTGCCGAGTTTGCTGTCGGTGCGGTCGCGCAGGCCGCGCCGTCCGCCCTCGCCGGTCTGGAACTGGGTGCGGCTGCCGGTGGTGACCTCCGACTCGCTGGTGATGTCCTCCATGCTGACATCGGAGTCGTCGATGATGGTGCCGCCGCCGGTGGGGAAGTCATCCTGGACCGTGACCGAAACATCCGAGTCTTCGTCGATGCGCGCCTGTGCCATCTCGGGGTTTTCGGGCGGCGCGGTGGCGGCAAAGTCTTCTTCGCGATGGCTGACGGATGCGGCGGCCCTGCCCCTTGCCGGCTTCAGATCCTCCGAGTCAAACAGCGTGTGCGCATCGACAGGCTTGGGCGGCGCGATGCTGTCGTGCAGCATCTCTTGCGGTGTCGTGGTCAGGTCCGCGGGCGGGCCGAAGTAGGTGTCGTCGGCCTGTTCCATCACTTCGTTGACCGCGCTGTCGTTCATGAGCTGCGAGATTTCCTCGGACTCGTCTTCGACAAACGTGCTGAGCGCATCCGGCGACAGCGTGTCGTCGTCGCCGAACGATGAAAAGTCGACCGAGGCGCCTTTGGAACCCTTAAGCTGGAACTGCGGCGCCGGCGCCGACACTTCGTCTTCGCCGTGGGCCGTATCGCTGGCGGTGCGCTGCGCAGTATCGCCGACGCGCAGCCCGGTGATACCCAGCGAAGTGTCCTCTTTGTCGATGCCAAGTGACGTGGCGCTCGACGATTCCGGCCCGAACCGCCCGGCTTCTTCTGCGTCCAGTGAGTCAATCGCCTCTAGCACGTCCTCTTCTTCAAGATCGACGTTGTCCAGCGCATCCAGCTTGACCTGTGCAAGGCGCGCGCTTGGTGTGCGCTCGACCATTGCGGGCTCTTCGTCGTCGGCTTCAAGGCTCGGGATCAGGTTTTGCTGTTGTTCTTCAAACAGGCTGTCACCGCTGCGTGTGTCGGGCGGTGGCAGTTCCATTTCCAGGTTGCTGTCGGTGTCGCCGGCATCCGCAAAGGCATAGGCCGGTCCCACGGGCTCGACAAACTTCGGAACCTCGGGAAAAAAGTCCTCTTGCTCGGGTGCAAGTTCGTCATCGCGACCGGCATAGGGTGCCAGTCGGGCAAGTCGTTCGGTGTCGCGACGAATCGGCTGCAACTCATCGTCATGCCTCAGCAGACGCGCTTTCAACTCGTCGAGCGTTTCGTCGGGGTGCGCCTCCAGGACTGCCAGCGCGGCTTCGACACCAAGCCAGCCTTTTTCGACGACGAGTTCATGGGCGCACAGGTCGGGCTCATGTCCTCGGCGTGAGTCCAGTTCATCGCGCAGGGCGTTGATCTGTGCGACAGCAAGCAGGCCGCGCCGTTCGGCGCGTTCAAGGAACAAGTCATCCAGCTGCTCGTTCGGGTGCATTCCGTCGCTTTACCGTCGCTCTTTAGCCGCCTCTATGGAGCACCCGTGCAACACAGGCCGATCCCTGTCAACCCGGGGGGTGGGTTGCCGGCCAGTCTCTGTTGCGGTGCGCCCTGTGTCACTAGTCAAACTCGACCCGGCGGACCGTGTTCGTGCCGACTTGCCTGCCGCCGATGTTTCGTTCTCCGAAGACGACGTAGTATGTTTGTATCCCGTCGTCAAACAAGCCGCTGGAGCCCGAGCCGTTGTTGCCCAGCGGCGGGTCCGTCAGGTACTGGAATGCAGGGCCCGGCGTTGCCATGACCATCGCCTGTGCAAGCCGCCTGGTGGCCGGCGCATGGATGAAGCGCAGCCGGTCAGGGTCCCAGATTGCGCCGCTGCGCGCGATGGGTTCAGCGCTGCCGCCGTTGTTCACGACCAGCGAGTTCCAGTGATTCGGGGTGGCGCTGCCGACCGGCCAGTATTCGTAAAGCAGCGACGTATTGCCTGAGCTGATGGTGCCGCCAACGACCAGAACGCGTTGCTTGACCTCGTCCCAGCCCATGGTCGCGTTGACACGCGGGTCAGGCACGCTGCCGGTCGCGCCGGAGACGGCGGTCCATGTGCCGGGCAAACCGCTGCCCAGGCTCAGGTAGCGCAGATCGTTCAGTTTGACCACGCTTGGGGCAGAGTAGGCTTCTCCGCCGAACGCCCAGATTCGTTCGTTGTCGCGGTCATAGCACAGGGCCGCGCCGCGGCGCGCGCCAGGGGATGAGCCGGGCGCGGCAACTTGCGTCCACACATTGGAGTTGGGGTTGTACGTGTAGAGCGTACTGATCAAGTCCGGCGTGGTGCTGTCGCTACGGTCGCCGCCGAGCATGAAGATCAGGTCCATGTCCGGGTTGTACGTCATCGTGGCGCCCCACAGCGGCGGGGGCCGGACGCCGGCGGGGGACAGGCGTGTCCAGACGGCCGAATTCTTTGAACCGTCCCATTCCATCCGCCACAGGTCGGCGCTTGGTCCATGGTCACACATGCCGCCATAGAAGTAGCCGAAACCGTTGGCCATGACGCCTGCCGCGTCACGGCGACCCTGCGGACGCATGTTTTCCGCGTCCAGGGGCACAAACACTGCCGGGTTGGTCTGGCCGAGCGTGAATTCCCAGAAGTCGCCAAATGCGCCTTTGCCGACTTCGCCGCCGTACAGCAGGAATCCATTCGATGGCATCTCGATGAACCCGGCATCGCCGCGGGGTTGCGGCCGTTCCTCAGAACCCTGCGCTACAATGCTCCAGCCGGCATTGGTGCCCGAAGTGACATTGACGTCGTACAAGGTGTTGAGGAAGGCGTCAGTATCAACTCTCTTGCCGCTGTAGACGTGCAGATGATTTGCATGGAACAACACTGCCGGATTCGCAATCCCGATGGCTGGGATGGCTGCGCCACCGCTGTTTGACAGTGCTGACCAGCTCCAGACCGGCGATGTGATCTTGGAGACCCGCATAGTCGCGCTGCCCGTGCCGTTGGCCGGCCCGACAAACCAGTGCGTGCGGGTTGTCGGGTCATACGAGTGCCCGCAGAGCTCAACCACTGCCGGGCCGTTGCCTGTGCTGCTGGTAAACTGGCGCGTCTTCCATTGGTCTTTGGTCGGTGAAACCATCCCGCAATCAAAGCGGTAGATGATTCCCACGTTGAACATAAGGTGCACCTCAGCCAGCACCTCGTCGAACCAGCAGTGATAGGTGATTCCGCTGCCCAGGGTCGGCGCTTCTCCGCCGGACCCGTAACTGATCTGCGTCCAGGTTGGCGTGGTCTGCTGCACGTCCGCTTGCCACACCTCGACCTGTGTACCGACGCCTTTGCCCAGAATGGCAATGATGCGCTTGTTATGACTGTCGAACGCCGCGGCAATCGTGTTGGGTTCCGTGCCGCCGTATGTAATGCCCCCGATCGGTGCGCCAACGCCCAACGTGAATGGCCCGGTGTCCAGTGTCAGTGGCGTGCGGTCGTGGGCGCTGGTGGTAGTGCCGGGGCTGTGCCCGCCGATCATCCA
The DNA here is from genome assembly GCA_020849795.1 of Planctomycetota bacterium. Lineage (GTDB taxonomy): Bacteria > Planctomycetota > UBA8742 > UBA2392 > UBA2392 > JADJRK01. Next base: position 31,756 of record JADZFR010000011.1, on the reverse strand, counting down.
AAGCCGGTCATTGAAGCTGTCCCAGACCATGTTCGGCGAGCCACGCGACATGGTGACACTGTTGACGTCTACCCAGTTTCTGCCGTCTCCGGTGACGACGATGTCAATCAACTGGAACACAGTCGGGTGCCCGGTGGCTTCGCAGCGCAGGGTTACGTCCGCGTCAACGGTTGTGGCTGTCGGCGTGAACAGACCGGTGGACGACACACTGCCATTACTGCCTGAGACCTTGGACCACTGCACGCTTTGAGGGGCGCCAGCCGGGCCCACGACATGCGAGAATTGAATCGGCACTCCGGCCGAGTACGTGAGACCCGAAGCTGGTGTCACCGTGATCGAACCCGGAATCACAGAAGCAGCAGTATTGATCGTGACCAAAGCCGAAGCAGTGACCAGCGTGTCGGCGGTGCTGCGGGCCGTCACCGTCACCTGGGTCTGCGTCGGGACTGTTGCCGGCGGGGTGTAGTAGCCGTTGCTGAGCGTGCCAACAGAGGCGCTCAGTTCCCAGGTCACGGACTGGTTGGCGTTTGTGGGCACGAAACTGATCGGGGTGAACTGCTGCCCGGCGCTGCCCGCGAACAGGATCACGTTCGACGGCGACAGAGCAAAACTGGTCGGCGCCGGCGCCACAAGATCCTGCGGATAACTGCCGATCACCGTCGGTTTCACCTGGCTGACCGCCTGGATGATCACGGTCGGCGGGTTGGGCAGTGTGGCCGGCGCCGTGTAGAAGCCGGACGTGGTGATGGTGCCGACATTGGAATTGCCGCCGCCCCATGGCGTGCCGTTCCAGACTACCCGCCAATCCACATTTTGCGGGGCGCCCGGCGCCGGCGTTAATGGAAACACGGTGGACGAGTACTGGCGTGTCTGCCCGAGTGTCAATGGACCGGTCTGGGCGGCAGAGACGCTGATGGACGTCGGTTCCGGGATGATCGTCAGCGTTGCCGTGCCCGGCTGAATGGCGGGATCAACCGAGAACGCCCGGATGGTAATCGTGTTCGGCGTCGGGTGCGTCGCCGGCGCCTGGTAGCGGCCGGTCTGGCTGATGGTGCCGTTGACTGCACCGCCGACGACTTCCCAGGTCAGGTGTTGCGGGGCTGTGGTTGGCGTTACCGCGCCGGTAAACTCCACGACGCCGTTGACCAGAACGCTGGTGGCGCCGTTGGGGTTGGTTGCGGTGATGCTGACGCTGCCCACGGGGTCGCCAAAGTACAGGCGATACGCCCGCCGCACGGTCTGCCAGAACGATGGGTGGTCAATTTCGCAAATCAGGTCGACAAAGCCCTTGCCCGGGTCCACCGCCGGCGCCACATAGCGCACGCGCTGGGTGCCCGCGCCGCCGTTCATCTGCGTGACAGAGGCAATGATGGCCTGCGGGCTGGAGATGTCGACGGCGTTGCCGCGCCCGGGGTCGGCGGAGCCGGCGTTGCCAAGCCGGCAAGCGATCTCGTGCTGAAGATTGATCAGCCCGGTGCCGGTCTGGTGCGTCGCAACGATGCGCACGGAAGTGTTGCCGTTGATGGCGGCTGCCAGTGCCTGCGCGAACTCTTCTGCAGTGGTCATGCCTGCAATCAGGATGGGCACGGTATCGACGCCAAGGGCGCCGCCATCCCAGAACTCGAAGGTGACCGGCTCGTTCAGGCCGTCGTGAATCACGATCGTGTCGTTGGTGGTTACCGATGCGTTGAGTTCAACGCTGCCGGTGGCGTGGACCAGCGTTCCGCCGGCGATCGTCTCAAGCGTGCCCCACGCCGGGCCGCTATCGAGAATTTTCCACAGCGTGTCCTGCATCAGCGCAAACGAAGGCGTGATCTCGCGGTCGAAGTAAACAATCCCCGGGGTTGTGGGGTCCGGCTTGACCGTGACCACGGGTGTCGGTGTCAAGTTTGGCGGTGTCTGGTCGTCGGTGGTGTAGATATTGATGTTGACCGGGTCTGTACCCGACGGGTCGTTGATCACTGGAAACGCAAGGCTGACGTATGCGACACCGGTAAGGTCAGCCGCCCCGATCACCGCCGGCAAGATCGGCGGCGCACTTGGTGGGTGATCGGTCGCGGTCACGCGCAGGAACACCGTTGCCTGGTTCTGGTTGGGAAACGTGGCGGTTGAGTCCCAGACCAGTGCCGACGCAAAACCGATGCTGCTGGAAGGCATGTCATCAGGGTCGCCAAACAGGATGCTGGAGGTCGGCAGCGTGGTGTATGAATTGCCGTCGGTGCTGTACTCAAGCAGCAAGCTGCAAGGGTCGGCGCTGGAATCCTGCAGTGTGATGACAATCGGAATGTTGCCCGAGTCCTGCAGCACGCTCACACCTGCCACCAGCGGAGCGGTGTTGCCCCTGACGTCAAAAGCGCTGGACACGACCGGCGTTCCGGCTGATCCATCGGCGGGCACTACCAGCAGCAGCACGTTGGAAAAGTCGTTTACGTAGGTGCCGATTGGCGCATTCATGTCGGCCAGCGCGTCCCACACCACGTCGAAGACCTGCGGGTTGACAGTGGTTTGAAACGGGCCTGCAACGCCCGGTTGAAACTGGTTCACGAGTGTGGCCGGGTCCCAGTTGACACCGTTGTCGATGCTGTATTGCACGATCACAGCCGCCGGGTCCTGTTCGTCATCGGAAAGGGCTACCTGGAACGGCACCTTTCCGACGAACAACTGGCCATCGAGGTCAGTGATGATGCTGACAACAGGAGGGTTGTTGATCGAGTTATCCAGCAGGTATGGGCCATCGACAATGCCCGGGCCCTCGGTCGGGTCCGCATACCCGGTCGGGTGGTCGCGCGGGACGAACAGCAATTGCATCTGGCCGACATAGTCCAGCAACTGGATGTTGCTGTTCCAGATCACCTGCGCCGCCGAGCCGCCGGGCGATGTGGGCAGATTGGTCGGCGGGTTGCCGATCAATTCGTAGCCGGTGGAGATCGGGTCAATGTCGATCGGCACGAAGGACTGGCCCTGGTCAATCGAATACGCCAGTTCAAAGCTCGCGGCATCGCTGTTTTCGTCGGCCACTTCGAACGTGAACAGCAACGTGCCGTTGTAGTTCGTGAACTGGATGTTGCTGATCGTGGGGGCGTCGTTGCCGACGTTCAAGTTGGCCAGCTCGTTCCAGTTGCCCGTGAGTGTGCCGTCGTTGGCGCGCACGCGCACCGTCACGTTAGAGGTATGCTGCGGGCCACCAAAGTCAGCGACAAACTCCCAGCTGAAGCTATGCGCGACGCCGCTGGCGCTTGAGCTTAGGCCGGTGGTGCCGTCGCCGCCGGCGCCCGCAAAGCAGGGCTGAAATGCCCCGCCCGTCGAGTACTGCACCTCTACGCTGCACGGGTCGGCGTTGGCGTCCAGCAGGGTGTACGACACCGAGATCGGAGAGTCTCCGCGGCTGACGCCGGTGACAATCACAGCCGGCGCGACGTTGGTTGTGGGTGGTGGCGGGTCCTTCTTTTTCTTCTTTTCGTCGTCGCCGCCGGACAGTCCAAACCATGTGCCCGTGCCGCCGCCGCCCAGGGCAATCAGCCCCGGCCCGCAACCTGAAGTGAGAACGGCCCCCAAAAGCGCGCTCACGCCGGCGAGGATTAGTAATGAACGTCGCATAGCTCCCTCCGAGCCGGTGGTTGACGATTGAGATTCAGGGATAGCTTAGCTTGCAATTGCCTGTTTCGCCAAGCACGGAATCTTACATTTAGCGCTCTAATTCGTGCTATTGCACATATTCGCCAACGCCCAACGGCGGCACGCGCGCAGCCTGCGCGTGCTGGAAACTAAGTTGCGGCGTCAGTCGCGGGGTGGGCGCGGCGGCTCACCCTCAGGCGGGCGCGGGGGCCGAGGCCCATCACCTTCGGGAGGGCGCGGCGGGCGCGACCCATCACCCTCAGGCGGGCGCGGCGGCCTTGGTCCGTCACCCTCAGGCGGGCGCGGCGGCATGGGGCCGTCGCCCTTGGGCGGCATGGGCGGCTTGAAGCTGCGACGAAACTCGTCCAGCGAGACCTTGCCGTCCTCGTTGGCGTCCCAGTCGCGGACGATGCGCGTTGGAAGTTCTTCCTTCGTCAGGAAGCCATCGCCGTCTTTGTCCAGCTTGGCGAACTCGTCTTCGGGTTTGACCGGCTTGGGGCGGAAATGCTTGCGCCACTCGTCCAGGCTGACGTCGCCGCTGGCATCGTCGTCGAAGTCTTTGCGCATGCGCTCGTCGATCTCGGGACCGTCGAGCTTGCCGTCGCTGTTGGCGTCGCGCTGCTTGAAGACTTCTTCGGGCTTTGGCGGCAGCGGCGGCTTGTGGTGCTTGCGAAACTCGTCGGCATCAACAGAACCGGACTTGTCGTCGTCCATCTGTTCCAGCATGAACTTCGGCAACTCGGTGCTGTCCAGCTTGCCGTCACCGTTCAGGTCCAGGCGACCAAACTCCGGCGGCGCGGGTTCCTTCTTTTCGGGCTCGCCTTCCGGCTTGTCCTTCTTCGGGGGCTTGGGCTGCTGCTCGCCGCCGTCGCCGGCAAGACTTGCCCGGCTGCCCTCGTTCGGTGCCGGTGTGCTGCCGGGTTGCACAAAGATGATGGCCACGATGGCCGCTGCCGCCGCGACAGCACCGAGCACCGCTGCAATCCGAATCAGCCTGGCCCGCTTGTGGCCGCCCTTTGGCAGGCTGTGCAACTTTGCGCCCGCGTACGCGTCGCTGGACATCGCCGATGCGGCCTGCGCTGCATCGTGCAGCCAGGCGTCCACGTTGCCGGTGTCGGCTTGGGCGTCGGCGTAGGCTTCAAACGCCGCAGCCATGGCGGGGTCGTGCATGGCTGACTCGAAGTCGGCTTGCTCGCGCGGTGAAAGCTGCTCGTGCAGGGCCCGCTCAAACATGTCGCGAATGTTGTTCATGCGTCGCCTCGAATTTCCGGCAGCTTGCCCAGCAGTACTTTCAAACAGGCCTTGGCGCGGGTCAGCAGCATCGCGGTCGCGCCGATGCTGCGTTCCATTGCCTTGGCGGCCTGCGGCAACGTCAACCCTTCGAAAAAGCGCAGCAGCACCACCTCGCGCTGCGCGCTTTCCAGCTGCTGCAAGGCGCTCATCACCGCCGCGTGCACCTCGGCGCGTTCGGCGCTGCTCAAGTCCGGTGTGCTCGCGGCTTGGGCCAGGTCGCCGTCGGCGGCGCGTGTGCGGCGTCTGCGCACATGATCGACGCAGGCGTTGCGCAGCACGCGGTACAGCCATGGCAGCGGGTCGCCCCGTTCCCAGGGCCGACGGCCTGACTCGTACAGCCGCACAAACGCCGCCTGTGCGACTTCTTCGCCCTCGTTGGCGTCGCCCAGCAGGCGCGCGCAAAAGCGCACGCTGCGGGCGAAGTGTGACTCCACCATGCGTGTGAAGTCCGGGTCATCGTTGGCGTCACTCACGGCAAGGCCAACTTCCCTTGCCGGGGGCGCAAACGCAACGGTGGTGTCTGTAAGCCGGATGTCCCATGCACTGCTCACACCAGATTCACGCGGCAGGCCGGGCCGATTCACGGCAAATGTCGCGAAAATCGGGATGCCGGCTCTACCAGCCCGTGCCGCGGTCGGCGTCCCAGTACATGTAGAAGTTGTGCCATTGCAGCGGGTACTTTTGCAGCAGCTCTTCGAGTTGCAGCGCGTACAGCTGCACCCAGTGTTTCAGGTTGGCGTCGCGTTCTTTGCGGCTGCTGTAACTGAAGAAGTGCGGACCGCGCGCCATCAGCGCGTAGTGCCGTGTGCCAAGCCGGTTTGCAAACGTGAACACGACGGGGGCACCGGTGCTGGCCGCGAGCACGAAGGGGCCAATCGGAAATTTTACCTCGCTTCCCAGGAACGGTACGCGCACACCGGCGCCGCCCAGGATGCGGTCGCCATGAATCGCCACGACTTCGCCGCGGGCCAGCGCCTCTTTGCACTCAATGCTGGCCTGCAGGCTGTCGTTGCTGGCGATGATGCGGAACGGCGGCTCGCCGCTTGCCTTCTTGAGCTGCTTTTCGACTTTTTCGCTTTCGCCCTTGAACATCACGGCGTTCACGGGCACGCGCCGGCCCTGGCTCATGTAGCCACCCAGGCTGTACGCCGCCAGTTCCCAGTTGCCCAGGTGGGCGCTCAGCAGAATTACGCCTTTGCCCGCGGCCAGCGTCTGCTCAATGACTTCGTGGCCGTCGCGTTCGAACTTGACGTCACCCAGCATGCCGAGAAACGCATAGCCGCGGTCTACCAGCACGCGCCCGAAGCTCAGGAAGTGCCGGTAGTTTCGCCACCACAGGCGAAGACCGCGCAAGCCCGGGAAGCGGCGGCGCAGGTAGTCGCGGCTTGCCCGGCCGTTCTTCTGGTTGAAGATCACGTAATAGAACGCAACCGGGTACAGCAGGGCGTAAGCAAAGCGCGGCCCCAGAAACCGGAACAGGTAGTAGAAGATGAGTATCCCAAAGCCCGTGCGCGTGCGGCCGTCCCACTCTTTGGGACGGGCAGCCGCGGGCGCCTCAGCCGCGCTGTCTGTCGGGATTTCGGTGGCTGCACCGCTCATGCCCGCATTGCATCACGTCCGCGCCGCCGTGCAAGCCTTTCCGCCGCGGCGCTGAGCGTGGCGGGCAGCAGCAGCAGAACGGGCAAGCAGCGCATGTGCACTGCTTACTTGCGTTTGGCGGTTTGCTTTGCGGCGTTCTTCCCGGTGACCGGCTTAACCCGTCGCTTGCGCTCCGGGCTCTTGTTTCCTGCTTTCGAGGCGGCCTTGCTGCCCGGCTTGGTGCTCTTGCTGCGTGACTTCTGCGCGCTGCCCTTGCGCTTGGCGGCGCGCTTGGCGGCACCTTTGAAAGTCTTTTCGTAGAACTCGATGTACGTATGCGCGGGCGTGCGTTTGAACGCCTCGGCAATCACGTCCAGCGCCAGGTCGTCGATCTTCTTGAAGCGGATGCAGGACTTGCCCATGTCCAACTTCTTGCCGGTCTTGGCCCATGCATCACGGAACCACTTGTCTTCGCCCGTGTGCCCGTAGATGCACATCAGGTATAGCGACATGTGGTTCTTCTGGCTGGCCATGCCGGCGTACGGCAGCGGAATCTTCGGGTCGCAGTGATAGCCTGCCGGGTACACGCTGTGCGGCACGCTCCAGCCCGGCATGCCGTAGCCCATGCCCTCTACGTACACCGGGTCAATGTTCTTGAGAATCACAGCGCGCAGTGCCTGCAAGGCTTCGCGGCGATCAGCGGGCAATTCTGCCAGGTACTCGTGGACAGTCTTTGCTTTCGATTGCATGGGCGACAGTCTAGCGCCCGCCCCTGTTCCGACAACGAAATCCTAGGCGCTGCTGGCTTGCGGTTGTGCAGTTTCACTGGTTTCCGGTTCCGCCGGGGCTGAGTCTGACTGCCCGCTCGCGGGCGATACCCCGGTTTGTGCCACGGCTTGCTTTTCGTTTCTGCGGCGCAAGTACCGGACGCCGTACAGTGTGCTCAGCCCGAAGGCAAAGCTCGCCGCAAGGCCGATGATCACGCTGCCCAGCAACCACGCGCCCAGGCTTTGGTAAGCGAACTTGCTCAGCACCTGCCAGCTCGTCGTGCGCGGCACCATGAACGGCTGACGCAGGATCAGCTTGCCCAGCCAGATGCTCGCGAATGCGATCACGGCGGTCAGCGGCCCGAAGCTGACGTTGGTCGCCGCTACGCACGCAATGCGGTTCAGGTGAACGCGCGTGGCCGAGTACACCGCCAGCATCCAGTGAAACCCGATCCAGGGGCTGCAACCCCAGAACGCGCCGACGGCGACAGCAAGGCCAAGTTCACCGGGCGTGTTCTTTTCCTTGACCAGGTGATGGATCAGCGCCCGCACACGCTTGATCGGCCCGCCGTGGCCCAGGCCCTCGGGCAGGTCGGCAAGACGTTTCATCTGCTTCCATGCGGCCTTGATGCTGGCGCCGATGCTGCCCTGCCACAGCGGCTGCGTACGTCGCACAAGCCGCTTGTGGGGCAGCGGGATCAACAGGTGGCTGAAGTTCATGTACAGGTACAGGCACGAAAAGCGCACGTTGTCCCACAGCGGGTCAAAGTGCGTGACGCGTTCTGCTTTGGGCGGGTAGTACACCCTCACCGGCGTGTTCAAGATGCCGCAACCACCCCATGCCATGCGGATGATGACTTCGCACTCGTAGGTGAAGCGGCTGTACCACGTGGACACCCGGTTGACATGCTGCAGGGGGTAGACACGAAACCCGCTTTGCGAATCGCCCACGTCGATGCCCGTGGCAACTTTCAGCCAGTAGTTGCTGAACATGCGCCCGAAACTCGACGCCTTGGGCACGTGCTCGCCGGTCATCTCGCGGGCGCCGATCACGACGGCGTCGGGGTGCTTGCACGAAACTGCAACCAGCTTCGAGATTTCTTCGGGGTAGTGCTGGCCGTCGGAGTCCAGTGTAACCGCGTGCGTGTAACCAAGCTCAGCCGCCTTGGCAAACCCGCTGCGCAGGGCACGACCCTTGCCGCGGTTGCGCGGGTGTCGTACCAGCACAATCGGCAAGTCGTTCAGTTCATCGATTGAGCCGTCCGTGCACCCGTCATCGACCACGATCACGGTCTCGGCGGCTTGTACCGAAGCCTCCACGACGCGCCGCAGCGTCTGCCGGTTATTGTATGTCGGGATGACGACGCAATAGCCGCCTGCGGCTGTCACGCGCGCCGAAGCGTCTGCAACGGCGTGGAACTGGGTACTCAAGCGGCGACTCCGGCAGGCTGATGCCCCAAACGCCCAGTCTCCGGGCCAGCGCGTGTCAAGTCAAGGATAAGTGATACCGCGTCGCCAGTCGGCCGGCTAAAAGGATTACATGAAGGGACAGGGATTCCGCGTACTGATACCGCATCGACCGCCGATGGTGTTGATCGACGAGGTGGTGACGTGGGGTGCCACGCATATCGTGGCGCGGCGCACCGTGCGGAAGGGAGACGCCTTTGTCACTGCGCAGGGCCTTGATGACGCGGCTCTGCTTGAGTGCATTGCGCAAACCATTGCCGCGGGCGATGCGTGCTACGCCGCAGAACACGCCGGGCGCGTCAAGCGCGGCTACCTGACTGGCCTGACAGGAGTAACCATCCACAGCAGGGCATCCATCGGCGAGACAATCGAGGTCACGGCCGACTGCCTGAAGCGCATGGACGGCATGGGACTGTTCGACGTGCAGGCCAAGGCAGGCGACCGCCTGCTGGCCGACGGCCGGTACAAGCTGTTCGTGGAAATTGACTACGACAATGCCTGAAGTTCTTGACGTGTGTCGCAACCGGGCCAATGCTCCGGTGGCAACGCAAGCACATGCCGAGTTCCGCGCCCTGGGTTGTGCAGGTCTGGGGCGTCGCGTTGTGCGTACTGTGCTGATCGGCGACTAAAACATTTTTTGAGTGCCCGTATTTGAGTTTGCATCGTTTAATCTGGCTGGCGAACCTCATTGAGGATTCACCGCAAACAGGCCCGGGCGGACCCCACGCTGCCCGGGCTTGTCATTTGGCCCTGGCCGGCCCCCACTCGACATCCCGCCGGCGCTGCTTCACAATCTTGGCACGGCCATGACCAGCAGCGTTGAGACCACCCTGACCGTTGACGGTATGCCCGTGTTTGCGCACGAACAGTGCGACAACGCGGCACAGCAAACGGCATGGCTGCTGCTGGAAGAAGGCAAGTCCAGCCTGCGCACAGTGCTGATCACCGCAAGCCACGGCGCCGGCAAGACCACCCAGCTGAAGCTGATCGACTACCACCTGCGCAAAGCCGGCGCGTCGGTTTCATGGTTCAACGGATGGGCCCACAAGGAAGACATCGACCCTTTTGCCAGTTTGCTGTTCTGCCTGTGGGACGAAGTGGACATCCGCGGCGAACCGGGCACGAGCAGCGGCGAAAGCGTGGACAGCCTGGTCAGCGCGGCCATGCGCCGCAAGGGCTTTCCCAGCACGACCGCCGTGATCAGTCGCGACGCAGTCGATGGCGGCGAACGCGCGCTGCTGGTGGCAGCCGACCTGATCAGCCAGCTCGTGACGAAAAGCCAGCCGCACACCGAGCTTGCGCACGCCAGCAAACTGCTGAGTGATGCGGCCAGCGTCAGCGAAGACCGTTTTCGGCAGTACAAGCTGCTGGAGCGTTCACGCAGCTACACGTTCGCGCGGCGCTTTCGTGAACAGATGGAGTTCATCGTCCAGCACATCCGGCATCGGCAGACCGACCCGCACCTTCCGTGCTTTCTGCTGGTGGATGACCTTGACCGCTGCCCGCCAAAGCTGGGCCTGAGCCTGCTTGAGGCTGCGGCGCGCTTCTTCGCGGTCGCCGGTATTGTGGTGGTGGTTGCGCTGGATGAGGCCACAGCCCGGCGCTGGGTGCAAAGCGCGTACGAAGGCAACGTGGACGGGCACAGCTACATCGACAAGCTGTTCGATCGCCGCATTCTGGGCGTGGAGGAACGCGCCCGCATGATCTGGGCGCAGATACTTGGCGTAGAGTGGCGCATGGCCGAATGGGACTGCCTGAATGGCCGCGCCCACCCTGAAATGGCTGACCGCGCCGTGATCAGCGCCACGCGGCTGCTGCGCATTCACAGCGGCAGCGACATCCGCAAAGTGCGCCGCACACTCAGCGAGGTGCGCACGATCATCCTGGATGAAAGCGACTACATGTCCAAGGTGACGCTGATGCCCGACGTCGCGCGCCTGGGGGTGCTGTGCGGCTACCTGATTCGCGACCGCTTCCCGCGCATTGTCGCGCGGATTTCGGACATGCGCCTGCTGGATGCGCGCATTGAAGTGATCGAAGAACTGGTGGCGCTGGCGCCGGCGTGGGGCGACCCCGAAGAGTCGGAAACACTGCAATGGCTTCGTGAGTTCCTTGAGCTCACGCCGCAGGAAGAGCGCGAGATCGGCTATATTCTGGACGTGCGCCAGTTCCTGCCGACCGACGTGCTGATCAATGTCGGCGCCCAGCTTGTGCTGATTGGCATGGGCCTGCGCTAGCCGCCAGCCCTTTGCGCCACGCTGAAATCAGCAGATGGCGCGTGAGAATCACACCTGCCCGCTGACTACATCACTACATCGACGAAGGAAACACGACATGGGTTTTCGACATCGCAGCATGCTTTTGGCCGCCGCGCTTGGTGCGGCTGTAAGCGCTTGTGTGGGCATTGTCTGGTCGCAAGACTCTGAGCCGGCGCCCAAAGAAAAAGAGCTTGAGCCGATCAAGCAGGCGCCGAAGCTGATTGACCACCGCCAGTGGCGCGTCGGCACGTTGATCGACGACATCCAGTTCACCGACACCGACGGCAAGACCGGAACGCTGTCCGACTACAAGGGCAAAGTCCTCGTGGTAGCCATCACGAACGCAAGCTGCCCGATCTGCAAGAAATTCGCGCCCACGCTGAACGAGTTGCACGCGGCTTGGGCCGAAAAGGGCGTCGAGTTTCTGCTGCTCAACCCCATGGAGCACGAAACGCTTGAAGACTGCAAAGACGCCGTCAAGCGCTACGAGTTCAAGGCCCGCTATGTCCATGACCCCAAGGGTGCCATGGCCCGCGCGTTGAAAGCCGACACCACGGGCGACTGCTTTGTGCTGGACGCCTCGCGCACTTTGCGTTACCGCGGAGCAGTCAACGACCAGTACGGCTTTGGCTATACGCTGGACGAGCCGCGCATCCACTATCTCGGCAACGCGCTGACCGACGTGCTGGCCGGCCGCGAAGTCTATGCCCCCGCCACCTGGGCGCCCGGCTGCGAGCTGGATCTTGAAGCCACCGAACCCAGCGGTGACGTCACGTGGCACAACCGCATCAGCCGCATCGTGCAGGCCAACTGCGAAAGCTGCCACCGTGCCGGCGAGAACGGCCCGTTTGAGCTGGTCACATACAGCGACGTGAAGGGCAACCGCGCGATGATCAAGCGCCAGGTGTCGCAGCGCCTGATGCCGCCGTGGTTTGCCAACCCCGAACACGGCGAGTGGGCCAACGACCGCAGCCTGAGCGATGACGACCGAAACGCGCTGATTGGCTGGATTGACAACGGCTGCCCCGAAGGCGACGCCAAAGATGCCGTTGCGCCGCGCAAGTGGGCCAAGGGCTGGATGATCGGCGAGCCGGAAGTGGTGTTTGAACTGCCGGAAGTCGAGAAGATTCCCAGGAAGGGCAAGGTCGAGTACCAGTACCAGGAAGTCACCACCACGTTCGACGAAGACAGGTGGGTGCAGGCCATGGAAATCCGGCCCACGTCACCCCAGAACGTGCACCACGTGCTGATCTTCCTTGAGTTTCCCAAGGACCACCCGCGCCGCAGCGAGCAGCCCAACGACCGCGGCGGCTTGAACGGTTATTTTATGGGCATGGTGCCGGGGCTGGGGCACATCACGTTTGAACCGGGATTCGGCAAGTTCCTGCCCAAGGGCGCCAAGCTGCACTTCCAGCTTCACTACACGACCAACGGCGAAGAAGCCGAAGACCGCACCAAGCTGGGCATCATCTTCTGCAAGGAGAAGCCGAAGGTCGAAATCACGACCAAGGGCATCGCCAACCCGTTCTTTTCAATTCCGGCGGGGGCAGACAACCACGAGGTGAAGTCGAGCTTCGTGCTTGACCAGAAGATGCGCGTTTTGTCGTTCAGCCCGCACATGCACGTGCGCGGCAAGGCCTACAAGTACGTGGCGCAACTGCCGGACGGTACCGAAAAGATTCTGCTCGATGTGCCGCGCTATGACTTCAACTGGCAGCTGCTGTATGTGCTGCGCGAGCCGATTGACCTGCCCAAGGGCACGAAAATCTTGTGCACCGGCTGGTTCGACAACAGCGACAAGAATCCGGCCAACCCGGACCCGAAAGCCACCGTCAGGTTCGGCGAGCAGACCTGGGAAGAAATGCAGATCGGGTACGTCAACTGGCACCCGATCGACTAAGCGCCGACCGCTGCTCCGCAGACGAAGGGCCGCCCGCTCGGGCGGCCCTTTCGTTTCCTCCGGGTCCGGACTGGCGCCCGGCACCGTCCGGAGATTAAACTCGCTGACACTCCAGCCGAGACACATCTATGAAACCGAAGCTGTTTGCGTTGGCAGTGTGTTGCACCCTGCTGCTATTCACGGCCTGTTCGGACGACAAGTCATCCTCGGGAAGTTCCGGCAGCTCGAGCAGTTCCAGCTCAAGCTCGAGTGACAACGGCAACGGCAGCGGCGACAAGTCGGACAAAGACCTCACACCCGATGCAGACAGCAAGTCCGAACCTGCCGAGCGCGGATTCAAGGAAAGCACGCAGGCCGAAGCCGGCAAGCTTGACGGCAAAGAGTTCGCCATCGGCACGCGTTACAATGGTGGAGACCGCGTGAAAGTTTCGAACCTCGGCTTCTCGTATCGGGTGCCCGACGGCGCACTCTCGGAAATGCCGGCAGGCAGCGGCGCCATCCAGGTCGGCGAGATCGGCAGCAACCTGTTGACGCTGATTGTCGCCCGCACCGGCGTTACCGAAGCAGAGGCCCGCGACATGATCAGCAAGCCGTTCGACCTGGGCAACGGCTCGGAACTGGCGCCGGTTGGCGAGATCAGCAAGAAGGGTGACTGCCTTGCGCGCGCCATGTCGAACACTGCGGTCACCGGCTACATCCAAATGTTGATCGGCAAGTCTGCCGGTGTGGCTGTCATGACCATCGGGTTGCCGGGCAGCGAGGCTCAGTGCAAGTCGTACAGCAGCAAAGTGCTCGACAGCATCGAGTTTGCCGCCCCCGCCGGCGAAAAAGAACGACTGCAGCACGAAGCCGGCCTGAAGGGCAAAGTGATCAAGGTGTTCACGTACAAGGGCAGCACACCCAACAGCGGCTCAAACTGGAGCCGCGAAACGCACAAGCACTGGCACCTCGGCAGCGACCACAGCTATGAATACATCTACCGCCTGACCACAGCCAGCAGCAGCGACGTGCACAACCAGGCCGACGACCACCACGACAACCACGCCGGCACCTGGAGCATTGAGTTGACCATGGCGTTGCCGATGCTGGTCTGCCGCACCAATGATGGCCGATTCATCACCTACACATTGGATGTCGTGAAGGGCTACCTGAACATCGACGGGCAGGAAGCGACGCTCGGCCCCAGCGACCGCAAACGCTGAGCCGAAGCCGACACGCAGTGAACCATTCCCGGCTGGCCAACTCGTTGGCACACTCAGGCGCGCAACGCGCGCCCACGATGACCGACCCCTGGCCAAATCCGGCTTTGCCCCACGACTTCTTGCCTGCGCTCGCGCACCTGAAGCGCCGCGGCTTTGGCGAAACTGTGCCGACCGTGGCGCTGATCCTGGGGTCCGGGTTTGGCGACGTCGAACAGGCAGTCGACGACCCGTTGCGTTGCCCCTACAGCGACCTGCCGGGTTTTCCGGCGCCTGCGGGCACCGCGGGCCATGTCTGCCGACTGTCGCAGGGGGGGCTGTGGGGTGTCAACGCGCTGGTCTTTCGCGGACGCTATCACGCGTATGAAGGCCACGCGCCGCGTGACCTTGCGGCGTGCGTCTGGGTCGCCCACGGGCTGGGCGCGCGTACACTGGTTGTCACGAACGCCGCGGGCGGCATTCGGCCCGACCTGGTGCCGGGCAGCCTGATGGCCATTCGTGATCACCTGAACCTGATGGGGGTCAACCCGCTGGTCGGGCCGCAGCGCCTGGCAGGGGCTGCCGCGTTTCCGCCGATGGGTGCCGCCTATGATGCCGACCTGCTGGGCCAACTGCTGAAGGCCGGCAACGCAGTAGGCGAAAAAGTCACGCCTGGGGTCTACGCAGCCGTACTGGGCCCGAGCTTTGAAACACCAGCCGAGGTCGAGATGCTGCGAAGGCTGGGCGCCGACGCCGTCGGCATGAGCACCATTCCAGAAGTCATCACCGCCGGCGCGCTGGGCATGCGCGCCTGCGGCCTGAGCCTGATCACCAACCGCGCCGGAAGCGCCCACGACAGCCACCAGCAGGTGCTTCAGGCGGCCGGTGCCAACGCCGACCGGGTTGCCGGCGTGCTCAGGGCCCTGCTTCAGAAGCTGGGGCAGGCGTAGCCTGCTCCTGCACGGGTGCGGGAGGAGTCTTCAGGGCCACCACCACGGCTGTGCCGTAGCACAAGACTTCGGTGGCGCCGGCACTGACGTCGTTGCTTTCGTAGCGCATGCCGACGATGGCGTTGCCGCCCGCCTCGGTGCCGTGCTGTCGCATGATGTCGAAGGCTTCCTGCCGGGCTTGCTCGCAAAGCTCGGTGTACAGGCTGATGTTGCCGCCAAAGAACTGCTGGATGCCGGCGGCAAAGTTGCCGATCGCGCTGCGCGAGCGCACGACAATGCCGCGCACAATGCCGCAGTTGGCCACAACCTGGTAGCCCTCAAGGCTGAACGTCGTCGTGATGAATCGTGGGTCGATCATGGATTCCTGTCCGGTTGAGGGCTCGCGGCATTGCGGGGGATTGGCTTACCCGGCATCTGGCCCTTGTTTGTACGTGACTATCTTTGCTAAACAACCGTCAACACTTTTCCCCAACTTCGCTGTGCAGCTTGTCGTTTTATGGCTGTTCGCTTTGCCTGCAACCTTTGCTGGAGTAGTGGCATGCGTAAGTTCGCACTGCTGTTTTTGGCCCTCGCGCTGTCCGGGGCCTCCCTGCGTGCCCAGGCCGACGACGCGCTGGTGTTGCGCGGCGTCACCGAGAACATCCCGATCGCGGACATGATCCAGCTCACGTCCGAGTACCAGAAGATCAAGTTCCTGTACAACCCCAAGACGGTCACGGGTGAAGTTACCATTGTCGCGCCCCGCGAGGGCTTTGCGGTGCCGCGTACCGCCATGTTCAGCGTGCTGCAGACCTTCTTGAAGCAGTTTCGCTTCATCCTGGCGCCCTTTGGCGAGGACAGCCCGCAGTCGGTACGCTTTTACGAGATCATCCCGGCCGTCGAAGCCGTTACGCAAGCCGACAAAGTTATCTTTCTTGACGAACTCTCGGAGTGGAATGACACCAGCGCTGACTTCGTCACCCTGGTCGTCAACCTGAAGTACGCCGACGCCAACAGCGTGACAGGAGCACTGCGAAACCTGACCGCCCGCCAGGGCGGCATGGTGCAGCCGATCCAGGGCATCAACAGCCTGATCATCGCCGACTACAGCTACAACATCCGGCGCATGGCGCAGATCATCAAGCTGATGGACCAGCCCCCGCGCAGCCCGCGGCTTGAAGTCATCAACATCAACCATATTGACGCCGAAGAGCTCAAGACCAGCCTTGACGGCCTGCTGACGGCGCGCCAGCAGTTGCTGGCCGCGACACCGCGCCGACCGGGCAGCCCCGAAGACGAAACGCTGGTGCGCGTTGAAGTTGCGCCCTACGTGAACGCGCTGATGGTGACCGGCTACGACGCCGGCATTGAACTGGTGCGGGAACTGGTCAGGAAGATCGACCAGGAAATCCCCGGCGCCGTGACCACCGGGCGCATTCACTATTACGCGTGCAAGAACGTGCTGGCCGAAAACCTGTCGGCGACGCTGAATGACGTGCTGGGCGTCGGCCTGCCCAGCGCCCAGCCCGGCATCCCGGGCCAGCCGGGCGTGAATGCCAACGACCCCAACGCGCCAGTGATTGTGCCCGACACCACCACCAACAGCCTGCTGGTGATCGCCACGCCGACCGACTTCAACGAGATCCGCAAGATCATCGACAAGCTGGATGTGCGGCGGCCGCAGGTGATGATTGAAGCCGCAATTCTTGAGGTGCGCGACGACGACGACTTCCAGTTCGGCGTTGAAATCGCGACCGTGGACGGTTTCGCGAACCAGAGCAAGGACCCGCGCCTGAGCTTCGGCACTACCTTCGGCTTCAGTGAAATCGTGGACAGCTCGGGCGTGCCGATCGGCACCGGCGGCGGCGTGCCCGCCGGCCGCAACCCGATTTTCGGCCAGGGCGGCTTGCTGACGCTGAACAAGGGCACCGCGTTCGACATTCCGCTGCTCGTGCGCTTCTTGAAGACCCAGGCCGACACCAACGTGTTGCAGCAGCCGATGCTGATCACCAACGACAACCAGGAAGCGACCATCGAGATCCAGACCGAAATCCAGCTGCTGCAGTTGACCAGCAACGTCAACGGCAACCTGCAGGGCGCGGGCGACTTCGTGGAAGCCGGCATCACGATGTCGGTGACGCCGCAGATCAGCGCCGACGGGTACGTCACGCTGCAGCTTGACCTGGACATCACCAACTTCACCGGCGAAAGCACCACGCCGGGCACGTCGCCGCCACGCCAGCGCCGGCGCATCACGACGTTTGTGACCGTGCCGGACGCGAGCACGGTAGTGGTCGGCGGCCTCAAGACAAGCGAAAGCAGCAAGACCGTCAGCAAGATCCCGGTGCTGGGTGACATCCCGCTGCTGGGCGAGCTGTTCAAGAGCCAGCGCACCGTCGAGCGCCGCACCAACCTGTACATCTTCCTGCGCCCCAAGATTCTCAAGGACGCCAACTTTGCCGACCTGAAGGACGAAAGCCGCAGGGCGCTGGCACAGGCAGAACAGGACACCAGCAAGAGCCAGACGCCCCAGCAGAAGGCGCTGTTTGAGCGCGGCCGTCGCGACTTCGAAAACTCACGCAACACGCCGCCGGGCACGCCCGACCGCTCATTCGACTACCAGGGGCTGGACCGGAAAAAGGACGACTAGACGGGCCACTGTCACCACAAAGCCGCCGCGATCACGCGGCGGCTTGCGATTTACCGGCCGAGCCACCCGCGACGCTTGAAATACCAAAGCATCAGGCCCGTAACCACGGCCATGGCGCACCACCATAACCAGTAGAAGTACGGAATCGTCAGCTCAGGCATGTTGCCGCGGCCGTCGAAGTTCATGCCGTACACGCCGGCGAAGAAACTCAGCGGGATGAAGATGGTCGCCACCATCGTCAGCATCTTCATCACTTCGTTCAGGCGCTGTGCCTGCTCACTGGCCAGCAGCTCGCGCAGACTGACCACGTAATCCATCAGCGAACTGGCGGTGTTGACCTGGCTTAGCGCATGGTCAAGGCAGTCACGCAGGTACAGGCGCACCTCGTCATTGATGTAGGGCACCTGGATATGCATCAGCGTGCTGAGCGCATCCCGGTGGCTCTCAATCGCGCGGCGAATGTCGACCGCCTGGTGGCGCAGCGCGTAAAGTTCTTCCAGCACATGCAGTTCGCGCTTGAGAATGCGTTTTTCCATCGCGTCGAGGCGGTCTTCCAGCGCGTCCAGTACCGGGAAGTATGTGTCCGTGATGACGTCCACAATCGCGTAGCCCAGGTACGCCGGGCCTTTCTGCCTGACCAGCCCGCGCGAGGCCTTGATGCGCTCGCGCAGCGGCTTGAACACGTCTTCGTCGCGGCGCTCCTGAAATGTCAGCACGAAGTGGTCGCCGAACAGCACACCCGTCTGTTCCGAGTAAAAGCCGTCGCCGTCAATCTCGGGCGCGTGAGTCACGATGAACACATAGTCCGGGTAAGCCTCAGCCTTGGCGCGCTGCGGAATGTTGACTGCATCGGCCAGGGCCAGCGGGTGAATGTCCAGCATTTCGCCCAGCGTGCGGATCAGCTCGATCTGCTTGAACCCGGTGACGTCGATCCAGGTAACAGAATCTTTGTCGATGTACGGCTTCAACTGGGCGGGGTCGGTAACTTCACTCAGGTCGCAGTGCGACGGGCTGAAATCGATCACCATCATGCGTGTGTCGTGCGCGTCGGCGGCGGCCACCAGGGTGCCGGGCGAAGCACCCACCGGCGGGCGGTGCGCTTCGTCGCCGACGTTCGACTTGCGAAGAATCTCGGTGTTGCTTTGCATTTACCCAGCATAGGTTGCAGCCACCAGTTTCCGGAAGTGCCGACAGGCACCGAAGGCAGGCGGAATTTTTCCGGCTTGCCACGCAAAAAGAACCGCCGGGTTTCCCCGGCGGTTTTGCGGCGGTTTTGCGGCGGTTTTGCGGCCGTTCTTGGGCCGTCGCGGTGCGTGCAACGTTCATGAGCAGCCCATGCTGTTGCCACAGTTCAGGCACTTGTAGCAGGCGCCGTTGCGCACAGTGATGTGGCCGCAAACGTCGCACATCGGGGCGTCGCCCATCAGTTCTTCGAGTTGCTTGTCGAGCGCGCTTTGCTGCTTTGCCGGCCTTGCGGGCGCATCGGCCGGCGCACGCGCGGGTTGCTCCTGCAGGGCCGGTTTACCGGTCGCCTGCGCCTTGGGCTCTTGTTCTGTCTTGCCGGCCTCTTCCAGGTCCTTCTGTTCGCCTTGCTGGCTCAGCAGGGCCGGGCCCTTTACCTCTTCCGGCTTGATGTGCAGGAAGTCGGTGCGGCCGAGGTACTGGTGGCCGAGTGTGCGGAAGACCAGGTCAATCACGCTGGTGGCGATGCGAATGTGCTTGTGGCCCTCGACCATGCCCTGCGGCTCAAAGCGCGTGAACGTAAACGTGTCCACGAACTCTTTCAGCGGCACGCCGTACTGCAGGCCCTTGCTGATGGCAATTGCGAAGCAGTTGAGAATGCTGCGCAGGGTGGCGCCTTCCTTGCTCATGTCCAGGAAGATCTCGCCCAGCTCGCCATCTTTGTACTCGCCTGTGCGCAGGTACATCTTCTGGCCGGCGATCTTGAGCTCATACGTGAACCCGCGGCGCTGTGTGGGCAACGGGCGCCGATGCGCGCCATGCGCCGGGCTGGTTGCGACCACCTGTGCCGGGGCCACCACCGCTGCCTCGGCGGGCAACTTCGCGGCTGGCTCGTTCTCGGTCGCGGCCTCTTTCTTCTTGGCCGTGGTGGTCAGCACCTGGCTGTGCTTGCTGCCGTCACGATAGATGGCGACCGCCTTCAGGCCCAGGTCGTGGGCCTGAAGGTACGAATCCTTGATGTCTTCGATCGTGACTTCGTTGGGCATGTTGATCGTCTTGCTGATCGCGCCCGAGATGAACGGCTGCGCCGCCGCCATCATGCGCACGTGCCCCATGTGATGGATAAAGCGCTCGCCGTGCTTGCCGCAGCGGTTGGCGCAATCAAACACCGGCAGGTGCTCGGGCTTGAGGTATGGCGCGCCTTCGACCGTCTGGCGGCCGCATACGTGGTCGCCGGCTTCTTCGATCGATTGCTCATCAAAGCCAAGGCGCTTGAGCAGGTTGAACCCCGGCGCGCTGAACTCTTCTTTCTTGATGCCCAGGCGCAGCATGGTGTCTTCGCCGAGCGTCCACGGGTTGATCGCGAAACTGAGCTCCAAGGCGCCCTGCAGGCCGTGCTCGATGCGGCTGAGATCGGCTTCGTTCAGGCCCTTGGCGCGCAGTGACTCGTCGTTGATGATCGGCGCGCCCTTGAGCGTCAGGGTGCCGACGACGTAGTCAATGATGGCTTTGCGGTCACGCGGTGAGTAGCCGAGGTGGCGTAGTGCCGGCTCCACGCTCTGGTTGATGATCTTGAAGTAGCCGCCGCCGGCGAGCTTCTTGAACTTGACCAGCGCGAAGTCGGGCTCAATGCCGGTCGTGTCGCAGTCCATCAGCAGGCCGATCGTGCCGGTCGGCGCAATCACTGTGGTCTGGGCGTTGCGGTAGCCGTGCTTCTTGCCCAGGTCGAGGGCGCGGTCCCACACTTCGCGGGCGGCATCCAGCATGTACGCGGGGCAGACCTCGGGGCTGATGCCCACGGGCTTGACGCGCAGCGCCTCGTAGTCGCCGGCTGG
Organism: Planctomycetota bacterium; assembly: GCA_020849795.1. Taxonomy (GTDB): domain Bacteria; phylum Planctomycetota; class UBA8742; order UBA2392; family UBA2392; genus JADJRK01. Next base: position 11,104 of record JADZFR010000011.1, on the reverse strand, counting down.
CGCGTTATAGGCGGCGCGGCGGTGGTTGCGAATCACGCGCAGCATGTCTTTGCTGTTGGCCGCATAACGCGGAAACGGCCCGTGGCCCGCCGCCATTTCGGCCGACGCGGCATAGCTTTCGCCGGTCATGATCGCCGACATCGCGCCGCACACGGCAATCGCGCGCTTGCTGTCGTAGGGGATGCCGCTGAGCATCAGGCACGTGCCAAGGTTGGCATAGCCCAGGCCCAGCGTGCGGTAGTCGTAGGACTTCTCGGCGATTTCAGGGCTTGGAAACTGGGCCATCAGCACACTGATCTCGAGCGTGATGGTCCACAGCCGGCAGGCGTGCTTGATCGCTTCAACGTCGTATTCACCCTTTTCAGCATCGAAGAACTTGAGCAGGTTCAGCGACGCCAGGTTGCACGCCGTGTCGTCCAGGAACATGTATTCGCTGCACGGGTTGGACGCGTTGATGCGGCCATCCTGCGGGCAGGTGTGCCAGTCGTTGATGATGGTGTCGTACTGCACGCCGGGGTCGGCGCAATTCCAGGCTGCGCCTGCAATCTGGTCCCACAGGTCGCGAGCCTTGAGCGTCTTGCTGATGTGGTTGCGGTCGGTGCGCCAGCGCAGGTGCCAGTCGCCGTCGGCGCGCACCGCGTCAACGAACTCGCTGGGCACGCGCACGCTGTTGTTGCTGTTCTGGCCCGACACGGTGGTGTAGGCCTCGCCGTTGAAGTCGGCTGCGAAGCCTGCCTCAATCAGGATTTTGGCCTTGCGCTCTTCGGTGACTTTCCAGTTGATGAAGTTTTCGATGTCGGGGTGGTCAAGGTCCAGGCAGCACATCTTGGCGGCGCGGCGCGTCGTGCCGCCGCTCTTGATGGCGCCCGCGGCGCGGTCACCCACACGCAGGAAACTCATCAGCCCGCTCGATTGACCGCCGCCCGAAAGCGGCTCGCCTTCGCCGCGCAGCTTGCTGAAGTTGGTGCCCGTGCCGCTGCCGTACTTGAACAGGCGCGCCTCGCGCGTCCACAGGTCCATGATGCCGCCGTCACCTACCAGGTCGTCGCGCACGGCCTGGATGAAGCAGGCGTGCGGCTGCGGGTGGGTGTAGGCGTCGGTGCTCTTGACCAGCGTGCCGGTGTCGGGGTCTACGTAGTAGTGACCCTGGCTGGGGCCGGTCAAGCCGTAGGCCCATGCCAGGCCGGTGTTGAACCACTGCGGGCTGTTGGGTGCGGCGTACTGGTGGATGAGCATGAATGCCATCTCATCGTAATAGGCCTGTGCGTCTTCGGCGCTGCGGAAGTAGCCGTACTTTTCGCCCCAATGGCGCCAGCAGCCGGCCAGGCGGTTGACGACCTGGCGGGCCGATCGCTCGGGCCCGAGAATCACGTTGCCGTCTTCGTCTTGCAGGGGCTCGCCGTGGACCGGGTCAGCGCCCTCGGCGAATTGCGGCACCTGCGCCTTGCGGAAGTACTTGCTGATCATGATGTCGGTGGCGAGCTGGCTCCAGTCAGCCGGAATCTCGGCGCCGTCCATCTGGAACACGATGCTGCCGTCGGGGTTGGTGATCTTGGTGGCGCGACGCGCGTACTTGACCTTGGCCAGTACGTCTTCGCCCGGGTTGGTAAAGCGGCGGGGGATCGCCACGCCTGTCGGGCACAGTTTGCTTGTGCTTGCCATGTTCTCCGCCTGTGCGCCCGTTTCTTCTTTGCGGGCACGAATCGACGACTTGGTGGAACGCCGGGTCTTGGTCGCGGCTTTTCCGGTCTTCTTGTTCATTTTGCCTTCCCTCCCGACACAGGCGCGAAAAGAGGCCTTTCCGCGCTGCGGAATCGAAATAGGGCGAAGCGTCACGCTACCCTGTTAGGATGAGATCGGACGCTACCCCTAGTATCTTTGACTATTTTGAATTAAGGCCCCGTAAACTTCAGGGCGTGGGTGGGAGTATATCTGTCACTTGGGGATGGTCAACGTGAAAACACAAAATAAAGGGTGTCAGAATCAGGTGAACACTAAGATCAGTATGTGAGTAGTAATCCACACAACCCACAGCTATCCCCAAGTTCCCGCCTGCCACATGTCAGCTCACTCCGATTCGTCTGTTTTGTGTGGAAACCAGACCACTACATATAGTGCTACGTTTTCTGCCACACTGAAATGTGGGCGATCTGCGGCGAGCCGCTCATCGACTCGCCCACCAGTTGTGCGCAGGCGGCTGCCACTCGTGCGCAAATGACAACGGGCCGGGAAGCCCCGGCCCGTTGCGAGATGCAACGTTACTTACTTGCCAGCCGAGCCCTTGGCCGCAGTACGCGACAGGTTGAAGATCGGCAGGTAGATGCCCAGGATCACGACCAGCACCACGCCACCCAGACAGATGATCAACGCCGGCTCAATCAACGACGTGATACCCTGCACAGCCGAGGTTACTTCTTCTTCATAGTATTCGGTCACGTCTGCAAGCATGTCGGGCAATGCACCCGAGTCTTCGCCGACCTTTACCATCTTGGTCATCAGGCTGGGGAACACGCCGCCGTCGGTCAACGCCTGGTACAGGCTGTAGCCCTGGATCAGCTTCTGGCGCGCATCAAGAATCGCCTGCTCAAGCACGTAGTTGCCCAGGGTTTTGCTGGTGATTTCGAGCGACTGGTCCAGCGTGATGCCGTTGCGAACCAGCGTCGAAAGCGTCATGGTGAAGCGCGACACGCCCGACTTCAGCGTCAGGGGCCCAAACAGCGGGGCCTTGAGGATCATGCGGTCCCAGCTTTCGGCGCCCGCGGGCGTTCGTCTCCAGAAAATGAACGCAGCCACACCGCCGGCCAGCAGCGGCAGCGTGATGAACCACCACTTCACGATCGCGTCGCTGATCAGGATCAGCACGCTGGTCAGAAACGGAAGCTCTCCGCCGTACTGCTCAAACAGCTCTTTGAACTGCGGCACCAGGAACATGAAAATGCCGGTCACGATCAACACAAAGAAGCCGGCCACGAACTTGGGGTAAGCCGTTGCAGACTTGATCTGCTGCTGCAGCTTGTGGCGGCGCTTGAAGAACACGCCCAGTTGCTCAAGGATGGTATCCAGCGAACCTGAAACTTCGCCGGCCTCAATCATGCTGCACATCAAGGGGCTGAAGATATGTCCGTGCTTTTTCATGGCATCGGACAGCTTTGAACCCGCCTCAATGTCCAGCATCACGTTCTCGAGGGCCGCCTTGAACACCGGCGTCTCGGTTTCAGCCGCAATCGTCTCAAGCGAGTCCAGCAGGCTCAAACCGGCGCGCAACATCGTGCTCATCTGGCGGCAGAACGCCGCCATGTCGCCGACCTTGACCTTCTTTTGAAAAATGCTGCCCTGGGACTTGGCCTTGGCCTGCGCCTCGGTGGGCGCGTTCTGGGTTGCAGCCACGGCGCTTCCGCCGCCCCCGCCCTCGGATTTCACGCCGATGACAGTAAGCCCGGCTTTGCGCATTTCCTGCACGAGGTCGCCGACGCTGGGTGCGTCTTTGACCTGGCTGACAGTACGCCCATTGGCGTCGCGCGCCGTAACGGTATAGAGCGGCATAAGTCGCCTCGCTGAACAGAGTTTCGAGGTTTAAGGCTACCACGCCAGAAGGGGCTAATCCAGCCCCGTCCTGAGCCGGCTATAGCGCCTTGTTGCGTTCGCTGGCGGCCTTGATGAACGCTGTGAACAGCGCGTGCGGCTTCAGCGGCTTGCTTTGGAACTCGGGGTGGAACTGCACGCCCACAAAGAACGGGTGGTCTTTCAGCTCCACGATCTCGACCAGTTCAAGCTCGGGATTGATGCCGCTGATGACCAAACCTCTTTCTGTCAGCCGGCCCCGATACTCGTTGTTGAACTCGTAGCGGTGGCGGTGGCGCTCCTGCACTGTCTCGGCGCCATAGGCAGCGCGGGCGACCGTACCCTCAGTCAGCCGGCACGGCTGTGCACCCAGGCGCATGGTGCCGCCCATGTCCTTGATGCTGATCTGGTCTTTGAGCAGCGTAATCACCGGGTTCGTGGTTTCTTTGCTGAACTCGGTGCTGTTGGCGTCGCCCATGCCGGCAACGTTGCGGGCAAACTCAATCACGGCAATCTGCATGCCGAGGCACAGCCCGTAGTAAGGCACCTTGTTCTCGCGCGCAAAGCGCACGGCGCTGATCTTGCCCTCAATGCCGCGTTCGCCGAAACCGCCGGGCACCAGGATTCCCGCCATGCCGCGCAGGCGCTTGCCGACGTTTTCGTCGGTCAGCTCTTCGGCATTGATACGATGAATTTTCACTTCAACTTTGTTGGCGATGCCGGCGTGGTCGATGCTTTCGTAGACGCTTTTGTACGCATCCTTGAGCTCGACGTACTTGCCGACCACGGCGATATCGACTGTGGCCGTGGGGTGCGTCACGGTGTGCACGACCTGCTGCCAGGCCTCGAGGTGGGCCTGGCCTTCGGGCAGCCCAAGGCGGCGAATCAACGCGTCATCGAAGCCTTCGCGGTTCAATACCAGCGGCAGTTCATAGATCGTGTTTTCGACGTCGCGCTCTTCGAACACGTGCTTCTTTTCTACGTTGCAGAACATCGCAATCTTGTCGCGCATCTCTTGCGAAATCGGTTTTTCGGTGCGGCAGATCAACATGTCGGGCTGGATACCGATCTGGCGCAGGATGCCGACGCTCTGCTGGGTTGGCTTGGTCTTGAGCTCGCCCGACGCGCGCAGGTAGGGCACCAGCGTCAGGTGCACAAACACCGTATTGTCGCGGCCGTGCTCGTAGGCGAACTGTCGAAAGGCCTCCAGAAACGCCGCGCCCTCAATGTCGCCCGCGGTGCCGCCAAGTTCGGACAGCACGATGTCGGTGTCGGGGCCATCCCACTGCCGGATATTGCGCTTGATTTCATTGGTGATGTGCGGGACCACCTGCACACAACCGCCCAGGTAGGCGCCCTGGCGCTCTTTGTTGATCACGGTCTGGTAGATGCGCCCGCTGGTGATGTTGCTGTTGCGGCTCAGCGGCACCGAGGTGTAGCGCTCGTAGTGGCCAAGGTCCAGGTCGGTCTCGCCGCCGTCCACGGTGACGTAGACCTCGCCGTGCTGAAACGGGTTCATCGTGCCGGCGTCCACGTTGATGTACGGGTCAAACTTCTGGATGCGCACACGCAGTCCGCGCGTCTCAAGCAGCGCGCCGACACACGCCGTGGTCAAACCCTTGCCCAGCGAGCTGACAACGCCGCCGGTAATGATGACGTGCTTGGTTACATGCTTGGTCATAAGCTACCCCAGGCTTCAAAACGAAGGACGCCTCACATGGAGGCGTCCGCCCGGGAAGGCAATCCTAGCGTGACCCGCGCAATCCGCAACGCTGTGGAAAGTCGGGACCGGCCTGTTCAGGTTCGTTACACCCCGTAGGCCTCGACCAGCGCCTTGATTTCGTCCTCGCTGACGCCTACCGCGCGCAGCGTTTCGATTTCGGCGTCGTCCACAAATCCACCGGACTTCTGTACGCGGTCAGTGAACTTCTGGATCGCATCGCGCTTGCGCGTGTAGCTTTCACGCAGGCGCAGCGCAGTCTCCTTCGGGTTCAAGCCGACGTAGCGGCGGGTTACCTTGTCCACATCCATGTCGGGCATGACTCGCCCTCCGTTATGGTCCTGCAATACTAACGTAGGATCCCACCTCGTGGTTTCCTTACAAAATGAAAAATCAGGAGAATACTGTTGAGTTGCGCAAGTCGATATCACTGCATGAGTTGTGAAGACTCAAAATGAATACATTTACGGACTTTTCGTTCCTTGCACACCGGCCGTCTTACAACATCACCCCGCACTCAAGCCGAGTACTGGGCCACCAGCACCTTGATCTCGTCTTCGCTCACGCCTACGTCGCGCAGCGTCTGGATTTCCGCGTGGTCGGCTGGGCCGCCTCGCTGCAGCCGTTCAGTGAAGCGCTGGATGGCGGTGCGGCGGCGCACATACTTCTCGCGCAGCAGCATGGCAGTCTTGTGCCCCGGAGTGGAAGGCAACCGGCGAGTGGACCGATCAAGGTTGGGGTCATCGGGCAACATGGAACAGCACCTCCGCAACCGGCTTCTAACCGGGCTGTTAGAACACTAGTTTACGCCGCAATCTTCCAAGTGCCAAAGGGAATATGCTGCGGCATGAGTCCTCAACGCCTAGAAATGCACATTTCCGCCGGATCGCACGTTGGGCGATCCGGGCCGTTGTGACCTGAAAATTGGCAAAACCGGCCTGGGCCCGCTTCTCGTCAGCGGGCTTGCCAAGGTGGCGGCGGCGCCTGGTCCTGCGGCCGCGGCTGGCCCGCGAAAGGCTGATTTCCGGGATACTGCGCATTTCCCGGATACGGAACATTACCTTGATACTGCGCCGGACCGGGCATGCCTGGTGGTGGCGGGTATGGTGCGTACGCCGGCTGAAACACCAACTGCGGTTGCGACTTGCGGCCGAACACCAGCCACAGGCCGCCGCCGCCGGCGACCAACGCCCCCAGCAACAGCAGAACCCATCCGGCAGTGCGGCTTGGCTCGGCGCCTTGCTTGATCACGACGAGATCGGGCGTGACGTCGAGGTTGTCACGAAGCAGTTTCTTGGTCTCTCCGGCGTTCATGTTCCAGCGAGTTGCCATGCCGCGCACGGTCTGGTTGTGGACGAAGATGCGCGCGTCGTTGGTCTCAAAGAACTCGTAATCTTCAGCCTCTTCGGCGTTCCAGCACTGTTCCATCAGTGTCTTCAGGCCGGCATCTTCGACTTCGATGAAGGCTTTCACCGACCGTTCATCTTCGGGCCCTGCCAGCAGCGCGGCGTAGTAATGCTTGTCCTTGATGGTTTCCTTGCCGCCGTAGCGCGCCTGCTCGACCTCGTCAATGCGCATGCCGTAGTAATAGCTGATCGTGCAATCCGTCAGTTCAAGCCAGCGCGCCTCGACGTTGGAGTCACGGAACTGCGCATACTTCATGCGTACGGGAGCGGGCTCGGAGATGGCCTCTGCGGTGAAGATGCCGCCGATCAGCAGCAGCACGGCACCGACGCCAAGAAGAACAAGTTTTGGGGCAAGCATGCGTCAGTCCATCGAGATTTGCCCATCTTGGCTGGCACGTGCCGAACTGCCAACAAAAAAGACCCGCCCCGGTTTTCCGGGGCGGGTGAATGCTCACACGCTAGCCCTTGATGGCGGGCGCCAGCGCTGCCTTGGCGAACTGCTCGAAGGTTGTCGGTGTCGTGTTTTCGGCCTTGCGCGCATGCTCGGCCTTGACGATCCCCTTGGCAACGCCGTCGTACATCTCGACATAGCTGCTTGCGACGCTCTTGCTGAGCCCCATGCCGGTCATGGACTGCAAAGCCGCATCACCGGGAACCTGCACGAAGTTCACGGGTTTGCCGATCGCGTCGCCAATGATCTTCACGCTGTCCTTGAACGTGTAATCGCGCGGGCCCAGCAGTTCGCGAACCTTGGTGCCGCTCCACTTCGTGTCGACGATGACTTCTGCTGCGACCCTGGCGATGTCCTGCGTCGCAATCTGCGGCATGGACGCATCTGCGGGTATGGGCGCATACACTGCGCCCTGGGACTTGATGCTGTCGATGTTCATGAACCAGTTTTCCATGAACGACGCGGGCCGCAGGTGCAATGCGCTGCCGCCCACTTCTTTGGCGGCGGCGTTCAGCTTCTGCTCAATATCATGCAGGCCGGCAATCGGCCCGGTGCCGGACTTGTGCTGGGCGCCAAAACTGGAAAGGAACACCACGCGCTTCAGTTTGTTCTTGCGCACCGCCGCGGCAAAATTGTCGCCGACCTTATTCTGGTATGCGCGCAGGTCGGGGGCGTCAAACTTCGGCGGGCACAGCAAGAACACCGCGTCGGCGCCGGCTGTCGCCTTAATGACATCGTCCCGATTCTCAAGGTCCGCCTTCACCACCTTGGCGCCGCGCTTGGCGAGGTCAGCCAGTTTCGCCGGGTCGCGGCAGATCAGTGTCAGTTCGTGGCCGCCCTTCTCAAGCAGCTGTTTCGCCAAGCCGCCACCGATGTGGCCGGTAGGGGTCGTAATCGCAATCTTCATGTTCGTCTCCCGTGTTCGAAAAACGTGAATGTCGGGACCGAACAGCAGTCGGCGCGCGACTATTCCCGCGCGCCGAGTGTCAGTTGCAGAAATTGGCTGGGGTTACAGAACTGCGACCAGGTCAGCCTTGGTCAGAATGCCCCATTCACCGGACGCGCGCCGGACCAGTGCAGCTCCGGGCTCGCGCTCGACACTTTTGAGCAACTCGCCCACAGTGATTTCTTCATCGACCACGGGCAGCGGGCTGCCCATCACTTCGCGCACCTTGATCTGGTCGAGTTTGCGGCCCTCAAGCAGCAGCTTGAGCAATTGCCCGTCGTACAGCGCGCCCACGGGCTGGCCGTTTTCCAGCACCGGGATCTGTGACAGGTCAAGCGTCTTGACCTGCACCATCACCTCAGCCAGCGACTGCGCCGGCTCGGCCGTGACCAGCTTGCGACCACGCTGGCGCAGCAGTATCTCGCCTGCCGTAACGTCGCTGCGCTCAAGAAACCCGTTCTCGCGCATCCAGTCGTCGCTGTACATCTTGGACAAGTAGCGGTCACCCACATCGCACAGAAACGCGACCGGCAGCGCATCTTTGCCCGCGCCATTGGCCTTGAGCCATTTCACCGCGCCCGCGATGTTGTTGCCCGTGCTGCCGCCCGTGAAAATGCCCTCCAGGCGCACCAGTTTGCGCGCCGCCAGATACGCCTCGCGGTCGCTGACAGTGACCACGTCGTCGATGTGGTCAAAGTTCATCGTGCCGGGGATGTAGTCGAGGCCGATGCCCTCGACGGTGTACTGTCGCGGCGACGGCTGGGCTTTGTGGTCCTTGAACCACGGGCCGTAAAAGCTGCCGTCCGGGTCGCACAGCACGACCTTGATGGCGGGGTTGTGTTCTTTCAGGAACTTGCCGACGCCATTGATCGTGCCGCCGGTGCCGGCGCCGGCAAAGAAATGCGTCAACTTGCCGCCCGTCTGGTCCCAGATTTCTTTGGCTGTGGATTGGTAGTGCACCAGCGGGTTGGACTGGTTTTCAAACTGGCCCGCAAACCAGCCGCCCGGTGTTTCTTTGGCAATGCGCTTGGCGACGTTGGCGTAATGCAGAGGGCTTGACTTGTCAACAGCGGTGGGCGTGACGATCACCTTGGCGCCGTATGCGCGCAGCAGGTCGATCTTTTCCTTCGACATCTTGTCGGGCAGGCAGAACACGCACTTGTAGCCCAGGTTGTTGGCGGCGATGGCCAGGCCAAGCCCGGTGTTGCCCGCGGTGCCTTCGGTGATCGTGCCGCCGGGCTGCAACAGCCCTTTGGCTTCGGCATCGCGGATCATGGCAATGCCGATGCGGTCTTTGACCGAACCACCGGGGTTCAGTTGATCCAGCTTGCCGACCAGCGTGAAAGGCAAGCCATCACTGAAGCGCGAGAGCCGAACCATCGGCGTGTCGCCGATGCAGTCAAGAATGGAGTCAAGAATGGGCATGGGCGACCTGCTGCCGGGCAAAGGACCTGGATTGGCGCGTACGAAGCGCCGCAGTTGAATCCCAACTCGTCAGACCTGTTTCAAACACTCGTCAAAGACGCGCATCATGGCTTTGTCGGGCAGAAAGAAGCTCACTTCTTCGACCGTGCTTTCGCGGGTGTCATGGCGCAGCACCTCGCTGAGCAGCAGCTCAGCCACGCGTTTGATCGGGATGTGGCTGGTCGCCATGCCGATCGGCGGCACCGCGATGGTGCGGGCGCCGATTTCGGACGCGCGCTTGAGTGCGGCGCGCAGGCTGCTGACGATGCTGTCTTCCGTGCTGACCTGGTCGTAGTTCATGCTCGCGGCGTGGATCACCCAGCGGGCATCGAGGTCGCCGGCGTCCGTGACCACCGCGTCGCCAAGGTCAAGCTTGCCGATGGCAAGGCACTGGCGAATGATCTCGGTGTCTACTTCGGGACCAAGGCTGCAATGGGCCTCTTCGGCAAAGATGAGGTCGTTGTTGATCTCACTGACGATGGCGTCGGCTTGGGCATCTTTGACGCTGCCAAGCTTCAGGTGAATGTGTTCCTTGTTCATCTGGGTACGTTTCCGCCGGATTGAAGGCGCCCCTTATACGCCGAATGTCCTCGCTGAGAAGGACTTGGAATCGGCGCTGCAATCTGGGTCGCTGGCTGCCCGTCGGGACACCAAACGAAGCAACCCGTCCATGATGCGCATGTCTGCTTTATGCGGTTGTTCGACTCTGTGATTCAACCAACTAGGGTTTGCAAGAATCACCCCGTTTAGCTAGCTTATTCCATTACATTCGCATGACATAACTGGATTGCCATCATTGCCCACGCTTAGTGTGGGATAGTTCTGTGCATGCGTGCTCTTTGTGAACGCGATGCACGGTGAAGGACAAGACCCTATGAAAAACTTCGCCTGGTCTGCTGGCCTGCTGTTGACGATTCTGTTCGCCTCCAACTGCGGGGCCCAGACCTATCCGCTCAATCAGGGGACGACGTCGTTTTCCAGCACGACAGCCTCTCCGCGCCAAGTCGGGTGGGAGTTCACGTGCAGCGCCGCCAACATTTCGGTGACTCACCTGAGCGCGATCCTTCCAGACGCCGTTGCGCGCACGGTTTCGCTCTATCAGATCAACAACCAGCAACTGCTCGCCCAAGCCGCGCTGCCCGCCGGAACCGCAGGTCAGTGGCGATCGGTGCAACTGACGACTCCGGTGGCGCTCACGAATGGTACGAATTACGTCGTTTGCGTGTTCTTGCCCTCGGGCGTCGGCGCCAGCTGGTACTACCTTAGTGGTTCTTCACCCGCTGCATTTTTCCCCAGCGCCGGCAACATCCGGTACGTCGCGGCCCGTTGGGATTCGAACTCAGCGACCACGCCTCAATTCCCGGGCACCCAGTCGGCAGGTTATCAGTACGGCATTGCCGACATCGGCTATACCACCGGGCCGTCGCTTACGGTCGCGGCTGTTGCTGGCACTGCGCAGAACGTTTATGCCAACGACACTGGCTCGGGCGGCAACGGCATTGTGGCTGGGCGCTTTACTGTCGCTTCCAACTCGCAGACTGGCGCTTCGCTCAACT
>JADZFR010000010.1 GCA_020849795.1 Planctomycetota bacterium | reverse complement strand
CTACGTCCGATAATCGATGTTATGTCCAGCAGGCAATGGGGGAGCCAAATCGGCCACGAGCAGCTTCGCGGCGGGCTTGGCATGCGTTTGGCCTCTGTTTACGCTCGGCGTCTTCGACGTCTGGAGGTTTCAGCCGTTCCATCTGCCGCTATGATAGCGGTTTGCCCCTTTTTGACCCCATAGGAGCATCCATGCGGGTACTTCCCGCCCTGTTGTTCGTGTTGGCGTGTCCGTTGGCGGCTGCCAATGTTGCCGTCAACCTGTCGGGCACGTCCGGGCCCTCGTTTGCCACACAGCTGCAAACCGGCGACGTTCAGGTCGGCCGTTTCGTGATGCAGGCCACCGGCGGCAACGTCACCATTGATTCGATCACCATCCATTTCACGAATGCGGGCAACGCGGACGAGGCCTTTACTAGCGTCCGGCTGTTCTATGACGATGATGGCAACGGCATTTTTGACACCGGCGAAGAGGTGGGTACAGCTCAGGTTCCGAACGGCACAGACGACTTCGTAACCTTCACGGAAACGATCGTCGCCGACGATACCCAGATCAATGAACTGCAGGTGCGCGTCAGCGTCGGTAACAACATCGCTGCCTACGGCCAGGCGTTCAGGTTTCGCATCGACGCAGCCGCTTCGCTCAGCCTTCCCAACCCGGATACGGTCAGTGGCGCACTGCCCGCGCAGGCCAACACCATCACAATCCGGCACAGCGAGAACCGCCTGCAGCCCGGCACCGGCAACCCGACCGCACCGAGAACGTTTTACTTCGGCCAAACCAACGTGAACGCCCTGCACTTTCTTGTGGACAGCATGTTTCCGACGGCGCCCGGCCAGCTTGCCGGGATCAACCTATCGGCCATTACCGTTTCGATCACCCTCGCGACTGCCTTGCAGACGTCGGCCGTGACGCGGCTGGTGCTCTGGCAGGATGACGGCGACAGCGCGTTTGAGCCGGGCAGCGGCGAAGTTTTGATTCTGGCACGCACGCCAGCCGACGTCGGCAAATGGGGTATTTCAGGCAGCGTCATCTCTGTGGTGTTCGATGGCTCGCCGGTCCAGAACATCGCGGATATCCCCACCGGGCAAGCCCGGGCGTTCTGGGTCGGACTGGACTTCGACAGCGATGGCCCGGCAGCCACTTGCGAAGTCAGCGTGACCAATACTGCGGTGCTTGGCGCTGAGGGCGCCGCAGCCGACTTCTTCATTGGCACGCCGGCGCTGATCAGTGGCAACGTGATCTCACTGCAAGCCAAGCCGCCAAAACAGAAATCGCGGGAAGCTGAGGGCGAGGGTGGCTGTTCCAGCCAAGGTACCGAAACACTGTTCTGGCTTAGCCTTGTGTGTTTCGCTGCAATCTGGGGCGTAAGCCGCAGGGTGATTCGTACACCTACGTAGAGAGACAGGTACGTACCAGGCGAGAAAGGGATGCAAACATGAAGACGTTGCTGAGTTTGGCACTATTGTGCGCGATCGGGGCGACAGCGGCCCACGCTGTAGAAGTCGGCGAACAGGGCCCCAACTTCAAGTTTGACAAGAGCTGGAACTTTGACGCTGCGATTACTGAACTTGACCAGTTGCGTGGCAAGGTCGTCATGGTCGAGAGCTGGGCCACATGGTGAGGACCCTGCATGGCGGGGGTTCCCCACCTGCAGGAGTTGAACGACAAGTTTCGCAGCAAAGGGTTTGAAATTGTCGCGGTGAGCAAAGAAGACGCAGGAACAATCCAGTCCAAGCTCATCGACGCCAAGAAGGTAACCTATGGCGTTGTAAAGGCAGACATCGGCAGCTTGTACGCGACTCGGGGCATTCCGCACTGCTGGGTGCTCGACGCCGACGGCAAGTGCATCTTCCACGGTCACCCAAGCAACGTCACAGCTGCCAACGTGGAGGAATGGGTCAAGGCACTGGCGCCGACCAAAGTTGACAAGGACCTCGCCAAAGAACTCAGCGGTGCGGTGAAAGCATTTGACAAGGGCGAGTACGGCAAGGCGTTGACCGACACCAAGGCCGTGGCCGCCGAAGCCACCGATGAACTGGTCAAGGCTGACGCAGCGTACCTAGAGGGCCTGATCCAGAAGCACATCGATATGGACAAGGCCAAGATCGAAAAGGCGGCCGGTGCCGGCGACAAAGTTGCGCAGGCCAAGGCCCTCGACGAGGCAGCGGCCAAGTTCAAGGGCAGCGAAATCGGCGACACCTGGGCCAGCGAGTCCAAAGAACTCAAGAAATCCAAAGAGTACAAGGACTGTTCCAAGGCAAGCGAAGAGCTTGAGAAGCTTCGCCCCAAGATCGAGGATATGGCTCCCAAAAGCGCCCGCAAAGCACTCGAAAAGATCGCAGACAAGTACCCCGATACGCCCGCCGGCAAAGAAGCGGCTGAGCTGGCCAAACGCTACAACTGATGCATATGGAGTCGCAAAGGCGCGGCCTTGTGCCGCGCCTTTTCTTTTGCGACTCCCCCACTGCTTTGTAGCTTTCGCTGCATGGAAACCCTGAACGCAATCGAGCGCCGCGTGATCGGCACAATGATCGAGAAATCGCTGTCGACGCCGCAGAACTATCCGCTCTCGCTCAACTCGTTGACGAACGGCTGTAACCAGAAGTCTGCACGCGACCCTGAAACCAGCTACAGCGAGCAGCAGGTGCTTGAGACGCTGCAGGCCCTTAAGCGTCGCAGTCTCGCGACAGAATTCTTCGGCGCCGGCAGCCGCGTGAGCAAGTGGGAAGAGTCTGTGGTTGCGTTGCTGGACCTGCAGCCGGCGCAGGCGGCTGTGCTCTCTGAGTTGATGCTGCGCGGCCCCCAGACCGAGGGCGAGTTGCGCCAGCGGGCGTCGCGCATGGCGCCGATCCCCGACCTGGCAACGCTGCACGCCACGCTCGAAAGCCTGTACAGCCGCACCGAACCGCTGGCAAGGCGCGTAAGCGACCCCAACCGCGCACGCGGCGTCATCTGGGCCCACTGCTTCTACCCGCCCGAGGAAGCCCCGCAGGCCGAGGCTTTTACCAGCACCCGCGTCTCCCCCACCACATCCCCCACCAGCCAGAGCAGCGCCCTCGAAGAACGAGTGGCAGCCCTTGAAGCCCGCGTGGCAAGCCTTGAAGAATCCCTCGGCATAAAGAAGGCGCAGTCCGGGTTCGCCGACGCGCCATAGCTGCTTTGGCGACGGCGCGCACAAGCGACGGGTTAGATTGCGACGAGACGGCCACCATTCTGTTTGACCCTTTGACGCCTGAGTTCGTAAAAGAGTGGCCCCGTATGCGAGGTCTAAAATGACGCGACTGATGTGGTTGTTCGCGCTGACGCTGGCTGCAATCGCGGCGTCCGCCTGCGGCGGCGGCAAGGAAATCGAGAAAGCCGAAGCCAACGAGGTGCTGACGGTCCTTCGCGGCGACAAATCCGAGATTCTCGACCCCCATGCCACCAACAGCGGCGGCGATGCCAACCTGATCCAGCAGATGTACGAGGGCCTCGTGCGCCCTTCTGAAAAGCCGCCCGTGACGTGGGAGCCGTGCCTTGCCGAGTCATGGCAAGTGGACGCTGAGTTCAAGACTTACACGTTCAAGCTGCGGCAGGGCGTCAAGTTCCACGACGGAGCCGACTTCAACGCGGCAGCGGTCAAGCGCAGCTTCGACCGCGGGCGCAATCTTGACGACCCCGCGGCGCCGCCCAAGCTGCCGTATGCCGAAGAGTACTTCGCTGACATCGCGAGCATCGAAACGCCCGACGCATTCACCGTCGTGTTCAAACTCAAAGACACCAACCCCAAGTTCATCGCGAACACCGGCCTGTTCGCAGCGGGCATCATCAGCCCGACAGCCATCAAGCACATGGAAAGCATCAAGCAAGCCGCCGAGCGGCAGGGCTGGCTCACGCGCCACCCGGCGGGCACAGGGCCCTACACCATCGCCAAGGAAGGCGACTATCAGGACTCGGCAACGATCACGATGACTGCCTTCGAAGGCTACTGGGACGGCAAGCCCGCGATCCCGCTAGTGGTGTTCAAGTGGGCCCAGGACGCCAAGAGCCGCCGCGAGCAGGTGCTGGCAGGTACCGTGCAGTTGATTGATAGCCCGTCACCCGCCGACTGGAAGGACCTCGAAGCTGACGAAAATGTTCACTTGCACAGCTGGAAAGCCGAGAACCTCTGCTACCTGGGCATGAACACCGACACATCCAAAGGCTTTCCGACCGCAGACGTGCGCGTACGCAAAGCTATCGCCATGGCAATCAACCGGGACCCGATGGTTGCACTCTATGACGGCACTGCGGTTTCGCACCACGTGCTGCTGCCGCCCGTCACAATGGGCTTTCCTGAGGGATACCTGCCGTCCACAGACAAGGGCGCCAGGGAGGAGCGGTTGAAGCAGGCGCGTCAGTTGCTCAAAGATGCGGGCTCTGAGACGTTGAATCTCAAGCTGCTCTTGCCGGCTGTGCCACGCCCTTACCTCGGCAAACCGCCGCAGGTTGCGGACATGATCCGCCAACAACTCGAAGAAATCGGGATCGTCGTGCAGCTTGAGCCGATGCCGATGAAGGAACTCGGCGATGCCATCAGCAAAGGGTCTGCCCCGCTGGTGCTGATCGGGTGGATGGGCGAAACCGGCGAACCCGACGACTTCTGGCGACCACTGCTATCCGGCGGCGGCGGACGCCCCGGCGACAGCAACGTGCCCCGGTTCTATCGGCAGGATGTCGCCGACAAGATCGATGTGGCGCTGAAGGAACGCAACCCCGGCAAGCGTCGCAGTCTTTACGAAGCGCTCGAAAAGTCTGTGCACGAAGAGCACAGGCCCATGGTGCCGCTGCTTTCGGCGATGCAGGCCCTGGCGTGGCGCACGAACGTAGAAGGCCTGTTTGTCGACTCCACGGGCACGTATCGGCTTGCCAAGGCGCGATACAAGGGGCAATAGCCGGGAATGTTGACCTTCATCGCCCGGCGCATACTTGCCGCCGCGCCCATGCTGATCGGTGTCAGCGTCGCGGCATTTCTGTTACTGCACGCCCTGCCGGGCGACCCGGCCCGCGCCATCCTGGGCCAGCGCGCCACCGAGGAGAACGTCAAGCGCTTTCGCGACGCAGAGGGCTTGAACGATCCCCTGCACGCCCAGTACGGTCGCTTTGTATCCAACCTTGCCGAAGGCGACCTCGGGCGCAGCCACCGCAGCAACCGTCTGGTGCTCGATGAGCTCAAAGAGCGCGTGCCGGCCACGATTGAGCTGACACTATTCGCCATACTGTTTGCAACCATCGTCGGCATTTCGTTGGGCGTGCTTGCGGCAATCAAGCCGCGTACGATCTGGGACTTCTTCTGCCTGGCGTTCGCGCTGGTCGGCGTGTCGATGCCGATTTTCTGGCTCGGCTTCCTGGTTCAGAAGGGCTTCGCGGGCGAGCTTGGGCTGTTTCCGTTCCAGTCGCGGCTGGACATCGCCAAGTGGCCGACATTTGAAAGCGAAACCGGCTTCTTTCTTGTCGACGCAATCTTTGTCTATCGCAACGTTGAACTTACGTTGGACGTGTTGCACCACCTGATGCTGCCGTCCATGGTGCTTGCAACCGTGCCTATGGCTCTGATCGCGCGCATGACCCGCGCCAACATGCTTGAGGTCTTGAACCAGGACTTCATCCGCACGGCCCGCGCCAAGGGCCTTGCGCCGCGGCCTGTCATACTGCGTCACGCCATGCGCAACGCGCTGATACCTGTCATCACGGCCATCGGCACCCAGTTCGGCTACCTTATGGGCGGCGCGGTCCTGACCGAAACGATTTTCGGCTGGCCCGGCATGGGCACCTATGTCATCGAGGCCATCGACGTTCTTGACGCCAAGCCGCTGCAGGCTTCGGTGATGCTGATCGCAGTGTTCTTCATCAGCATCAACCTGCTGACCGACCTCAGTTATGCCGTCATCGATCCGCGCCTGCATTTGGGCGCGGGCAAATCCACCGACGCGGTGCCGGGCGTGACGTGGTTGCAGTTTGCGCCGTGGGGGTTGGCGGCTTTGCCGTGGCTCGCGTTGCTGGTGGTTGGCATCTGGGCAAGCACGGGTCGCGGCGAGCCGGGCCATGTACGCGCGGCCTGGGCCATCACCCTGGGGCTTGTCGGCGCCGAAGTTGTGGCCGTCTTAGCTTACGCGGCATCGCGCGGATGGTTGGCGTCGCTGCTTGAATCCTTCACCGATGCTGCAAAGGGCGCAGCTTCGCACTTTGTGACGTCGGGGCTTGATTTCCTGAAGTTTCTGCGACGACATAAACCTGCGATCGCCGGCTCAGTCCTGATTCTGCTGATGATCGTGGCGGCCATTGGCGCGCCGCTGATCGCGCCCTACGACCCGATGCAGGGCTTGCAGCGCTATAACGAGCCAGCGGGCACCGAATTCTGGCTGGGGACAGACGCACAGGGTCGCGACCTGTTCTCGCGGCTGGTGTGGGGTGCGCGCACGACGCTGTTGATTGCACTGGCCGCCACATTGCTTTCGCTACTGCTGGGCACGCTGGTCGGCAGCATGGCAGGCTATTTCGGTGGCGCGGTGGATTCATTCTTGATGCGTGCGATTGACTTCATGATGAGCTTTCCCAGTTTTCTGCTGGCGGTGGTTACCGTTGCGGTGCTTGGCAAGTCACTGGAAAACCTGATCTGGGCCGTGGGCATCGTCGGAGTCCCGCTGTTCGCGCGGCAGGTTCGCGCCGAAGTTCTGCGCATCAAGTCGCTGGAATTTGTCGAGGCTGCCCGGGCCATGGGCTCCGGCCGCGTGCGGATTCTGCTGCGAACCTTGTTGCCGAACTGCATCACCCCCATCATCGTGCTGGGCACCCTGGGCATGGGTGGCGCGATACTGGACGTCGCCGGGCTGGCCTTTCTGGGGCTGGGCGGTGACCCCTTTGTGCCCGAATGGGGCTTGATTCTCAAACTGGGCTGGGATGAATCCAGCAAGGGTGCATTTCAGGTTGGCGTCGCGGGAGCGTGCATTCTGGGAACTGTCCTGGGGTTCAACCTGTTGGGCGATGGTCTGCGGGACTGGCTTGACCCGCGCTCGCGCCAGAGGTAGCGAGGTTTCCCAAGGATTTCCACGGGTGGGCGCGGCGTTGCGATACTGGTAGACTTCGGTTCGGGCCTGGGAAAGGTTGGCGTATGGCAAAGAAGATGACAGACGTCAGTTCCATCCTGGATGCCATCTCGGACAGCCCCGAAGTGCGTGTGCTTCACGCGCTGCGCTGGGAAGGCAGCTTCAACGACTACATGAAGCTGGTGGTGGACGACCCGCGTGTCATTCGCAACGCGCACCAGCGCGTCTACGACATGGTGCTGTCGCACGGCACCAAAGAGTTCAAGCAGTTCAAGGAAACACTGGTCCGCTACGAGTTCTTCAGCGACCCGCACAACAGCGGCCAGGACGCAATCTTCGGCATCGAAAAGCAACTCATGCAGCTCGTGAGCCACTTTAAGAGCGCTGCTTACAACTTCGGCACTGAAAAGCGCGTGCTGTTGCTGCATGGCCCCGTCGGCAGCGCCAAGTCAACGATCGCACGGCTGCTCAAGCGCGGCCTTGAACGCTATACCCGCACCGACGACGGCCGCCTGTTCACCTTTGGGTGGAAGATCAAGGATGAAGTCACCGGTGCTGACGTGATCTGGAGCCCGATGCACGAGGACCCGATCAAGCTGGTCCCGCGTGAAGCTCGAGCCAAGCTGATTGAACAGATTAACGCCAAGTCCGCGGTACCCTACAAGCTGCGCGTCGACGGTGACCTGGACCCGCTTTCACGCAAGATCATGTCCGACCTGCTGGCCAAGCACGAAGGCAACTGGCGCGAAGTCATCGACAAGTACATCGTCGTCAAGCGCATGCTTGTCAGTGAGAAAGACCGCATCGGTATCGGCACCTTCCAGCCGAAAGACGAGAAGAACCAGGACGCCACCGAGCTGACGGGCGACGTGAACTATCGCAAGATCGCGTTCTACGGCGTGGACAGCGATCCCCGTGCTTTCAACTTCGACGGCGAGTTCTGTGTCGCCAACCGCGGCATCGTCGAGTTCATTGAGGTGCTGAAGCTGGACGTCGCATTCCTGTACGACCTGCTGGGCGCATCCCAGGAACACGCGATCAAACCCAAGAAGTTCCCGCAGACCGACATTGACGAGGTGATCATCGGGCATACCAACGAGCCCGAGTACCGCCGCCTGCAAAGCAACGAGTTGATGGAAGCGTTCCGCGACCGCACGGTGAAAATCGACGTGCCTTACAACACCGTGCTCGACCACGAGATCAAGATCTACGAGAAAGACTTCACCAAGCAACGCGTCGTCAAGCACATCGCGCCGCACACGATCGAGATTGCCGCGATGTGGGCGATTCTCACGCGCCTCGAAGAGCCCAAGCGCGGCGGCATGACTTTGCTGCAAAAGCTCAAGCTGTACAACGGCAAGAGCGTGCCGGGCATGACGGAAGACAATGTCCGCGAACTGCGCGGCGAGGCCCGCGAAGAGGGCATGCGCGGAATTTCGCCGCGTTACATCCAGGACAAGATCAGCAACGCGATTGTCAACTATCCCAACACTGACACCGTCAACCCGTTCATGGTGATGAACGAGCTGGAAGAGGGTCTGAAACACCACTCGCTGATCAGCAGCGAGGACGTCAAGAAGCGCTTCAAAGAACTGCTGGGCGTGGTGCGCCAAGAGTACGAAGAGATCGCCAAAAACGAGGTCCAGCGCGCCATCAGCGCTGACGAAGAAGCAATCGCCCGCCTGTGCAGCAACTACATCGACCACGTCAAGGCCTACACCCAGCGCGAGCGCGTGCGCAACAAGTACACCGGCGAAATGGAAGAGCCGGATGAGCGCTTTATGCGCAGCATCGAAGAAAAGATCGACGTCAGCGACAGCCGCAAAGATGACTTCCGGCGCGAGATCATGAACTACATCGGCGCACTGGCCCTTGAAGGCAAGACATTTGACTACAAGACGAACGAACGGCTGCACCGCGCGCTTGAGTTGAAGCTGTTTGAAGACCAGAAAGACAGCATCAAGCTGACCAGCCTGGTGAGCAACGTTGTGGACAAGGAAACGCAGGCCAAGATCGACGTGGTCAAGCAGCGACTGATCGACCGTTACGGGTACAACGACACCAGCGCCACGGACCTGCTGAACTTTGTGGCCAGCATTTTTGCCCGCGGCGACCTAAAGGACTAACAGCCGACAGTGGCCGATTGATCGGGCAGGTTCTTGCCTGCATCATCGGGCACTGTTAGTTGGACCAGGCGTTTCAGTGCCGGAGCAGAGCATCACTCATGTTTGAAGCTGCGGAAGCCTTTGACGTTCGCTATCTCGAGTATTTCGCCCGCCTTGGGCGCCGTTACGTCATGGAGTTGCAGCCCAGCAACGCCAAGCCGGCCCCCGAGAAGGTCGAACTGGCCAAGATCAAGATTGAGCAGGCCATGCGCGAGCTGGTGGACGGCCAGAGCGAGTTTGCCGAGACATTTATCAATGCGGCGTACAGTGACGAACCCGGTACCGTAGTCTGGGGCTTGGCCATGACCGTGTGGTCGAGCGCCGGGCCGATGATGGAAGACGAACTGCGCAAACGCGGCAAGTCGATCCTGGATGCCGCGGCCAAGAAACGCCCCGCGCACCGCCTGCTCGTGCGCGCCCACGCGATCATGGCTCGCGCCGAGCGCAATTACGCCAAGGCGCACCGCTTTCTGGACATGATGTTGCGACTTGACAGCAACGACGCGGAAGCCGTGGACGACAAGATCAACCTGTTCATGATGCAGGAAGAGTTCCAGAAAGCGTCGAGCATGCTGACCAAGGCGCGCCAGAAGTGGCCCGACAGCGATCTGCTGAAAAACACGCAGCTTCAGTTCCAGCGCGACAGCAAGCAGTGCACGCGCTGCGGCACGTTCATGCGCTTTGCTGCGCCATTCTGTCCCAAGTGCAAGTACAGCTTCCTGTAGCCGGCCCACCCGGCAGGACCGCGTGAATGCGAAAGCCGCCCTGGCTCTCGACCAGTATTGCCAAGGCATGGTCGCGCTGGCGCGCATGGCGCAGCCCACCCCCGACCATGGTGCCATTGCCGGCCGACACATCGGCGCGCATCCTTGTGGCTAACACGACGGGCATCGGCGACACCCTCTTCTGCACCGCCCCGATTGCCGACCTGCGCGAGTCCTTTCCGAATGCTGAGATCGATGTCCTGGTCGACCGCCGCCGGCTCGGCCTGGTCGAAAACAATCCGCGCATCAACCGCATCATCACGTACAAGGGCAAGTACAAGCAGGTGCGCGCCACCATTAGCGAACTGCGCTCACGCGCATACACCGTGGCCATGATCCAGCATGTGAATGACCCCGACATTGTGCCACTGATCGCGCTGGGCCGCCCGCAGTACATCGTGGGCTATCGCAACCATACGCTTAGCCGCCTGTACTCGGTGGCGCTGCCCGATGCAGACAAGAAGTCCGGGGTACACACTCTGGATGCGCGGCTGGCGCTGTGCAAGGCAATCGGCGCCAAAGGCGAGCACTGGCACATGGAGATGTACCCTGCGGCAAAGGCCAAGGGCGCCGCCAGCAGGTTGCTTGCGGAGTTCGGGCTTGCAGAACGAACGGCCGTGGCACTGAACATCGGCGGGTCCGCGCCACGCAAACGCTGGCCTGCCGAGCGATGGGCGGAACTTGCTCAAGCTCTGGCACAACGCGGCTTGCCTGTGATCTTGATGGGTGGCCCCGACGACAAGGCAGCCGCGGCACAGATCAACGACCGCCTCAACGGCGCAAGCGGCGTGCACTCTGCCGTTGCCCAACTTGGATTGCAGGGCGACATTGCGTTACTGCCTCTCTGTCGCGTACATGTCTCTGGCGACACCGGGTTGCTGCATGCGGGGCTGGCGCAAGATGTACCAACGGTGGCGCTGTTCGGCCCGAACGAGCCGGGGTGGACTGGCCCGCACCCGAAGCAGCAACATGCAATCGTATTGCAGCCCGACCCCGCCAGTTGGCCCCCCGGTTACGCGGCCGGTGTCGACAAAACCGGCGTATTGATGCAGATGATCGGCGCGGATCAGGTCATAGGCGCACTGTCAGCGTTGGGGGTCTGAGTCATCAATAGGGCTTGTACGACTTCTGCTCAATCAGTCGCGAGCCCAGCGCCACGCTGATGTTTCGCTTATGCTCGGCACGTTTATCGTTCAGGTGGTACACGCTTCGTGCCAGCTCAATGAAGCGCGGCCCGAATTGGCCGGCGCGTTCGCATTCGCGGATTTCATCCTCCACGTCCCACAGTCGACCGTTCACCTCAAGCAGCGGCAACCAGTCAGCGAGGCCGGTCAGCGCGGGGTGCCCTGCCGCCTGCCAAGCCTGTTGCAAGGTCGCCAGCTCGGCGCGCACATGTTTCAGCTTCTGCTCGTCGGCAATGCGCTGGTCCTTGATCACCAGAATCGCCACTTTGTCCACAACTTCGCCCAGTGGCAGCTCAACATTCATACTGATTCCTTGTACGGGTGTAACTGCGGGTATCTGGCGCCAAGTACCCCATGTACGGCGGCTTGCCAGAAAGCGAGCATACACTTGCGGGCCAGCGCGGCGAGCAATGCGTCGCCGGAAAGAGGATCAACATGCCCAGACTGCCACGCCTGACCACGCGCATCGCGCTGGGGTGGGCCAAGCGGCACGCGCGGCGGTTTGCACCTTCGGCGCTTCAGCCGCTGGCGGCCGACACAACAGCACGCATCCTGGTCGTCAACACGACCGGCATTGGCGACACGATTTTCTGCACTGCGCCAATTGCTGACTTGCGCACATCGTTTCCGCAAGCCGAGATCGATGTCTTTGTCGACCGTCGGCGGGTTCCGATCGTGGAGAACAACCCGCGCATCACGCGGGTCGTGACCTACCACGGCAAGTACAAGCGAATGCGGGCGACGATTCGCGAACTGCGCGCGCGCGCGTACGACATCGCGATTATCCAGCACGCCAGCGACCCCGACGTGGTGCCGATGGTGGCCTCAGCGCGGCCGCGGCACCTGGTCGGGTACGAGAGCCACACGTTCAGTAACCTGTATTCTGTTGCCCTGCCGCCTGCCAACCGGGAAGCCGGTGCGCACACCATAGACGCGCGGCTTGCGCTTACCCACGCGGTTGGCGCGTCAGGGGTGCACTGGAAAACCGAGATCTTTCCGGACGACGCCGATCATGCGCAGGCAGCGGAACTGTTTCACGAGTTCGGGCTGACACTCGGCGAGCCGATCGCGATGAACATTGGCGGGTCGCTGGCAAGCAAACGCTGGCCCATGGCGCACTGGGCGGCGCTGGCGCGAGTGTTGACCGAGAAGGGCCGTTCGTGCCTGCTTGTCGGCGGTCCGGAAGACCAGATTCTGGCCGAGATGATTCGTGATCACTTGCCAGCCGGCTGCACTGCCCACATCGCCGTAGGACGCACACCGTTCATGGCCAGCGCAGCGCTTTTGAAACTGTGCGCGGTGCACGTGAGCGGCGACACGGGGCTGATGCAGGCGGGACTGGCGTTGGATGTGCCGACCATCGCGCTGTTCGGGCCCGATGACCCGCAGTGGACAGGGCCGCACCCCAAACAGTCGCGCACTTTCGTAATCCGCAGCGACCCGGCAGCCCGGCCGGCCGACTACGACCGAAAAGCCGACCGCGAAGGCATCTTGATGAAGCTGATTGGCGTCGACCAGGTGGTCGATGCACTGCGACAGTTCGGGATCAACTGATATCGGCGACGGATTGTCATCGCGGATTGCGTGATAGAATGGCACCCATGAAGATGCACAAGATTGAGGGTGACCACGGCCGGTTCCGCGCGATTGTGCGCGGGCGCATTCGTAAAGAGCTGCGCAAGTTCCTTACACACGGCGAGTTGATCTCGCGCAAGGGCAAGGACTCGGTCAGCATTCCATTGCCACAGATCGATATCCCGCGCTTCAAGTTCGGCCAGAAGCAGACCGGCGGCGTCGGCCAGGGTCAGGGCGACATCGGCGACGCTTTGGGCGAAGATGGCGAACAGGGCGCTGGCTCAGAAGCCGGCGACAAGCCCGGTGACCACGTGCTTGAAGTCGAGGTCAGCCTGAAAGAACTGGCAGAGATTCTGGGCGAAGAGCTTGAGCTGCCCAACATCCAGCCCAAGGGCAAGAACGTCGTTCAGACCGAGAAGTCCCGCTACGTCGGCATCCGACGCATTGGCCCTGAAAGCCTGCGCCACTTCAAGCGCACGTACAAGGCAGCCCTGCTGCGCCAGATTGCCAGCGGCGAATACAACCCAGCCAATCCGATCATCATCCCTGAGCGGGATGACCGCCGCTATCGCTCGTGGGAGGTGCGCCCGATCCCTGAAAACAGCGCGGTGCTGATCTACATGATGGACGTCAGCGGCAGCATGGGTGAAGAGCAGAAAGAGATCGTGCGCATCGAGGCGTTCTGGCTCGATACGTGGCTTCGCAGCCAATACAAAAACATCCAGAGCGTCTTCATCGTCCACGATGCCGAGGCCAAAGAGGTGGACGAGCACACGTTCTACCACCTGCGCGAAAGCGGCGGCACGAAGATCAGCAGCGCGTACCACTTGTGCAGCAAGATCATCCGCGAGCGCTACAACCCGCTGGAATGGAACATCTACCCGTTTCACTTCTCTGACGGCGACAACTGGGGTGCCGACGATACGTCACACTGCTTTCGCCTGCTGGACGAACAGATACTGCCGGCCAGCAACGTTTTCTGTTACGGCCAGGTGCGCAGCGCCTACGGCAGCGGCAAGTTCAAGGAAGACCTGGACCAGCACTACGGCTTCAACGAGCAAGTCATCACCAGCGACATTCCGAACGTGGACGGGATCATGGACAGCATTCGGGAGTTCTTGGGCAAGGGGAAATGAAAGCCCGCGCCGGATAGCGCGGGCTGTTTCATTCCTGCTTAGGCAGCAGGCTACTCGTCGTCGTACTCGCCGCCCGTGAAGACCGGCTTGGGACGGTCGATGCCTTCTTCGGCGCGCTTCAGGAACAGCAGGGCATAGCAGGTGTTGTAAACGTCGCTGGGCGGGATTTCGTGGCCCGGGTCCCAGATGCCATCGGGTTTCTGCTGCTCAAGCAGAACCTTTGCGCCCTCGACATACCAATCGTGGGTGCCGATCCAGTCAAGGCCGCCGAGCATGCCCAGGCGCTCAATCGTGTAAAGGTAGTAGTAGTAGCGGTGCATGCCGCGCTTGGGGTTTTCCAGCATGGTCCAGTTAGCCACCAGCCACGCCAGCCCGTCGTTGAGCATCTGCTGGCACTCGTCTTCGACCGGTTTCCAGCGCTTCTGCATCGCGGGGTCGGTTTCAAGCTCGTCGCGCAGAATGATCGTGCCGCATACTGCTGCGGCCGTCATGCTGCCGTAGGTGATCAAGTCGGCGGGATCGTGCTGGTCTTTGCGGGTGTAGCTCCAGCCGCGGGCGCGGTCTTTGGCGCCTGGCTCCCACTTGCGGCTGCTGGTGCCGCGGTCGCCTTTGTCTTTTTCTTTATCCTTCTTGCCTTCGTCCTCGACTGGCTTGCCGTCAGCATCTTTGGCAACGCGCTTGACGACGGGGCCGTCCTGGTCCTGCCATGTGCGAAACAGGTGATACGAGTCCATCAGCAGTGACTTGTCATAACGCAGGCCCAAGCGCGATGCGCACTTCAGGCCTAGCAACGCATACTGGGTTGCCGAGATGTCCACTTCGGGCTGGCTTTCGCCGCGGCCGGTGGGCTGGTACCTCCAGCCCTTGGCGCCGTATGCCTTGCGGGCACGAGTCTCGATGGCCTTGACCGCCAACTCGGCGAGCTTCTGGTCTTCCTTGGATAGCTTGAAGTTACGCTCTTTCTTCTTTTCCTTGGCCTTCTTGGCGCCCTTTTCTTCGGTGCCCCAGCGCTTGATCGGAACTTTCTTGCCGTCCGCGTCCTTTGTGAAGCGGTTCTTCGGGTTGTCGAGTTTGCGCTCTTTGGCTTCCCAGGCGCTGATGTAGTAAGCCTCGACTGCGTTGATTACGCACACGTCTTCGTAGGTGGTACTGGGGACGTTGCCTTGCAGGCTCTGGATCGCGCCCGCGTCCTTGTAGTTCTTGCGCAGGTAGTTCATCGCCTTTTCGATTTCCGGGTCGTCGTGAAAGCACCCGGACTTGCACAGCGCCTGAATCGGGAACGCGGTGCGGGCGATGCGATACTGGTGGGGCTCACCGGCGCCATACAGCGGCGCTTCTTTCATCTGGCCGAAGATGGCCGGGTCTTCTTTCTTGTCGACACCCTGGGTCTTCTTCAGAGCGTCGCAGCCCGCGTCGACCGCTTCTTCGACCTGGTCCTCGAAGCTCTTGCCGAAAACGTCTTCACGCTTCTTGGCGGCATCGCCATCTTCGTCCTTCTTCTGGGCGATACTCGGCTGCATCAATCCAAGCAGTACGCCGCCAGCAAGAACACTAAAGAGCATCAACTTGCGCATGTAACACTCCCCGAATGCCCAAATGGCCCAGCCCCTACAAGAGTACGAGGCGGCATCTTCAAAATCTGCAAAAAAAGGCGTCAGAATCCAAGTGGACCGGGAACGCAAACCCTTACGCCAAAAGCGACTAACACACGCCCGCCCTGATTGCACAGCGTCTGCTTGTCCGCGTGTTACCGCAAGCTCGTCAGATACCGGCCGCCATCCACTTTCAGGCACTCGCCGGTGATCCAGCCGGCTTCGGGTGCTGCCAGAAACGCGATCGCCGCGGCAACGTCCGACGGTTCGCCGGGACGGCCCAGCGGGTGGGTCTGTCTGGCGCGCTCCAAAAACGCCGCGTAGTCGGCCACTGCGTTGCCCGCCGTGTGTAGTTCGCTGCGCACGACGCCAGGCTCGACGGCATTGACGCGTATGCCAAAAGGAGCGAGTTCCAGGGCCATGGTGAGCGTCATCATGCTGACAGCGGCTTTGCTGGCGCAGTAGGCAAGCAATGTGCCGTAGGGGCGGGTGCCGGTGACGCTGCTGACGTTGACAATGCTGCCTTTGCTCTGCTTCAAGGCATCCACCGCGGCCTGGGTCAAGTGATACACGCCATAGACATTGGCCTGCATGATGCGGTCGAACTCGGCCGGCGGAGTGTCTGCCACACCGCCATTGCCGATCACACCGGCGCTATTGAGTAACACATCGAGCCTGCCGTACCGCTTCAGGGTTTCCGCGACCATGCGAGCGCAATCGTCGCGGCTAGTGACGTCCCCCACCACAAGACTTGCCGACGCCCCGAGTTCGCTGCACGCGGCGCGCAGTTTGTCCTCGCGGCGGCCGCTGATCACCACTTTTGCACCTTCATCCACGAAGCGCTTTGCGGCGCCCAAGCCGATACCCGTGCCGCCGCCCGACACCAACACCACTTTGTCCATGAAGCGCATGTTGATTCCTCGGAACTACCGCTCACGTCGGATGAGATGGTACCCGAATGACGACTCGACGTAGCGTGCGTGCTTTGCCTTCGTTTGAAGCCCGAGGCTGTTGAATTTTTCGTCTAGACCACTGCCAACCGTCTTGCAGGTGTACTCGGTGTGGGGCGCCGTGTCTTCGTTGTGCTCTTTCTGAAGCGCCTTCCAGTTCTCGTCTGACGGGTTGTTGCGGTACTTGTGCCACAGTTCCTCGACCAGCTTCTTGGCTTGTTCCTGGGTGCGCTTGGGGTCTTTGGGCTGGCTGCGGTCGTTCTTGCCCGCCCACGAGATCAAGATGTGCGTCACCGTGGCCTGCGCGTCGGGCTTTTCCAATTTGCCCCAATTGTCATCGTAACCGTCGTCGAACTTCACATGGGGCGCGGGAGTGCCCGGGTCATAGAACACAATGGCACCGGCCCCCGCGCCAATCAGTGCTGCCACAATGATCAGCGATACGTAGTTGATCTGCTTCTTTTTCGGCTGTGCCACGGCGGTGCCCTTACTTCCAGGTGGACTCAAAGACCTCATAAATCTCAAGCTGCGGGTGCCCCGCAAACATGCCGGGGTGACGCCGCGCGTGCCCCTGTTTGAACGCGTCGGACTGCGTCCAGGCTTCAAACGCCGCCATGCTGGCCCAGCGCGTCATCGTCAGAAACACGCCTTTGCCGACGGGCTTCAGCACATCCTGGCACAGAAAGCCCGGCTGCTGGTCCACGAGCTTGGCGCGGTCCCTGAACGCCGCTTCAAAGTCAGCTTCGCGGCCGGGTGTGACACTAAAGCGGTTCATCACAATGATCATGGCAAGCCTCATCAGGGCGGCTAGATTAGCGGCATGTCTGACGCAATCCAGATTCAGGTTGATGAACGTGAGTGGCGCGAGTTCAGCGACTCACCCGGCGTTTTCTACAAGACTTTGCGCAAGCATCATGGCGGCGGCTTGACGCTACTACTGAAATTTTCCCCCGGGGCCCGTTACCACGCTCACCGGCACCCCGCTGGCGAAGAGTACTTTGTATTGGAAGGCGCCCTGGACGACATGGGCAAGGCGTGGCCTGCGGGCAGTTACATCTGGCACCCGCCCGGCAGCGTACACCGGCCCGGCAGCAAAGCCGGGTGCGTCGTGCTGGTCGTGCTGGCTGAGGCGATTGAACTTACTGCTGGTCAGGCACGTCCGTCCGCAGGCGGGGCATGATCCGAGTAGGGTCTTCGTCTTTACGGGTTTTGCCGACCAAGGCGCGCAACTCGTCCCAAGTGGCAACGCGCAGGTCTTCAACGGGCTTGCTGGCAATTTCACCCGTGTCGCTGAAGCGCACGGTGCAGACGTCGCTGGGGCTTGCCACGCCAAGCACCTGGCCCAAGCGGCTGGTACTGCGGCAGACCACATTTTGGCCTATGACAACTCGGGAGGTTGATTTGGGCACGGGCAAGTTCCTGAAGACAGGTGCATTTCAAAGTGCACTACTGCTGGCAATGTGAATTGAAACCCTCAAGTACCGCTCGAGTACTGAAGATCACACCGTTGCCTCCACAACGATTGAGCGCTCGGACCGATTCCCAGCCAGATCGTACGCCTGAACAAAATACCGATAACCCACACCGCCGATTACCGCCGAGTCGTGGTATGCCGTTATCGGAGCAGGTATTGCGTCGATTCGCTCGAATGCTCCGCCCTGGACCGCACGCCAAATGTCGTAACCGTACACCTCTTCATTATCTGTGGCGGCAGACCACTTCAGGCTTACACGGCCATGCTCGGTTGCAGCCGCCAGTTGGCGGTCCCACTGCGGGGGTATCGTATCGTTACTCTGAGGCGCCTGATTGCTGCCCTTGGGCCAAAGAAAACATGCCACCGTCTGGAAGTGCTCGTCACGGGCCTTGCACACGTTGGCGTAGCAGCAACGAATCACCTTGTCGAATCGACCCGCCTGCACCTTGCGCGGCCAGTCCGGGTCGGCAAGCAGAGGCCTCGCCATGCCGATCAAGTCGGCGTCACCGGCCACCAGGATCTCCTCGGCCAGTTCTGGCGTATGGATCTTGCCCGTCGCAATCACCGGCGTGGCGAGCCCCTGTTCTCGCAGGAAAGACCTGATGCCAGCCGGAAGGTAACGGTTGGCGCCGTCGGGCCACGTCTTGCCCGGCATGCAACGGTCGCCGCTATATCCTGTGTACGGATACAGGGGATGGCCGGGCCGCGGCATCGCGTCTTCAAACTTGCCGCCGGCGCTGATGCTGACGTAATCGACGCCCGCCTGCGCAAGTCGGTACGCGATCAACTGCGATTCAGCCAGCGTGTAGCCACCCTTGATGCACTCTTCGCCGTCAAAGCGTACGCCAATCGGGTATTGATCCCCCACTGCGGCGCGCACAGCCTGCACCACTTCGACCGGCAACCGCAGGCGACATTCAAGCGAGCCACCATAGTCATCGCGGCGCTTGTTCAGGCGGCTTAAGAAGCTGGACAGCGTGTAGGCGTGCGCCATATGCAGCTCAACGCCGTCAAAGCCGCAACGCACGCCGCGTTCAGCCCCCGCGGCGTACTCGTCGCGGATTTTGCGAATGTCGGCAATGCTTAGGTCCTCAACTTTCTGGCGCCAACCGCTGCGGGCAATCTTCAGGAAGTGAATGATCTGCGGGACGACTTTGCCGGGGCCAATGGCGTGCATGTCCGCGCACAAGTCACGCAACCCGGTCATGAACTCGTCGCCGGAAATCCGCAGCAGTGGGCCCGACTTGCTGCCGTGAACCGCCATCGCTTCAAGCACGACAAGGCCGGCGCCACCCTTGGCAAAACGCAGGTAGCGATTGCGAATGTCTTCATTCACGAAACCGTCTTCGCCCGAAAGACGCGTAACCATGGCCGGCACCACCAGCCGGTTGGGCAACGTCATCGAGCGAATGCTTAGGGGCTGAAACAACTTCATGCGTTGAGCGATCTCTGCTGGACCTCACCAATGGCGTTCACGCATTGCCGATCGGTTTCACGGGGCCGGACACGGAAGCCGGGCGCGCGTGCATGCGCAAACGCTCTACGGGGACACCGCTGACCAGGTGGCTCTGAACGATTTCGTCAACGTCAGCCACGGTCACGCGCTTGTACCAGACCGCCTCGGGGTAGATCACCACGCTGACGCCCAGCTCGCAGGTATCAAGGCAACCGGCTTTCTGAGCGCGAATGCGCGGCTTTAGCTTGAGTGCGTCCACGAGTTCCTTGAAGCGATTAAGCACCGCTTCGGCACCCTTCGACTTGCAGTCACCGCGTGGACTGTCGGGCGGCCGCTCGTTCATGCAGATGAACACATGCCGCTCGTACGGCGGAAAGCGTGGAGTTGTTGCGGTTTCGGGCATGATTCACTCGCCTCTGTCTGACTACTCCAGCATCGCGCGCGCGACGACCAGCTGCTGGATCTCGCTGGCGCCCTCATAGATCCGCAACGGGCGAATCTCGCGGTAAAGCCGCTCAAAGATGCTGCCGCGCAGCGTCCCCTTGCCGCCCGCAAGCTGCAGGGCCTTGTCGATGATCCACTGTGCGTTCTCGGTGCTTTGCCACTTGGCCACGCCGGCTTCGAGCGGGATCTTCTCGCTGCCCTTGTCGAACAGCCAAGCGGCGCGATACGTCAGCAATCTTGACGCGTCCAGCCGCGCGCGCATCTCAGCCAGCATGCCCTGCGCAATCGGCTGTTCAGCCAGCGTTGAACCGAACAGTTCGCGCGACTTGCAGTGCAGCAGCGCCTCATCAAGCGCGCGGCGCGCCATACCGTTGGCGGCTGCGGCCACGGTGGTGCGCATGCGGCCCAGCGTCGCGAGCGCGATCTTCATACCGCCGCCCTCTTCGCCCAGGCGTGCCGACGCCGGCAGCTTGACGTCTTCAAACACCATGCGCCCCAGGGGGTGCGGTGCTGTCGGAGTCTGCTTTTCGAAGCTCAGTCCTTCACTGTCAGCCGGCAGAATGAACGCGGTCAGGCCCCGGTTTCCGTCGCCGGTACGGGCGAACAGCGTGTAGTGCGTTGCGACGCCCACGTTGCTGACCAGGTGCTTGACTCCGTTCAGCACATATCCTTCGCCGTCCTTTTCGGCGGGCATGGACAATCGTGTGAGATCGCTGCCCGCTCCGGGCTCAGTGATCGCAAATGCCAGGCAGAGCTCGCCGCTGGCTGCACCCGGCAGGATCGACTGCTTCTGGTCGTCGGTGCCCGCAATTGTGATCGGCACACCGCCCAGCGCCTGCATGATGTACGCAAGGTCGGCAATGCCGGCATGGTACGCAAGCACTTCACGAATCAGCACGTTGGCACGCAGTGACCATGGGTCGCTTACGGCATGCTTCAAGACGTCGGCTTTGCCGAGCGTCTTCAGCGCGGTCAGCAGAGCTTGGCCGTCGTCAATCACTTCAGGATCGGGCCACAAGTGATTGCCGACGTTCACGTCCAGCTCACGCGCATAGCTGCGCTGTTCGTCATTGAAGAACGGAAGATCAAGCATGTGGTCCATGGGCTCAGCCGGTGCCGGGTCTTTCGAGCGCTACCTTACTGAAATTTCGCTTCCCGCTTTTCCTTCCAGGCGTTGTAGCTTTCTCTGAAATCCGGGTGCTGCATGCAAATGGCCTGTGCCTGCGCTTCGGCTTCAAGGGCAGTCTCCAGGTCAAAACTCATCGCCTTGTTCAGCAGCTCTTTCGTCATCATCAAGCCAAACGCCGGGCCTTTGGCCAGCTTGCCGGCCCATTCCTGCGCGCGCGCCATCAATTGGCCGTTCGGGACAACCTCGTTGTACAGGCCCGTGCGGTGCGCCTCATCGGCGCTGATAAAATCGCCGCCCATCAGCAACTCGCTGGCCTTGGATAGCCCGACGATTCTCGGCAGCAGAAAGCACGCACCCATGTCGGCACCGCTGAGCCCGACCTTCGTGAACAGGAACGCAACCTTGGCAGTTGTCGCGGCGATGCGCATGTCGCACGCCATCGCAATTGCGGCACCAGCGCCGCAGACCGTGCCGTTGAGCGCCCCGATCACAGGTTTGTGCAGTTGCCGCATGCCGCGAATCAGGTCAACCGTCAAGCGTGTGAACTCAAGCAACCCCTTCATGTCGCGTGCGAAAAGCTCGCCGATGATGTTCTCGACATCTCCGCCGCTGCAAAATGCCTTGCCGGCGCCGGTGACAATCACAACCCGGCATGACTCGCGCGTGTTCAGGTGGCGAAAGAAGGCCGCCAGTTCAAGGTAGACTTCAAACGTCAGCGCGTTCAGGCGTTCCGGGCGATTGAGCGTGATCGTGCCTACGCCGGCAGACTCTTCGTACAGGAATGACGTGGGCTGCATATCAGGTTCCCGGGTTCACCGACTCTTTCAGCCACTGGCCTTTGCATCAGTCCTTGCTGTCCAGTAACCCGGCAACTGCGTCCAGGTCTGTGCGCAGGTTCTGCACGGTGTTGTCGGCAAGTTGGTTGAACAACTCAACGATGGCCTTTTCATGGCGTGGGATCAGTTCTTCGCAGTATCTCTCGCCTTCGGGCGTCAGCTTGATGAACGTCTGGCGCCGGTCCTTCGGGTTGACTTCGCGCCGCGCCAAACCGCGCTTCTCAAGCCGGTCCACAATGCCCGTCAGGTTGCCTGCGGTTACCAGCAGCTTTTCGCTGAGCGCACTGAACGTGAGCCCGTTTTCCGAGCGCCGAATCTGCGCCAGCACATCAAACTGCGGGATCGTGCAGTCATCGCGCAACGAGCTGCTGAGCTCGCGCATCGCAAGGTTGTAGCAGCGCACCAGGCGCAGCCACATGCCGATTCGTGAGCGCTCGGCCGCTGTCAGTGGGTTTCTCTCTGGCATCTTCTACTCCGGCACCACGGCATCCGCTTCAACTTCAATTTTTGCGCCCGTCTCCAGCAGTCCCTTTACCTCAAGCAACGCCATTGCTGGGTAGTGGCGGCCCATCACTTCGCGCCACACTTCCCCCACCGCGGCAAGATTCTGCATATACTCAGTCTTGTCCGTTACATATAGCGTAACCCGCCCGATGTGCTCTACGCTGCTGCCCGCGGCTTCCACGCAGGCACGCACGTTCAACAGGGCCTGCCTGAACTGGGCGGCGAAGTCGTCGCTGACAATTCGCTCGTTGCTGTCCCAGCCGACTTGCCCCGCTACAAACAGCAATCGCCCGCGCGGCATGATAATCGCGTTGGCATATCCCTTGGGCCGCTTCCAGCCCTCAGGCAGAATGACCTGCGCGTTGTTCAATGTTCGATCTCTCCGCCGTCGATGCTCAATGCCTGGCCGGTGATGCCGAATGCGCCCTCGCTAAGCAGAAACGCAACGGCGTGCGACACTTCTTCGGGCTCAAACACACGCTGTTGTGGCGAAAGCTGTTTCAACTTCTCTTCGGCTTGTACCTCATCCAATCCGGTCTTGCCTGCGATGTTGGCAATCGTGCGCGCAAACATCTCTGTATGAACGTAGCCGGGGCAGACGGCGTTGAACGTCACGCCTTTTTGCGCGTACTCGCGCGCCAGGCTGCGTGTTGCGCCAAGCAAAGCGTGCTTGCTGGCAGCATAGGCACTGACGTACGGATAGCCCGCAAGCGCGGCGGTGCTCAGCAGGTTGACCACGCGCCCGCCTTGATTCTCAACCATGCGTGGCACGATCGCGCGCATCAGCCGCATGGGCGCCAGAAAATTGAGTTCCAGGTGGCGTTGCAGCAGTTCGTCGTCGGTCTTTGCCAGCGGCGCGCTTTCGCTCATGCCCGCGTTGTTCACCAGCCCCCACGGTGGCCCGACCGACTCAAGCGCTGCGTCGCGCAGCGCGGGCCCGGCGTCAGGTTTCGTGATATCCAGAATGCATGCGGCGGCTTTGGCACCGGCGGCTGCGCATTCGTCGCGCACAGCCAGCAACTCAACTTCACCGCGCGCAACCAGCAGCAAATCAAAGCCGCGATGAGCCAGGTCAATCGCAATCACACGGCCAATGCCGCGGGATGCGCCAGTGATAATGACGGGCTTGCCCATGAAGATACTTTAGACTTCGATAGTCGCGTAGCGCAACCATTGTATTTACTTTCGCGTCGGGAACTCTGCGCTTGGACAGGGCGATATATGCAGTGTCTTCAAAAATGCCACTTGTTGTTAGCGTACCAGCCTTCTCATGTGATATTGTGCTCGCAATTCAACCTTGTCGTGAAGTCGCTATGACATTGATTGTTCGCGGGTTCTCCGTTCCTGTTCTCGTAGGCCGCGCAAGCGGCCCGTCTTTCTTGAGGAGTATGGCATGACTGGGGCTATTGGCCGCGTTCGTCGGCTGCAGCGACTTGTTAACTATGCACTCGTTTTGCTGGCCTTCGTCGCTCCGGCTGCGCTCGGGGCGCAGTCCGTTCTCTGGTACGCGGGCGACTTCAATAGCGTAAATGGGTATCAGAACGGCTTCAACTTTGCCGGCCCGCCAGATGGCCGTCAGTTCTGCGACTTCGTCATCCCAACTGGCGAAACCTGGACAATTACCCAAGCCTTCAGTGACAACCTTGCCAACGTTGCGTCAGGCATCACTTCGGCTGACTATCAGATTCGGACCGGGATGGCCGCAGGCAATCTCGGCACGCTCGTTTCGTCTGGAACGTTCACTGCGACTTGGACAACAACCGGCAGAAGCGCCTTTGGCTACACTGAGTACCGCATCGATGGCACACTTTCCTCAAGCGTCATCCTTTCAGCTGGCACCTACTGGATTAACGTTCGGCCGCGCAACAGCGTTGCTACCGGGAGTTGCTTCAAGTCGACAACCAGTGGAACAAACGGCGTTGGGGCTCTGAACAACAATAATTCGCTGTCTTCATATAACGGGGCGGCTCCCACAGCCAATGCCAATGACTTTGTGTGCGGAGTTAGAGGAACCAAAGGCCCTGGTCTAACGGTCGCGGCTGTTGCTGGCACTGCGCAGAACGTTTATGCCAACGACACTGGCTCGGGCGGCAACGGCATTGTGGCTGGGCGCTTTACTGTCGCTTCCAACTCGCAGACTGGCGCTTCGCTCAACT
>JADZFR010000009.1 GCA_020849795.1 Planctomycetota bacterium | reverse complement strand
CCGGCTTCTTCTTCGAGATTGCTCGTGATGACATGACGGACGCCGACCCGAGCAACGACGTCTTCACGATCACCTACGCCCACGGCTCCACTTCGACCTTCGCGGCGATCCACAAGGACGTGGCCGACGACTGGGTGTACCGCATCACCGAGTTTGCCGACCGCTACGACAACGCGGTCGAGTACGTCTACGACGGCGAGGGCTACCTGACCGAAATCCGCGGCGACATGTACGACCCCGGCAGCCCGGACCTGTACCGCCTGGTGATCGCGTACAACGCCCACGGGCGCGTTGCCACAATCACCGACTACGCCGATTATAGCGGCCAGTCGTCGGTGATCGGCGGCAGCTACACCGACGAGCGCGTGTGGGAGTTCGTCTACAACAGTGACGCGCAGTTGACCGAGATCAAGCTGCCGAAAACCCAACGCTACGATAGCGAAACCAAGGGCAGCGCCTACCGTACGCGTGTGCAGTTCACATACGTGGCGTCAAGCGACCGTATGGAAGAAGTGATCGACGCGCGCCAGGCGAACGAGTCCTCGCCGATCGGCTGGCTGAAGAATCACTACGATGGCAGTTCGCGTGTGGACTATCAGGACGTCGGCCGCACGTCAGGCGGCGACACCACGCACCGCCAGCATGTCATCTATTCGAGCATTGACGGCAACGGCCGCTGGACAGCTGACGTTGTGAATGCTGAAGGCCTTCGCAGCCGCTTTCAGGTGCAGGTGCAGAGCGGCAGTTACCCGATTGGTACGACGGTGTACGTCCGCCATTACACTGCCTTCTGGAACAGCTCACTCAGCCAGACTTCGGGCAAGCTGCGCTCGGGGGACCCTGACTACTACGAAACCGCGTTCGACTACGACAGCGAGCTGAACACCATCGAAGTGACCTACCCGCGCGGCAATCGCAGCGAGTTCCGCTACGACATCACCGGCGACCAGCGCGAACGGGGCAACCTGCTGCGGGCACTCTCGCACCCCGGCTCGATCAGCACTTCCGGCTTGCCTGCTGACCAGGTCAACGGCCTGCTGGCGACATTTACGTACACGGGTGACTTCAACCTGCTCGCGACCAGCGTAAGCCCGCGCGGCTACAACGTGGGCGCGAGCTACGACATCACCAACCACAGCGGCCTGACCACGGACGACTCGTCACGCTTCACGACGACTTACACCTACTTCGACGGCTCTGCTCCGGGCACACTAGCCGGCACATTGCAGAAGGTCACCAGCCCCGCCGTTGACGACGCCGACTCGCCGGACACGCTCAACGACACCCAGGTCATTGAGGTTGACTACACGTACAACTCCTTCGGGCAGCTTGAAACCGTCACCGACGAAGCGGGCGTTGAAACGACCTACGTCTACGGCACCAGCGGCTTCGGCAAGGGCTACCTTGTTGAAATCCAGGCGGGCAGCCAGGCCACCGCGCTCGAAACCGCGTTCACCTATAACTCGGTCGGCCGCGTCATTGCTGTCACGGACCCTCGCGGCTTCACGTACACCAGCTACGTGAACCAGTTGGACCAAGTCGTGCGGTCCGAAACACCACAGGTGTCCTATCACGGCAATGCGGTCTACTACTCGATCACCGACTACGACCTCAACGGCAACGTGGAAACTGCGGGCGTCTCGAACTTTGACAAGAGCGGCACCTTGCAATCACCCAACGTGATCGAAACCAGCTACGCCTGGAACATTCTCGACATGGCCACCAGCATCACCGAGGATATCGACGTAAGCACCACGCGCACCACCACCGTCAGCTATGACAAGATCTACCGGGCCACCGAAACCGTGCTGCCCGAAGGCAACCGTTCCGGCACCGACTTCGACGAGATCAACCGCGTGTTCAAGACCTACTGGGGCTACGACGGCACAGCCGTGACCCGCGCCAACGCGTTGACCAAGACGCGCGCCGACTACGACCTGAACTCAAACGTGACCCGCGCCGAGGACGGCCGGGGCAACGACAGCCACTACACCTACGACGCTTACGACCGCCTGGCCAAAGCCGAAGACCGCCTGGCAAGCAACGCCAACTACACCAGTTTCGCCTACAACCGCGCGGGCCAGGCACTTGAAACCGCGCGCTACGGCAAGAAGCGCACCCATAACCCGGGCACGGACACCTATGGCTGGACGAACGACCTGCTGCTCGCCAAGGCGGAAACCCGCTACGACAACATGGGCCGCGCATACTTCTCGCGCACGCTCGCCAAGGATGCGGCAGGCACCGCTGACCTGGATTACTCCGCTTACGAGTCCGTACCAACAGGCGCCGACGACGGCTGGTCCACATGCCGCGTGCAGTTCCGCAGCAACGGCCAGGTCGAGTTCACCGAGGGCGACCTGCGCTACCAGACCAAGTACGAGTACGACGACTACAACCGCCTGGAAGCCGTGATCGACGACCGCGACGGCGGTGGCCCCGACAAACTCGACGACGACAACTACGACTTCTACGACTACGACCTGAACGGCAACGTCGTTGGCATCACCGCGTACCTATACGACGACGCGGGTTCAGGCGGCGACAAGGTGCTTGCCACCAGCTTCACCTACGACTCGCTGAACCGGCTGGTTGAAGACGAGGCGCCCTACCCGTCCGGCAGTGGCTACACCCGTGAGTACCGCTACGACTCGCGCGGCAACCGCGTCTTCACCGTAGACCGCAAGGGCGTTGAGCGCGTGTATGGCTACGACCTGCTGGATCGCCCCATCCGCGCCGAGATCAGCGACGTGGAGTACCGCGACATCAGCCCCTCTACCGGCTATGTCACCACATCCGTTCGCGACATCGTCAGCCGCACCGTTTACGACAAGAATTCCAACGTCAAGGAAAGCATCGGCCCGACCGGCAGCCGCAGTTATGTCCGCTACGACCTGGCCCACCGCTGGCTGCAGACCCAGTACCCCGATGGCGGCAGCGGCACGCCGCTCAAGAGCAGCGCTGGCAGCGGGCATTCGCTGACCACGGTCTCGGGCACGCCCTACTACACCAAGAGCGGGGCTTACGACGGCAACGGCAACCTGCTGCTTTCTACCGATGCCAACAACACTGAAATCACCTTCACCTGGGACGCCAACGACAACCTGCTTGAAGAAACCGGCAGTGCAGCTGGCGGCAACCCCTTCGGCATCATCGGCGAAGCCGGCATGGAGTACGAATACGACGGCATGTACCGCGCAGGCCGCGGCCGCACTAACGATGGCAGCGACGACTTGACCGAGGTCAACAGCCTGTTCAACTCGCTGTCGGGCATTGAGCGCCA
Source organism: Planctomycetota bacterium (assembly GCA_020849795.1). GTDB lineage: Bacteria > Planctomycetota > UBA8742 > UBA2392 > UBA2392 > JADJRK01. The sequence continues at coordinate 19,345 of JADZFR010000009.1, read as the reverse complement.
GCAGCAGATCGTTTATGACGCCCACCCCGGCTTGAGCACGCCCTACACCAGCACGGGTACAGTCCAGAGCTGGTTCGACGAGAGCGGGCGGCGCTATCAACGGCAGAACCCCAGCGGCGTCACGCGCACAGCCTGGCACTTCGACCGCAAGCACCGGCCCGTTGAAACCTGGCGCAGCGTCAATGTTCCGGGCTCCGGCTGGCAGACTGATTCCGACCCCATCTCGGAGTACGACTACCTCGGCGGCGGGTTGTTGCATTCGCGGCACCTCAAGCGCCACCCGCAGGACCCGAACCGGCCCATTGTCAGCACCTTCCAGCGTGATGATTTACTGCGCGTCACCAGTGTGCGGCACACGCGCGAGGATAGCGGCTTCGCGCCGCGCCTGCTGGGCCGCTTCGACACGGCCTACGACGAAAACAGCATGATGCTCTACGAGGCGCGCTGGTACGAGGAGGACGACAACGGCAGTAGCACCACGCCCGACGCCACGGACTTCTACTTCTACGACAGCGCCAACAAGCTTGAGAAAGCCACCTACGGCGTCACCCAGGACGACACCGGCGGCAGTGCGCCGCTGGACCTGTCGAGCATCCACTGGCCCAACGTCAACACCAACGACGTCACGCACAGCGACCGCGTGATCTATTCGCGCAGGCACACCGGCACGCGCGAGCGGGTCAACTGGTACCGCGGCAGCGCAGACCCCACCGATCCTATCCCGGGCCAGTTCGACGAAAGCAGCAATGGGCCGACACAGAAGACCGATTACGACACCAGCGATGACCCGGGCGCGGACCCGGACAACCCGGCTTCCGACGGCGAGGGCTCGCGCAACAACTACACCGAGATCGGCAACGTCGGTTTGACCTACGACAACAACCGCAACCTGCAAGCCGACGGCACACGCGAGTTCCGCTACAACTACCGCAACCAGCTGCGCAAGGTCTGGCGTAAGAGCGACGGCGACAGCGATGGTTTGGTCAGCCAGTACCGCGAAGACGCCTTCGGCCGCAGAGTGCTCACCCACTCATGGTGGGAGCTCGCCAGGCGCGTCTATCTCGACACCCGCTTTGAGCTCGACATCGACATGGACGCCGATGGCGATTCCACCGAAATGGAGTACGTCAACGGTGGCATTACCAGCACGGCTTCCGCCCCGATGAGCCACCCGCACCAGTTGGCTGAATGGGAAAGCCGCATCCACCGCACGCACGCCACGCTGGAGAGCCACTACTACGACTTCCTGGTGTACATCCCTGACGTGGATGTCGGTACGTACATAGGCGACGTGTACCGCGGCATGGTGGGCGTGGGCGACTATGAGTTGCTCATCTACCACGACCGCTACGAACTGTGGGACTTCACGGGCAGCCCGACGCTGCTCGACACAAGCTACGCCACCACAAGCGGCTGGCACAACATCGGGCTGCGGGCGGGCATAGACGCGGGCGTGTGGGTGGACGGCAGCCAGATCATGTCGTACGGCGTGGGCCTCTATATCAACGAAAAGGTCAAGTTCGGCACGCTTCACAACTCCATCACGTACATGGACGGCGAACAAACCGCCGTCATCGAAGCCGAAGGCATAGAACTCTACGAAAACCTGAACTACCTGCGCAGCTACAACCGAAGCCAGGTTACGCACTCCGATCCCCCCGGCGGCGGGCATTTGGGCGGCACGGGCGGCTATCCCAACCCGGACGACCCCGGCCCGCCCTTCACAGCCATCGTGGACGTGACGTTGTTCGACAACGTTCAGCCGATCACGAAGGTAGAAATCATTGCCGAAGAAGGTTTCGCAAGCGCGACCGAACACCTGATGTCGGATGTCGAAGGCGACCCGACGAGGGTGCGCTACCACTACGACGGCGGCGAGTACACGGACCTGCGGCTTCCCAACGCCAACCGCGGCACGGGCGTGGTGGTGCGCGACAACGCCGACATGCTGGTGAACGACGAAGGAACGCTGGTCGAAGACACGGAAAACGGCCCGCACCCCGGAGTAGCGCTGAGAATCCTGCACGCGGCCGACGGCAGCGTGAACGCGACAGTAAGAACCAACCCGGCCAGCGCCTCAGGCCCCGACCCCAGGGACGGCGATACAGGAGACCACGCCCCCGCGCCAACGTACGTTCTGAAATGCACAGCCACGTTGTTCGGAGTTGCCGAACCCGCGTCCGATAAGAAGACTACAACCACATCAAATCCCAGAATCACAACCACGGAGGAGCCCGCGCTGGTCAATATTGACATTGCAAGTTCCTCTCAACTCCTGAGCGGAAGCGGGCCCTGTGCGTGCAATTCCGATTCGGTGAATCTTGCTAACATGACGACCGCCACGGTGGAACCGACAACCAACTTTATCCACGACTACTTCAGTGGCGACGCGGAAGACGCGGAACTCGACAGCGCGACCAGCATGGGGCCGCCTCCTGAATTCGTCACATGGGAGCAGGACGGCCAGACATGGGCGGCGAGGGCCGGAGGCGGCGAGCCGGTCATGTACCGCGTCAGGGATACTTCCCGAAGGTACAGCTATATCGACGAAGAGGGCAACACCCGGACGGCAATTGACCTTACCGACAACCTTGAGAAGCGGGAAGTGATTTCATTCTTCGGGCTCACGATGGTCCGTTCCGGAACGGATGAAGGTTGCCAGACCGCCGTCAGTTCGGCTTCGTGGGCTTTGGACGGCCTAGGGTTCATCCCAATCGTCGGCGAAGTGGCCGATGGCGCAAATGTACTGCTTCTTGGCGCCACAGGCGATGAGCTTGGTGCGATCTTGTCTGCAATTTCGATGATTCCAATAGTTGGAGACATCATTGGCAAGGGTGCCAAGATTGCGATCAAGGGAGGCCGCGCCGCGATCAGAGCAATGCCGTGGCACAAGCTGGTCTCCGCTCTGATGAGTTTTGCCGGAGAATGCGGTACGGATAGGCGAACCCAGCAACTGATTCAGTCGGCTATCGACAAATTAAAAAAGTTCCTTGATGGCGAAGGCGTCAACTGGTGTTTTCCGGCGGGCACCATGGTTAAAACCGTCGACGGCGAGAAGCCCATCGAGGAGATCAAGCCGGGCGACTATGTCTGGGCGTGGGATGAGAATACCGGCTCATGGATACTTGAACGCGTGGAAGCGATCAGCGTCGTTGGCTTCGCCGGGGAACTGGTTGTCCTTGTCACCGATGACGGCGAGTTGAACGTGACTCCGGATCATCCGTTCCACGTGGTTGCTGGCAGGGCACTTGCCGGCCGGGATGCTTCAGTAGTCAACCCGGAGTACGGGTCCGACGGTCCAGGGATATGGGTGCGCGCCGGCGTGCTTACCCGGGCCGACGTGCTGATGACACGGCGCGGCTCCGGAACCGCAATCGTGCGGGAAGTGAAAACCCGGACCACGCGCCTGAATGTCTACAATCTTGTCGTCCGCCGGGTCCACAACTACCTTGTAGGGGCTCAAGGCGTTGTCGTTCACAACGGCACAGGCACCTGCACCCCCAACGGCCCAGCCGGAGACGCCGGAGACGCCGCAGCCGGTGGAGGAAAGGCAGGCGACACAGCCGGCAACGGCAAGCCAGCAAATGGCAGTAGTACGGGTGCGCCGGCAGTCCAGAAAGGTCCCATACCCGACCAGGCACCATCAAACCTTGCTGAGCAGCTAGCTCTAAAAGAAGCCAAGGCGAATGGTGGGACCAAAATAATGAAAGACTTGGCAGATGCGCCTCGGTTGAAGGCCAACTATGGAGATGGGGAGTGGGTTAAGATGGAGCATGTACATCGGGGCAGTGATGGCAAGAACACCGTAGTGCATTGGTTTCAAAACACAACAACTGGGCAAAACGTCGAATACAAGTTCAAGTAATAAAGGAGTCGCGCCAATGAAAGTAAAATGTGTTCGCTTGAATCCGGTTATAGAGCCTGGCGATCAGAGCCCCATCCACGGTGAGCTGTCTCCCGATCAACTCACCGTTGGCAGGTGCTACGTGGTCTATGCGATTGAAGTAAGAGATGGAAGAGCCATTTTATGGATTGACTCGGACTATAGATTGCAGTGGCCCAGCCCCGTTGACGCCTCTCTTTTTGTTGTCGAAGCGGGCGCGGTTTCTCGATTGTGGGTAGTAACTTTTACTCCGCACCTGTGGATTGCACCACGGCCCTGCATCGAGTCCGAGTTTTTCTTCGACCGCTTGACCGACGGCGATTCCGAGGCGGTTGCAGCGTTTTCCAAGATGAAGGAATTCATGGACCTTGAGTTTACCGATCAAACTGTAGAAGCAACTGCACGTGTAATTGATGACGCCTGGCTTCAGTGCCCCAACTGTCAGGATGCATGGGAGAGCCAACACGACTCCGCTCTCGTTCGATGCACATCATGCCAAGCGATTCTGCGGAATCCTCGAATAGAGTGACCTGTCCTTAGGGGGACAAGCAACGCGCAGAATGGCCAGGCCGCATTGACGCCACGCCGGAGAGCCACTACTACGACTTCCTCGTCTACGTGCCCGAGATCGAGGGCGAAGACGTCTACCTCGGCATGCTTGGTGTGCGCGGCACCACGGGCGACCGCGAGCTGCACAACGACAACATGAAACTCTGGGACATGACCGGTCCCACCATGCTCGACGACTACGCGACAAGCACAAGCGGCTGGCACAACATCGGCCTGCGCGCCGGCATAGACGCGGGCGTGTGGCTGGATGGCGAGAAAATCCTTGATTACGGGCCCGTTGCCGAAACCGGCACCATCGTCAAGTTCGGAACCCTGGCACCCGGCGACGAACAGTCCGGCATCGAACTCTACGAGAACCTCAACTACATCCGCTCCTACAACCGAAGCCAGGCCGACATGTCCCAGCCGCCTGGCGCTGAAACCGGCGGCTATCCCGTTGGCGGGCCGCGGGTCACGCACACCGAATATGACGGCCCCACGATGCTTGATGCCAAAGAAGTTGACGACAACGGCAGCGGCGCGGCGGCTGTGTATCTCGCGTGGGAAAGTGAAGAAGACGGCACGCGCATTCGCCATGAGCACTCCGGCGGCGAACACACCGACCTGCACCTGCCCAACCCGCGACGTCACGGCGCGTTGATCATCCGCGACGCAGCAGACCAGTGGGTGAACTATGAGGGCACGCTAACACTCGACGATGAAGCTAGGCCGGGTGTGGCGGTGAACATGCTGGTGGATGCGGTTGGGCAGCCAACAGCCTGCGTCCAGGCGGACCCGACGCAACTCACGTTCTGCTGGGGCCCCGGCGGCGACGCAAACATATTCGTCGCGCCGGTGTACAGCCAGGACGGCACAACCCAGCGCCTCGGCATAGGCGTGCAGCTAGTGGCAGACCAGACGACAAACGCAACCTCGATGCCGATCGCAGGGGTAGTAACAGGCGACAACGCCGAAGCCGACCAAGCCGCCGACGGCGCAGACCAGTGCGACACAGGCGAATGCTGCTTCAGGCAGCACGCCCCCAACGAGAGTTACGACGTCGCCCAGGCAGACACCCCAACCGGAGGCAGCCTCAACGGCAACGGCGGCAATGTGTACGAGTACCCAAACGACAAGCACCTCAGCGGCGACGATGACAGCCAAGGCGTTACGGTACGTGACATCGTTCGCGCAATTGGCGGCATTGTCGTTCCGGCCTATGGGGCGTCCGCAGACGGAATTGCCGCAAGGCAAAAGATACTTGGCGCGATCTGCCCTGCCATCCAATCAGCAACCGAAGCTGTCTCGAACGACCTGACGTCAAAGAAGCTGAAGTACATTGAGATCGCCGGCAGGGTTCTCGACGGTGATGCAACGGATGCCGACTGGCAGGAACTGGGCGCGCTCGCCTCATCCACGGGACATACCATTCTGGACATCGTTGGCATGTTTCCGTTGCCGGTGATCTCCAGCGTTGCGGACGGGATTAATGCGGCTTGGTACGGGCTTGAGGGCAACTACCTCGACGCGGCGATCACGGCGATCGGCATGCTGCCGGGTATCGGTGACGGAATTGTCGTGGCGTGGAAGACCGTCAAGGTGGCGATGGCGCTCGCCGGCACCGCCGCCGAGGCCGGTGCCCTCCTCAGCAAGTTCACTTCCTCACTGCTCGGACTTGTGGGTCACGGGGGCGGTGCCGGTCATGTTGTTAGCGTGGGAACGCAGCAGATAGGCGACTTCCACGGCCTGGCCATGATTTGGGTGGGGAAGCTGGGCAAAGGCACCGACGACTCGGTTGTAGCCCTGCGGAGTGCCGAAGAGATCGTGGAGAAGTACAAAGGATATGCGCAGCACCTGACCGAAAGTGACTTGAAGGGCGCCGCCAGAGAGTTGTCCGGTTGTCTGGAAGGCAACCACGTAATGGAAGTGAGCGAAGCCTTGACCGGAGTTCGTCGACAAATAGGTAGGATCGAAGTGGCTTTGAAGAACCCGAACCTGACGTCCGAGCAAATCAAACACGCAACAGCAGAACTTGAGTATCTCAGGCAATTAGAGTCAAAGGCAGCTACTGCATTGACGGGAGTTCATCCGACCCATGGGCCCAGGAAATGAAACGCGAGACTTATCAGGCTGGCTTGCGCAAGCCAAGAAGAGCTCTGAGATACCCGGTGACGTTGCCATGGAGTGCCTGGCAATTATCCACAGCCGAAAAGGCGACGTCTACACGGCGCTACATCTGTTGGGCTTGGTGAACAGAGTCGGCGGCAGCAGGTACGGAAAGGACGTACGACTATTTAGGCAGTTCTTGGAGCTTCGCCCTGCCGATAGGGAGATTGGCGACGTTGACCAAATTCCGACCGTCCCCAATGAAGTAATGCTCCAGAGACTGGCCATAATGATCGTCGGCTGGTTGAATGATGATGAAGTCTGTCCCCAGATAGCATTCTTGGCGAGGAACAGCAGTTGGCCCGAGGTTCGGGACGTGGCATACGGGGCTCTGGTCGCACTTGGATCTGGTGCCAAGCAGTGCGCAGCGAAGGCATTGAGGGCTTGCTACGAAATTGCGACAAACTCAGGCCGAGCGGACCGGTTTGAAGTCGACCAATTGGTGCGCGCGATCATGAAACTAGTGCAAAGTGAAGATGCCGTGTTGCCAGACTTTACGCGCGAACTTGGCTTGGAGTACATCGACCCTGTCACCCTCAGCAAATTGGTGCAGCTGGAGGAATGAGGCGACAACAACGCGTGATTGTCAAGTGCTTCTGTTTTGCCCGCTTCCGTTGTTGCCATCGCCTTCCAGCGCGACGACCTATTGCGCGTCACCAGTGTGCGCCACACGCGTGAAGACAGCGGCTTCGCGCCGCGGCTGCTGGGGCGCTTCGACACGGCCTACGACGCCAACTCCATGATGCTGTACGAGGCGCGCTGGTACGAAGAAGACGACAACGGCAGCAGCACCACGCCCGACGCCACGGACTTCTACTTCTACGACAGCGCCAACCAGCTTGAGAAAGCCACCTACGGCGTCACCCAGGACGACACCGGCGGCAGCGCACCCCTTGACCTGTCAAGCATCCACTGGCCCAACGTCAGCACCAACGACGTCACGCACAGCGACCGCGTGGTCTATTCGCGCAGACACACCGGCACGCGCGAGCGGGTCAACTGGTATCGCGGCAGCGCGGACCCTACCGACCCCATCCCGGGCCAGTTCGACGAAAGCAGCAATGGGCCGACACAGCAGACCGGCTACGACACCAGCGACGACCCGGGCGCGGACCCGGACAACCCGGCTTCCGACGGCGAGGGCTCGCGCAACAACTACACGGAGATCGGCAACGTCGGTTTGAGCTACGACAACAACCGAAATTTAACAGCCGACGGCACCAGACAGTTCAGATACAACTACAGAAATCAACTGCGCAAGGTCTGGCGCAAGTCCGACGGCGACAGCGACGGTCTGGTCAGCCAGTACCGCGAAGACGCCTTCGGCCGCCGTGTGCTCACGCACAGCTGGTGGGAGCTGGCAAGGCGCGTCTATCTCGACACCCGCTTCGAGCTCGACATCGACATGGACGCCGACGGCGATTCCACGCCAATGGAGTACATCAACGGAGGCATCACCAGCACGGCTTCTGCCCCGATCAGCCACCCGCACCAGTTGGCCGAGTGGGAAAGCCGCATCCACCGCCCCTACGCGTCGCTGGGAAGCCACTACTATGACTTCCTGCAATGCTCCCCTGAAAGCCAGCCACCTGTTCTGCTTGTTGGAGCGAAATCGGCGTCAGGCTACTTTTCTTGTTGAACCGGGCAGACGGGTGACACTCGTTGTTTGTACTGCTTGCCCTTGCTGCTTGCACGTGCGCTTCCCCCGATCTGCTTCCTCCCTTGGTACGCTCACTGTAACTCGCCAGTTCGACGCCCGTGAACTTCACCTGACAGTTGCCGTCCGCCACCTCGACCAGCCCTACCAGTTCGTTGCTCAGCGCCCGGCGCAGGTACACCTTCACCATCCTGATCTTCAGCAGCCCGTTGCTGCCCACCCTGCGTGTTTCATAGTGCCCGGGATACTCAGGATCGCCGACTTCACCAGGGTACGCGTGCTCGGACATCTCGTACGCAGAAGCCGGCGTTGAACCATCCAGCACCTGATGCGGCCGCTCAAAGTTGAACTCTTCAGTCCACTGCTCGAAGCGCCTCTGTTGACGCCGCATATTCCTTGCCGGCGGGTTCGCCGTCTCGGCTTTCAGCGTGGGGTGCATGCGCTCGTGTCGGCCATTCTCCTGCGGCTTGCCCAGGTTGATGCGTTGGAGCGCGATGATCCGCGCCGGACTGTGCCGGTCACCCATTCAACATAGCCGTCCTGGCAAGGCGAGCGCGGCGTCTCCACTAAAAGCCCCTACACGACCGGTGAGCCAATCATCTCTGCCGTTGTTCTGGGGCAGGAGCGATTGCGCTGTTAATCCGTCCACAGCCGAGCCACAAACTCGTTACTGTCAGATTCCGTGGGTACAATCGCCCCACTTAGCACCGCGATCACTGGGGTTTGCTTGCCATCGGGGAGGCATCCAATGCAGCCGCAGGCAAGGCGATGTCAACATACGTTGCACGGCCTATCGCGGTGATTGCATGGTGCAGCGGATCTGTACGGTGACTTTGAAACGGAACCGAACATGGCCAGTCGAAACTGGGCATTGATCCAGAGCGGTGAGGTCTTCGAGTCACTGGTGACCACGCTGCTGTACTTTGAAGACCCCAAAGCGGCGCTGTTTGGCAGGCGCGGCAAGGATGGAGGCCAAGACGCCCGTTCGGGGGATGGGCAAACCGTCTATCAGGCCAAGCACCACGAGAAGCCCACGCCAACCAAGGCAATCGCCGACGCGAAGGCTGAAGCGAAAAAGATCAGCCGACTTCGCATGCCGAAACACCCTTACTCAGGGATCTGGGGAAGAGTTTGCAACTGGCGCCTTGTCACAAACACGAACTTCAATGCCAACGACAAGCAGCGTTGGGACGACGAGGTGGTCCCGCTGTTCAAGGCATTGGGAATCGAGGCTGACTACTGGGGGTGTGCGCATCTGGATGTCCTGCTGGTCAAGCACCCCCATGTAAACCAAGCCTACTTTCAGGGCGAGTCGCGGGCGTTCCTGAGCATTCCCGAGGCCCGAGTCTTGGCAGCGCGGTCTGAGCCAGCCGCAGCCTACGTCCTATCGAAGGAGTTCGTGGGGCGCGCCAATGCCATGAACGAGATAAGAGCGTTTCTGGGCTCGGACACCGATTTTCTGTGCATTCATGGGGCGGGAGGCATTGGCAAGACGCGAATGTTGCTCGAAGCCGGCTCGGCAATCTCGGAGCGCGGGCACTATCAAGTTCTGTGGGCGAATGTCGCGACGATGGCCCGGCACTCGGCCTGGTTTGACGCCATCGCGCCGGAGATGCCGACCGTTGTCCTGATCGATGAGCCGGACACGCCAGATGTCTTGGCGATTCTGGCCGAACAGATCGGCCCCCGGGGCAGAGCCGGCAAATGGAAGGTCATCGTTGCCGCGCGGTCAGCAAAGGACCCCGTGTTGACCTTGCTCCGCCAACCCAAGACCCAGCCCCGTGTGCGGGAACTCGCGCTGGAGCGGCTGGCGCCCACGGATGCTGAGTTGATGTGTCGTAACCTGATCAGCGAGAGCGGGCTGCGCGAGAAACCAGAGTCCTGGCGCACGAAGGCAGCCGGTGTTGTCGCGAAGCAGTTTGCAGGCCACCCGGTTTGGATGGCGCTGGCTGTCAGAAGTCTTGAGAAGCATGGCGACCTGGATCGGGTTCCGGAGTCGTCTGAGGCCCTTGCTCGGGAATACATTGACGAAGCCGTCGCGCCTTACTCGGGACAGGAAAGAGCGCAAACGCAGAAGCTTTTGCGCTGGGTAGCAGCCATTGGAACGGTAAATCGGCAAGACGCGCCACTTGTTGCGAGGCTCGCGCAGGAGTGCGGGATGGATGGCCCGGCCAAGGTGCTGGAGGCTTTGGGGCGCCTGGTCTCGCGTCGGATCCTGGTGCAGCGGGGGCATGAGGGTCGGCTTTGTGAACTGAAGCCCGACGTTCTGCGCGACCGGGCGTTGATTGACTGGTTCACAAAAGACGCAGGATTCGGTCCTCAACCGGTCATCCCTTCCGATGATGCAACGCGGACTGTTGACGCCATCACCCGCGCATTACTGGACGGTAGCTTTGAGTCGCACGAACGGTTCATTTTGGAGGCACTGGGACGAGTCGAGTTTGTCCTGATGCGAATCGGTCGCCCGGTAGGACTTTTTAGGCGGTTGTTCGCCGGAGTGCTCGAAGCCGTTGGCACACTGGATGCGTACGCGCGAGTGGGCATTATCGACGCACTGAATCCTGTTGCACCGTTCGAACCGGCGCAGAGCGTTTCGCTAAGCTCAAAGATCAGAGCGGCCGTGGTGGCTGATGACACTCGATTTGGTGTTAAGTTTACTCACGCAGATGTGTGCGCGAAGCTTCCGGAATTTATCTCGAATGCCGCATATGGCGCACGTACCGAGGTCGAGCAGCGGAGCATTCTTGCGGAACTTCTTGAGCTGGCCGCGATGGAGTTTTCTGCTCGCACGGGGCAAACGGAATCTTACGCGAGCTCCGGCCAGGGAGCCGTAGGTCGCATCCAGCAGGTAGTGTCTGGTAGTCCCGGCTTTCACGCGGACTACTCTGATGTTGCCGCGAAGTTGTGCATCGATGGGCTCGATAGACTGGCTGGCGGAACAGCAAGCAGTTCCGAAACGCACTCCTTGACGGCATTGATTGGCGCGGTTGTCCAGATTGAACGCAATAACGTCTCATTCAGTGACCACACATTTACGCACCAGTCGTACTTCGTCGGGCCGGATTCCCCTGCGTGGGTCGCCAGGTGCACGGTGGTTGAACGCCTGAGAGTTCTGCTTCTGGAAGATGGCATGGATTCGGATCGGTGCGTAACGCTGTGGAAGTTGTTGGCAAGTGCCCATGGTTCAGTCAACCGAGCTCACATGAGGGTTACCGGCGAGTTTGGGACGCAACTGCTTACTGAGCTTCGCAAGGACTTGCAGCTGGCAAGTGCCGCCATGCAGAGGAGAACGATGCCACTGGCTGAGCTGAAGTCGGCGAAGCCCATCTGGGAGTGGCACGCACAATTTGACAAAGACAATGATCTCAAGTCGGAGTCGGAGCGCCTGGACGCGGTCTATCGGCAACACGATCTTGTCCGAGAGTTCGAGCCGATGACTGACTCAAGCAACTACAAGGAGCACGAACGGCTGGTAGAGGCGAAGGCCAACGAACTTGCCCAGTCTTCGGACGTACGCGCCATCCAGTCGTTTCTGATTCGCGCGGCCACCTACTTTGGCTCTGGGAAGGGCCTACCGCAACTCGGTGGCATTGCCCACGCTTTGGGACGGTTGGCAACGAACTCAGGCACGGTCAGGGAGTTTGTGGCGAGTGGGCTTTGCGGCGACGACGGGTTGGCCAAAGACTTCGCGATAGCCGCGGCGGCTGCGTGGATTTGCCACGAGATTGACAGTAGTTCGCCAGCCAAAGGCCTTTTGCTGCTGGGCTCGCTTGTTCAGGGTCACGGCAGCGAACAAACGGAGATCGATCTCATTGGTCGGTGCTTTGGCTGGATCGAACCGCTCGGTGGCGAGGTTTTTGCCTTCTTGGTGTCCCGTCAGGAGATGTTCTTGCGCCATGACTATGGACCGCAGCTTGTCCGGTTGATGGCATTGGCGCAGCCTCACGATTGGCACACAGTGGGGAAGTCCATAGACGCATTGCTGACGGAAGTGCCTTCAAGCCAGCAACTGGAGGCCTTGCGGCACCTTATGGAAGCGTCCTCGTGGGTTGTGCGCAAGAGCGACGCCGGTGTTCCGAAGGCGTTTGGCGCGTGGTTACTTGGTCACGTCCTGCGCGTACCAGATTTGGATGGATTGAGTGGCAACTCACTGTGGGAATTGTGGGAGTGCCTCAAGCCGGCTGAAAAAGCGGACGTGTCATGGTTTGTTGAACAACTGATGTGGCGTCATGCGAAGGAAGTGGAACTCGGGTATTCGGCGTTCAAGGCAACCATTCCGAGGACAATGACATCCCAGTCGGTTCAGCCGATATTCGTGCACAATGCGGTGGACCCGACTGTACTGAAGTCAATTGCGTCACTCGTGAGCTTGGCGGTCAGCACAAGTTCACTGTACTCGCAGTTGCCAGAGATACTGCACGATGTGGATCCGTTGGGGCTGGCAGTCCCCACTGTTGTCTGCGACGCGTTTGACGCCTCACCCGATCCGCAGCCGGCCTTCGTCATTGCGCGCCTTGCGCGCACCTACGCGCTCAACAGCGGACCGTGGAGGGCAATCGCAAGAACTGTGCTGCGTAGAGCGAACGTCTCGGAGCCTGATGTACGCCTGGACTTCTACGCGGCGCTGTGCGGTCACGACTCTGGGGTATACTCGCGCTCGTTTGGGACAGTGGCAGAACGCTACATCGACCAAGCCGAACAGGCCAAGACCTACCGAAAGGGTGAGTTGGACCAGACTTTCATCCCGATTTGGGACTGGCTGGTTGAGGTTCGTGATGGTCAGCTTCAGCGCGAGACCGGCCAGGCCCAGGAAGAGCGAGGCGAGTAGCGGCTTTCGATATGAATCAACGCGCTTCCGCCGACTCTGGTCAATGCGCGCGCCCCTAAGGACATTTATCCATGCCGGCTGGGATTGAGGATCGTGTCGCATTGTGCCGTATACTGGACGTATGGAGACTGAGCCCGTTGATGAATTGCAGGGCCTGGCGCTGGCGCGTGTGGTCATGCGTGAGATTTATCAGCGCGAGGAAGCGCCTCCGCCGCAAGACGAATATCGGGGTCCAGCCGGCGTCCTGGCTAACACTCGCCAACACGAGTACTGCTCAATGTGGGCCTTTCGGACGCTTCAGAGCGTCGCTGCGACCTACCGTGCCCACCAGAAGCGCCTGGGCCTTCCGCGATTGCTGGATGCCTTTGCAACTCGCATCGAATATGAAGGTGAGCCGCTCCTGGCCGTGCGCTGCGACGACGAGCATGCCAATTCAGACGGCCAGCTACGGGCCGCGCTGCTGGTCTGGCGACGCGTTACAGCGGCACAGGCGGTGCGTCTTTCTTCAGGGAAGCGCAGGCGAACTCGCTAAGTTCCCCGGCTTCAGTGGCGCGCATCATTTCCATCGGCGGCTTGTCGGCGGTCAGGTAAGCTTCAACTGAGTCTTCGCGAATGGCCACCGGCTCGCGATGGTGCAGTTTGGCCATGAATGACGATGCTTCCGTCGTGATCACCGAGTAGCAGCGTTCGCCTTCGTGTTCGAGCCACAGGCCCGCGAGGTACAACATGCGCTTGTCGGCATACTGGATTGCGTGAGGCTGGCGGGCGCTTTTCGGCCCGGACCACTCGTAGAAACCGCCGACGGGGATCACGCAGCGTTGCTCGCGGAATGGCCGGCCCCAGGTGCGACCCGAGAGCTTTTCCGCTGTGGAATTGAACAGGATCAACTTGGCCCATTCTGGCTTGAATCCCCAACGCATTACTGCGGGTGCAATGTCGCCATCCTGGGCGATGATGACGACGTGCTGGTTGGTGGGGCGGATGTCGAAGTTGGGCGGCGGAAGTTCGAGCACTTGGTGGGTCGAGGACCGGCGACCGCGCTTGCGGCCTGGGCCGTAAACGTTGAAGCGTGAAAGCTCGCGTTCCCGCTCCGCTACTTCCGAGTCGTACTTGCGTCCGCACATGGCCCAGATCGTAGTTGTGGCGGGATCCGAAATCAGCACTCCGAAAGACTTTGCTGCGTGTTCTGGGCATCTCAACCTGGAGCTTGCCTTGGCGTTCCCAGGTGGGCTGGCCGGTATGGCTACTTTCTCGAACGGGCGTTTTTTTTGAGGGTAGGATCGTTCGCGCGCGGTCAGACCGGACGCGGTCACTGATTAGGCTCGATTGTTGGACAGGGCGCGGCTTGGCGGGACATTTCTGGCAGTCACTCTGGAGATCACCCTCGCACGCGCGAGGAATTATAGCAGTTCCGCCCGCGCGTGACATTGTGCGCGGGTTGCGATGGTGTTCGGTTGGTATGAGCCTACGCTGCTTCGCTTCCTGGGGGCTTCTCGCCGGTCAGGAAGTCGATCAGTGCCTGCTTTGGTATCAGGAAGCCCCTGGCGGTTTTCTGGAGGGCTGCGAGCTTGCCGGATGCGATCCAGCGGCGCACGGTTCGTTCGTGGCTGTTGGTCAGGTCGGCGACTTCCCAGACTTCGAGCAGGTCGGTCTTGTCGTGGAGAATCCACTCAAGATGAGTCGTTGCATAGCGGCCGATGGGCATGAAGTCCTCTCTTTGGTCAGCTGCGGACATTGCGGACGCCACCAGATGCAGCGCAGTTTCAGTGGCGAAAGTACGGCGAAGAGACGTGTGTGAGACAGCAGGGATGGCGCCTTCTGTCCGCTTGTGTGACCTCTGGAATTGGGCGTGTGCGACAGGCCGCGTATGTACCCCATGACGCGCGAATCGTTCGCGATAGTGCCTGCGCGCGGAGTACAGTTCCGCCAGTTTTTCGCGCACACTATCCATTGCGCCCCCGCGATCTGTTGAGTGCATCCAGCGACGCCGCCTTGCCCTGATCGGTCCTGGGTCCGGTGGACAAACCGCCGTGCAGCCGGCAACGGCTGGCCATCTTGTTCATGTACGGATTCCATGCGACGCGAGCCTGGCAGGGATGGCCGTCGCGGCATTTCGCGCCGCAGAGCGGGCGCAGCCTCTTGGGCATCGGCGAGCGGACTGGAAACTTGGGGAGCTTTCGGCGTCTTCTTGGGCGGCTGTAGTAACCGTTGCGCAGCCTGCGCCAGATGCGCTTGCGGGCAGCCAGTTTCGCCGTTGGGTTGGGACTGAAGCACTCGCCCCAGAGGTCGTCCGGCTCGACTTCATCGGCGACTAAGATCTCGGCATCGCAGTAGTCGACCCGCTGCCGATACTGCCTGCCGTCGGGCCGCGGGCAATCCCGACATGACTTCGTGGCTGGCGACTGTTGCAACTTGCCCATGCGCCCCTGCTTGCAGCACTTCACCCGGCTCGATTGCCCGCCAATGGCCGGTGTTAGTGATTTTAGCTATATGCAAGCTACTTGCAATAACGGTGAAAATATGGCAAAGAGGAAAGGTAGGAAGCAGTAGCCGCTGTGACGGTGAGATGACAGCCGACCACCAATAGTCAGTTCCCCCAGCAACATTAAAACCGCTCAAAATCGCTTCTGCTCGCAAGCGAATCGTGCCTGGCCATCGCTGCCAAACCGCATGGAATACAAGCGCCGCGCGGGATACAGGCCCCGGCCAACACCCCAGCCTGACCCCCCGGTAGCCCCCCCCGTCGGCTATATCGATTCATGGATAGTGCGTAGTGCCCTTGCAGGCGAACAAGCCGGTTTCTGGTGTGGGATAGTCCGCCTCGGCACGAGCAAACCCGCCCGTTTTGGATTCGCGGGCGGGTTCGTTGGCTGCCGGTGCTACTCGGTTGAGCGGCGTTCCAGTGTGGTCAGGACGCTGACTAGGTTGCTGCGCTGCCACTTCTTGCCCTGCTTGGTCTTGCGGCCTTGCCGGTTGAGCTCATCGACGATCTTGCGCTGCGACAAGCCATTGCGCTGCAAGTCGGCGATGAGGCGCAGGGTTTCCTGCTCGTCGCCGTCGCGCTTGAGCCTTACGCCATCGGCGCACAACTGCCAGCCAAACGGCGCGTGTCCCGTGGCTTCGCCCTTTGTCCGCTTGTGCGCGTGCGCTGCCGCTGTGCGCTCGGCAATGATGCCGCGTTCCATTTCGGCAAGGCTGGCGAGCAACGAGTAAAAGAAGCGGCCCATGGCGCTGCCGGTGTCGAGCTTCTCGGTGATGCTGTGCAGGCTACCGTCGCACTTCTCGATAGTCTGCGCGATCTCCAGGGCGTCGATGGTGTTTCGTGCCAGCCGGTCGAGCTTGTAAACGACCAGCGCATCGGCCTTGCCGTCGCAGATGGCTTGCAGCGCCTTTTGCAGCTCGGGGCGGTTGTCGGCACGCTTGCCACTCATGCCGGCGTCAACGTGCACGCGCATGAGTTCCAGGCTGTTCAGCTCGCAGTAGGCCTTGATCTTGGCTTCCTGCGCTTCCAGGCTCACGCCGTCGGTGGCCTGACCTTCGGTTGAAACCCGCACGTATCCGACGGCGCGGGATGGTTCGGTTTGCTTGCGTTTGCGGTTCATGGTTCGGTTCCTTGTATCCGGTTTAGGGGCGGTTTTCCGCCCCTTCTGGTTTGGTTTGGGTTCAGGCTGCCTGTTGGGTTTCGCGGTACAGTTCAAAGCCTTCGATCTGCGAAATCACTTCGCGCAGGTTGTTCTTGGATGCGCGCACCAGCGCCAAGTAGTCCTTGGCTTCGGCGCCGCCAAGGCCTTCGGCTTCGGCAATTTCCTGTGCTCGCTTGGCAAACGCTTCGGCCAAACCCTGATTCGTGAGGCTGATGCAGATGCAGCGCGACTTGAGCGGTGAATCGAACGTGCCGAACAAGTCGGACTTGCGGCCTTCGGTAGTCGTCATAATCACTGCAACACGGCCGCTGATGCGCTCAAGCAGCGTAAGCCATGCCTGTACGGCACCGGGCGTCATGGAGTGACACTCGTTCACCACACACACGCGAAAGCCGCCCGGTTTCCAGGCCTTGAGCGACAGGCGGCTTTCCAGTTCGTGAACGGCTGCCTTGTCGCACTTGTCGCCATCCAGTTCGACCACATCCATTTGCTGGTCTGCATCCAGTTCGGCGGCTGCGAGTTTGGCTAACGTGGTCTTGCCGGTGCCGCTTGCGCCGTCAATCCACAACGCAAACGCCTTGCCGGTCTGCTTGGCGCGGTTGAGTACGGCACGCACGCGGGATACTGCCTTGTCGTTGCCGATGAAGTCGTTCCAGGACTTCGGGCGGTAGTCTTCGAAAAGTGGCATGGTTTGGTTCCTTTGTCGGCAGGCGGGAACGAATCCCGCCTGCCGTTTGGGTTGGGTTTCAGGCAGCCTTGGCGACGGTTTCGACGTTGCTGGTTTCGGCTGCCGGTTCGTGTTCCAGGATGAAGGTCAACACGGCTTCAATGCGTGCAAACAGCCGATTGACCGCCTTGGCTGCATCCTTGCGATAGTGTTCGATGTAGCGCAGCGCGTTGTGTTCGTATGGGATGGCGTAGAGGCTGCACAGTGCGGCTGCCGTGAACTCGGCGACGACTTCGCCATCCTTGTACGCTGCCTGCGCCTTGGACTTGGCGGGTTTCATGCTGCCAAGGAAGTCGTCAACCGCGTGCGCCAGTTCATGGAACCACGTTGCCGGCTGGTGCGTGCACAGTTCGATTGCCTTGTCGTGCGGGATGTAGCGGCCCATGAAGTCGGCAAGCGCGGGCGTGTAGGAAACCCGCACGCCGATGCGCTGCGCAACGGTTTGAAGGGGCGGCAGGGTTTCGGGCGTGAAGTCACTTTGTTCAAGCGGCTGGCCTTCGGTATCTTGAAAGCGAAAGACCGGGATGCCGCGAAAGCCGATCAATGCCAGTTCGGAATTGACCGCTTCCTTGTCGCGCTTCACGAAACACGGGCCGAGAATGTAGATCGCCTTGGAGCCCTTGCGCACGTTGCGGCCGGCTTCCTTCCATTGCTGGAACCCGCGTGCATCGTGTGTGCCTTGCGCGATCATGGCGATGCGGTTGCCGAGACTCCACTTGGAGCAAGGCGTGGCCGACTTCGCAGCCAGGACAGATTGCGCGATGATTGCGGGAAGGTTTCCGCCTTCCCAAACGGTCAACACGTGCCGTGTTGCCTGTTCTGCGCGTTCACGCGCACTGATACCATTGGCCTTAGCCATGATCTAACTCCACAACAGTTAGGTTTTGGTCAGGCCCGGTAGATGTTGACGCATCTATCGGGCTGCCTTGTTTCATCGGACTACCCGCCCGACACACGAAACAATCGCACACGGCGAATTCGCCGTCAACACAATTTTGGAGTAGCACTGGTCGGTGCTAGTCCAAACAACGACGGCAAGCGGGTTTGCAGCCGAAAAGTTTTTTCAGGATGCGTTGCACACGTTCACGCGATGCACACGTTCACGCGATGCACACGCAGGCACGTGCAGCCGATCAACTAGGGCCAGCCGAAACCGGCAGCAAGCGCAACCAGTTCAGCCAGCCGCACGCGAACAGGCAGTGCAGCCGCACACGCGCAGAGGCAACCGAAGGCAGCCGCAAACCAGACTCAAACCGCCCGGAAGTAAACCGGAAACCGAAGGCAGACCAGCCAGCAATCACCAGCCCAGCCGCCCGCAAAGGCAATGGGAAACCGCCTGGAAACCCGCCCGAGACCCGCAGGAAAGCAGCGCCAAACAAGGCAGCCGTGGCCACCAAACCAGCTGCAAAGGCACCGGAAACCGAACCAAAACCCGCCACAAACAGCGCACAAACGCCCGCGCGAACACCCCCGACCCCAAGCGAACCGCCCCCTTCACCTCTAGGTGCGACCCACCCAGGGAGCCCCCCAAGCCCGTCAATAGACCTTAAGGGCTGGTGCATGCGTACATCGAGACCCTCGCACCCTGGTAGTCGGTGAGGCAGAATGTCGTTCGTCGCCCTAAGTGATCGTGTGATTGTTAGCGGAAAAGCATGGCAAGAGTTGTATGCAGCAGAAGACCGGAAAACCGTCCACATTGAGAAAGCTCGCGGTCTACGGACTGTGGTTCACTGGCGTTGTGGGTTTGGTTCTGCAAGCTGAGATTTGTGCCCTTCGCTATTTGATTGCGCGTTTTCCCGGTGTAACTGGTGGGGTAAAACGCTTCCTCCGGTAACAAAGAAAACCGAGATCGACCAGCGCGCTGGCAGTTGCCTTGCGCTCCAGACTGGCT
>JADZFR010000008.1 GCA_020849795.1 Planctomycetota bacterium | reverse complement strand
CAGCCGCCCTTCGAACCACCTGCCTGGGTCACCCCAAGCCGGCCCAACCCCGAGAGTCCCATTCAGCAGAAGGACCCCCGCAACCCGGTGCTGCTGCACCGCACTGCACGAACGAAAGGTACCCCACGAAAAAACGAAATCCAGCGGTGTCGGTCGATAGTTGATATGGGGACAAAAACAGCGTTCCTGACACCCCTCGCGCCATCAAGCCAGCTTCGTAAAGCGCATCCATGAGCCTGCCAGCAGCGTTTGCGTGCCCGCGTCGTAGCTGAAGCCCAGAGTACCGGGCCCGCGAAACATGCCGGTCTTGGCGTCTTTCTCGAAGGAGTGACCAGGCTCGTCCGAGACACCGTCACCAGAGAAAAGCCGCCGGCTTGCCGTAACATCCAACCATTTCGCGAGTTGGTCCTGCGTCAGGTAAGTGACGTTACTTGGTGAGTCAGCCATGGCTTGCCCCCTGATGGGCCGCCCCTGTGGCGAACGTCGTCGGCAACCGTACATCAAAAACGGGGGGGGGGGGGGCAACGCAACAGTGATAAACATCTTTACGCCACGAACGCGCCATTACCAACGCACCCGTCGCAAAGCCGCTTGGCCGCTTCGTACGTGGCGCGGCTGAGCGTTCGCGTTGGTATTTGCGCGCCGGAATCGCTAGCTTCTGTGCAATTCGTTGCCTGTGAACGGCAATCACCTCGAAACGGGGGACGCCATGCGTGCGCTGATTCTCTCTGCGGTCCTGCTGCCGTTGTGCCTGTCGCACTCAATCGCCCAAGCCGACGAAACGTTCACCAGCAAAGACTACGCCTTCACCATCAGCAGCCCGGCATCATGGACCCGCAGCGAACCCACCCCACCCGCCGAAGCCCGCTATGCGCTCAAATTGGCACGGGTTGAAAACGCCGCTGAAACCAGCGTCACCGTCTACGTCATCAACAAAGGCGCCGTCGCAGACAGCAAAGCCGCCCGCGACGCAGCCGAAGAGAACTGGAAAACCAAGCGCGAAATCAGCGACATCAAGAAGGGCAATGCAAGGCTCGCCGGCGTGGACGCCCACTGGCTGAAAGCCGACTACCAGGCCGCTGCCACTGAGTACACCCTGCGCCAGAATTTTCTGGTGCGCGGGGACTACATCTATGTCCTCCAGAGCCTGGCCCCGCGCAAGGACTGGAAGGCGAAAGAGAAAGACCTCAACGCGCTGCTGGATACCTTCGCGTTCATTGAAGACGAGAAGTCAAAGCTCAAGGCGCTCGCCGACAAGTGCGGCAGCGAGATCCCTTGGGCACATTCATGGAAAGAAGCCTCTGACCGCGCCCGCCGCGAAAAACGCAGCATCGTCGTGGTCTTTGAAGTCTACCGCGGCATCGTGCCCCAGCGTTACACGCCCGCCACGCTGTTCATGGACACCGACATCGTCGAGTTGATGAACGAGCGCTTTGTCGGCTTGTACTGGGACGACGACACCAACGCCCCCTTTGATGACCCGCGCAAGTACGGGCTCGGTCCCAGCACGTTCGGCCAGGGCCTGTTGTTTGCCAGCCACGACGGCGAAGTGCTGGGCGAAGCCGTGGTATTGAATTCCTTCCACGTTTACGACGCCGCACGCGACGTGCTTGCGCGGCACCCGGGCGCGCCGGCCAAGGACCAGAAAGACGTGGCCCTTGCGCTGCGCCGCGCCGAGCTTGAGCGAGCCGAGGTACTGATTGGCACCCCGCAGAACGCGGCAAGCTGGCGCCTTTACGCCGACCTGAAGCGGCGGCAACGCAACGCCGACGAGTCATTCAAGGCGCTGGCAGAGGCGCAGAAACTTGACAGCGCCGACAGCCGGCTTGAGCGCGGCGTGCTGCAGATGCGTCTTGGCCAGTACATGCAAGCCGCGGAATCGCTCAAGGGCCTCGCCGGCCCGCAGGCTGTTTTCTGGCATGCGCTCGCGACGGCCCTTGCCGGTGACGCCCCCGCGGCGCGCGCACTGCTGGAGAAACTCATCGCAGAAGAAACGGACGACCGTTGGGCCTGGCGGGCGGCTGCACTGCTGGCGGGCCGCGGCGTGGGAGTCAGCGGTGACAGCCCCGCGTGGCCCAGCGCCGCGCAACTGAAGGCCTTTGAGGTGCATGCATATCAGCCTGCCGAGACTCCGACGCTCGCCGTGTCCGGCGCGATCACGTTTCTGCTTGAGAACCAGCAGCCCGCTGGGACGTGGCTTTCCCCGCGCTCGCTGGGTTCACGACCGTTCACGATCGCGCCCACGGCAATCTGCGCCCGGGCCCTGATCGCGCACCGCGATGATGAGAAGGCGCTGGCGGCGTGCGAGGCGGCACTAAAGGTGCTGGTCGGCGAGCCCATCTACTGCGACCCCAAGGCGCTGTTCGACTACAACATCTGGAGCGAGATCTTCGGCATCAGTTTCCTCGCCCGCTGCATCCAGCATGGCATCGGCAGTAAAGAGCTGGCGCTCATCACGATGCGCCACCTGGTCACCGACCTGCGCAAGAACCAGTTGCCCGGTGGCGGCTGGGCCTACTTTCACGGGGAGGGGCTGGAGGATAACTCAATCGGGTTTGTCACCGCGGCGGCTGTGCTGGCACTTCGCGAGGCACAGGCCGCAGGCCTGACAGTCGAGCAGGAGGTGTTCACCAAGGCGTGCGACGCACTCGATAAGCTCAAGCATCCCAGCGGCTCATGGGGCTACATGTGGGCCACGGGCGCCGGCAGCGCGGAAAAGCAAGCTGAGGCAGCCATGCGCAGCCCGCTGCACGCCATGGTCATGCGGCGTGAAGGCCGCGGCGAAGTGGAAGATGTGCGCAAGGCGCTCGACGTCTACCTGAAGCACCGCGCGCAGAACGCCAAAGAACGCGGCAAGGGGCTGTGCCACACCGGGCCCGAGGGTACCGCCAGCTACTACCTTCTGTACGGGCTCGTCTATGCCGCGGAAGCCGTGAACGAGCTGCCCGAGAAAGACCGCGAAAAGTACCGCAAAGCGCTGCTTGAGGACGTGCTGAGCTTTCGCCAGAAAGACGGCAGCTTCTGCGACAACCCCAGCATCGGCCGCCAGTACGGTGCCGCGATGGCACTGGAAGCGCTGCGACTACTGCAACCGCGCTAGCCCGCTCGCGAATGCAGCCGGGCAAGCGTGCCCATTCCGATACGTGCCAACGCGCAACGTAGCCTGCGTGCGGCTTCCCACGCGCCCCTAGGCAGAACACCTTGCTCGCGCACTGCCCGCTATGCCCTGAACGTGGTCGGTCCCGCGTGGACAACTTGTGCACTCCCGCTACAATTCGCGGCCCATTGCCAGCCACGGAGACCGCCATGAAGTCGGACCTTGAAATCGCGCGTGATGCCAAGATCGAGAACATTGAACACGTCGCGAAACGCTACGGCATCGAGCGCGCCGACATTGACCTGTACGGCGACGTCAAGGCCAAGGTCAAACTCAGCATTCTCGAACGCCTCAAGGCGCGCCCCAACGGCAAATACATCGACATCACCGCCATCTCCCCCACGCCGCTTGGCGAAGGCAAAACCACCAACACCGTCGGCGTCACCATGGGGCTCACGCACATCGGCAAGAAGGCCGCTTGCGTGATCCGGCAGGCATCGCTCGGCCCTGTCTTTGGCATCAAGGGTGGTGCTGCAGGCGGCGGGTTTGCCCAGGTGATTCCGCCCGAAGACCTGAACATTCACCTCACGGGCGACATCCACGCGGTGCAGGCGGCGAACAACCTGGCCTGCGCGTTTCTTGACAACCACATCAAGTCGGGCAACGAACTTGGCATCGTGCCCGACAGCATCAATATCCGGCGCGGCATGGACATCAACGACCGCGACCTGCGCCAGATCATCACAGGCCTCGGCGGCAGCAACAACGGCGTGCCCCGCGAAACCGGCTTCGACATCGCTGTCGCCAGCGAGGTCATGGCCATCCTGGCACTGGCCGAAGACATCCACGACATGCGCAAGCGGCTGGGCCGCATCGTGGTCGGCTTCAACAAAGAAGGCAAAGCCGTCACCTGCGAAGACATCAAGGTCGCCGGCGCGATGACCGCGATTTTGCGCGACGCGATCAAGCCCAACATTTTGCAGACTATCGGCGGCAGCCTGGCGTTCGTGCATGCCGGCCCTTTTGCCAACATCGCCCATGGCAACAGCAGCATTGTCGCAGACCGCGTGGCGTTGAAGGTCGCCGACTATGTGGTCACCGAGTCAGGCTTCGGCGCCGACATGGGCGCCGAGAAGTTTTTCAACATCAAGTGTCGCGCCAGCGGGCTGGTGCCCGACGCGGTAGGCCTGGTGGCAACCATCCGGGCACTCAAGAACCAGAGCGGCAACTTCAAGGTCAAGCCCGGCAAGCCGCTGCCCGACGGCCTGGTCAAGGAAGACCTGAAGTCGCTGGAAGCGGGCTTGCCCAACCTGACGCGCCACGTGCAGAACTGCGTCAGCTTCGGCCTGCCGGTGGTTGTGGCCATCAACGTGTTCGGCACCGAGACCGAGAAAGAACTTGAGATGGTGCGCAAGGCGGCACTGGCCGCCGGCGCCAGCGATTGCGTGATCAGCGAAGTGTATGCCAAGGGCGGCCAGGGCGGCGCGGCGTTCGCCCAGGCGCTGGTAAAGGCCTGCGAGTTGCCCAAGAAGTTCGCGTTTACCTACCAGCTTGACCAGCCGATCAAGAAGAAGGTCGAGGCAATCGCGAAGAAGATCTATGGCGCCGAAAGCGTCGATTTCAGCGCCGACGCCAGCAAGCGCATCAAGAGCTTCGAGGAAGCCGGATTCAAGAACCTGCCGGTGTGCATGGCCAAGACGCAATACAGCTTCAGCCACGACCCGGCATTGCTGGGGGCGCCCAGCGGCTGGACCCTGCCGATCAAGGACGCAAGGTTGAGTGCCGGGGCGGGCTTCGTGTACCTGATTTGCGGCGACATGATGACGATGCCGGGCCTGAGCAAGAAGCCGGGCGGCGAGAACATCGACATCGACAAGGACGGCAACATTATCGGCATGTTCTAGAGGCATCGTGCGGGCATTCGGCCCGTATGCGATGGCAGAAACAATTTCAGGCGCACAACGCGCCAATGGCAGTTCCAAACGGGGGTGGGTATGCGCAAGGCAATGACGCTCGGATTCACGGTCTGTATGCTGCTGGCACTGGCGGCCTGCGGTGGCGGCAACAACAGCAGCTCAAGCAGCAGCGGCGGCGGCAGTGGTGGCGGCGGCGGAAGCGGGCCGGACTTCAGCACGCCGGTAGGCACGCTGAAAGAGTTGGCAGCAGCCTTTGAAGCCAACGACCTCGACAGGATTCTCGCCTGCTACGACAAGGCGTTCCTGGAAAAGAAAGAGGAAGACGGCACGACAACCGGCGACAAGTTCCGCGCCCAGTTCAAGGAAATCCAGGACGCCGGCGGATCCCTGAAGTGGTCGTTCAACGAAGCCGACGTGAAGATCGAAGGCGATACTGCCAGCTGCAAGGGCAAGATGAAAATCAAGCCCGGCAAGGACGACAAAGAGATGGAAGAAGATGAAAGCATGACGCTGGTCAAGAAAGACGGCAAATGGTGGTGCAACAAGTAACGCAAGCCGACAAACCGGGGCCGCCCAGCGCGGCCCCGGTTTCTTTTGGTGCCGGTGCGTGCATGCTTTTTTCAGTCAGGCAAGTCCAGCCTGTACGGAGCCTGCAGGTCGATCTCGAACTTTTGGCAGAGCCCGTATCGGGTCACATACTCGATGTTCCACAGACCCCGTTCCAGGTACCGAATCGTGTGCTCGGCATTCAGCTTGAGTTCCAGATCGTAAGGCCCACGGAAGCACACACTCGTGATGGTGCTGGTCTCCGGCCGCACGATGCAGACACCGCGCAGGTCGCTGAACGAAATGGTGTGCGTGTGCACTTCTCCCGGCTTAAGCTCCAGTGTCGCGGGTAGCAGATGCGCGAAGCTTCCTCCTCCCAGCGGCTCCAGGGTCCACACGCCGGGCTGAAGAGCAACTCCGCTTTCATCAATCCAGTCCAGTCGTTCGACAAATCCATCTTCGCGCCGCACCTGCAGCGTAAGGCCGGCCCTGCGGTTCGGCAGGTCGCGAACAGGCACCTTCAAACGGGCCGGCCGTTGAAACTCGGCGTAGGCCGTGCTGCCCGGATCGCCCGAAGCCGCAACAGTTAACCGCCCCCAGCCCTCGTGCATGATGTGCAGGCTGGTTGGCTCGCCGGGCTTCGGCACTTCGGACCGTCCAGGTTGCAGCAACCATTCGCCCTCTTCGCGCAGCCAGATCACCATGGCGGCGCCATGGCGAACGACACTCAGCTTCTGGCCCGGCAACGGATGCGAGGCGGTCGTCCGCAAGATGCAACAGTCGCCTGGCTTGGGCTCGCGCACGCGCATCTCAATGCGCTGCACCCCACCGTTGTACTGCACGGGCACGCTGCACAACGTGTCGCCATCGCAGGTCACGCGTGCTTCGTACGCGCCATGATCCAGATCGCTTGCAGCCCAAATGCCGGCCAGCGGATGGTAGCAAGCTCCACTCCATTCTTTGCCGTCCGCCGATTGAATCACGACTCCATACTCCGAGTGCAGACTGGCGCCTTCAAACGCCACGGCGATTTCCAGGCGGGGCACGCGTTCCATGATCAGCCGCAGTGCTTGCGGCTTGGCGCCAACGTCACACTGGACGGGCGCCGACACATAGCCGAACGAATCGTTTCTCGCACTGACTTTGTATTGTCCTGCCACGAGACGCAGGTGGGTCGGCATGCCGTGAGAGGGCCAAGGGTACTGCAAATCGGCCGATCGCCAGAGCACCACTCGCGTGCCGGGATGGCTTGACCCGTCGGGAAACTCACAATCCACAGCAAGCGAATGCAGTGGCTCGACGCACCAGCTGAGCGTCTCGGCGTTGCAGTAGTCGCAACTGATCGTGTTCTCAAAGTGGTGCCACTTCAAGATCGGCCATACAGTACGCAGTACCGCTGGAAGGCCGTCAATCTCGTAGGTTCCGTCATCCTTCGTGCGTGCCGTTCGCATGTGCACCAGCTCGCGGTTCGGGTGCGACCTGCCATCCAGCAATGCGGCGTACAGAGGGTCCAGTTCGCTGTTCCAGGCGCGATCCTCAAAGCCGAATTCATCCTCCCGAGACCACAGTGCGCAGATCAGAACTCCAGAAACCGGGGCACCGTTGCGATCTTGAACCGCACCGCGCAACGATCGTCCCGACTTGGCAGGCGGGTCGCTTTTCTCGAACTCGGGCACAGATGCAGGCAGTACGACTCGTGCCGGCACTGGCGCCACCGTTGATGGCGGCGACAACTCGGACCGCGCCGGCAACTGCGAGCGGCGGTAAGCCGACTCTGCCGGCCCGGTGGTCCGCGACGGACGATCCGGCAGCGTCAGCAGCACAGCCGCCGCTCCGATGAGCACAGCCAGCACTGGAAAGGTCAGCCATATGCGGTTCATCGGTCGCTCCAGCCTTGAAACGGGTGCTGCCTTGCGGCGACGGAAAAAACACTACACCGGTTTCGTGCATCAGTGGGCGCGCGTTTGATCCGTCGGCTGTTCAATGCAGCGCGAACGAGGAGCCACCGCCGCGAAAGCACACTGTCCACACCAAGGCAAATTGCCACCGGCCCCGCTTGCGGGGTTTTGCGTGGGGGTTTTGCGTGGGGAGCGCAGCCGTCCCGGCTGCTCCGGAGTGCAGGCTGGAAGCCTGCGCTCCCGCCTAAGCAGCCAGGGTCGCCGCTCCACCCCCGGGGAGCGGTGCT
>JADZFR010000007.1 GCA_020849795.1 Planctomycetota bacterium | reverse complement strand
CCCCTCCGGGGCTCGCAAACTCTCGCGTCGAGATTCCCGGCCCTTACGGGCCGGGCTAACTTATGCCGCGCCCGTCCCGGGCGCTAAAGCGGGCGGGGCGTCCACAACACGTGCGGGCGGGGCGCCCACAACCCGTGCGGGCGAGGCGCCCACAACACGTGCGGGCGGGGCGCCCACAAGACTTGCGCGCGGGGCGCCCACAACACTTGCGGGCACTTACGCGCGAAAAATATCTCTGGATTGCAGGGACATGATGAGCCCCCGGATTACGGCCGGCGCGGCCGGCGCCTTGGAATTGCGCCGCGCGGGCGTTTACCGGCGTCGCTCAATGGCGGTGGTGTGTTCAGTGTCTTGCGCATGCGCGGGCGGCTGGGCCCGCCGCTTGGCGTAAGGGTGCGGACCCGGGCCTGCAATTCGTTGGCCAGTGCCTGTGATTCAGCCAGCATTTTGGGGTTCGCGGCGTTGGGGTGCGCGACGGTGCCCTCGCGCATGGCTGCAAGGACTTCCTGCGCCTCTTCCAGGTCGCCAATTTCGGAAAGGCACCGCGCCAGTGACAATTCAGCGCCCAGCAGCGGCACGACGCCAAGTGCTCGCACTTCCTGGGTGGCCTGCCGCAGCGCGTCGACCGCACTGTGCAAAGCCGCCGGCTTTTTCTGCTCGCGCCAGATGCGGCTGTACAATTCGCCGATGTTGGAAAGCTGGACCAGCGCGCTGCGCACGTCGCCCTGGTCCATCAGGATTGCATGAGCGCGCTCAAAGGCTGCCAGCGCGTGGTCGAGGTCTCCAAGGTCCATGCGCAGCGCGGCAATGTTGCCTTCGGCCAATGCCTCGCCGGCGACGGACTTGATTTCGCGGCTGATCTTCAGGGCGAGTTGCGCCTGTTCAAGTGCCTCACGCTTGCGGCCTTGCTCAAAGTAGATGCGCGCCAGCGTGTTCAGGTGCGCGACTTCGGCGTGGGGGCGACCGATCTCGCGGCAGATGCGCAGGCAGCGCAGCATGCAGGCCTCGGCCTGCTGTCGCTCGCCTTTCTGGTGCATGACCAGCGCCAGCGCGCCAAGGCAGTTGGCCTCAATGCCGCGTTCGGCCTCGGCCTGTGCGATCCGCACCGACTCGCGCAGCACCCGCTGGGCCTCGTCCAGTTCTCCGCGTCGCTGTTGCAGGCGGCCAAGGTTGTACAGCGTGACCGCTTCCTGCACGTAGTCGCCGTGGTCGCGGGCGGCCTTCAGCGCGCGCTCAAAGCACGGCAGCGCCTCGGCGGTGCGACCGACCTGCGTGTACAGAATGCCAAGCCTTTCCATCGCGGCGGCCTGCCGCAACGGGCCAAGCCCCGGCAGCGACATGGCCTTCTTCAGGGCGTCGCCTGACTGTTCCAGCTCGCCCAGTGTGTACAGCGCGATTGCCCGGATCATCAGCGACGTGTAAAGCGCCGCTCCCTCGACGCGCAGCGGTGCCAGCGCCTCTTCAACCTGTAACGGAAGATCCTGCACTTTCACCTGCGCCTCGGTCAGCACCAGCCAGGTCCAGACTTCGCTTGCCGGCTTTACCGCCGACTTGTAGCGGCGCAGAAGGTCTTCTGCCCGTTGCTGTTCGCCGCCGCGGTGCAGGCGCTGGGCAATGATCACGGTTGCCCAGGCGCCCAAGTCGGGCTCGCTGGCGTGTTCGGCGATCTCCAGCAGTGTCTGTGTCTCGGCTTTGCAGCGGCGTGATGCCAGTGGTGTCGCGCCCTCAAGGTCCAGCCGCCACCATTTCACGGCATAGTCCACCAGCGCCCGGGCGGCGCGCTTTCGAGCGCTGTCTTCGATGCTTGAAGCCTGCAACCGCCGCAGCGCGAACATGCGCACGGATTCGTACAGGCGAAAGCGGCGCTCATGCTTGATCTCGGGCAGTTCTTCGGACAGCAGCAGATGGTGCTGGATCAGCACGCGCAACAAATCGGCAGCTGCCGGCCCACCGGGCGCCTGCAGGGCCGCTTCGGCCACATCAAGCTGAAAGCCATCGGCAAACACCGACAAGCGCAGCAACGCTTCCTGGGCGGCGGGCTCCAGCAGGTCGAGGCTCCAGGCGAGCGTGCCTTCCAATGTGCTGCGTGCGTCGCCGCCGCTGCCTTTCAACAGGTCGAAGCGGCTGTCCAGCCTTTCCAGAATCTGCTTTGGCGACAAGACGCCGACGCGCGCGGCGGCAAGCTCGATTGCCATCGGGATGCCGTCAAGCCTGCGGCAGATGCCGGCCACGTCCAGCGCGTTGCCCTCGGTCAGGCTGAAGCCGGGATCACTCTGTTGTGCCCGCCGCGTGAACAGCACGACCGCCGGCGCCTCGGTAATCGCGGGCAAAAGTTGCGACTCTTTGCCGCCGGTGTGCATGCGCGGCAGCGCCAAAGGCTTGATCGTGAGCGAGACTTCACCCGGCGCGCCCAAGGCGACGCGGCTGGTGCAAAGCACCTTCAAATCGGGTACGCGCTGGCGCCACTCCTTGATGCACAATGCCGCTGCCGTGCCGGCACCTTCACAGTTGTCCAGAATCACGAGTACCGGGCCGCCGGCGCTGGCGCGGCTCTGCAGAGCGTTGGCGATGCGCATGCCCAGGTTCGCGTCATCGTCGCTTAGTTTCAGGGTTGCACCGACCAGCCGGCAAACCTCGCCCACGCCGGTCGCGCTTTGCAGGTCGATGAAGAAGACGCCGCCAGGAAAATCAGCGGCACGGCTGCGGGCGGCCTCGGCGGCGACGCGGGTTTTGCCGACGCCGGCGGGGCCGATCAGCGTGATGACGGTTGCGTCCTTCTGGCGCAGCAGGCGTGTGGTTTCGGCCAGGTCTCGCGAGCGCCCGACGAGTTCGGTGGTGAACTGTGGAAGGCCCTCGGTCCCGCCACTGAGTGCGCGCAGCGGCACGGGGTCGCGCGGCTTTTCCTGCACGCGCAGGGCCAGCATGGTTTCGTCGTCGGAGATGATGGCGCCGGCGCGGAACGCATCGACGTCGGCCTGGATCAGCTTCAGCAGTTGCGCGGCGGGCGTATTCACCTGCCCGTGAAGTCGGGCCAGCAGGCGGTCTTCGCCGTACATGCCGCGCTGGCTGTCAAAGGCCTCGGTGATGCCGTCGGTGTAGAGCAGCAAGACATCTTCGGGCTGGAGCTGCACCTGGACTTCCCTGATGTGCTTCTGCATCTCGGACGACGGCAGAATCCCGAGCACCGGCGCGTTGCCCTGCCCCCAAGTGCTCTTGAGCTGGCCGGCGCGCAGCAACAGCGGCGGGTTGTGGCCGCAACTCACGAACGTCAGGGCCTGCGTACGGATGTCAAACACCCCATAGATCGCCGACAGGAACATGCCGCGCGGAATGTCGCCGCGCAGGCTTTCATTGACGGCAAGCATGGCTGCGCGGGGCGAGGTGTCGCGGCCATAGATCTGAAGGGCCTTCTTGGCGCCGGCCATGACCAGCGCTGCTGCGGTGCCGTGGCCCGAGACGTCGGCGATCACGATGCCAAGGCGCCAGGCGTCGATGTAAATGAAGTCGTAGAAGTCGCCGCCCAGCATGTCGCACGCGCGGTAGCTGCACGCAAGCTCGACGCCCGACACCTGTGGCGCATCGGGCAGCATCATCATCTGCACGCTTTGGGCGCGCTTGAGCTCGGAGCCGGTTTCAGCCATCAGTCCACAGGATACGAATGTCTGTCGGCAGGTCTTGGGTTAATGGTTCAGGGCGTGGATCTCGTTGAGTGTTCGGGGGTCGCACTCGATCGTCAGGATGTCCGCGGGCTCAATGACAACGTCCATGGGCGGGTGAAACACGGTGCCTTCCCGCCGCCGGTAAGACACCACGACCATCTGATACGTTCGCACAAGGTCGCCCACGGTTTTGCCGCACAACTGGGTCCCGGCCCGGGCCGTCAGGCGCGCGATCACAAGCAGGCGCTCATCCACGAAGAACGCGTTGATGATGCTGGGGTCGGCGCTTGCGGTGGCGAAGACCGGGGCAGCCAGCGCGGCTGTGCTGAAGGCGAGGTCCATGCCCATGGAGTGGCGAATTTTCTCGGCAAGTTCCTGGTCGTACATGCGCAGTACGACGCGGATCTCCGGGCACTCTTTGCGCGCGTCGATGGCAAGTTCAAGGTTGGCCAGGTCATCGTCGGTGCAGCAGATGATGCTCTTGGCGGATTTGACGTTCGCATCGTCCAGCACGCCTTCTTCGCGATGGGTGCCGACACGCACCGGGATGCCATGGTGCTTGGCGTACGCGAAGTTGGGGCACAGGGGGTCTTTTTCAATCACCACCACCTGCTGCTTCAGCTCAACGAGCTGCTGCAACACACGAAAGCCCACCTTGCCCAGGCCGAACAGAATTACGTGGTTCTTGAACGTCAGCGTCATGGCGCGCACCCATTCAGGGGACATTTCGTCGCGCCGCAGCGCGTAGTATGAAAACCGAACCAGGCCGTCCAGCACTACCACCAGCCCCAGCAGCGGCAGCAGGTAATGCAGCACCTCCAGCAGCCAGTGGCTTGGCCATTGATCCAGAGTGGGCTCGCCGGTCAGCAGCGCGAACGTGACCCACAGGGCCTGCGAAAACGGCATCGGCCGGTCGTGCAGCGTGTAGAAAGCGACACCGCCCAGCAGCACGACCAGCATGGCAAACCCGAACAACGGCAGAAACTGCCGCGTCGGTTTGCGCAGGTAGATCATCCATGCAATCAGGCGCCGTCGGGGTGTCCGCATCGCGAATCCGTTTAGCAGGCCATTCAGGGTCTCGCATCGGCCGGAATGTCCGCCAGTTCACGCACTTGTTGCGTCAGGTCGATGTTCAGCGCAATCGCGGGCACAGGCTTGTCAAACAGCAGCACGCCGCGGATGTGCCGCAGTGTGGTCAGGGCCCTTGCCAGTCCGTCCGGCGGGAATGCCTGTTCCAGCGCGTCAAAGCTCACGCGCCGGTCTTGCTGCGCCACATGCACCAGGATGCGGGCCATCAACTCGGTGTTCGCGGTGCGCATGCGCCACCACCAGAACCCGGACATGATCGCAACATCCATCACCCAGCCGGGGAACAGCAGAAGCTTCAGGAACTCGTTGCGAAAGAACACGGAAAACTGCGCGGCCTCTGGTGCTTCAGGCCCGGCCGCCAGTCGCTTGTCGCGCCAGCGCACAACGCCGCCGCTGATCGGCACACGATGAAGCCTGTCGCGGCCAACGCCGAAGTACACGATGTCGCCGGCAATGACCGCGGCGATAATGATCCACAGGTTGTCGATCAGCAGCTTCGTATCGGCGCCCAGCAGCACCCACAGCGCATAGTACGCGACCACCACCGCCAGCGCCTGCACGACCGGCACGAACAGAATGCTGAAACCCAGCGCAATCAACTGGTGCACCGCGTCAGCACGGCACGTGTCATCCAGCCAATCCTTGACCGCGTGGGCCGATGGCTTGTGGCGACGGCTGGAACTCTGGGAACGCTGAAACAAGCGCACGTCCATATAGAGATTGTGAGGGCAAGCCAGCATAGGCTCGCCTACAATTCCGCGCGAGGTTTCCCATGGGTTTTGAGCTGCCGGCAGACCTGGTCGTTCGGTTGCACGCCGCGCGCAGCTTTGGCGTGATTACCGGGGCCGGCATCTCGGCCGAAAGCGGCATTCCCACGTACCGTGGCAAGGGCGGCATCTACGACGACCCCGAGCAAGGCGACCGCACGATCGAGGCCCTGAGCGCGCCCACACTCCGCACCGACCCGGACCGAGCCTGGCAGGCCATCGCCAGGATCGCCGGGGCGGCCAGCGGCGCCCAACCCAACGCCGCACACCACGCGCTGGTCGCAATCGAGCGCAAAGTGGAGCGCTTCGTGCTGCTGACCCAGAATGTCGATGGCTTTCACGCCGCGGCCGGCACGCGCAACCTGATCGACATCCACGGCGACACGTTCAAGCTGCTGTGCATGAAATGCGGCTGGCGCGGCGCGCTGAACCGCCAGGCTGATCATGAGCCGTGCATCCAGACGATTGTCGCCACCGGCAAAGCGCCGCGTTGTGATTGCGGCGGCACGATCCGGCCCGATGTCGTTTTCTTTGGCGAAATGCTGCCCGAGGACAAAGTGCAGCGGCTGCACGACGAATTCTATCACCGCGTCCCCGACGCAGTGATCAGCGTCGGTACCAGCAACATGTTTCCGTACATCGTGCAGCCGGTGCTGATCGCCGCCCAGCAAGGCAGGCTGACCATAGAGATCAACCCCGAAGAAACCGAGATTTCAGGCTATGTGGACTATCACCTCAAAGCCAAAGCCGGCGAAGCACTGGTTGCCATCGCTGCTGCGCTGTGAGATTGCCGAACAGGGCGTTATCGATCCAGCGGAAACAACTTCAGCACCGGTGTCTC
Source organism: Planctomycetota bacterium (assembly GCA_020849795.1). Classification (GTDB taxonomy): domain Bacteria; phylum Planctomycetota; class UBA8742; order UBA2392; family UBA2392; genus JADJRK01. Next base: position 76,099 of record JADZFR010000007.1, on the reverse strand, counting down.
GCTGAACAGGTCGTCCAGCGTGGCGTACGGCCCCGCGATGCGCACTTTGTCGGCTTGCGGCAGGTCCCATGTCCAGACCACGGCGCCGTCGTTCAATGTCTCGATGCGGCGCACGCTGTAAAGGAGTTTCGAGGGCTGGCAAGCGGCGAGCGGCGTGCCTTGGCGTTCGGCTGTGCGGAAGTCCCAGGCCAGGTTCGAGCCTCGCCGCGCCGCGGTCACGCGTGCGCGACCCGCCGCCGACTTGCTGAGTATGTTGCGCGCCCAGTCATGAGCCACGGGGGGCGTGCCGCTGTTGCCGCGCTGCATGCCTGCAAGCTCGCGTACCGCCTGCAGATAGGTGGCGACCTCATCCAAGGCCGTGGCTTCGCGCGTGAACTCGTCGGGCCAGTTGGTTGGCGACTCAGTTGGGTCAAACCACCGGAACCAGCCGCGCGAATGGCCGTCGCCGACGTACTCGGCCAGATCGTCTGCACCGGGCATCACCTGCGCCGAGAAAACGGCCTCAAGTTCGGCGATCTCGGTCAGCCGGTCCGGCGCGTCGGGCCAGGGAAAGTAAGCACCGAGAGATTCGGGCGGTGCACTGACCGCGCACACCTGCTGAAAGGTCTGATGTACCAACGACTCAATCGCGATGTTGACCATGAACTCAATCAACGTGCAGGCGTCCTGCACGCGCTGGGCAAGTTTGAACAGTCGCTCGATGTCGCGCCAGGCGGCGTCGAGCTGGCCCTGGCAAGCCAACGCCAGGCACCGCGCACACATTGCCTTGATGGCGGTGATCTGCTGCAACACATCGATGGCGGGCAAGCCGTTCTCGAACGGCGGGATGCCGGTAACGCCGTCGTACACAACAACTTCGTCAAGCTCGGCGGCTGTGGTTGCCGCGGCAGCAATGAACCGGCGCAGTTCGTCGTCTGTGAGAGGCGTGCCCTCCGGTGACTCGCCCAGCAGGCGATGCTCAAGGCCGCTGAGTACCTCCGACAGGTCCGTATCGCTGTGGCGCGCATTGGCGCGCTCGACCCAGGCCCGAAACTCGGCATCGCCGCGTGTTCCCTTGACGCGGCTTTTGTACCAGCCGGGCCAGTCGCCGACGTTGGCGTAGTCCGCGCGAATGGCGGCCATGGCCTGCATCGCGCGTTCTTCGGCCGCGTTGATGCGGCTCTGGCGCCAGCCTTCAACTGCCAGGACGGCGAGCACAAGCAGCAGGAGAACACCCAGCGGCAAAGTGATCAGCAGCGAGCGGCGGCGGGACGGCCGGTCGCGCGTGGCGTCGGCGAGGACTCGAATGATTGTTTCGTCGGGTTTGCTCATCCACATAGTGTAACGCCCAAGGTCGGCCATCGGCCGGAGCGCGGCAACCAGTTTCGCGGATTCAGCAGGCGATCCGCGCTGGTTGCGGCTTGGAAAGCCCGCTTCTGCAATCCTGTACCGGCAACCCAAAAGGCAGGCGGGCGCGCGGGAAGTTTCCGTTGCGCCCGTGGGTGCCCGCTTGCAGTCCGGCCGGGGTTGCCGCCTTCACGGTGGGGGACCGTGGCAGGGGGCGGGTCGGTCCGGCGCGGCTTGCCGCGGGGTCGGGTTTGCCTTCTCCCGACACATTCATTAACGCACGTCGCCGTGCGTTCGCGATTACAGGGCGTCACGCCGATTGTAAGGCCGCAAAAGTGCCACCTACCTTGCGGCCGCCCTGCGCTGCTATCATGCCGCGGGGCTCACCCTCAAACCTTTCAGCGATACGCCTTCAACGGCGGGTGTTGCATTGTGGAGCATTGCCATGGTCAAGCTGGCCAAGCGCGTTACCGAACACAAGTGGTTCCAGGCGTTCATCATTGGCGTGATTGTCTTAGCCGGCGTGGTCGTGGGCATTGAAACCTATCACCAGTTCTATGCCGATCACCACTTCATCATTCACCTGCTTGACCAGATCATCCTCGGCATCTTCACAGTCGAAATCGTGCTCAAGCTGATCGCCAAGTGGCCCAAGCCGCACCACTTCTTCAAGGACCGCTGGAACATCTTCGACTTCGTGATCGTCGCCGCCTGCTTCATCCCCATGGGCGAAAGCACCGCCGCGCTGATCCCGGTGCTGCGCCTGGTGCGCATCTTGCGTGTGTTCCGGCTTGTGACGGCGCTGCCGCGCCTGCAACTGATCGTGGGCGCGCTGCTAAAGAGCATCCCGTCGATGGGCTATGTGGTCGTGCTGCTGGGCCTTCACTTCTACATTTTCGCCGCAGCCGCCGTCTTTTTCTTCGGCGCGAACGACCCGTGGCACTTTGGCGACCTGCAACGCGCGCTGCTGTCGCTGTTCCGGGGTGTCACACTCGAGGACTGGACCGACCTGATGTACATCCAGATGTATGGCAGCGACCACTACGGCTACAACCCGGAGATGGACGCCTGGGCGCAGGCCCACGGCTTCACGCGGGTTTCAACGGCTCACCCGCTGCTGGGGGCGCTGTTCTTTGTGTCGTTCATCATCTCGGGGGCAATGGTGATACTGAACCTGTTCATCGGCGTGATCATGTCGGGCATGAACGAGATGCAGGCCGAAGCCGAAAACGAGGCGCTGGCCAAGCGGCGTGTCTCGGACAAGGTGACACTCGAGGATGAAGTGCACTTGATTGACGGCAAACTGGATGAAATCAGGAAGGCGCTGAAAGTGCTGAACACGCGGCTGGGGCAAGGCATCCCGACGGGCATCGGCGGCCCGCCACCGGCGCCGCCCGCGTAGCCGCTGCGCCGGCTATTGCGGGCTGAGTGTCAGTCCGAGGCGGTGCAGGCTCTGGTTGATTTCGCTGATGCTTTCGTCGGCGAGGCCGGTGAAGCGGATGGCTTTTTCGGTCGTGAGCGTGAGGTCGCGGACCGTGCTGATGCCCAGGCCCTCAAGCTTCTTGGTGATGCGCAGGGGCAGGTCAAGCACCTCGACTTTCTCGTTCAGCACGTCGCCGAGCATCACGTCGCTGTCGGGCATTTCCTGCTGTTTCAGGCGCTGGGCCATCATGGCGCGCGCGATGCGAAAGGCATCAGCGGCAAGTTCTTCGACATCGTCCCATTCACGGCGCGCCAGCAACCCGGTAAGGGCAGCAGCGGCAAATCGGTCCAGTTGCGTAGACGACATAGACACCTCTCTTCAGAGACCAGCGCGGCGGCAATGGCATGGTGCCCAGCCCCAAGCCATTGGCAAGACCGGAGCGACACCATCCGTGGTTGCTTCTAACAGGAAGGGGTTTTCCTTGGGCGCTCAGGGGTAAACTTGGGGCGCTGGCCTTAGCTTATGCGCCGTGGTCGCTCGCGACCCAGCGATGCCGAATTACGTGCCTCGGCTCATGGCGTCACGCATCCCACCCGGCGGACGCCCGGCTGCAACAGTGGCCGATGGGCCGCACTCCGACCCGATCGACACAGGTCATGCGAAGTCGGAAGTCGCAGCAACGGTTCGATCTAGAGGCTCTTAGAATACGTTGGCACGTCCGCTCGCACGGATTACAGCATCTCAGCAGGAGCCACCCAAATTCGATCGTTAGGGCCGGCCTAAACTGTCACCCACCTGCCCGGTTGAACAGCCCCATTGACCACTCTCCTTGGTGCCTCTTTAGTTCTCGTGCGTGAAGCGCTAGAAGCATCTCCGGGACGGCAGTAACGCCGATTTCAAACGCGGTCGTACTAGTGAAATCTAGACTTCGCAGTAGGACAATACCATGGCACGTATCGAAAACCACAAATACAGCATTGAGGAAGCTTTCAGGGAGTGCTTCTACATCGTGCCGGATTACCAACGCGAGTACGTCTGGACAGATAAGGAAGTGCATCAGTTGCTCGATGACATCGACGAGCAGATCAATGCGGGCGCGCCTCGGGAATACTTCATTGGCACCGTGCTGGTGTCGCCGACCGACCAAAAAGGTCACTACGACGTGATCGATGGTCAGCAGCGCCTTACTACGTTCTTCCTGCTACTCTGCGCCCTCAAACATCTGTTTCAGCACGAGCCACAGCGTCAAACAGTCAGCGGCCTAATTTCGACTACTTATACCGATAGCGACGGGGAAACGCGATGCAGCTTGAAGCTAGAACCTCGCTACGAGAATGCGGGCGAGGTCATCGCCAAGCTAGTCGAACTCGACGCCGACCCTCAAGCCGTGCGGGCTGGCATTCAATCGGCGGGTATCACCAGTTTCGGGTCGCTGGAAAATCTGGTGAACGCCTATAGCACCCTCCACGGCTACCTGAAGGACAACTACCAGGACACACCCAAGCTGAAGAAGTATTGGGGTTACTTGGCGAACTACGTGGTGTTCATTCAGATCTCCACGGACGTGAGCAGCGCCCTGAAGATTTTTGAGACCATTAATGAGCGCGGTGTCGGCCTGAATCCGATGGACTTACTTAAGAATCTACTGTTCAAACAGGTGAAGCAGGGTCAGTTCACGCGGCTCAAGGACGAGTGGAAGAATATCACCAAGCCGCTGGAAACAGAGAAAGAGAAGCCGCTGCGCTTTCTGCGCTATTTCCTGATGGCGAACTACGTTATCAAGAACGAGCGGGGTGATGCCGTGGTGCGCGAGGACGAAATCTACGACTGGTTCGTGGACAAGGAGAACGCGGCGCTGTGCGGTTTCGCAGGCAAGCCGTTCGAGTTTGTTCGAAAGATTCACCGAAGCGTAGAACACTATCTCGCGTTCTCGAATGGGCTTGGCAACGACGGCAAGCCAAGCCTTGCGATGGACAGCTTGAAGCGGCTGGCGGGCGGAGCCTTCAGTTTGCACTACGTCCTGCTCATGGCTGCGGCTAGCTTCCCAAAGCCTCTGTTCGACCACTTTGTGACGCAGTTGGAGAGCTTTCTTTTCTACTACATCTTTACCAAGACGCCGACCAAGGATCTGGAGCGGAGCTTTTCCCAATGGGCGGACGAGCTGCGTGCAATTGCCGCAGTTACCGACCCCGTGAAGCAGAAGGTGCAGATCAATGAGTTCATCTCTGAGCGCTTCGAGACGAACATGTCCAAAAAGTCGCAGGAACTGGTCGATGCGCTCCGACGCTTCACTCTTTACTCGATGCAGCAGTACCGGACGCGCTACTTTCTGGCGCGGCTGACGCAGCACGTCGAGATGGCTTTCAGCGGCCAAAAGACGCTGGGTAGTTTGGAACCGTTCACCAAGCTAGAGATCGAACACATTCTGCCGGACAAACCAAAAGAGGAACTGCGCGGCAAGTGGGTTGCCGAGAATCCAGATGCTGGGTACGACGACTACAAGAACCGGCTCGGCAACCTGACCTTGCTGGAGAAACCCATCAACATCGTCGCGGGCAACGACTTCTACGAGGCCAAGCGGGCCAAGTACTGCAACAGCGGCAACTACTTGACCCGCAGTCTGGCCGGTTTGTCCAACATCGGCAAGGACACCTCTATCATGCGAATCAATGAGAAGTTGCAAGCGTTTCCCTCTTGGAACGCAAAGGCCATTGAGGCTCGGCACGGGCTGCTGATAGCCTTGGTAGGGGAAATCTGGAAGACATCGCGCATCGAAGTCTAGTACACGCTTGCATTGTGTGGCCCCGACAAATTGAGAAAGGGGATCAGGCTTGCTCCGCCCGATCCTTCGCTTGGCTCGCTGGATGGCGAAAGAGCCGACGTGCGGGCCGCGCCCGACAAGGGGTTCCATCAACGCAAAGAAGAGGCCGATTTGCCTGTGCGGCTTCGCGAATTGGTGAACGGAAGCTTGCCAATTTGTTTAGATGTCAGGCGGGAGAAGCCGGGGCACGCAAGTCGGCGCCCGGGCCCCCTCCCCCGAGGGCACCCAAAGCACGCCTGACCCAAACATTGCGCGGCTGCGCTGGTTGCTCCGACGTTCGTGAGATTGTTTCTAAAACGTGTCGCGTTGGGTTGTGGTTGCGATTTCTGCCAGCGTGGTCTGGCCCATCATGGCTTTTCGCATGCCGTCCATGCGCAGTGTGCGCAGGCCGCCCTGGGTTACTGCCCAGCGCTTGATTTCGCCTGCCGGCTGCTTTTCCACGATCTGCTGCTTGATGCGTTCGCTGATCGGCAGAATCTCGTGAATCGCCGTCCGGCCCGTGAAACCGGTCTTGAAGCAGGCTTCACAACCGCGGCCCTGCCACAGGTGGCCGTGCTCGAGGTCGTCCAGCGAAAGGTCAAAACCCTTGAGTTCGCGTTCGTCGGGCACGTACTCGCCCTTGCACTCTTTGCAGATGCGGCGCACAAGGCGCTGGGCGACGACGCAGATGACCGAGCTTGAGACCAGGAACGGCTCAACGCCAAGGTCCACAAGGCGCGTGACGGTGCTGGGCGCGTCGTTGGTGTGCAGGGTGCTGAACACAAGGTGGCCCGTCAGCGCGGACTGGATGGCAATCTGCGCGGTTTCAAGGTCGCGGATTTCGCCGACCAGGATGACGTCGGGGTCCTGTCGCACAAAGCTGCGCAGCGCGCGGGCAAACGTCAGGCCCTTTTTCTCGTTCACCTCGACCTGGCTGGCGCCGGGCATCTGGTACTCGATCGGGTCTTCGATCGTGAGAATGTTGATGTCCGGCCGGTTGATGTTGCCGATCGCGGCGTACAGCGTGGTGGTCTTGCCGCTGCCGGTGGGGCCGGTCAGCAGAATGATGCCGTTGGAGTATTCCAGGTAAGTATTGAAGATGTCCTCGTTGTCCTTCATGAAGCCAATGTCGGACAGCCGGAACTCTTTGGTGTTCTTTTCCAGGATACGAATCACCGCGCGCTCACCGAAGTTGGTGGGCACGGTGCTGATACGCAAGTCGATCTCGGCGTCGCCCATCTTGATGCTGGCCCGGCCGTCCTGGGGCAGGCGGCGCTCGGCGATGTCCATGCGCCCCATGACCTTGATGCGCGCGATGATGGCGTCCTGCAGCTTCTTGCTGGGGGTCATCACGTCGTACAGCACGCCGTCTACACGGTACCGAATCTGCAGTTTGTGCTCGCTGGGCTGGATGTGAATGTCGCTGGCCCGCATGCGCAGCGCCTGGCTGAAGATCGTGTTGACCAGCTTGATGATCGGCGCCGCGGTGGCGATGTTCAGGATGTCGGTCTTGGCGTCGAATTCGAACTCGGTCTCGAGCATGCCGTCAGCTTCGAGTTCGCGCTCAACCTCGTCGCTGACTTCGCTTTTCTGGGCGTAGGTCTTGTTGATCAGCTCGCTGATTTCGACGCGCGGGGCCAGTACCGGCTCAATCGGCTGGTGCAGCAGGCCCGCAAGCTCGTCCATCGGGTACAGGTCAAGCGGGCGGCAGGTGGCGACGCGCAGGATGCCGGCAATTTCGTCAAGGCCGACCAGGTTGTACTGGCGCGCGAACCCGACGGGGACTTTCTCGGCAAAGCGCGGGTTGGGCTTGTATTTGGCCAGCTCGTTTTCGTACGGCAACCCGAGCTGCGAGGCGTAGAATTCCAGCATCTCGTTTTCCGCGAGAATGCCGTGCTCGACCAGCGCTGAATCCATGCGTTCGCCGGATTCTTTGGCGCGTTGGAGAAGGTGGTCCACCTTGTCCTGGCGGATCCCGCGCTCTTCAATCAAGTACTTGGCGAGCAACTGCGACATGGTCACCTCAATACGCCCGGGCCGGCACGCGGCCGCACGAGTTTAACGCGCGCAGGGCCAAAGGGTTGGGAAAAGGGCTAGCCTTCAACTTTGACTTTTTCGCCGGCTGCCTGCTGCTCGTCGAAGCGTTTGCGGGCTGCTTCAGCTTGCTCGGCTGTCTCGGTGGCGCGGGGGTAGACCTTGAGCTTGTCCTCGGCGATCGCGATGGCATCAAATGTCACGCCGTCGACGCGGTAGCGCATCAACAGGTAAACGATCAGGTCAGCGCACAGGCACACGGTCATCAGCCACGTCGCCAGCAACCCGATGGAGCCCCAGAACATGCCCGCCATCAGCACGGCCAGCACACCGCCGCCCTTGCCGCCGTCGCCGCGACCGGTGGCTTCGTGCCAGGCGTCATGCAACACCCCGGTCTCGCCGACAATCCACAGGGCCGCCGCGACAATCGCCCAGCCGATGGCCAATGCCGCCGCACCCAGGATTGCTGATACGGTGACCGTGAGCAGCTTGCCGCCCTGGTAGGCCAGATAACGCCCCGGCAGTTGCATGGCGTAACTCATGGGCCGGGTGACTGCCTCAAAGTAATCTCTGCCCTCGACTACGGCGGTGGGTCCCATCATCGGTGCGCTGGCAAGCACCACGATGGTCACGGCGCCGGCAAAGACGGTCACGATCAACACCAGCGGCAACAACATGCCGGCCAGCACTGCGCCGGCAGCGCCGGGGATCATCGCGAACAGAGACCAGAGCAGCGCCAACAGCAGTGCCACCACCGCGACGCTGATGCCCAGCAGGGGCGCAAATGCGGCTTGGCGGTTGAGCACGGGAATGCTGGCACGGCGTTCGCGCTCGTCGCGGGCAATGTCGACTGCCGCGCTGCGCATGACCGGGGCGGTAAGCCAGCCAAAGCCGATCCACCACCCGGCCAGAATGCACCCGAACATCAGTGCGCGCCCTGGCGTGATGGGCATGCTGCCGAGTGTGTCAAACACCAGAAACAGGCCTTCGGGCGAGAACGCCTGGCCATAGGCGCGCGCGCTGAGCACAGCCAGCACAACGCCGATCACCATTACCGTCCAGCACAGGGCCAGCCCGGCGTACATCACGCGTCGCAGGTCAAATGACAGGGCGAACGCGAGCTTCAAATCGCGAAAATCGTGGCGCAACAGCCGCATCGCGGAAGTCTAGTGGCACCCCCTGCATATGCAAGCGCTGTTGACCCCAACCCTCTGTGCGCTAAAGTTTTACGGACTTCCAGGCGAGCGGATGACGAACAAACCCAACCACAAGAAGCGCGGTCCTGTCGGCAGGGCGTTCCTGAAGGGCCTTTCAATCCTGCTGCCGGCAGTGATTACGATTGCGATTTTTGCGTGGGTGTGGGACGTGCTGCGCGTGTACGTCGTCGAGCTGACCATCCAGGGCATCGACATGGTCACGACGTTCGATCCACGGCCGCTGACCGAGTCTGAGTTGATCTATCTCGACGACTCGTTTTTCCAGTCGCCCATGGATGGAAACGGGCTGCCGACCAACGGCGTCGTCGTGCACACCGAGGCCAACCTCAAGAGAATGCCCCGCATCATGGACCTGCCCGCCGACACGCAGGGCCTGTCACCACCCGGGCAGCCGCGCAGCATCTTGCAGGCCGTGCTCGATGCCAACGGCTGGAAGCGGCAGTACAACCCGCTTTCGGGGCGCGTCGAGCGCTACAACTGGTTTGACTACCTGCTGGCCAGCGTACTGGGTTTGGCGTTGGTCGTGCTGCTGGGCTTCCTGGCGCGCAACTTTCTGGGTCGCAAGTTTGTCAGCCTGCTGGAGTGGTTTGTTACGCGCGTCCCGGTCGTGAAGTCGATCTATCCGCACGCCAAGCAACTGGTCGAGTTCTTTTTCACCGACAACAAGCCGATCGAGTTTGAGACAGTCGCGATTCTTGAATACCCGCGCCGCGGCCTGTGGTCGATTGTGTTCGTGACAGGTTCCGGCTTGCGGTCGGTGCAGGATCATACGCGCAAGCGCATGGTGACCGTGTACGTGCCAAGCAGCCCCGCACCCATGACCGGCTACACGATGGTGGTTGCGGCCGAAGAGGTGATCCAGCTGGACATCACGGTGCAGGAGGCGATGAAGTTCATCATCTCAGGCGGCGTGCTGGCGCCGATTGAAGAACAGGTCAAGCCCGCGTCGGGCGCGCAGTATGCGCTGGCCGGTGGCATCAACGAACAGATCCGCACCAAGCAGACGGCGATCCTGAACAAGTCCGCGCTGAAGAAAGTCGAAGAAGAAGTCACCGGCGCGATGGACCCGGCGTTCGGCGGCAAGCCTGCTGTCACCCCGGACAGCGAGACCCGCGAAGTTGCGCCTCCGAAAAACTAATCCGGTACAACCCTGATTTCATGGGCGACTGCGCCGCGCGGCGTTTGCTCAAGCATGAACTCAATCTGCTGGCCAGGCGTCAGCTCAATGACGCCGTCGCTGCGGATGGCGCCATAGTGAAGAAACACCTCTGCGGCGCCGGTGCGCGCCGCGTAGCCGTAGCCTTTGCGGCGGTCATACCACTTCACGGTGCCACGAGTTTTCACGCGAGTTATGGGCATATTGCACAGTCCGGTAGTTTGATCATTCAGGCGGCACCCGATCCGCCCAGGCGCACAGGCTACTCGTGTGCCAGTTCGGCTGCCAGTTCCTGCCTGCGGGCCAGCTCGGCGTACAAACCGCCACCGGCGCGCAGCTCGGCATCTGAGCCACGCTGGGCCACCCGGCCCTGGTCGAGCACGATGATCTCGTCGGCGTGGGAAACGCCGCTGATGCGCTGGGAGATGATGATGGTGGTGATGTCGCGAGTTTCGGCCTTCAGGTTTCGCAGAATGCGCTCTTCGGTGTCGGTGTCGACGGCGCTGAGGCAGTCGTCCAGCACCAGAATCGTCGGCTTGGCTGCGAGTGCCCGCGCAATCGCCGCGCGCTGTTTTTGGCCGCCGGACAGGTTGACGCCGCGCTCGCCGAGCATGGTGTCGTAGCCCTGCGGCAACGTCAGCACTTCCGCCTCAAACTCGGCTGCCTGTGCGGCTTTGCGTACGGCGGCATCGCGGCCCGCGTCATCGGCCGGCAACGCGAGCGCGATGTTGTTCGCGATGGTGTCGCTGAACAGAAAGCTGTCTTGCGGGACATAGCCCATGAAGCCGCGCAGCACGTGGGCGTCGAGTTGTTCAATCGGCATGCCGTCGATGAGTACGCGGCCCGACGTTGGCGCCAACAGGCGCAGCAGCAGGTTGGCGATCGTGCTTTTGCCGCTACCGACCTGGCCGACGATGCCCAGCGTGCGGCCGGGCGCGACATGAAAGTTCACGTCGACCAGCGCCGGCGGTGCATCGTCGCTGTAGCGCAGGCTGACATCCTGAAACTCGACTTCTCCCCGCAGGCTGGTCGGTTTTAGGCCGCCCGCGAGGCGCGAGGGGTCGCTGGCAACTTCGGTCATCGCGTCGATGCGCTTGAGGCTGGCCGATGCGCGCACGAACAGCATCGTCACCCAGCCCAGCGCGATCATCGGCCAATACAGGCCCAGGTTGTAAAGCATGAATGCAGCCATGTCGCCGACGCTGCTGCGCCCGGCGCTGACCTCAATGGCGCCGAAGTAAAGAATGATCAGCACGCCAACGCCCGAAAAGCCCCAGATGCAGGCCTGAAACAGCGCCTGGTTGCGCGCCTGTCCCAGCTTGTTCTCGAGGTACGTGTCGCCCAGACGCTGCAGCTCGGCAATTTCGAAGTCTTCGCGGCTGAAGGCCTTTACGACTCGCGCCCCGGCAAAGTTTTCCTGCGCCCGGGCCGAAAGCTGCTCAAGGTCTTCCTGGCTGCGCAAACTGTATTTGCGCACTCGCGGGTTGAACCAGATCGTGGCGGCGCTCAAGCCAACCAGCGGGATCAGCGCCAGCAGCGTGAGCATCCAGTTCAGGGACAGCATGATCGCGAGGCTGGCCGGGAACATGATGACCGTGCCGCCGATGTACATGACGGCGGGGCCGATCATCATGCGAACGGCTTCAATGTCGCTGGTCATCAGCGACATGACTCCGCCGCTGCGGGTGTGGTCGTACCAGCGGGCCGGCATGTCCTGCAGCCGCGCATACATGCGCTTCTTGAGCGTGTACTCGGTGCGGCGCGAAATGCGCACCAGGTAGTAGCGCTTGTAGAACGTGGCCAGCGCCACAATCAGCGCGGTCAGCGCCACCATGCCCAGGCACACCAGCACGAAGCGCTCGCTGCGTTCGGGTGCTGTCATCATCGTGGCCAGCGCGATGCGCCCGGCAAGGCCCTCTTCGCTGACAAAGCCTTCGGGCGACGCGGCATCCACGGCAAGCTTGATGTAGATCGGCGCGACAGTCTGGGCCAGCGCGCCAATGATCAGTGCGCTGATGCCGATCACGAACCAGCGCAAGTTGGCTTTGTACTCGGCAAGGATGAAGCGAAGCGTGCGCATTTCAATCCGTGCAGATGCAGGACAACGTCCAACGTAGTCGCCGCAACGGTCTATTCCGGCGGCGGCTCCACTTTCCTGGAGGAGGACTTCTCATGGGGTGGTTATACTGTTTGCGCTCACGAATGAACCCCGGGGTTTTGCCATGCGTCAGGGGCTGACCAAGCTGCTGCATCGCGTCGCCGACGGCGACACGGTCGCGTACAACGAGTTTTATGAAAGCGCACGGCCGCTGATCCAGGCGGTGCTGCACCGCACGCTGTATAAAGAAGACTTCGACGCCGCCGAGCAGGAAATCGCCGTGGCCGTCTGGCAGGAAGCGCGCAAGTTTGACCGCTCGCGCGCGAGCGCCGAAACCTGGGTCGCCATGATCACCCGCAGCCGCGCGCTGGATTTTGCGCGCGCATCGGCAAGCCGCCGGCGCACCGAGAAGGTCTTTACCGAGGGCGCGAGCAACCTGGACGAAGAGACGCCTTCGGCCAACATTGCCAAAGACGAATTGCGCGAAATGATGCGAAAGCACGTCGACACTTTGCCCGAGGCCCAACGCACGCTTGTTGAGCTGAGCTTCTTTGTAGGGCTGAGCCAGCGCGAGATCGCCAAGGCGCTCGATATGCCGCTGGGGACGGTGAAAACGCGCATTCGAACGGCGTTTCAGACGCTGGCCGAACTGTTGCCCCCGCCGGTTTAGGCTCGGGCATCGAGCCAGCGCAGGTCCATTTCTTCGTAGCCTTGCCACTCGCCGTTGAAGAGCTTCCATTCCTCGCCGACCTGCACCAGCACTTTGCGCATGCGCACCTTCACGACCTTGCGCGTGAGTATGTCCAGCAGCGCAGCGAGCAGCAGCGCGACCAGGATCAGGATCCACCACAGTTGCGTGTTCATGGTCAGTGTCAGTTCGAAGTCGGCGATGACCACGCCCGGTTTGACTTCCTGAACTTGAAGCCCGCTGACTCGCGTCAGGCAGTATGGCGCCGGGTGGGTGCGGACAAGCTCGTTCCAGTAGCCTTTGAAGCCGTCCGCGTCATTCAGCGAGCGGGTATAGCCGGACGGGCGCCCGAGCTTGGGGATGACCGGCTGGCGGCGCTGCAGGCTGTCCTTGTCGGCATTGGTAACCAGCGCCATCGCGCGCTTGGCATTGCCGCGCCCCACGGCGCGATAGAACTCTTTCAATGCCTTCTTCGGCGAATCCGGCTTGGAAGTGCGGATAATCAGGAAGGGCAAACCGACGAACAACAGCGCAATCAGCGTCAGGATCATGCCCGGCGTGGCGCCTGCACTCTTGTCGGTGAACGCGGCCCACGCCAGCAGCGCGAACAAGCCACCCGGGATTGCGGCCAGCAGGATCGCAGCGACACCGGTGCCCCAGTTGAAACCCACGGGCGCGTCCCCCGACTGGTTGCTGCTGATTTTCGCGAGTTTGGTGGCGGCCCGGTGCAGGGCGGCTTCTTCAAAGCTGCCGGCAGGGCCAGCCGCGCCCTGGAATGTGTTGCCGTAGGGGCGGGTATTGACCGGCGATGCGCCTGATCCGCTCATAGCAGTCTCCGGATAAGACAAGATTTTGCACCATACGACTCTGCAATGCGCGGTGCATCGAAAAATATCCCGGGTGAATTGCGGGCCTCAAAGCAGCGGGCTCAGCAACTGTGCGGTTTGTTGTGCAAAACGCAGCATTACCGGTCGTGAGCGCCAGCGCTCAAGGTCAAGTTTCTGCGAACTTTGCCGATAGTGTTCCTGCAGACTGCGCACCTTTTGCGCGAACAGACCGTTGTAGACGACGATCGAGATCTCGAAATTCAGGTAGAAGCTGCGCATGTCCAGGTTGACCGAGCCGAACATTGCGATCTGCCCATCGATCACAATCGCTTTGGTGTGCAGCATTCCGCCCTCATAGCGGCAAATGCAGACGCCGCCCTCAAGCAGTTCTTCAAAGTAGCTCTCGCCGGCCCACTTGACGACGCGGCTGTCGGGGTAGCGCGGCAACATCAGCTGCACATCTACACCGCGGGCGGCTGCGGACAACAGCGCCTTGATCATCGCGTCATCGGGTATGAAGTAGGGCGTCGTCAGCACCAGTTCGGTGTGGGCTGCGTAGATGACGGTCAGGATCAACTCCTGGATTGCAAGCTGGCTGAGGCCGGGACCCGAGGGCACGACCTGCACCAGGGCATCGCCGACAGGGGCGCTGCGCTTGACATCGAAATCAGCCACGTTCTTTTCGATGCCCTCGAAGGTCTCGAACTCCCAGTCCGCAAGCAGTGTCACCTGCAACGCCTCGACAGCCGGGCCGGTCATGCGCACCATGGCATCGAGCCACTCGCCGATGCCTTCCTGCGCCTTGAACAGCTTGGGGTCTGCAATGTTCTGGCTGCCGGTGTAGCCGATGACGCCGTCAATCACGGCAATTTTACGGTGGTTGCGCAAGTCGACGCGGGCGAACATGGAGCGCAGCAGGCCTACCTTGAGCATCGAAACTACGCGCACTCCGGCTTTCTCAAGCATGGCTTGCGTGTCCGAGCCGACCAGGTCTGCGCCGCCGACGTCGTCCACCAGGATGCGGCACTTCACGCCCCGCGCGGCGGCGCGGGTCAGTGCGTTGGCAACGTCATCGGCGCGGCCGCCGGGAAGCCAGATGTAGAACTCAAGGTGAACGCTGGAGGTTGCGGTTTCAATATCGGCAATCAGGTGGTCAAAGAACGCTTCCGCATCGTCAATCAGTTGCAGCGTGTTGCCGGGCAAAGTCGGCACACCCACCGTGCCCCGCGCCTGGCGCCGGATCATGTCAGCGCCCGAGCCCAGCGCGGCTGCTTCGACCGGAAAGTCTTTCGCCAAGTTTTCCAGCCACGCGCGATAGGGTTTGCGCAGCTCTTCGATGCGCTTGGCACGGCGAGTTCCCAGTCTGCGCTCGCCCAGCAGCAGGTAGATGATCGCGCCCAGCACCGGCAACAACAGCACCGCAGTCAGCCACGCGAGCGTGAAGCCGGTCGAGCTGCGGCGCATGATGATGCGGATGCCAAGCGCGACCCGGATCAGCCAGTCGATGGCGATCAGGGTCCAGGTCAGCGTGGCGTTATCCGCGAAGATCTGCTTGAGCATGAAGGTCCGAAGCCCTTCGCAGTATATGAGGGCCGGAGATCGAGCAAGTGCGAAAAGAGCACGATGTTGGTTGCTGCACAACAGCCGCCTGGCCTGTGGCGCCGGCACGGCTGGCAGGGGCGGAAGGACTCGAACCTCCAAACAGCGCAGCGCGCTGTTTGGAACGCGTAGCAGCCGTTCGTTGTTCGCCCGAAGGCGAACAGCGAATGGCGTAAGCGGAGCGATCGTCGCTGCGTGTAGAGCCCTCGGTTACTAACCTGGTTGCTGGCAGGGGCGGAAGGACTCGAACCTTCACTTTCCGGGTAACAACCGGACGTGCTACCAACTGACACCACACCCCTGTACCTGTGCCGACGTGCTGACGGCTGCAAAACACAAGCGCCCTGCAGGTTCGCAGGGCGCTGAAGGTCATTCTGGAAACACCGACCTATGCCGCTCTGCGACTCGTGAAGGGACGGTGATTGAAATTGCTGCGCATGGTTTCCTCGCCCGGGACTGTATCGGACTGATATTGACCTGTCAATACCCTAACGATCGTGCGCTTCAATTCCGCTCACCCGGAGCAGCAAACCTTTGTCGGTGTCAATCTCGGTACCCAGGCAGGTGACGTACAGTTCGCCATCAGGGCCGAAGTCGCAGTTCACGGGGCCGGGGACTCGATTCGCGATGACCGCGACCTGCGCCCTGTCACTGCCGAGATTGACCCGCGCCAGCTTGCCATCGTTCACTTTGCCGAGGGCCCAGGCGTTGTCGGTCACCACGAACTCGTCTGTGCTGCCGGGGATCTGCGCCAGGCCCATCGGGTCGGAAAGCCCCGGCAGTATCCATTGCTGCTGCGGTTTGCCGCTGGCCAGGTCCCAGTGCACCAGCAGGCCGTCGTCCACGCCGCCCGCGCCGCTGTACAGCACCAGCAGCCCGCCCCGCCACAGCCGGGCCTGCATCGGCGAGTTCGTTGCAATGCCGTGTTCGTCGGCCGAGAAGGTGGCCTTGATCTGGCGCGTCTTCAGGTCAGCGACCGCCACCCATGTGCGCTTGTCGTTGCCATGGCAGCACACGTACAGCGTGGTGCCGTCTCGGCAGAAGCCAGTCAGGTTGCCCTCGCCTTTGTCTGCTGCGTCGTCGGTGGTCGGCGCAATCGTGTTGCTTCGCGCCGTGACCGCACCAGGTTCACCGTCGTTGCTGCCTGGCTTTACCCACAGCAGGGATTCTTTGCCGTCGGGATGGCCGGAGTCGCTGACAACCAGTGTCTCTTGATCCTGCCAGACCGCGGCCATCGGGCCGACCTGGTAAAGCTTGCGGCCGTCTTCCAGGACCTTCCAGAACTCGGTGGCCATGTCGTCGATCAACGCGCGCGGGCCGTTGCCGGTGATCAGCAACACGCGCCCGTTGCCGCTGTCGCACACCGTGGGCTCGCCGCTGCCCGGCTTGAACGAGACAAAGCTGGGGTTGCGCAGCCCATCGGCGACGACAACAGCCCGGTGCCCGGTGGCCAGGCCGATGTCGAGCGGCGGCAGTTCCGGCACCGGCTGAGGGGCGGGTTCGCGGGCGACACAACCGGCAAGCAATAACAGGATTGGCAGAAGTTTGTGCATGCAGGCTCCGGAATGGAAAAGGCGCTGTCCCGTGAACACAGGACAGCGCCCATATGTTCCCGTGATGCGTTACCCTTCTTTAAGAGCCTTGATGATCTCTTCCAGTGTTTTGCGCGCGTCGCCGTACACCATGTAGTTGTTCGGGCATTCGAACAGCGTGTTCTTCACCTGCGCGAAACCGCCGCCGAGGCTGCGCTTCATGGTGAACACCGTTTTGGCTTCCTCGACGTTCATCACCGGCATGCCGAACAGCGGGCTGGTCTTGTCGGTCTTGGCCGACGGGTTTACGGTGTCGTTTGCGCCGATGACCAGTACCACGTCGACGTTGCGGAAGTCGTCGTTGATCTGGTCCATCTCGAACAGCTGCTCGTAGGGCACGTTGGCCTCGGCCAGCAGCACGTTCATGTGCCCCGGCATGCGGCCGGCCACGGGGTGCACGGCGTAGCGGATGCTCGCGCCCTTGTCTTCGAGAATCTTGGCCATTTCGCGCACGGCGTGCTGTGCCTGCGCGACGGCCATGCCATACCCCGGCACAATCACGATGCTCTGCGCGTCCTGCATGATCATGGCTGCGGTTTCCGCGTCGGCGGCCTTGACGCCCACATACTCGCCGCCGCCACCGCCGCCTGCAGCCGGCTCGGCGCCGAAACCGCCGAACATGACGTTGGCCAGGCTGCGGTTCATGGCTTTGCACATGATCTGGGTCAGAATCATGCCCGATGCGCCCACCAGGCTGCCGCTGACGACCAGGACCGCTTCGCCGATCGTGAAGCCGGCCAACGCGGCGGCAATGCCGCTATAGCTGTTGAGCAGCGAGATCACGACGGGCATGTCACCGCCGCCAATCGGGATCACGATGGTGACACCAAGGATGAAGGTGATCAGGACGATGCCGATCAAGATCAAGCCGACCAGAATCGGGTTGCTGACAAACCAGACGGCGGCCACGCCCATCGCCAGCGGGATGACCAGCAGCAGCACGTTCAAGACGTGGCGCATCGGCAGCAGGATCGGCCGGCCCGACATTTTTTCGGACAGCTTGAGAAACGCGATGACGCTGCCGGTGAACGTCACGCTGCCGACAATCAGTGTCAGTACCAGGTTGATCGCGCCGAACCAGCCGCCCTCACGGCCCATCATCATGGACAGTGTGCCGCCGCCCAAGAGCGAGTAGAAGGTGGCCAGGCCGACCAGCGTGCTGGCCAGGCCGCCAAAGCCGTTGAGCAGCGCCACCATCTCGGGCATCTGCGTCATCTGCACCCGCTTGGCCATGATGGCGCCGACCGCGCCGCCGATGATCAAGCCTGCGACAATGAACGCCGGGTTGATCTTGCCCATCTCGACGAAGCTGCTGACCACGGCCAGCAGCATGGCCGCGGCGGCCAGAAAGTTGCCGCTGCGGGCGGTCTTGACGCGGCCCATGCGCATGATGGCAAGCATGAACATCACCACCGACGCCAGATAGCCGAAGTTGGCGGCGATGTAGTTCCATTCCAGCGGACCTGATGACGATGCAACGAAGTTCACTGCCGGCCCCTTAGTTCTTGCTCTTGAACATGCCCATCATGCGGTCCGTGACCATGAATCCACCGACCACGTTGATGGTGGCCAGTGCCACCGCCAGCATGCCCAGGATGGTTGAAGCGTTGAACGGCGCCCCCGGCCCGATGCGCGCGGCCAGCATGGCGCCCAGAATTGTGATGCCCGAAATCGCGTTGGCGCCCGACATCAGCGGCGTGTGCAGCGTCGGCGGCACCTTGCTGATGAGCTGGTAGCCCGCGAAACAAGCGAGCACGAACACGTACAGCAGCATCAGGATTGCGCCTGTGTCCATGGCTATTCCTTCTTCTCGTAACCGTCCGGCTTCCTGGCGTAGTCGTCTGCTGCCGCGTTGCCTGCGCTTGCTGGCGTTGCCCCGGCGTCAGCTTTTGACTGTTCGGCGCCCTTTGCCGGCTCTGTCTGACTACCCGTCGCTTGCGCTCCGGGCTCCTGTTTTCCTGACTCCGCGGGCTTGGATTCTTCTTTCTGGAGAGGCGGCAGGCCCATCAACTCGCGTACTTTCGGGTGGTGCACCTCGCCCTGGTGACACACCATCGCGCCGTCGACGATGTCGTCCTTGTAGTCCCACTTCAGTTCGCCTTCCTTCGTCAGCGAATCGAGCAGGATGTTCAGCACGTTGCGCGAGTACATTTCGCTGGCGTGAACGCCCACGGTGCTGGGCCAGTTCAGGTCGCCGACCAGCGTGACGCCTTCCTTGATCACGGTCTTGCCGGGCTCAGTCAATTCGCAGTTTCCGCCGCGTTCTGCAGCCAGGTCAACGATTACGCTGCCCGGTTTCATGCTGCGCACATGTTCGGCGCTGATGGTCTTGGGCGCCGGGCGGTAGGGGATCAGCGCCGTCGTAATAATCGCGTCGGCATTCTTGAACGCCTTGGCCAGCAGCTCGGCTTGTGCCTTTTTGTACTCGTCGGACTGCTCGGCTGCGTAACCGCCGGTGCCCTTCTTGACCTCTACGCCTTCGACCATCAGGAACTTTGCGCCCAGTGACTCGGCTTGTTCCTTAGTCTCGGGCCGCGGGTCGGTCGCTTCAACAATCGCGCCAAGGCGCTTGGCCGTCGCAATCGCCTGCAAGCCCGCGACGCCGACACCGATGATCACGAAGCGGCTCGGCTTGATGGTGCCCGAGGGCGTCATCATCATCGGCAGAATCTTGTGCAGGTGGTTGGCGGCGACGATGACCGCTTTGTAGCCGGCGAGGTTGGCCTGGCTGGACAGCGCGTCGTCTTTCTGTGCGCGGCTGGTACGCGGGATGGCGTCCATGGCGAACATACTGATCTTGCGCTCGTTGAGTTTCTTGACGGCATCGAGATTTTCAAATGCCCAGAGAAAGCTGATCAGGCTGCCGCCTTCGCGTATGCCGTTGATCGTGGCCGCGTCGGGGATGTTGATCTGCATGACGAGGTCGGCTTGCGCGAGCCCTTTTTCGCGCTCGGGCTCAATGGTGGCGCCCAGCGCCTTGTAGTCGTCGTCGGAAAAGTGCGAGTTCAGGCCCGCGCCGGCCTGAATGACGACTTTTACGCCCTTCTTGACCAGTTGCTTGACGGTGTCGGGCGTTGCGGCAACGCGGTTTTCGCCCGCATGGGTCTCTTTTGGAATGAAAACCGAAACCATGTCTGCCTCTGTGCGAATCGACACAAGTGCCTAGCGGACCACGAATTGCGGCTCAGCTTCTAGCAAGCGTGGGCAAGCGGGGCAATGGCGCGCGGCTGCTTACTCGTCGCCGTAGACGCGCGACTTCCAGACCGCCCGCCGCGCGCGTTTGTCGGCTTTGGCATCGACCTGCGACTCGTGTTGCTGCATCGCCATGCGCACCAGCGGCTCAACCTCGCGCTGGTCCGCGACCTGTTGCAGCACCTCGGGCGCCAGCTGCTCGGCCCGGTCTCCCGGGTTGCCGCCGGCGGCGCTGATCCAGGCTGCGGCCTGGCTGTTCGGCACTCCCAGCGCCATGGCCAGCGAGTTGCTGCTCGATTTGCGGCGGTGCTGGAACATGATGTGCGCAAGCCGCCGCAGCCGATGGTACGCGTCCATGTTCGGGCGATGCGGTTTGGGCCGCAACTCCAGCAGGGCGGAATCGACCTTGGGGCGGGGCCAGAACACGGCGGCCGGCACTTTGCGGATCATGCGCGCCTCGGCGAACTGGTAGCGCAACAGGGCAGGCAGGCCCCATTGCCGGTCGATCGGGCGGGCAGAGATCTTCTCGCCGACTTCGTGCTGCACCATCACCAGCATGCGCTCAAAGGGCAGCCCCGATTCAAGGGCGGCAATGATCACGGTGGTAGCCACCGAGTAGGGCAGGTTCGCCACCAGTTTCAGGCGGCCGCAGCGCGGCGCCCTGCCGGGCAGGTTGGAGTGCACCTCGATTTCCTGTTCGCCGGCCGGCGTTGGCGAGATCTTGTCCGAGGCAAGGTACACGCGCAGCAGGTCTTCCAGCCCCGGGTGTAAGCCACGGGCGGCTGCGTTCAGCGCGTCGCAGCGCAACTGCACGAGATTGCGCACCCCGGAAAGGATGTCGCGCGACAGTTCAAACATGCCGCGGTCTACCTCGACGCTGATGACCAGCCCCGCGGCGTCGCACATCAGGCCGGTCAATGATCCGGCCCCGGTGCCGATCTCGAGTACACAGTCGCCCTCGTCAAGCTCGGCGTCGGCGACGATGGCGCGCAACAGGTTGAAGTCGGCCAGAAAGTTCTGCCCAAGCCGCTTGGACGGCTTCACGCCATAGGCCTGCATGCGCAGCTTGATGTCGGCAAGTTTGAGTGGCTCAGGCATGGCGTGGTTATAACGCGGTTGTCGCGCACCGAAATGGGGATTGAGCGGCGCGTCTTTGGGCGGTAGACGTGACACTGTCGGGCAAACCGGACGGGTTTATGAGACACATCAGGCTGGTCGCTGCTGTCGCACTTCTGTGCTTTGTAGTGGCGTGCGGGGCGAACGCTGGCCCCGGAAACCGGCCACCGGCAGGCAACGCCCCGGGCAACGCGCCTGCCGCGCCGAACACCGACAAGCCTGCGAACCCCAGACAACGCCTGTCGCAGGAACAGATGGATTTTCTGCGCGGCGCCGACACGGTGCAGCTGTATTCCGTGACGCCCAAAGCGTTGCCCAAGGGCAAGGGTCAAAGCCTGGCTGAGCTTGAATCCGGCGTTTTTGACGGCAAGCGTGCCGTGTATGGCCACGTGTCGGTCGACGCAAGCCGCCGCGGCGAGCTGGCGACGCTGCTTGAGAACGCGCTGGGCGGGTTCATGGTCGATTGTTTCGATCCGCGGCACATCATCGTCGCCGCGAAAGGCAGCGAATCGCGGCTGTACTCGATCTGCTTTGAGTGCTCCAAGATCATCGTGTTCGATGCGGCAGGCCAGGAACTTGACCGCAGCGAGATGGGAACAACGGCCCCAAAACTGTCGGCGTTTCTGGACACGTTGCTCAAGGACGCGGGCGTAACGCTGGCGCATGACGTCAAGGATGCGCCGCCGGAATAGCGGGTGGCGGACACGGCCACAGTTCACGGTGGCGGTGCAGCGTTATTCCGCGGGGCCGTCGCGCAACTGGGTCAGCAGGCGGCGCGTCAGCACGCCGCACATCTTTCTGCGATAGTCGGGGGCCATGGGCACGTTGAGTTTTGGCTGGGCCTGCGTCTGCACGTGCTTGGCCACCGTCTCGATCAATGCGTCGTCGAGCGTCTTGCCAAGCACTTCGGGCATGTTCTTGTACGGGTCCATCAGCAGGTAATGTCCTGCATCTTTGCGCTTCTCCAGCCGCGAGAAATCAAACAGTACCGGCGTGGTATCGACCGCGCCAAGCGCCACACGCAGCGCCCTCACTTTGTTGCCGTCGAGTTCCAGCGCCGCCCCGACACCCACGACACTGAAGTCAATGCTCTGACGCGGGGCCAGCTTCTTCCAGCCGCTGCGAACCTCGTGCGCCCACTTGGGCAGCGTCACCTGCACCAGGATTTCGCCGGGCTTGCGCTCGTAGCGTTCAATGCCGTCGCCCCAGTAGAAGTCATTCAGTTTGAGCGTGCGCTTGCCGGCTGTGCTGATGAATGTGGCTTCCGCGCCCAGTGCGATCAGCATGGGTGCCAGGTCGCTGGAGTGCGTGGCGACGCAGACTTTGTCGTTCAGCACGCTCTTGCCGCCTTCGTTGATTTGCGGCACGACGTGGCAGCGGTCGCCGTTGGCTTTGAGGCAGTAGCCGAGCGAGCGGCGCCAGAAATAGCTTTGGTTGAAAAAGTGGCAGCGGTTGTCGAGCATCAGGTTGCCGCCCAACGTGCCCGACTCGCGCAGCAGAGGCGACGCGATGTGGCGGGCGCAATCGGCGACGCTGCGCGGGACATCGGTGTTGCGCTCAATTTCAGTCAGGGTTACGCCCGCGCCGATCGAATGCCCGTCGATGTGCTTGAGTTCGGCAATGTGGGCAAGACTGATCACGTTGTGGCGCGCATTGAGCCCGCACTTGTAGTTCGGCAGCAGGTCGGTCCCGCCCGAAAGCAGGTCAAAGTCATCCACATGCAAAGCCGCCAGCGCCACGGCCTCATCAAGCGTGGCGGGTTGGTGAAGTTCGAACTTCGGTAGCAACATCGTCATGGTGTAATCCTTGAACTTCGCGGCTACTCGCCTTTAGCCTCGGCGCGTTTCTTGGCTTCGATGGCCTTGAGCACTCGGTCGGGGGTCATCGGCACTTCGAACATGCGCACGCCTACCGCGTCGTAGATCGCGTTGCCCACCGCCGGAATAATCGGTGCCAGAGCGCCTTCGCCGCACTCTTTGGCGCCGAAGGGGCCCTCGGGGTCTGCGCTTTCGACGATGATCGCTTCGATCTCAGGCGTGTCGTACGGCGTGGGAATCTTGTAGTCCAGAAAGTTCCCGTTCAGCAGTTGCGCGCCGCGGTAGCGCAATTGCTCGGTCAGGGCTTGCCCCAGCCCCATGTGCACGCTGCCTTCTATCTGCCCTTCCACGGCCAGAGGGTTCAGCGCGCGGCCGCAATCGTGCGCCGCCCAGATTTTCAGCGGCTGTACAAAGCCGGTCTCGGGGTCCACCTTCAGCTCGCAGATGAACGCGCTGAAACTGTAACTGGGGCTCAGGCCCGCGTTGCTGCCCTTGAACGTCGTGCCCAGCGGCGGCGCCTGGTAGCTGCCGCTGGCGATCAGCGCGCCGATGTCGGCCTGGGCTTCGTGCAGTGCTTCCATGAACGTGACGCGCACGTCGGGTTTGCTGCGGCAGATCACCTGTTCACCCGCGAAATCAAAGTACTGTGCCGGTTGCCCTGTAAGCCTGCTTGCCGCGGCGGCCAGTTGTGCGCGAATGTTCTCGGCGGCTTTGCGCGCGGCGTTGCCGGCCATGAAAGTCACGCGCGAGCTGTAGCTGCCCAGGTCGATCGGCGCCGTGTCGGTGGTGGTGGACTTCACGTGCACGCGCTCTAGGTTGCAGCCGATCACCTCTGCCACGCACTGGGCCAGCATGGTGTCGCTGCCCTGGCCGATTTCGGCGGCCAGGCTGTGAACAGTCACGCCGCCGTCCATGTCAATCTTGATGTGCACGGTGCTTTGCGGCAGCTTGTTCCAGTGGATCGGAAGCGCGCTGCCGCTGATGTACCACGCGCAGCCGACGCCAATGCCGTGCCCGTAGGGCAGCTTGCCCCACTTCTTTTTCCATTCGCTGCGTCGCATGGCTTCGGCCAGGCCTTCGCGAATGCCGTTGCTGGTGATGCGGAACTTGTGGTAGGGCGTGAGCGTGTTGCTGGGCAGGAAGTTGCGCAGGCGAATCTCGCATGGGTCCAGCCCCAGCTTCACAGCCGCCATGTCGATCAACGTCTCTGTGCAATAGCGCGGGTTGACGCTGCCGTGGCCGCGCATCGCGCCACTGGGGATGCGGTTGCTGTACACGCGCTTGCCGTGGTAGCGGAAAGCCGGCATCCAGTAGGGCCCGTTGCTTAGCACTCCGTTGTAGTAGGCGCTGACCACGCCAAAGCTGCCGTAGGCGCCGCCATCGATGATGATGTCGCTGTCCAGCGCGGTCAGCTTGCCCTCTTTGTCGAAGGCCATGGCCAGCTTGCCCTCGGTGGGGTGGCGGCCGCGGCCCGTCAGGAACGTTTCTTCGCGGTCCATGGTCAGCTTGACCGGGCGCCGCGTTTTCATGCTCAGCAGGCTGGCGATCATCTCGTGCTGGAACGGGTCGCTCTTGCCGCCAAAACCGCCGCCCACCATGGTGCGGATCACCTGGATGCGATGCATCGGCAGCTCAAGTACCTTGGCCAGCGCGCGATGCGTGTAGTGGGGGACCTGCTGCGGCGTGTAGAGCTGCAGCCGGTCGTCGGCGTCCCAATGCGCGACAATGGCGTGCGGCTCAGTGAACCCGTGGCTGATGCCGTCGAACTTGAATTCGGCGCTGACGATGGCTTCGGCGGTCTTGAATGCGCCTTCAACGTCGCCGAATTCCTGGTCAACCGCTTTGTGGATGTTGGTATTGGGGTGCTTCTTTTCGACCTTGTCGTGAATCTGCAGCTCGGGCGAGACGTCCTTGAGTGAATCTCGCGGCTTCAGGAACTCTTCCAGCGGTTCGTACTCGACGTCGATCAGCCAGATGGCTTCGGCGGCAATTTCTTCCGTGTCGGCAGCGACGGCGGCGACGGGCTCACCGTTGTAGATGACCTTCTCGCGGGCCATCGACAACTCGTCCTGGCTGACGGGCAGCACGCCGAAGCGGTTGGCGGCGTCGTTGCCGGTGACGACGGCACGCACGCCGGGCAGTGCTTCGGCCCGCGACGTGTCTATGCGCTTGATTTTTGCGTGGGCTTTTTCAGCGTGAAGAATGCGCGAGTACAGCATGCCCGGGAATTTCATGTCGTCAGCGTACACGCCCTCGCCGGTGACTTTGCGGTAGGCGTCTTTGAGCGGAACGCGCTTGCCGATCACACTGAACTCGGCCGCTGCGGGCGCGCCGTTGTCAGACCACACACCCTTGTTGAGCTGGTGTTCGTTCTTGGTCTCACCGGATCCGCTGACAGTGGGCATGTCTATCCTCGTGTAGAATCACTCGCAGAAACGCGGTGTGCAGGTCTTTGCGGCTATGCTGGAAACCGCCGGTTCGGTGGTCAAACTTTGGCCGGGGCAGGCTTTGGTGTTTCTTTCCTTCGCAGCTCGCCGGCTGCCTGCTCAACCGCGTCGTAGATTTTCATGAAGCCGGTGCAGCGGCACAGGTTGCCGGCCAGCGCTTCCTGGATCTCTTCGCGGGTGGGGTCCGGGTTGCGTTCAAGCAACTCGCAGCTCTTCATGATAAAGCCGGGCGTGCAGTAGCCGCACTGGCTGCCGCCGCACTCGGCAAACGCCTTTTGCAGCGGGTGCATCTCGTACTCGTTCAGGGCTTCGATGGTGCGGATTTGCGCGCCCTGGCACTCCAGAGCCAGCGTCAGGCAGCTCAGCTTGGCTTTTCCGTCGATGTGGACTGTGCAGCACCCGCATGTGCCCATGTCGCATCCGACTTTGGTGCCGGTCAGGTTCAACTCATTGCGCAGCACGCTGGCCAAGGTGTGGTGGGGTTCAACGGCAACCTCGGCCTGTCGGCCGTTAACAATGAACTTCAGCAGGCGCTTGGACACGAAAAGCCTCACAAATGGGTGACTGGCCGAAGTTTAGCGCGACGGTCGCCTGCCGCAAGCACGGGCCGGGCGCGCTAAAAAAGCACTGTAAGCCTATTGGCCGAAGCACCACTAAACACTAGACTTGTGCGCCAAGGTGCACACAACTTGCGGTTCACTTCCTAAAGGACTGACCATGAAGACCATTCTGCTTACCACGTTGACTGCACTGCTGCTGTGTCTGGGCGGCAACCTTTCGGCTTGCCCGGCCTGCGAAGCCGCTGCCAAAGAAGCCGCAGTCAAGAAGGAAGCTGAGAAGAAGGAAGCGGCTGCAAAGGCCGAAGCCAAGACCGACAAAGCCACCACCGACGTCAAAGTTGAAAAAGCCAAGGCCAGCGATTGCTGCCCCGGCGGCGTGTGCCCCGCGGGTTGCTGTGAAGGTCAGGGCAACTGCAAGAAGGCATCGGCAGCGCAGCCCACTGCAGCCGACACCAACGGCAAAAGCAAAGGCACCATGAAGCGCGCCAGCGCTGCGCAGGTCGTGACCGCGGACACCGCAAGTAGCGGCGGCGGTTGCGGCGGTTGCGGCGGCGGCTGTGAGGGTTGCGGCAGCGGCTGCGGCACGGCAGCCAAGGGCAGCGACTGCGGCGGTTGCGGATCGAGCGCCAAGGCCGAGAAGAAGACCGAAGAAAAGGCCGTCAAGAACTAGTGTTCGCGAAATCAAACAGGCGCCCGGCGAATGCCGGGCGCCTTACATTTGCACGGTGCGTTCAAGGCAATAAAATCTTGCCAAATCCTTGCCCATGGCCGATTCCGGGCCGGTCGGGGTGATAGCGTTGAGGTATGACGCTCATCCTGAATCCGCCGCAGCGCTCACCTCGCAAGCCAGCCGTTGACCCGCACCGCGAGGCCAAGGCGCGACTGCATGCGGCGATGGCACCCGACCTGTCCGTAAAGCGCGTCGGCCGCGACAGCCGCATCCTCTTTGGTACCGTCCCGCTGCTGCTGGTTCCGTTCGGCGCGGCGGCTTTGCTGGCCGTGTTCCAGCCTGTCTGGCCGGGGGACTTCAACGACTGGCGCGCCTGGATCGACCCGGGCGCCTGGGCGCTGGTAGGCGTGGCCGCCGCAGTGGCTTTCTACATCGGCGTATCGCGAGTGATGACGCGCTGGGCCGCCAGTGCACCAGATAGCCCCGAAAAGACGATTCACGAGTTCTATCTTGCGGCAACGCAGCGCCGGCCGCGCAGCCGGCGGCTTGGGGCGCTGGTGCGTGGGTTCGATCATCCCGGCCCGCCGGTGCGCCCGGTGTTCAACTGGTTGACCGCAGCCGCCGTGCCCAAACTGGACTCTGCCAAGACGCTGGCAAGGTATTGGCGCGCGCTGTTGCGCGGCAACCCGGCAGTCACACACCTTGTAAGCGTGCGCGACCTGCAAGCGGAAAGCCCGATGGCCGATGTGGCGCTTGCTCGCGTGACGTTGCGCATTGCGGTGCGGCGCAAGCTTGCATTCTATGGGGCGCTGGCGGCGGGTGTGCTGGTTGTGGCTGTGCCTTTCATTGTCGGGTCCGAGCGCCTGCGCGAGCTGGGGGCGCCGTTCTGGGGCGTCGTCGTCTCGGCGGCTGCGTTGGGTGCCGCTGTGGCGTGGCTGATCGCAAAGCTCAACAAGGCGCACATCGACCGTCGCGAGATCACGGTTCACAAGCTGCTGGTGCGGCACGGGCACAACTGGCGTCTGGTCAGCGGCGAATGGGAAAGCGTGGACGAGGCCGACCTTGAATGGCTGCTGAAGTTCAAGGCCTAGCCGTCCGCGGGTTTCCCAATGCGGGTGCTGGCTGGTAGCATCCGCGCCATGGCACGACCAACCACGATAGGCGCGCTCAAGGCTTCGGGCTGGAAGTCGCGCGGCGTCAAAGACGAACTGCGCGAAAATCTGGTGGCCCGACTGGGCGACAAGAGCAAGCTGTTCCCCGGCATCGTCGGCTATGACCAGACCGTCATTCCGCAGGTGATCAATGCGGTGCTTGCGCGCCACAACCTGATCCTGCTGGGGCTGCGCGGGCAGGCAAAGACGCGCATCTTGCGCAGCCTGGTCAACCTGCTGGACGAGTACATGCCCGTGATCAAGGGCAGTGAACTCAACGATGACCCATACAAGCCGCTTTCCAAGTACGCGCGAACGCTGGTGGCCCGCCACGGCGACGAGGTCGAAATCGACTGGCTGCACCGAGAGTCGCGCTATGCCGAGAAACTTGCCACGCCGGACGTGAGCATCGCCGACCTGATTGGCGACGTAGACCCGATCAAGGCCGCCACGCAAAAGCTCACGTTTGCCGACGAAGAGGTCATCCACTTCGGCATCATCCCGCGCACCAACCGCGGCATCTTTGCCATCAATGAATTGCCGGACCTGCAGCCGCGCATCCAGGTGGGCCTGTTGAACATTCTTGAAGAAGCCGACATCCAGATTCGCGGCTTTCCGGTGCGCATTCCGCTGGACCTGATGCTGTGCTTTTCGGCCAACCCGGAGGACTACACCAACCGCGGCAGCATTATCACTCCGCTGAAAGACCGCATCGAGTCGCAGGTGATCACGCACTATCCCAACTCGGTGGAAGACAGCCGCGCGATCACGGATCAAGAGGCCTGGACCGAGCGCCCGAAGGCGCCCAAGGTGCACGTGCCTGCGTTTCTTCGCGAAGCCATTGAGCAGATCGGGTTTGCCGCGCGCAAATCAGAGTTTGTCGACCAGGCCAGCGGTGTCAGCGCGCGCATGAACATTGCCGCGCTGGAAAGTGTGCTAAGCAACGCCGAACGGCGCTGCCTGTTGACCGGTCAAGATAGCACGTGGCTGCGGGTGGTGGACCTGTCGGCGGCGATCCCGGCCATGTCGGGCAAGCTGGAACTGGTCTACGAAGGCGAACAGGAAGGCGCGCACAAGGTTGCGACCGGCATTATCGGTGCGGCGCTGCGCGGGGTGTTTGAGGCCGCGTTCCCCGGCGTGTACGCCACGCGCCAGCGCACGGGCCGGAAGCAGGGCCGCGAGGCGGTGCCCCAGCGCGATGACGGCCCGTACAAGCCGGTGATCGACTGGTTTGCCAAGGGCAAGCGGCTGGAACTGACGGACGAGATGCCCGACAAAGAGTACGCGAAAGCACTGCAGGCCGTGCCCGAGCTTGAGGCATTGACGCGTCAATACATGAAGGATGTCAAGGGGCCCGAGCTCGCAGCGGCGATGGAGTTCGTGCTTGAGGGCCTGCACCAGAGCAGCCTGCTGGCCAAAGAGGACAAAGACCGCGGGATCCTGTACTGCGACATGCTGGGCGCCATGTACGAGAATCTCGAGTAGCGGCATTCGCGCCCCGTCTTCGCCACGGCTTCGGCGTGCAGGCCCGCGAATGAGTTGCGGCGGCCCTGGGGCCGCCGCAAGCGCGTGCACAGGCACGCGAAACTCATGCGCAGGACGCGCATTCCACATTCAGCTTACTTGCGTTCGATCTTGGCCTTGCCCTCGGAGCCCTTGTCCAGCGCGTCGCCGGCGAGCCAGGTCTTGGCGGATTCGTCGGCTTTGAGCGTGCTGTTCAAGAACTGAAGGGTCACGCTGTTCGTCCAGTTGCCGGCGGCTTCGTTCTTGGCTGGTGCCTGGCCGCCGCGGCCCATGCGCATGGCCGGTGCGCCCGGCAGGTCGAAGTCGGATGCGCCCTCAATGCTTACGAAGTACTTGTTGCCTTCGGGTGCGCCTTTGAATGACTCTTTGCGCGCCTCAGGGTCCGGGGTGCCGCGGCCGAAGTTCATCTGTGTGGCGCCGCTGACGGCAAGCATGGGCGTGGTCAGGCCCTTCCACGAATCCGCGCTGAAGCCATTGCGGCCGCTCTGCGCCGGGCCGAACTGCACGACGGCCTTGATGCGCTTGTCTGCGAACGACTTGCCCTTTTCCTCGCCGACGTCAATGGTGGCGCCGCCCAGGATGACTGCCGTGGCTGCACCGGCCCCGTGGCCGACGACGGCAATCTGTTCCAGGTTGGCTTTGCCCTTGAGCTCCGGCGTCGCTTCCACAAGCTTGGTCATCTGGTCGGTCACCAGCAGCAGGTCTTTGCTGCGGTCGATGATGCTGGTGGGGTCGTTGCCGCGCTGGCCGCGGCCCTGTCGGCCCTGGCGACCGCGAGGCTGCTCGGGCGCGGGCTGCGCCGGGTCTTCGGTCAGGTGCATCTCGGGCGAGTCCGGCGCGCGGTCGAATTCGTCTTCTTTTTCTTTGTCATCCTTCTTGGGCTCGTCTTTCTTCGGCTGCTCGGGCGCCGGCGCGGGGGCTGCGCCGCCGATTGCTGCGCGCAGCTCGTCTTTGCTGATAAAGCCGTCGCTGTCGGTGTCCACGGTGTCAAAGAAGTCCCGCAGTTGCTCGGGCAGCTCTTCTTTCGAAAGTTTGCCGTCTTTGTTGGTGTCGTACTGCTCAAACATCTGGTCGGGGTTCGGTGCTGCAGCGCCGCCGCGTGCGGGCTGCGGGTGGGTCGGCACAAACACAACGTAGCCGTGGCTGGCCAGAAACTCGGGCGTCGCCAGCGAGTCGTTGGCGACGGCGCCCTGGCCTACGCTGTACAGGATGACCGGGTAGCTGCCCTCTTCTTTCGGAAAGCACGCCGCCAGCACAACGTCGCGCTTGCGGGCTTCATCGGTCAGTTTGAGATCGGTCTTCTTGACGACCGTGAACTTTCCGACAGCCGGCTTGTTCACGTCGATGTTGGCGGGTGCAGCCTCGGTCTTCTTCTCGGTGGCAGGCGCGGGAGTTTCTTGGGCCAGCGTGTCAAGGCTGCCGATGCTGACAGCGGCAACGCCGGCAAACAGTAAACGTGTCCAGAGCATTCCGTTCTCCTGGGTAGTCACAATCGGAACCCGCCTTCGCGGTTTCTTTGAGTGGATCAAACAGCAGTTAGACTACATGGACCCCACAGGACGCGCGAAGGTTCCGGCGACAAAGAAAACAGACTTGCGGCGCTGGCTTTCCCGTAAAGGCAGCAACCCACAACACTTGAGAGAGTCAGTCTTTTTTGGGCGGCTCTTGTTTGACAGGGTCCTTTGCGGGCTCGTCGGGGATTCCCAACAACTGCTTGAACGCCTTGACCAGCTCATCGGCGCGGTCGGCGGCGCCTGTGCCTTTGTTGGCTGAGGCGAACTCCTGGTAGGCCTTGAGACACTTCTCGCGGAAGGCCTTTACGGTCGCGGGTTCACTGTCGTCCAAAACCTGAAACTCAACGTCCAGGTCGCACATCAGCATCAGCAGGCTACGGCGCGCCGCAACCTCCTTCTTGACGTCAGCGCTTTCCTGCAGCTTCTTCAGTCTCCCGGGCGCCTCTTCGGCGTCGTCCAGCCCCTTGTATCGCGCAAGCTCTTCCCAGCAGCGCATGGCCAGCGTGTACTCCTTCAGCACTTCCGAGGTGGCGGCGCGCACGCTGAGCGTGTTCATGCGCCCGTCGATGCGCTTCATGATCCAGTCGGCGTCGTTTTCTTCGGCTTCGTCGTCAGTCTCGTCAAACATCTTCTCGGCGAGGTCGTAGGCTTCTTTGAACTTGCCGGCGACGAACAGTTTGGCGGCAGGCTCAAGGCCTTTTGCGATACTGTGCTTGCCCAGGCCCGGGTACTTGACCTTCGCAAGTTCAGCCTTGAGTGCTTCGTCGTAGGTGTCGGTGCCCGCGAACTTGACGATGCCGTCGGTGCCGATGATCCAGACCTTGGGCAGGTCGGGTGCATCGTATCCGGCCAGCCATGGCGTCTCGTCCAGGGCGATCGGGTACTTGATGTTGTTGGATTTCACGACGGCTTCAATCTGCTCAAGCTTGTGGGTCTGGGCGTAGAACGTGACGACATGCAGGCCCGGGGTTTCCGCGAGCTTGTTGGTAGCGTCCAGTTGGCTCATGCTGCCGGTACAGTTGATGCCCCAGGCTTTCAGGAGAATGACGTCGCCGGCAAGCTCGTCGAAGGAGTTGAAGGTCGGCGGGTTGATCCAGTTGCGCGGCGAAAAGTCCGGTGCGTCATCGCCGACTTTGACCTGCGCGCACAACGGCGCGCATAGCAACGCAATCAGCAGCAGTCGTGTCATGGCAATCTCCGTGTGGCCCGCCCCACAGTAGATTGCGTGGGCCCACAATGAAACAACCCGGCGCAATCCGCCGGGTTGTCCTGGTGCACTCGCGTCAGTCCTTGATGCCGAGCAGCTCTTTGAAAATGCCGATCAGTTCGTTGGCCCGCTCGGCGGCGCCGGTGCCCTTGTTGTCTGCGGCGAACTTCTTGTAGGTCTCGAGGCACTTCTCGCGGAACTTCTTCAGCTGGTCCGCGTCACTGGCGTCGATCTCGGCATATCCGAGGTCAAGCAGCAGCATCTCGGCCAGCAGAGCGCGTTTGGCGGCAAGCTCTTTCTTCACATCTTCGCTGCCTTGCAGCTTCTTCAGGCGCGCGGGCGCTTCTTCGGCATCGTCGAGCCCCTTGTAGGCTGCAAGTTGTTCCCAGCACTTCATGGCCAGCGCGTAGTCCTTCATCGCCTCGGCAGTCTCAGCACGGACCGCCAATGCACTCATACGCGCCTCAATGCGCTTCATGATGTACGAGGCGTCTTCTTCGACTGTTTCGTCATCGGTTTCATCGTACAGGGCCTCGGCGGCTTTGTGGGCTTCGGCGTACTTGCCCTCGACAAACAGCTTGGCGGCGGGTTCAAGGGCTGAGTGGACTTTGTCCTTGGCCAGCCCGGGATACTTCACCTTGGCCAGCTCTTCTTCAAGCACTTTGGAATAGCCGCTCATGCCGGCAAACTTGACTTTGCCGTCGGCGCCGATGATCCACATCTTGGGTAAGCCCGGCGCGTGGTAGCCGGCGTCCCAGAAGGCGTCCATGGCGATGGGGTATTTGATTTCGTGCTTGTTGACCAGCTCTTCGATTTCTTCAAGCTTGTGTGTCTGCGCATAGAGGGTCACGACGTGCAGGCCCGCTTTTTCGTGGTACTCGTTCATTGCCGGCAACTGCCGGATGCAGGGGCCTCAGTTCTTGCCCCAGGCCTTGATCATGATGACGTCGCCGCGCAGCTCTTCAAACGAGGCGAACGCGGGCGGGTTGATCCAGTTGCGCGGGCTGAACTCGGCAACGTCATCGCCGACTTTCACTTCCTGAGCGGCAAGCGGCACGCAGGCCAGCAACAGGGCAGGTAACAGCAGCAGTCTCATAATCTTCTCCAGTATCCAACGGCGGACAAAGCCATCCGCCAAGGCGACCCAGCCCTGATACGTTAGGAATCAGCGCGACAGAGGGCAATTGTAGCGCCGGTTTTGGTGGCGCCGATCAGGCTGGCCATTTCCACATATGGCGGGTCCTCCGGCATACAAGTAGATTGCAGGGCGTTAACGGTTCGAACGACGATGGCGCACAGGCCCCACACAATCGTAGCTGACAAAATCGCGAGGGCCGGCTTGCGGCCGACCACGGCACGCGTTGCCATTCTTGCGTCGCTGGAAGAAGTGCGCGACCATCCTTCTGCCGACGAGCTGGCTGTGCGGCTTGAAGCGGCCGGGCACCACATTGGCCGCGCGACCGTTTACCAGAACCTCGACAAGCTGGCCGAAGCCGGCGTGATCACGTCGCTGACCAGCAGTGACGGGCTGCGCCGTTTTGACGCGACGCTGGAGCCTCACCAGCACTTTGTCTGCACCGAAAGCGGCCGCATCTATGATGTGCAGGTAGACCCGGAGCTGCTCAAGCAGCTCAAGCCGATCGACCCCGCCACCGGCAAACCCATGAAGGGGGCGAAGGTAGGCGAAGTGCGCATCCAGTTCGTGGGCGCGAAGCGATAGAGCTGCCTGACTTGGCGTTTTGGCGGACGATGCCGTTGAAACAAGAACCCCGGGAACAAGCCCGGAGTTCTCGACCGTTCAGTCCAGGCGATACAGGCGGCCGTTCGTGCTGCTGCCCACGTACACCTTGCCATTGAAGCTGGCGATGCTGGGCCGGCCGTCGGCGTTGCTGCCCGGCTGTCCGAACTTGCTGCCGGCGGCGCTGTAAAGTTGTGTGAACGCCACGCCATTGGTGCTGCCGTAGATGCGGTCGTTGGTGCCGTCCCACGAGACCATGTAGTAGTTGCCGTCGGTATGCTTGATGATGTCCCACATGATGCCGGTGACGCCGGTGATGGCTGTCGTCGTGCTGCTCGGGTTCACGATGAAGTTGAACACACCCGACTGGCCCCACAGCACCATGTACAGCTTGTTGTCGATCTCTTCGATGCACGGGATCAGGTTGCCGCCGCTGGTGCTTGCGACAAAGCCGCTCTGGGCCATGTTGCCTTCAATCCAGACGCCATCGACACCGCTTTGTGTGGTCTTGCTGGACCAGATCTTGTTGTCGAGCACGCCCATGTATTTAAGGCGCGAGTAGGCGCCGGTGCTGACCTGGTCCCACACGCTTGTGCTGGCGTTGTAGCGATGCAGGGTGCTCTGGCCGCTGTTGTTGCTGCCGCTGACGTAAAGCTGCCCGCCGAATTGCACGACATCGAAATTGTGAACGGCGCCGGTCACGCTGGTCTGCAGCGGTACCGTGCTGCCCGGGCTGAACACGTATACGTACCCGGGTGCCAGGCCGTTGGGGTCGCCATCGGGCACGTACAGCTTGTTGTTGTAGACCTTGGTGCGCAGGTAACCCTGGCTGCCGGAGTCGAAGCGCGCCGTCTGGATGCTGCTGCCATTGAAGTAGTAGATGCCTGCGCCGAAGGGGCTGGCCAGCGGTGCCTGCGCCGCGGCGATGTACAGCTTGCCGTCGAACTCGACCATGTCGCTGAGTACCAGCATGCCGTTGGGGAGCTGCCCCATATCCGTGAGTGTTACGCTGGCCGGCAGCCCGCCGCCGCCACCCTGGCTTGCCACCGCGATTGTCCAACTTTGGGTGTCGCTGGCCTGGCCATCGCCACAGAGCAACGTGACGTTGTGGTTGCCGGCTGCGGTGGGGGTCCAGGTCAGGGCGCCGCTGCCATTGACGATCATGCTTGCAGGCGCCGCCGAGAGTGACCAGATCAAGGCGTCACCCTGGGCGTCGCTTGCGCTGGCTTGGTACAGGTATGCGGTGCCGACTGTGCCGGCGAGCGCCGGGCTGGAGGTGATGGTGGGCGGAGTATTGGTTCCGCCACCACCACCACCCGAGCCGCCCCCGCCAGGCCCGACGGGAACGGTGGAAGCCGAGCCGCCGCTGTTGCCGCAGCCGGCGACGATGAGACCAAGCAGGAAAAGGCAAAGTGCGAGTGCGCGCTGGGGATTGAGCATGGCAGGCTCCGGTACTGGGTAGCCGGAGACATGCTGGCTTCGTGCCAATGGCGAAACTTGTCATGAATGGAGCGTCGTAAGTGTTGACAGCAAAGCGGTATACGCGTGCAGCTTGCGATGGCGACAAGGATCTCGTGGGTTGATGAATCGTTCAGAATGTGAACGAAAGCGGTCGGTACCTGGCAACCCCCGCAACGTGGACGGCTGCGGCAGGTTGCTAGACGGTTGCGGGGACTTCGCCGAACTGGGGATCGACGAAGATGGGCACAGCGGCCCGCACACTGCGCTCGACCATGCCGCGCAGGGCCATGACGCCCCACTTGGCCCAGAAGCGGCGACCGACGCCTTCGCTTCTTTCGAACTTTTCCATGTCCTGGCGGCGCAGATCGACGAACGCGTCGAACTGGCGGATGCCCATCGTGTGCTCAACGGCCACGTACTCGTCGAGCATGTCGAGTTCTTTTTTCATGCGCTGGCTTGAACACAGCACGTAGGGGTGCGTGCGGCCCTCGACGCGGGTTTCGAACGGCACACTGAAGTCGAACGGCACGACCATGCAATCGTTCTGGCCCATCAGCACGATGTGCAGCGCGCCGGTCCAGGCGTTTTCCTGTATCACCTCTTCGGGCGATGTTCCATCGATGAAGGTGGCGAACTGTTGCAGTGGCTCAAGAAAGTTGAAGCGCTCACAGCGGAAGTGCGTGATGCAGTCGAGTTTGCGCTTGAACATGTCAGAAATCGCCCGCTTCTGGTCGGGCAGTTTTTCCAGCAGCCGGTTTTCGGCGGCTTTGATTTTGGCCTGTTCCAGTGCGAAATCCGCCTTGGAAAGGTACTTTCGGGCGTTCGCGAGGTGGTTCGGAACGCCCATGACACGGGCATCAAACTTCATGTGCGACCTTGGCGTCTGCCAAGAGGGTTCGTACAGCTAACCAACAGAATGCGCTCGCTACAATAGCTCCCGCCCTGTTGACAGGGTACCCCGCGCTGTTATCTTCCTCGCCCCTCCGCCTGCGAGCGGGGGCATTGTGTTTGTGGGTAAGCGAGGCAGCTATGGTAGCACTGTCACAGAAGACCTGGGTCGCCAAAGCGGTTGATGTCAAGCCGGAGTGGCACGTAATCGACGCGACGGGCCAGATTCTCGGCCGCATGGCGAACAAGATTGCCGTGATGCTCATGGGCAAGCACAAGGCCACATATACGACGCACGTGGACACGGGCGACTTTGTCGTCGTGACCAACGCAGGAAAACTGGTCGTGACCGGCAAGAAGAACAAGCAGAAGATGTACCAGGACTGGTCGGGCTACCCGGGCGGTCGCAAGCTGCGCACCTTCGAGCAGGTCATTGAAAAGAACCCTGAAAAGGTGCTGCGCCTTGCGGTGCGGCGCATGCTGCCCAAAAACAAGCTGGGCCGCAAAATGCTCGGCAAGCTCAAGATCTATGAAGGCGCCGAGCACCCGCACGTCGCCCAGAAGCCGCAGCCGTATGTGGTGAAGTACGGGCGCAAGGCTTCACTCGAGTCGTAACAAGCAAGCACGCGCCAAAGCGGCGCGCATGAGGTGAACCACATGGCAGACAACACACACACCTGGGGCCTGGGCCGCCGCAAGACTGCGGTCGCCCGCGTTCGTATCCGTACCGGCACCGGCAAGATCACGATCAACAAGCGCGACGCTGACGAGTTTTTTGTCGCCGTGATGCAGCGCAACAGCATTCGCAAGCCGTTCAAGGTCACGGACCTGAACGACAAGTTCGACGTCTTCGCCAATGTGCACGGCGGCGGCGTCGGCGCGCAAGCTGAGGCAGTCCGCCTCGGTATCAGCCGCGCGCTGATCAAGGTGAACAAGGAACTTGAGCCCAAGCTCAAAGAGCACGACCTGCTCACGCGCGACAGCCGCATGAAAGAGCGCAAGAAGTACGGCATGCGCGGTGCCCGCCGCGGCACGCAGTTCAGCAAGCGCTAACCCACCGCAACTCAAAGTAAAAGCCCCGGCCACCGCGCCGGGGCTTTTACTTTGACTGCGTGCCCGGCAGTATCGACGATCCGATCATGGGCACAGCCACTACACCTGAACCCAAGCTGCGCGGCGACTCTGAGGTAGACCCGCGCGACGACGCGCGCGGGCCGGCGGTGCGGGCGATGTTTGCCGGCATTGCCGGGCGCTATGACCTGCTGAACCGCATTATCTCGGGCGGGCGCGACCAGGCTTGGCGCCGGCGCACCGTGAAAATGGCGGCGCTCAAGGGCGGCGAGCGCGTGCTGGACGTGTGCTGCGGCACCGGCGACCTCGCACTCATGTTCGCGTTTGCCAAGCCCTCGCCCGGCGGCGTCATCGCAAGCGATTTCACGCCCGAGATGGTGAAACTCACGGCGCAGAAAGCCGCCAAAGCCGGCATTGCCATGCCGCTGTGTGTGGCCGATGCGCTGCGGCTGCCGTTTGCCGACGCGAGCTTCGACTTGGTCAGCGTCGGCTACGGCGTGCGCAACTTTCAAGACATCGACGCCGGTTTGCGCGAATTGGCCCGCGTGCTGAAGCCCGGCGGCCGTGTGGCGATTCTTGAGGCCACACCCGCCCGCGGCGTGATCGGCCGCTTCGCGAACTGGTACATCAACCGCGTCGTGCCCTGGGTTGGCAACCGGCTCACACGCAGCAGCCACAAGGCGTACAGCTATCTGGCCGACAGCATCCAGTTGTTCCCGAACGCCGAGGCACTGAAGCAGCGCATGCAGCAGGCGGGTTTCGGCGCCGTGCGGTACCGCAAGCTGAATCTGGGGACGATGGCAATTCACATCGGCGAGAGAAGCTAGCCCGGCGGTTTGCAGCGTCGGCTGATCAAGGTAGTCTTGGCGCGCCAAACGGAGAACGCCTATGTCCGGTGTAGACCGCCTGAATGTGCCTGAGTTTGAGCGCCCGATCGTCGAGCTTGAAATGAAGATTGAGGGCATGCGCATGGACCTCGCGACCGCGATCGGCGAGCGCAAAGCCTCGATCGAAACCGACATCAGCGAGTTCGAAAAAGACCTCAAGAAGCTGATGGAAAGTGTCTTCGGCAACCTCGACCCGTGGGACCGCGTTCAGCTTTCGCGCCACCCCAACCGACCCCTGGTCACCGACTACATCAACGTGCTGATCGACGACTTTCAGGAACTCAAGGGCGACCGCGCTTACAAGGACGACGCCGCCATCGTCTGTGGCTTCGGCACCTTTGAAGGCAACAAGGTCATGGTGATGGGCCACCGCAAAGGCCGCACGCTCAAAGAACGGCTGGAGTGCAACTTCGGCTGTGCGCACCCGGAGGGCTACCGCAAGGCGCTGCGCAAGATGAAGCTGGCCGAGAAACTGAACCTGCCGATTATCAGCTTCATCAATACGCCGGGCGCATACCCCGGCATCGAAGCCGAAGAACGCGGCCAAAGCCAGGCGATCGCCGAGAACATCCGCGAGATGAGCGGATTGCGCGTGCCGATCATTACACTGACGATCGGTGAAGGCGGCAGCGGCGGGGCGCTGGGCATCGGCGTGGGCGACCGCTACCTGATTATGGAGAACGCGTATTACTCGGTCATCAGCCCCGAAGGCTGCGCGGCAATTCTGTGGCACGATGCGAAAAAGGCCAGCGACGCCGCGCGCGTGCTGCGCCTGACGCCCAATGACCTGATCGAGCTGGGCATCATGGACGAGATTGTGCCTGAGCCCTTCGGCGGCGCCCACCGTGACCCGCGCAAAGCCTACGAGTTCGTGCGCCAGTACCTGCTGAAACACCTGGCTGAGCTGATGGCGATCCCGGTCGAGCAGCTGATGGACCAGCGCTACAAAAAGCTGCGCGGCATGGGCAAGTACATCGAAGTTGCGGCATGAACTAGGCGCTTGCGGGTCATGGCGACCACTTGCGAGCCTGCTCAAGCGCGAGGCGCGAGCGGCCCTGGAAGTACAGGGCGATGTAGGCAACGATCGGCAACGTCAACATCCCGCCCAGCATTGCCAAAGCCGCGACTTCCTGGTGTTCGCGAGCGCCCGTGAAAAGCTCGCGCCCGCCGCCAATCCCGACTGCAAACACCGAAACCACGGCGGCCATACACAGCACAAAGACAGCGCTCCAGCGCGCATGGCTGCGCAAAGCGCGCTGCAGCAGCACTTCGCGGCGGCTGGCCAGCAGCGCGCCCGCATCGAATGTCTGGTGGCGACGCGCGTCGCGCTGCGCGGGCGTTGAGTAGGGCACGTCGCCAACCGGTGGCAACAGGGCCAGCCCACTGACGCCGCCGGCCACAATGAATGCAAGCTCGGCACTGCAGTTGTCGCAGCGCATCACGTGCAGCTCAGGCGGCACACGCAGGTGCGCCGCGCAGCAGGGACAAAGATAAAGGTCCGGGCTCATGGTCGCTCCGGATTCAGTATACCCCGTGGTTCACTACTTGGGCAGTTCGGCCCAGAACCAGCCGCGCAGGTCGCCAGGCGCGAAGCCGCGGGCCTTGTCGTCGGGGTACTGCTTCGCCAGGATTTGGCTGACCTCCGGCTTCAGTTGCTCATCTGTGCCGTGGCACTGCACACACATCTCGACGGCCACGATCGGCGAGGCCACGCCCACGCGGTCGCCCAGGTCGAACAGCATCGGCTTTACCTCTGCGCCTTTCTTGCCGGCTGAGTCGGCCACCAACTGCTTGATCCAGTCGCGCGGGGCGTTTGCCGGGTTGCGCAGCTTGTGGCTGGTGCGGCCGACCGCAAAGCCGACTTCTCTGCCGGCCTCGTCTGTGAGGGGCTGAGCGACTTCGCGGCACACTTTCACGGCCTCGACGGGCCCGCCCTCGCTCAGGGCCGTGGTCAGGCGCGGGATCAGCCGATTGCCCACCGATTGAAAGGCGCCCTTGGCCTTGTCGCGGTAACCGACAAGCTCGGGCGGCGTTTCCTCGAAGCTGTAGGACCTCACGACAGCGGGCTCCACGTTGGCGCCCTGGTGTGTGCAGGCGGCAATGAAAAGCAGCGCCGAAGCGAATGCCAGAATGATAGTCAGTGCGCGCATTGGAATTCCTTTGACGGCATGCTAGTCGGAACGCCCGAGCCACGGAATTACTTCCATCCCGCCGTCGGCACCAAGTTCAAACGTAATCGCGCCGTGCTGCCATGTTTTCCACACCGCCGCGCCGGAAGCGGTGAAGGCTTGCATTGCGCTGTCTGCCGGAAAGGACTCGCGGGCGCTCACTACCACGTGTGCCGGCTGCCAGCGGCGCAGCATGTCCGGCAAGCCGTCCACGGCGCTGCCCTGGTGGGGCGCAAACACCACGTCGGCACGGGGTGTCAGCGGCAGCACGCCCGCCATGCCGTGCGTTTCCACGTCGCTGGGCAGCAGCACACGGCTGGGGCCGGCTTGCAGTTCAAGCACCAGGCCGCCGTCGTTGCGTTGCTCACGCGTGTTCATCAGGCCGTGCGCCCAGGCGATATCGGGCCAAAGACAGCGCATACGCAACCTGGGCGCAAGTTCAAGTTCGTCGCCGCGCCTGAGCAGCCGCACGTCGGCGCGTTCGGTCAGCCAGGCAAGCAGCGCCGCGCCTGTTTCATCATCTGCGAACGTTTCGCTCACGTAGACCACGCCAACCGGAAAACGCTCAAACAGTTGCGGCAGACCGTTCACATGGTCTGCATCCGCGTGCGAAATGATCAAGGCGTCAATCCGGCCCCGACCGCGCGACCACAAGTAGGGGGCAAGCACACGTTCGCCGGACGCTCCAAGGCTGGTGCTGCCGCAATCCAGCACGACGCAAGGGCCGTCCGGCACCTCAATCACGACGCACTGGCCCTGCCCCACGTCCAGCGCCGTCATGCGCACCGGGCCGGGCCCATCGCTCGCCATCAGTGTTGAGGCCGGCAAAATGCACAGCCACATCAGCCACAGGGCCGCGCCCGCAACTCTAGGGGTGCGCAGACGCGGCAAGATCATCATCAGGGGCAGCAGCGCGTAGTACCCGGCCAGCCACCAGACCGCCGGCGCGGGCAGAAACAGGTGACCGTACGGTACTGCCGCCAAGCCGCCCGCAAGGGTGTCCAGCAGGCCGGCCAGCAGCGACAGCGCCCAGGCCAGGGCCGCTCCCACCCCCGGGATTGCCGCGAGAGGCGTCAGCAATCCCAGCACAAGCATGAGCGCCAGCAGCGGCGCGGCAAACAGGTTCGAGGCAACCATCACCGGGCTGAGCACATGCACCGTGTACACCAGAAGCGGCCAGGTGCAGACGCCGACACCCAGCGACGCACGCACCGACCCGCCAAGCCAGTTCATTGCTCGGCCGCTGATGCCACGCGTCGCGCGCTCAGAGGGCGTCAGCGGCTTGAACAGCTTGAAGGCCGGCGCGAACACGAAGATGCCCAGCACGCTCAGGTAGCTGAGTTGAAATCCCAGCTCGGCCACATCGCCGGGGCTGATGGCCAGAGAAACCAGCGCGCTGGCGCCCAGCACATTCAGCGCGTCGGGGCGTCGAGACAGCATGCGGCCCAGCGCATACACCACCAGCATCACTGTCGCGCGCAGTACGCTCGGCTGCAGCCCGGTGACGAACAGGTACACGATGGCGATGGCAGCGCCCACGGCCCACGCCTTGCGCGGCTCAAGCCCCAGGATGCGCAAGAAGATCACGACCGCGCCCGCAAGCAAGCCGACGTGCAGGCCGCTGACCACCAGCAGGTGGACGGTGCCGCTGCGCACGAACCTCGCGCGCTGGTCGTGGGACAAGTTGCCGCGTTCGCCAAGCAGTGTCGCGCCCAGTATGGCGGCGCGATCCCGCGCCATGCGCGAGCCGACAAGCTTGTGAAACTGCACGTGCACGGCATAGGCCAGCGCGTGCGGCGACCACCACGACGGCTCAGCAACCACGACGGCATGATCGGGATGGTCCAGCGTCATCGTGTGCGTGATGCCGCGCCGACGGTATAGCGCGCGGCTGTCGACTTCGCCGGGGTTGCCGGCGCGGCGCGGTTGTCGCAGCTTGCCGATGACGCGCACCCGTGCGCCCGGTGTCAGGCGGGTGTCGGGGTGGGCGTAGACTTTGACAAAGCCGCCGGCATCCTCGCCCAGGTCGGGCAGGCTTTGCACCTCAAGCAGATAGCTGACATTGCGCCGCGCGTCGGCGCCGACAGGAAAACCGCCCTGGGGCTCCGGCGCCTCGGGATACTCAAAGGCCGCAGGGTCGCGGCGCACATAGTCGCCGCCTTCGACGATCACGCCCTCGATGCGCACCAACTCGGCATCGGCAGGAAAAAACGTTTCCAGGGCGCCGGGCGCCGGCGCTGCGCGCCATGAAGCCCAAGCCGTGAACGCCGCTGCCACGGCGCACGCGATGAGCCATGCCCGAAGCTGAGGATTCTGCCGCAACAGCGCGGTCGTGATCACCAGCAGAACCGCCAAAGCAAGCGCCGCGAATTTCAGTGGCCCCGCATCCGACACCCACGCCGCAACCGCACATCCGGCGACAGCCGCGCAGCCGGCGAGCAATGCCGGGCGGCGCGGTTTCGCGCGGGCGATGATGGAAGTTTCTGAACCCATGGCGGCTGAGCACGGACTTTAGCGACGGGACCATCAACTTAGGAGATTTCACATGAAGAACGCACTGGGCGTGGGTCTGGTCGCATTGGTACTGCTTGGTGGCTGCGCGTCGCGGCAGGTGCCTCATGAAACGCCGCCCCCCGACTCGCGCACCATGGCCGACGACAGCGGGGGCGCCGCGGCGGAGCGGGCAGACACTGTGCCGCTGGGCGAAGCAGCACCGGACCCGGCCGAGTTCAGGATTGAGCGCAGCGGCTGGATCAAGGTGGATGTGAAAGACGAATTGCAGGCGTCGGCAAAGCTGCGCCGTCGGGCGCTTGAGTTTGATGCCATCGTGATGTCGCTGAGCACCAACAGCGTGACGTTCAAGATGCCGGCCACGAGCCTCGAGAAACTGCTGAAGGAGATTGAGAACACAGACAAGTGGGAAATCGAAGAACTGGATTTCAGCGCCTGGGACCGCACCGGCGAATACTGGTCGCTTGAGGCCCGCATTGAAAGCACGCGGGCCGTGCGCGCGCGCATCATGGACATGATCGAGCGTGCCCAGGACCTGAACACGCTGTTCATGCTTGAGGGCAAGCTTGAGCCCGTACAGACCAAGCTGGACCAGCTTGAGGGCACAAAGCGCGACATCAGCCTGAAAGCCGGGCGGGTGGACGTGAAAGTGATTTTCGATTGACGCGTGCGCGCATGAAAGCACATGGGCCGCTATTGGCGGCCCATGCTTTGCTGCAAACAGGACACATGCCTTATCGGCGCATGTAGCTGGACTGCACTTTGCGTCCGGTCTTCTTGTCTTCGCACGAGTAGTTTACGGCGTCCTTTTTGTACTCGCGCGAATTGGCGGTGCGGTCGTTGGGCGCGGATTCGCTGGGCGGTGCAGGCTCGTCCGAGCGGCGTTCCAGCTCATCGTTGCCCGCTGTGCGGATGGATTCAGTCTGAACGCGCTGCCGGTTGTCGTTTTGCGTAAACTCAATCGTGCGCTGCTCGTACTCAGTCCGCGGCATCAGCAGCAGGCTGCTTTCCTGGACAACGGCAACCGCCTTGACCTGCTCGGCCAGCGCAGTGATGGCCGCGACACCGTCGGTGCTTTCAAGTTTAAGGGTGACTTCGCCCTTCACTTCTTCGTCAATTGTGATGGCTACGTTCAGCAGCCTTCCCAGGGTGCCGGCAGCCTGGGTAACTGCGATGTTTGTGCACACGAAGCTCACTGTCTCGCGCGCCAGCTTCTGAGGCAGCGCTACTTCATACCCGTTGCCGATCGCGGTGATGATGTAGCTGCGCAGCAGCTTTTCACTGACCTTGTGCGCAAGGCCGGTGCTGTCAAAGATATCCATGGCGGCAACTTCTCCGTCGTGGACCACCGCAAACCCGACCAGCTTGCCATTCACAAGCCGCGCGGCCTGCGCGTAGGCGTCTTCAATCTGCTTGCGAGTTGCTTCGTCGTCGTAGGTGGCGCGGAATGTGCCCGAGTCTGCCGAGACTTTCAGCGCACTGTTGTTCATCGCGACCTGCTTCCAAACTTCGCCCTGGTTGCCCGTGGCGATGGCCTGGCGCTTGACGTTCACGTCAACCTGGCCGCACGACGCTTCGTTGGCAAACGTGCCTTTGTCGGCGTGTTCGCCGTCTTTGCCCTGCACCTGCCAGCGGCCGCTTTCGACACAGAACACCGGGATGCGCATGTCTGTTACGCCCGCGTCCACGACCACGCTTTCGGCCAGCACGCGGTCCTGCTTGCCGCC
Organism: Planctomycetota bacterium; assembly: GCA_020849795.1. Lineage (GTDB taxonomy): Bacteria > Planctomycetota > UBA8742 > UBA2392 > UBA2392 > JADJRK01. The sequence continues at coordinate 31,690 of JADZFR010000007.1, read as the reverse complement.
CAGCACCAGGTCGCCGGCCATCAGGAAAATCGGCTTGTCGCCGCTGTTGGTCACGAGCAGCGTGTTGACGTCGCCCTCGATCTGCTCGCCTTCGGCGCTGGCGGCGCCGGTTTCGCGAATGACGCAGACTTCGGCCTTCATGGCCTCGTCAAGCACGACGTAGGGCGTTTCAGCAGTGGCGTCGTCGGCGAGGATCGCGACAATGCGGGCACCGTTGACCTCGACCGACATGCCGGCGCGGTGGCCCGCGGGCAGCAACGCGACCAGCGCAGCGGGAGCCTCGGCGACCTTTGGGGCCGAGACTTTCATATCGGGGGTCGTGTGCTCAACAGAAGGTTCCGGCGTGCGCGCGACGCACGCAGCCAGCAGCAGCGGTAATGCAAGCAACACTCGTTTCATGGCAGGCTCCGGTCAGGGCAGAGGGCGAATTGGGTGCCAATCCGTACATGAAAGATACGTGGCAAGGTGCCCAACGTTTCACGGGTTTCGGTAACAGCTTGGTAAACAGTACTTGCGCATGCGGGCGATTCGCACAACACTGGAACCTGAAAGCACTTGCCAGCGTTCTATTGAAGATGGCCGAGACCGAACAATCTGAGATTTCTCGTGCTCTGGACCGCACCCGTCGGCGCTGGCTGACGTCGGCCATGGTAAACGCCGGCGGGCGCTGGGCGGTGCTGCCAGCCACCGGGGTCGCCTTTGCCGGCATGCTTGCGGGCCTGCTTTTGCAGCCGGACTGGCCGTGGCTGTTAGCGTTAGCGATCATTGGCGTGGCGGGTATCGTTTGTGCAATGGTCCTGACGCGGCGGGCGTACACCAAGGGTGGCTCCCCCGGTGCGCCGGATTACGCGCTGTTGCTGGACAAGGCGCTTGGCCTTGGCGACGCTTTGCCCGCGTATCTTGAGGGCAGCGGCATGTTCCGACAGCCGCTGGCGGACCGCATCGCGCGCTCCCTGGACCCAGGCAAAGAAAAGGCCGCTGCACCCAGGCGGCACTTTGCACCGTTGTTTGTGGCGCTGATGCTGGCGCTGTTCCCGCTCGTGTTCGCCAAGCTTGACCCGCGGGAAGACTCAGCCGACCAAATGGCCAAGACGCCGCCCCAGAACGAGCAACCGGCTGCATCGCCAGATAGCCAGCCCCCCGCGCAGGGCGGCGGTGGCGAGCCCACCGAGGGGACACCGGACACGCCGGGCGAAAGAGAAGGCGGCAGCGACGGCGGCGAAGGAGACGTCGCAGGCAAGCCGGACGGCAACACGCCGCAGGGCGGTGCAGGTGATGCGCCCGACAACGCCAAGCCCAAGGATGAAGGCCCGCCCGAAGCCCCGGCCTCCGGCGGCACCGGCGACAAGAAGGGGCAGCCCGAAAAGCCGCCCGCAACTGAAGAACCGGACATCAAGACCAACGTCGACAAGGTCAAGCCGGAAGCGGGCAAGGGCGACACCACCACGAAAGAGCGCTCGCGCTGGGTGTACAACCCCGACGGCAAGCCACTTGACGGGTCAACACCGAGTATCCCCGAGATGAAGCACCCCGGCGAACGCGCCGTTTCGCGCACCAAGGTCACCACCCGCGAAAAGAAGCTGATCGACGACCTGTACCGCGAGTTGTTCGAATAGCCTTGGCCCTTCCGCTTTTTCATAGCGTCGCCTAAACCCATGCTGTGCAGCAGCGCGACTTCATTGACTTGATTTCCGGGCAGCGGCGCGGGCCGTGGGCGGCATTCCTGCGCCTGTGGTTGCGCTATGCTTCCTGGTGGTTTGCAATGGGCGCGGTGACCCGGCTGGCCTGTTATCGCCTTGGCATATGCAGGCGACACAGTGCGGGCATTGCCGTCATCTGCGTAGGCAACCTTACGACTGGCGGCACGGGCAAGACGCCTGCGGTCGCCTGGGTGGTCAAAGCGTTACAGGCCATGGGACGCAAGCCCTGTATTGTGTCGCGCGGCTATAAGTCTGAAGGCGCGGGCAACGACGAACAACGTGTGCTCGAAGAGTTGTGCCCGGGCGTGCCGCACATCCAGGACCCCGACCGTGTCGCCGCAGCCCGGCGCGCCAAAGCAGAGGGCGCTGATGTGGTCGTGCTTGACGACGGGTTCAGCCACCTGCGCCTCAAGCGCGACCTCGACATCCTGCTGTTTGACTCGCTCAATCCCTTCGGATACGGGCGCATGTTGCCGCGCGGCCTGATGCGAGAGCCGTTGCGCAGTGTGCGCCGCGCCCGCTTTGCGGTGTTTTCGCGCGCCGACGTCGCCAAGCCCGAACGGCTGCGCGACCTGGAAGACACAATCCGCTGTATCGGCTTCACGGGTGACGTGGCGCATGCCGCCCATGTGCCGGTGCGGCTGGTGCAGCTCGGCGCCACGCGCGAGGTGCCGCTGGACGTTCTGGGCGGTGTGATCGTGGCGCCGTTCTGCGGCATCGGCAACCCGACCGGTTTCCAGCGCACCCTTGAGGCTCGGGGCGCAACCGTGAGCCCCGTCGGGGTTCTGCAACTGGATGATCACCAGCGCATGGATGCCGGCGTGTGGACGCGGCAGCTTGAGCCGTTTCTGCGGGCTTCCAAAGAGGCCGGCGCGGCCTTGGCCGTCTGCACGCAAAAGGATGCCGTAAAGCTGCGCGATCTGGCTGAGCAACTTGAGCCTGCGCTGCCGATCTACGAATTGCGTGTGGAGTTCCGGCTGCTCAAGGGAGAAGACGAGCTCAAACGCGTGCTGTCAGTCGTCCTGGACAAGTCCAAGCAGTCGTGAAGAAAAACAAACCCAAACGTCGCCATGCCCTGGATCGCGCCATTGTGCGCGTGCCGGTTGAACTTGCGATGCGCTGGTGCGCGTTCTGGTGGACGCTGTTCGGGCCGGCATGGGCGTATTTCTGGGCGCGGCGCATGGCGTCGCTGGGCTGGCTGCTGATGTCAAAGCTGCGCGGCTATTCGTTGCGCAACGTGGACCTGTGCTTTCCCGAAAAGGACGTGCGCGAGCGAAACCGCATCGCGAGGCTCGGTTTCCGGCACAGTGTCTACCAATTCGTTGATTATCTGTTGATCCCGCGCCATTTCACACCCGGCAAGCACAGCCCGCGCTTTCACAGCGACGTCAACGAGCAGGAATTCCTCGACTGGTACCGTAAGCCCGAGGCGGTCTTTAACCTCACCGCGCACATTGGCAATTTCGAGATCGTCACGTTCAACATCGGCCGCAGCCCCGACCACCTGCCGCTCACGCTGATCGCCAAGCCTGTCAAGCCGCCGCTGCTGGACTACTGGCTGGTGCGCGCACGCAAGGCGCTTGGCAACGAGTGCGTGAAAGCCGACGAAGGCGGCCGCGCCTACCTGCGCGCAATCAAGGAAAAGCGACAGATCGGCACGCTGGTCGACCAGAACGGCGGAGATTTCGCGCCGGTCGAGACTTTTTTCGGCGTACCCTGCACCTGGCAGACTGACTTCACGCGGCTGGTGCTGCGCGCCGGCGGCAACGTGTCGTTTCACTTTTGTGTGCGCGACGGCGACCGCTTTCAATTCAAGTTTCTGCCGCCCGAGACTCACACTTACCCGCAGGGCACCGACCCAATGCAGATCGTGCGCGACTACCGCGACGCCGTTGAGCGAGTCGTGCGCGAATATCCCGAGCAGTACTTCTGGGTACACCGCCGGTTCAAGGCCCGCAAGAAGGGCTGGCCCGACCGCTATGCCAACCTGGGCCGGCGCTTGACCCCTTACGCGCGGGCGGCGATGCTGAATGTCCCTGGCTTCACCCCTGCAGGCCAAGATGGAGTGGCTTAGCGACGTCTTTGACTTTCTCGCCAACGTGCACTGGGTGCGCGTCATCATCACCGTGCTGGCGACGGCGGTCGGCGTGGTGCTGGGCATCTGGTTGCCTGCTCGCCTGCTTGAGCTGCATACCAACCAGCCGGCGGTGCGCTACGTGTGGTACGTGATGGGTACGCTGTCTCTGATCATGATCTACGTCTGCATGTACGGGTACGGCCACTTCTGGGACCTGTACGGTAACGCGACCGCAGAGTAGTCATCCCGCGCTGTCGTTCATGGACGAACCGATACGGAAACTTGACTACCTGTTCCGGCACGCGCTGCTGCGCGATGCCGCGTACGAACTGCAACTGCCCGCCGACAAGGCGCGGCTTCATGGGCTGGCGCTGAAGCTGATCGAGCACTTTCACCCGGATGAGCAGCGCGACCAGTTGGCCGCCGAGCTGGCCGAGCATGCGCAGCGTTCGGGCGACCCGGCGCTGCGCGAAGCGCTGCTTGCCTACACTTGGCGGGCCGCGAAGTTTGCGTCGGCAAAGCATGATCCAGCCGCGCTGCACTGGTTTGACCAGGCCGCGGCACTGGAAACCGACCCCGCCAAAAAGGCGCAGGCCCTGCAACTTGCCGCAGACCAGCTTCTGACCACCGGCAGCGCCAAGCAAGCTGGGTCGCGGCTGGCCCAGGCACTTGAGCTTGCGGCGGCCGCTGGCGACGCGAAGCTTCAAGCCGCAGTGATCCACAAACAGGCGGTGACCCAGTTCGTGCTGGGCGGCTTGAACGAGGCCGAGTCGCTGCTGAACGGTGCGTTGGTGCTCGCGCGCGAAGCCGGTGACCCCGAGACCGAGGCCATGGCCATTACGAACATGGCAGGGTTGCAGCGTATGCGGGGGAAGCGCGAAGAAGCGTTTGCACTGCAAAAGCAGGCGCTCGATCTGTATCGCGCCTCGGGCAACCGGCGTGGCGAGTCGGTGGCGCTTGGCAACATTTGCGTCTACCTGTCTGACGTCGGCCAGCCGCAAGAGGCTCTGGCGTGTGCCGACGAGGCAATCAAGGTGGCGACCGAGACCGACAACCGGCGCACAGCCGGGATTGTGCGCGGCAACGTGGGCATGATCCTGAACGGGCTGGGCCGACTTGCCGAGGCCGAGGCAAGCTATGCGGCCGCGCTGACCCTGCACCAGTCGGTGTACAACCGGCCCTATGAGGCGTACGACCGCTGTCGCTACGCGCTGGTGCTGCTGCGCCGGGGCAATGAGCGCGCGGCCCGTGACGAGTGGCGGCGCGGCTACGAAATGACACTCGCGTACGGCGACGCCAGCGACCGCGAAATCGAACTGCAAGACATGCGCCAGACCTGTGCCCAGGCCGGCGTAGCACCCTTCGACGACACGATCGCCACCGCCTGAGCAGCCGTTTTGGCGTGGGCGATTTTGCTGTGCGGAAGTCACTTCCGGGCCTGTGGTTATCCCGGCCCAAACCCTTTGACTTGTGCGGTTGACCCTGCCATACCCCCCTGTTATGTTCCCGGCCCCGAGCCGGAAAAGGGGCGTGGATTTGGCTCCGAACGGCGACATGAAGCGGCCTGAAGCACCAGACCCGGAAGAGTATCGGCGGCTGGAAAGCGAGGCCGAGAAGTTGCGGCAATCGGCGATGTCCGAGCAGTCGGACGCCAGCCGAAAACGCGGCAGGCACCAGGCGGGCATGCACGCCTACGTGCGCTACACCGGCATCGGCATGCAGTTTCTGGTGCTGATGCTTCTGCCGATGGGGGCGGGGTATTGGGCAGACACGTTGCTGGAAACAACGCCGTGGCTGCTGGTGACGGGGGCGGCGCTGGGCGCGGTGGCAGGCATGACCTGGCTTGTGCGCACAGTGACGCGCATGGAATCAAAGGGCGGCAACAAGGATCGCGAATGAGCTGGCAACCCTATGCAATGGCCGCTTTCGCGCTGGTAGTCACCGGCGCGGTGGTGGCGTTGCTTGCGGTGGCCGAGTTTGACTGCGGCATGGTGTACGGGGCCGGCATTGGTTTTGGCGTGGCCATGCTGCTGATGCTGTTCAACGAGTTCACAACGCGGGCGGCTTTTCGCGACCCGCGCAAGGCGGCTGCGCTGGGGCATGTGCTTGGCGGGTTTCTGCTGCGCATGGTGGCGCTCGCGGTCGGCTTTTTGTTGCTGGCGTTTACAGGCATCGGCAGCCCGGTGACGTTTGCCCTGGCGTTCTTTGCGGGCGTGCTGTTGTCGCTGGTGTTGCAGGTGTATCGATATGGGCGGGGCCCGCGTCCGGCGGCAACGGGCGCGCAGGCTGCTTAGTCAGGCTGCTCAGAAGGCTGCTCAGGAGGAAGCACAGTGTTTCTTGCGGCAGGATCAGACGGCTTCAACCCGGTAGAGCACCTGTACGACCGTTACACGGCCTGGGTGACGTATTGGGGCGCGCACGGCGAAGGCTTCATCAAGGGCTGGAACGGCGTCATGCCCGAGTTCATGCACATCACGCAGCACGTGATCATGATGTGGATTGCGGGTGCAATCATGCTGGCCGGCTTCAGCTACGCCACGTTCGCCCGCAACACGCGCGTGCCCAAGGGCCTGCGCAACTTCCTTGAACCGATTGTGCTGTTCATCCGCGACCAGGTAGTGCGGCCCAGCATCCACAACCCGCATGCACACCACGATCACGGCCACAGCCACGATCATGGCGACCATAAGCACGCTGAGCTGCCTCCGCATTGGCTGGCAGACAAGTTCGTGCCGTTCTTTGTGTGCCTGTTCTGCTTCATTGCATTGATGAACCTGATGGGCCTGATCCCGGGCAGCACCACACCCACCAGCAGCATCTTTGTGACGATCTCGCTGGCACTGCTTACTCTTACGGTCTACGGCGTGGGTGCGTTTGTCATGAGCATCCGCCAGGAAGGCAGTGTCGGCGCCGGGATTTTCGGCTTCTTCAAGAACCTGGTCCCCTACAAGTTCTCATGGAAGCCCATGGACCTGATGGTCTGGATGCTGCTGTTCGGGATTGAGTTCGCCGGTTTCATTTTCATCAAGCCGTTTGCACTGGCAGTGCGTCTGTTCGCGAACATGACGGCGGGCCACTGCTCGTTGCTTTCGTTCCTGTTTATCAACCTGCTGATCCCGCACGATGCGGAAGCGTGGCGTATTGCGACCGGCATACCGACCGTGTTCATGGGCGTCTGCCTGTATGCGCTCGAGATATTCGTGGGCATATTGCAGGCCTACATTTTCACTTACCTCTCGGCGATTTTCCTCGGCTTGTACCTGGTACCGGAACATTGATCCGCGTGCGCGCGGGTTGTGACCCGCGCGGGGCGCCGGCCGGGAAGGCGCCCACGGCGGAGGACAGGGAAACCGACAACGAGTACAGGAGCAGAACATGGACTTTGGTGGATTTGGATGGGCATTCGGCGCAGCCGGCATTGGTGCCGGTCTGGCCGCAATTGGTGCAGGTATCGGTATTGGCCGCCTTGCGGGCCAGGCGATGGAGGGCATTGCCCGCCAGCCTGACAGCACGGGCGACATCCGTGGCTTGACGATTGTGACGGCGGCGTTCGTGGAAGGTGCGGCGCTGTTCGCGATCGTAGTATGCCTGCTGGCAATGATTTTCGCGGGCGGCAAGATTCCCGCCGCGGCGGACTTCGTTGAGATTCTCAAGGGCGTCAAGAGCTAGTCTCGTACGTCATGGGGGCGGCTCTGCCGCCCCCATGGCAACGACTGGAAGGAACACACATGCGAATTCGCGACCTGTTGTTGCTTGCGCCATTGTGCTGCGCCCCGCTGGCTGCCGCCGGCGGCGAGCCTTCGCAGCATGAAGTGCTGCACTTTTCCGCCAACCTGATGTTCTGGGAGTACGTCACGTTCGGCATCATCTTCCTGGTGCTGGGCGTGAAGGTCATCCCGATAATGCTCAAGCAGCTCGGCACGCGACAGGCCAGCATCAAGGACGCGCTGGACAAGGCAGACCAGGTGCGCGCCGAAGCCGAAGTGCTGCTCAAGAACCACGAACAGATGATGCGCAACGCCCACGCCGACGCCAAGAAGATCACCGACGACGCGATTGTGGCGGCACGCGAGACGGCAGCCAAGATCACCGCTGATGCCGAAGCCGCGGGCCGCGAAACCCGCGACCGCGCGCAGAAAGAACTTGAACAGATGCGCCGCAAAGCTGAAGCCGAGCTGCGCGATGCCTCGATTGAACTGGCATTGCTGGCAGGAAGCAGCGTGCTTGCTCGCTCATTGACCGGCGACGACCACCGCCGCCTGGCCAAAGAAGCGATCGAAGCCTCTACATTGATGAAGAATTAGGCGTCAAAGGGCAGCCTGCAGCCAGCAGCTTGCAGGAACTGCCCCAGAAAGTTTCGAATGGCTGCTGGCCGCACGCTCAAGACAGCAAGCTGAACTATGGCGACCAACCAATCCGATCCCGTAGCACGCGTATACGCCGTCGCGCTGTACGAAACGGCCCGCGACAAGGGCATCGTCGGCGACGTGCAGAAGGGCATCGCGGTGCTGATGGAGGCCTGGAACGACAAAACGTTCCGCGACTTCTTCACCAGCCCGCGCGTCCCCCGGGCGGCCAAGATCAGGGGCATGGAGGCGGCGCTGCTGGGAAAGGTACCCCAGGAAGTGCTCAACTTCGTGAAGATCCTGATTGCCAAGGGGCGCGAGCCTCAGTTCGACAACATCTGCGCTTCGTTCCATGTGTACCGCGACCAGGCAGAAAACCGCGTGCACGCGTGGGTTGAAGCCGGCAGCCCGTTTGAGCAGTCTGAAATTGAAGCGATGAAGCAGCAGCTTTCGGTGGTGTCAGGCGGGAAGGAAGTGGTCATGCACTACGAGCATAAGCCCGAGTTGCTGGGTGGCGCCAAGGTGCGGCTGGGTGACCGTTCGATCGACAACACGCTGCGCACGAAGTTGATTCACCTTGCGCAGTCGATGGCATAGGCAGACGTAAGGAGAGGGCGGATGAAGTACGCGCTGCTGATGGTCCTGTTGCTGGCTTTGGCCGGTTGCGGCGGCGGCGCACTGCCACCCCCCGACAAGACCAACGCGACGAAGTCGAACCCGACGAACGCGCCGCTGGCGCCCAAGAAGGGGCCCAGCCTCGCGGCGCAGTACGAGAACTCGTACCAGAAAGCGGAAAAGGCAGTGCAGTCGATGGTCAAGGACTTGAACGCAGAGTCTTACGCCAAGGCGGGAGCGCTGTGCTATACCACGCTGCGCATCGGCATTGAGCACGAAAAGAACGGCCAGGACCTTGGCTTGCTGCGGCATCGCCGCGAAATGAACGTGCTGTTCACGGAGTGGAAGAAAGAGGGCGGCAAGCTGACCATTGAAGACAAGAAGCGTTACGAAGAAGTTCCGGAGTTCGCAGAGGCCAAGAAGGCCTATGTGGCAGCCGGCGGAAGCTAACAGGCAACGATCAGGAAACACACACAGAAACGCACAGGTAGAAAACCATGGAACTGCGCTCAGACGAAATCACGTCAGTCATCCGCAAGCAGATTGAGGCTTTCGGCGAAGAAATCGGCATGGAAGAAGTCGGCACCGTGCTTGAGGTCGGTGACGGCATTTGCCGCGCTTACGGCCTTGAGAACGTGCAGGCCAACGAGATGGTCCAGTTCGAGAACGGCGCATTCGGTCTGGCGTTCAACCTCGAGGAAGACTCGGTCGGCATCGTGATCATGGGCGACTTCTTGACGATCGGCGAGGGCCAGCAGGTCAAGCGCACCGGCAAGATCCTGAGCGTACCCTGCGGCCAGGGCTTCCTGGGCCGCGTCGTGAACCCGCTGGGCCAGCCGATCGACGGCAAGGGGCCGATTGAGGCTGCATCGCAGCGCCTGATTGAATTCAAGGCACCCGGCATTGAGTCCCGGCAGCCCGTGAAGGTGCCGCTGCAGACGGGCATCAAGGCGATCGACGCGATGATCCCGGTCGGACGCGGCCAGCGCGAGCTGATCATTGGTGACCGCGAAGTGGGCAAGACCGCCGTTGCCGTAGACACCATCATCAACCAGAAGGGCAAGGGCGTAATCTGTGTGTACGTCGCCATCGGCCAGAAGGCCAGCACCGTGCGCCAGGTGGTTGCCACGCTGGAGAAGTACAACGCGATGGACTACACGATTGTCGTGTCGGCCAACGCGCAGGACCCGGCGCCGCTGCAATACCTGGCACCCTACGCCGGCGCGGCACTCGCCGAGTACTTCATGTACGCCGACGACAAGCCGCAGAAGATTCGCGACACCCTGTGCATCTACGACGACTTGTCCAAGCAAGCCGTTGCTTACCGCCAGATGTCGCTGTTGCTGCGTCGCCCGCCGGGCCGCGAGGCGTTCCCCGGCGACATTTTCTACTGTCACAGCCGCCTGCTGGAACGCGCCGCCAAGCTGAAGGAAGAGTTCATCGTCGTGAAGAAGGACGCGCCCTGGGACACCACCAGCGGCATCGACGGCAAACGCTACGGAAACCGCACGCCCGAAGAGTGGGAAGAAGCCGAGCACGCCCTGAAGGCCGCAGGCGATGGCCATGAGTTGCGCATGCACCCGCAGACCGGCGGCAGCATGACCGCGCTGCCCGTGATCGAAACGCAGGCCGGCGACGTGTCGGCATACATCCCGACCAACGTGATCAGCATTACTGACGGGCAGATCTACCTGACGCCCGAGTTCTTTTACGCCAACGTGCGCCCGGCCATCGACGTGGGCATCTCGGTGTCGCGAGTCGGCGGCAACGCGCAAATCAAGGCGATGAAGAAGGTTGCCGGCCGCTTGCGCCTCGACCTTGCCCAGTTCCGTGAGTTGGAAGCGTTTGCCCAGTTCGGCAGCGACCTCGACAAGGCCACCCAGCAGCAGCTTGCACGCGGCCAGCGCCTGGTCGAAGTGCTGAAGCAGGGCATCTACCAGCCAGTACCGGTCGAGAACCAGGTGGCAACGATCTGGGCCGCGACCAACGGCATGCTGGACGAAGTGGCCATTGAAGACGTCAAGAAGTTCGAGGCGGCTTACACCGAGTACCTGAACACGAACAAGGCCCCGCAAATGGAAGCGCTGCGGGTGAAGAAAGAACTCACCGACGAAATCGCAGCCACGTTCAAGGAAGCCGCCAAGGTCGTGAACGACCAGCTCAAGCAGGCCAGGCAGCAGCCGGTCGGCGCAAGCGCCTGACGCGGGCGACAGGACATGACGTTTCAGTGTGCTGGGCGCCCAGACGGGCGCCCAGTCTCAGTTCTGGGGCTCTTCATGCTGTGCTTTTCCGGCCCGCACAGGCGGCTTTGTGCGTAACACAATGCGGGTCGATTCCACTTGTTGATGCTGACACTTACGCTAGGATATGCCCACTGTGCTGACTCACGCTCACGATATGCATTCACTGCAAGTGCCTGCCCCGCGCGGGTTTACGTGAGCCGTTCGGCGCCTGCCCGTGGGCAGCGGCTTTTCCTGAGTACGCTAGTTTCGCTACCGGTCGGTGGTGCGCCCGTTGTTCCGTGCCTGCGCCGACACATTCCCGACAAATTCAACCCGGTCTTGTGTACCGGCTTAGCCATTGGGGTCAGAGTTTCCACGTGACGCGTGGTCTATTGAGAGGAGAGATAGATGAGCAAGTTGATGACTATGAAGATGATGGCGGTGACGATCGGTCTGCTGCTGTGGTCCGGTGTCAGTACCGCCAGCGCGCCTGTGCCGCAGGCACGCATGACGCCTGTACAGGCAGCCGAGATCAAGGAAATCCGCATCAGTGCGATTCCTGACGCCGACGCCAAGGCCATCGAGGAAAAGTGCAATCTGCTTTCAGAGTACCTCACCAAGAAGGTGGGCCTGCCGGTCAAGTTCATGGCCCAGCAGAACTACGCGGCGTGCGTTACAGGGCTCGCCACCGACCAGCTTGAGGTGGTGTGGTTCGGCGGCGTGACGGCTGTGCAAGCCGACCAGAAGATGGACGGCAAGTGCGCGTACCTTGCGTGTCGTGAGTCCGACCTGAAGTACAAGTCGTACTTCATTGCAAACAAGAATGCCAAGATCGGCCAGATCAAGAGCCTGCTGGAATTGTCGGAGAATGAGGCCGCCAGTGAATGGAACTTCACCTTCGGCAGCAAGAGCAGCACCAGCGGCCATGTGATGCCGCGCCACTTCTTCCAGGAGCAGGCAGGCGAAAAGCCGGAAGACGTGTTCAAGAAGGTGGCCTACAGCGGCAACCACGACGCGACGCTGCGCAACGTGGCGGACGGTACGGCGGACGTTGGCGCGATCAACTACAAGAACTGGGACAACGCCAAGGACGACCTGGCCAAGGCCAAGGAAAAGTGCGAGTTGATCTACACGACGCCGGCATACGTTGACTACGTGTTCATGGCGCGCAACAGCATCGGTGAGGACTTGATCAAGAAGCTCAAGGACGCGCTGCTGGCACTGGACGCCAAGGACGAGACGCAGAACAAGATTCTCGCGTCCTGGGGCGCCAAGGACAGCAAGATGGTCGAGTGCAAGAGAGAAGACTGGAGCGGTATCAGGAAGATCCTGGACGCCGGCGTAGATGTAGGCGGGTAAGCAGTTGCATGACCTTCTCGGGGGGCGCGGAAGACCCGCGCCCCCGTTTTCACGATGAACGCACAAACGACATCACCGATGACCCAGCAGACCGGCGACTTCGTTCTCACCGGCGTTTCGCGCAGCTTCGGCCGCGCGGAGGTGCTGACCGACTTGAACCTGGCCATCGCCCCCGGCGAACGCATAGCGGTGATCGGGCCCTCCGGGGCCGGCAAGACCACGCTGTTCCGGCTGTTGTCGGCATTCCTGATTCCAACCGCGGGCCAGGTGACGTCGCTGGGCCAGGACACGCGGCGCCTTCGTGGTGCCAAGCTGCGGCGTTTGCGTCGCGAGATCGGTGTCATGTACCAGAATGACAACCTGGTGCCGCACTTGCGCGTGGTCCACAACGTGTTGATGGGCCGGCTTGGCCACTGGTGGGCAGGGCAGGCGCTGCTGAGCCTGTTCTGGCCGCAGCAGTTGCAGCGCGCGCGCGCCGCCCTGCGCGAAGTTGAAATTGAAGACAAGTTATGGGCACTGCCGGGCGAGCTTTCAGGCGGCCAGCAGCAACGCGTGGCCATCGCGCGCCTGCTGGTGCAACGCCCGCGCGTAGTGCTTGCGGACGAGCCTGTCAGCCAGCTGGACATGCGCCTGGGCCAGGAAGTGATCGCGTTGCTGAACAAGTACGCCCAGGACGCCAAGGCCACGCTGATGGTGAACCTGCATTCGCTTGATTTGCTACGTGACAATTTTGAGCGCGTGATTGCGCTGCGCGAAGGAGCCGCGTTCTACGACGGGCCGCCGGGCGGATTGACGCGCGAGAAACTGAAAGAACTGTACGGCGCCGAGTACCGCGCGCTGCACCTGGACGATGTGGCGCTGGAGCGGACGGGATGACTTCGCCGGTCCTGACCAAGTACGCCAAGCGCCGGCCGATCTGGCACTTCATGGCGATTGGCGCCATCCTGATTGCGCTGTATCTGGCTTTCTTCGCCGTCGACCCGAACGAGTTCAATCCACTCGACTTCGACGGCGACGTTTGGGACTTCTCGAGCTTCACCGATCCCGAACGTTTCGACGCCGCGATTCACCGCCTGGGCGACTTTCTCGCGTCGTTCTCGCGACCGGACTTCAGCAGCGAGTTCTTGAGTCGCGGGTGGGAACTGACGTGGCAGACTTTGTCTGCGGCGCTGCTTGCGGTGGCCATCGGTATCGTATGCGGATACCTGCTGGCGTTGGGGGCTGCGCGCAGCGTGTCGGTGGGCGAAGAGCGCGGCCCGCGCTGGATACGCTGGTTTCCGTTGCGCAGGCCAGCCGCGCTGGTGTGCGCCGCGTGCCGCCTTGTGCTGGATGTGTTGCGCGCGGTGCCTGACTTCGCGTGGGCGGTGCTGCTGGTGCCGCTGCTGGGCATCGGCCCAATGACCGGCATGTTGGCCCTGGCCATCAGCACGACCGGCATCCTCGGGAAAATCTACAGCGAGATATGGGACAGTGCAGACCCCAGGCTCTACGAAAACGTGCGGGCCACCGGCGCCGGGCGGTTTCGTGTCTTCCTGTATGGCATACGGCCTCTGACGCAGCGCAGCATGCTGAGTTACACGCTGATGCGCAGCGAGTGCGCGATTCGCAACGCGGCGGTCATTGGCGCAGTGGGCGGCGGTGGGGTAGGCGCCGAGATCAAGCTGCGGCTGGATTATGGCGAGTATGACCGCGTGGCAACCATGGTGTTGTTCACGCTGGCGTTGACGCTGCTTGCCGATCTTGCGGCGAACTTCATACGGCGCCAGCTTCGCACCGACCCCAATCACCCGCGCGCCGTGCGCAACCAGTCGTTCCGGGCACAGGTCACGCGCAAGTGGATCGGCGTAGGGTTTGCATTCAGCGCCGTGGCGTGGTCTGCGTGGTACCAGATGCAGCCGCACCCCTTGACCGTTCAGGAACCGCAGCTTCAGCGGCTGACCGCCCTGTTTGAGCCCAACGGCTGGAAGCACATGGCGTTTTTCAAGGACCTGCTCAAGCCCGATCTTGACTGGACCACCGTGGACACAGAGTCCAGCAACGTGCGCAGCCACTTCATAGCACGCAAGGACCTGGAGATTGAGAAGTTCGAAGACCGGGCGGCCTTCCTGGAGCGCGTGAGGGGCCTGAGGCTGGCGCTGGGGCCTTCCAGTCTGGATGCCAGCCACCGCATTCCTCGCAAGGTGCTGGAGCAGGAAGGCGGGGCACCGGTCACGGAGTTGTTCAGCGAAGTGATCGAAACCGGCAGCGACGCAGAGACATTTCGCGCCCTTGCCGACGGTCGCGCCGACATAGGCGCAATCGAATGGGAGTCCTGGGGCGAGGCGCGGAAAGACAAGCAAGTGTTTGCCTGGCGCAAGCGCACGACCCTGGCGTTTACGACGTTGCGGTATGAGGGCACAAAGATTGAGCCCGGCCCACTGCAAGTCGCCGTGAAGAGCGCCACGGTTCCGGTGGCGATGGCCATTGTCGGCACGCTGCTTGGGGTGCTGGGCGCGATGCTGTTGTGCTATCCGCACTCGGTCGCGTTCCAGCTTGAGTCGCACAGGTTTACGGGCGAGACGCCGGCGCTGTGGCAGACGTTGCTGCGCTGGCTGCAGGCGGTGCTCTCGCGCGTAGTGGCTGTGACTTCGCGTGCGATTCCTGAGGTGATGTGGGCGATGTTCTTCATGGCGTTTTTCGGCATGGGGGTGGTGGCCGGAGCGTTCGCGATTGCCGTGCACACCATGGGGTTGTTGACGCGCGTGTTCGGCGAGTCAGTGGATAACATCCCGTACCGACGGTTTGAGCAGGGGTTTGCCGGCAGCCGTGTGGCATGCTTCGGGTACACCGCGGTGCCAACGAGCTGGCGGGACTGGATGACATACAGCTTTTTCCAGTTCGAGAGCAACGTACGCATCGGCGTAGTGCTGGGCATCATTGGCAGCGCCGGACTGGGCTTTATCTTCAGCTTCAACTTCGAGCACTTCCACTACGAGCGCGCAAGCACAAACCTGATCGTCATCATTCTGCTGACGGTAGTGATCGACCGGGTGTCGCGTTTGCTGAAGCTGACGCGTGTCGCTGCGTGAGCGTGGCGTTTTGACCGGGATGCGCACACGTCATTCGGCCAAGGTAGGACTCTCAGGGCAATGAAGGCCGGATGCTGGTGCTGTAAAGCTCCAGCGCGTCAAGCAGGATCCGGCGCGCGTCATCGGGCCCAAGCGGCTCATCGATGACGACCTGCTTGCCCTCAAGGACTTTGTAGTCAAGGAAGAAGCGCCGAAGCTGTCGCATGACGTGCGGAGGAAGCTGATCGAAGTGGGTGTAGGTGTTGAAGGCGGGGTCGTGCACGCTGACGGCGATGATCTTGTCGTCGCCCCCCTTGTCATCGCGCATGCGCATCACGCCAATGGCTCGCGCCGCCACCATCGTAAGCGGGTACACCGGCTCTTGCCCCAGCACCAGCACGTCCAGCGGGTCGCCATCGTCGCAGAAGGAACGGGGGATGAAGCCATAGTCGGCCGGGTAGTGAACGGCCGAGTAAAGTACGCGGTCGAGCTTGAGCATGCCAGTGGTCTTATCGAGCTCGTACTTGTTCTTGCTGCCGCGCGGAACCTCAATGACGGCAGGAAACTCGTCGGCGAGCCTCGATGCGTCCACGGGAATGTCATGCCAAGGATGCATCTTGTCTCGCAGGACCAAGCCGATGAGGCTGAATGTCAGGTGCGCAGACTTCCTGCCGCAAAGCGGGAGGAAGTCTGGCGGGAGCACATGGGAATCGAACCCACCTGACACTTGCGCGTCACTACGGTTTTGAAGACCGAGAGGCCCACCAGGCGCCTTTCTGCTCCCGTACGTCCATTTATATCTATCCCAAGGGCTGGTTGTAGTGCGCTTCCGTGTTCGTGTTCACCGCCCGCGCAGCCGCCACAACTGGCGCAAAAACGCGACGCCATATCTGAACACCCGGTTCTTGCTGCGGCCCTTGCCTCTTGGGTGGTAGTGGATGCCGATTTCCTTCACTCGTGCGCCCTTCTTTTTGGCCCATGCCAGCAATGCCGGCTGTACCTCAAAGAAGCGCGCGCTGATCGTCGCGTCAGCGAACAACTCTCTGCGGTAAAGCCGAAAGCCGCTGCTGACATCGCGCGCGGGCAGCCGTGCCATGGTGGCGAACATGCCCGCGAGCATGCGCGAAAGAAAGCGCCGAAAGGCGTTGCCAGCGCTGCCGCCGCCCGGCGCAAGGCGCGAACCAACCACCAGGTCGGCGTCGTCGCGGGCGTCCCAGAGTTTGCGAGCGTCCTCGGCGCGGTGACTGCCGTCGGCGTCGAGGACCAGTACCCACTCGCTGCGGGCTTCGCGCATGCCCTGCATCAGGCTGTCGGCATAACCGCCGACGTTGGTGGCCACTGTCGCGCCTTCGGCTTGTGCTTCATCGCGCGTGGCGTCCTTGCTGTCCCCGTCGATGACCAGAAAGCCCGGCGCGGGCAGCGCATCGCGCAATGCGCGAATCAGCGGGCCGATGTTCCCGGCTTCATTGATTGTGGGCAGGACGACGGTCAACTCCGGCACGGTCAGGCCTGCCTGGCGGCGGCTATCGCTGCGACCAGTTCTGCATCCTGGCCGGGCAGCAGTGTGCGGGGGTCAAAAACCAGGGCGTCATTCTCGATGCGGCAGAAGACGCTGGGAGTGGCCATGCGAAGGCGTTTGGCGGCTGCGTCGGGCGAGCCCCCAAGTTTGTCGATCACCAGCACGGTGGTTGGCAGTTCCTCGCCCGGCGTACTGCCGCCGCCGATCTGGCTGGTGCTTTCCTGCAATGTCGCGGTCACGCCATGCTTGGCCAGCCGCTTGGCAATGCTGCGCGCAAGTCTGGCGACCTGCTGTGCGGGGCGCGCAATCGCGGCCAGCGTGGGGACATTCCGCGTTGCAGTTGACGTGTCAAGATACAGTTTCAGTGTATGCTCAAGCAGGCTGAGTGTCACCTTGTCGCAGCGCATCATGCGGAACAGGGCGTTCTTCTTGATCTTGTCGATCAGCCCTTTGCGGCCAACAATCATGCCCGCCTGCGGGCCGCCAAACAGCTTGTCACCGCTGAAGCAGACCAGGTCGGCCCCGGTTGCTACAAGCTCGGGCACTGTCGGTTCGCGCGTGATGCCGAAGGGCTTCAGGTCGACGATGCTGCCCGCGCCCAGGTCATACACCACCGGGATGTTGCGGCGCCGGCCGACCTCCACCAGCTCTTCCAGCGACGCTTCTTCGGTAAACCCGACGATTGCGTAGTTGCTCGTGTGCACCTTCAACAGCATCGCCGTGTTGTCCGTGATGGCGTCTTCGTAGTCGCGGGACTTGGTTTTGTTGGTGCACCCGACCTCGACCAGGTGACAACCGGCTTTACGCATCACGTCGGGCATGCGGTAGCTGCCGCCGATCTCGACCATGTGGGCGCGCGAGCACACGACGTCGGCGCCGTCTGCCAGGGCGTTGAGGATAATCATGGTGGCTGCGGCATTGTTGTTGACGACGGTTGCGGCCTCGGCGCCGGTGACTTTTTCAATCAGCGCGTTGACCAGCTTGTCGCGGTCGCTGCGTTTGCCGCTGGCGCGGTCGAGCTCAAGGCACGAATACTCGACAGCTTCGCGCATTGCGGCGTCGACGGCGGCGGGTGCTAACGGCGCGCGACCCAGCGACGTGTGCAGGATGACGCCGGTGGCGTTGATGACGCGGCACTGGATCGGCCCGGTCAGGCGCGCCAGGCGCCGGGCAACGCGCACCGCCAGTGCCTCGGGCGTAAGCTCGGACAGGAAGACGTGCTTGTCTTCGCGAATTTCGTGGCGCAGCTCATCCAGCGCAAGGCGTGTTTCGCTTGTTGCGAAGTCGCGGCCGTGGGCCTCAACGAGGGCGGCAAAGGCCGCGCTACCCAGCAATGCATCGAGCTTGGGCAGGTCGCGCGGGGTTGCGATGTTGGAGGCGGTCTTGGTCACCGCAACAGTCTAGCAGGCGCGCGCGGGCCTACCAACTGACTTGGGCGGCACATCTTGACCATCCAAAGCGGTCGTCGCGTGGGTACGATGATCGCGTGACCAACACGGACCTGCCTGCCCAACCCCCGCGCCATGCCGGTTTCTGGCGCTTCGTTCGCAATTGCATTACGGGCGGGCTGGCTTCTGTGTGCTACTTTGCCGTCTATTTGCCGTTGAAGCACTTCACTCCGTTGTCGCAAACGGCGGCTGACAACCTTGGCCTGATTGTGGGTGCCGTGGCACAGTTTGTCGGGTGCCGATACTTCGTGTTTCGCGCGCGTGCCGGCAGCCTGCCCAAGCAAGCGGCAGGATTCGCGCTGGCCGAGTTGTTCACGCTGCTGCTGAACATTGCAGTGCTCTGGATCATGCGTGCGCTGCTGCCCGCAGCCATCGGCGAGCATGACCTGCTGGCGCTTTTCAGCACGTTTCTTGTGTTCGCGGCGTTCAGTTACCCGGTGTGGCACCTGGTATTCAAGCGCTGACGTAATGCGAAGCGGCGGCCTCGCGGCCGCCGCTCTTGTTGCGTTGCTTCACCAACTTAGCTGGCGCTCTTGATGGCCTCGTCGATTTCCTTCTCGAGGTCGGTCTTCTTGAACTCTTTGGCGAGGTTCTTCAGGCCCTCGGTATCCTTCTTCTCGGCCAGC
The DNA here is from genome assembly GCA_020849795.1 of Planctomycetota bacterium. Taxonomy (GTDB): domain Bacteria; phylum Planctomycetota; class UBA8742; order UBA2392; family UBA2392; genus JADJRK01. Next base: position 12,731 of record JADZFR010000007.1, on the reverse strand, counting down.
GTCTTCATCTCTTCGCGGGCTTCGTCGAGAATCTTGTGATACAGGCGAACCGTCTCTTCCTGCGCAGGCAGGCCGACGATGCCACCCTTGAAGTTCTTCATGATGCTGCTCAGCGCGCCCTTCCGGTCGGCCTTTTCGTGGGCCGCGGTGGCTTTGTCGAGGTTCTTTTGCAGCTTGGCATTTTCCTTTTCCGAGGCTTCCTTGACCTTGTCGACCATGGACTGGAGCGACTTGGCGGCAGGGGCCGCGAAAAGACGGTTGTGCTCGTTGCCGTAGCTGTCGGTCACCAGGATGGTGCTCTGGCCGACCTTGATGCCGTACTCGCGGGCCGGGTTGTCACTCAGCAACTTGCTGGTGGGCACGACGCTTTCCGTGGCCCAAGGTGACTTCTCGCGATCAGCGTTGTACGGAAGCTTCAGGAAGAGCGCCGACGATTTGCTGAGGTCAGCAATCTCCTTGCCCGAGAAGCTGGCGTCTGATTCGTTCTCAGACGGGAACCAGATCACGAGCGGACGACCTTCACGCGCTGCGCCTTCAAGCGCATCGGTGGATGGCCGCTGCCATGCTGGAAGTTCTTCGGGTTTGACTGTGGGGCCGGCTGGTCGAGCTGTGCCGCCGCCGCCCGTTCGATCTACGCGACCGACAGTCTTGCCGCTACCAGATGCACCGGAACCCGGGCCGCTGGAAGCTCCACCTGAGGAGGCACCGCCCCCTCCACCGCCACCTCATCACTGTGCTGCAAGCGGCTGCGCGATGATTCCGGTGAGCACGAATGCCCCGGCCGCCGCGAGCGCCATGACGTTAAAGCGCTTCATCGAATCTCCTCCAGATTGAGGTTAAACCCAGCACCTGTGATTCAGTAGACGAGTCTAGCACTCGATTACGCAGTAAACGGCGAAATCGGGTTGCACGTTCGGACAGCAGGTCGGTATGACATAACCATGACAAAGGGCCGGCTTTCGCCGGCCCTTTGCATTCAGGTAACCCGCCCGATTACCCGAGCTTGCTGATAGCTTCGCCGATTTCCTTCTCGACGTCAGTCCTCTTCAGCTCTTTCTGCATGCCTTTGAGGCCTTCGGCATCCTTCTTCTCGACGAGCTTTTTCATCTCCTCGCGAGCTTCGTCCATGATCGTGCGGTACAGGCGGACAGTCTCCTCCTGGGCCGGCATGCCAACGATACCACCCTGGAAGTTCTTCATGATGTGCTTCAGGGCGTCCTTGCGGTTGGCTTTCTCATGGGCTTCCTTGGCCTTGGCCAGGGTCTTGTCGAGCTTGCCGTTGATGTCTTCGACCTTCTCGGCGATCTTCTCAACGTGCTTCTGCAACTCGACAGCCTTGATGCTTGCGCTGAGGCGGTTGTGTTCGTTGCCGAACCAGTCCAGCACCAGCACCGTCTCCTTGCCGACCGCTATGTTGAAGTCGCGGGCGGGGTTGTCGCTCAGCAGGCGGCTCACCGGGACGACCGACTCTTCAGTCCACGGTGACTTCTCGCGGTCTGCGGTGTACGGCATCTTGATGAACACGGCTGCTGTCTTGCTCAACTCAGCCATTTCCTTGCTGGCCATGGCTGCGGGGCTGTCCGCCTCGGCGGGGAACAGCACCACGATCGGACGCTGCTCACGGGCAGCGTTTTCAAGCGCTTCCGTCGAAGGCTTGGACCAACTCGGCATATCTTCTGCCGCGACGGTCGGGCCTGCTGGACGGGCCGCACCACCGTTGGTGGGGCGTTCGACTCTGCCTGCCGACTTGCCGGCGTTCGGGCAGCTTCCGTCTGGGCAGCTGCCGCCAGTGGCACCGCTGCCGGAGCTTGAGCCCCCGCAACCACCACCGCTGCACTGCGCCCAGACCGGCGCTGCGGCGACGCCCAGGATGGCGGCGACAGCCCAGAGCCACATTGACGCTACTCTCTTCATGTCCTCTCCTTCATGGAAACAAACCGCACCGGTTTGCATCACTTCGTTCAAAGTGCGTACCCGCACCCAAAAGGAGGGGCGATACCACGAGTCCCAAGAAGAGGAGATTGATGTGCTGGGTCAAACCCTCAGGGAAGCGGCACCGCCACTCCTTGCGGAGGCGGCTCAGCGGAAATGGCTTTTCGCTGACTTCGGCATCTTCGAACCTGAGTGTGTGCTTGACCACCTTGAGTGGAGTTCAGCCGCAGTCGGTTACAGGCTGCCATCGCAATCTCCCGTGATTTCTGAAAAACTGAGAGGGGCGGCCAGAAGGCCGCCCCAAGTCATGTTGTGGTAAGGATTTAACCCAGCCAATACTCGATCGTTAGCCTTTGGTCGTCTGGGTGCTCGGGTTCTTGAGGGCTTCGTTGGCTTCCTTCTCAAGGTCCGTGCCCTTGTAGTCCTTGGCAATGCCCTTGAGGCCGTTGACGTCGCCCTTTTCCTGCATTTCCTTGATGCGATCACGGCCGGCGTCCATGATCTCGTGGTACAGCTTGATCGACTCGACCTGCGACGGAAGGCCAACCACGCCCTCCTTGAAGTTCTTCAGCAGCGTCTTCACAGCATTCTTGTCGTCCTGCTTGGTGTGCTGGTCGCGCGCCTTTTCCAGGTTCTTGAACAGCTTCTTGTCAGCCTTGTCCGCTTCGTCCTTGACCTTGCCGATCAGGGCCTTCAGCGCGTCGGCTTTGACCTTGGCGCCCGGACGGAAGTAGCTGTTGCCGTAGCTGTCGCACACGAAGAGGTCGGCTTTGCCGACGCTGACGCCATACTCAAGCGACGGGTTGGGGCTGAGAAGCTTGCTGGTCGGGATGATGGAATCTTCGACCCAAGGCGACTTCTCGCGGTCGGCGGTGTACGGAATCTTGATGAACAAGGCGTCTTCCTTGCTCAATGCCGCCCAGTCGTCGCCGTAGAGTTCATACTCACTGTCCGCTTCGTCCGGGAAATACAGGACGATCGGGCGCTGCTCAGCCGCTGCGGCTTCCAGCGCTGCTGAGTCTGGCTTGTTCCAGGAAGGAACCTTGGCCGGGTCCACTGATGGGGCTACACGAGCCCCGGAGTTGGTCGGACGCTCTACGCGCCCGGCCTTGCTCCCACCACCTCATCACTGTCCCGCAAGCGGCTGGGCAATCACGCCGGCAAGGCTGCCGACTGCGATGCTCAGGGCCGCGATCGTGAGGAACTTTCTCATTACGCGCTCCATTTTTTGTTGGTGCGAGTTGCACCAAACGCACCTGATTGAGGATTGTATGCCATACTTGAGTGATATGGAAACGGATTCCCTTACGCCCCAAGCAAGTATTTTTCGAAATCGATAGGTCGGCACTTCGGGGTTGTTTTCGAAAGACTCTTCTTTATAAATCATCCGAAACACGATTTCAGGTTGCGGGCCTGTAGCCCGCCTTTCAGGAGACACGTCCATGCCCTTTGAGCTGCCCAAGCTGCCCTATGCCAAGACTGATCTCGCCCCGCACTTGAGCGAGGAGACTTTCAACTTTCACTACGAAAAGCACCACAACACGTATGTCACCAACCTCAACAAGCTCACTGAGGGCAAACCCGAAGCCGCCAAGTCCCTTGAGGACCTGATCAAGACCAGCGAAGGCGGCGTGTTCAACAACGCGGCCCAAGTCTGGAACCATACGTTCTATTGGCACAGCATGAAGAAGGGCGGCGGCGGCGCGCCGACCGGCAAACTGGCCGACGCCATCAAGAAAGACTTCGGCAGCTTCGACGAGTTCAAAAAGCAGTTTACGGAAGCCGCCACTACGCAGTTCGGCAGTGGTTGGGCGTGGCTGGTGAAGGGCAAAGACGGCAAGCTGAAGGTGGTCAAGACGGGCAATGCGGATTGCCCGATCAAGCAGGGCGACAAGCCGCTGCTGACGATCGACGTGTGGGAGCATGCCTATTACATCGACTACCGCAACGCGCGCCCCAAGTACATCGAGACCTTCCTGAACCACCTTGCCAACTGGGACTTCGCAGCCAAGAACCTGGGGTAAGATGGAAACGCTCACGGGCAGGCGCAACGGCGCCTGCCCGTTTCACTTAACGTTGCCCGTGGCGCGATCAAGCAGCGGCGCCACGCCCGGCACCTGAGCCAAAGGTGTGTCGCGCGGCAGCCACGGCTTTGCACGTCTGGCCAGGGCCGCTGCCAGCAGAGCGGGGTTGCCTTGCTCGAAGTCGTTCCAGAGTTCTGGCTGTCCGGTCTTCAGGGCTTCGAGGATGGTCCACTGTTGCTGCGGCGTGAGCATCGAAAGCGGCACTCCCATCAGCAACGGGGCCGGCGGTCCCAGCCGTGCCATGCGCGTCACGTCGCTGGCCGCCGCGAGAACCGCGCGAACCTTTGGCATGCGTTGAAATCCTGAGCCTTCAAGTTCGCTATGCATGCGCCGCGCCAAGGCTTCCATGTCTGCAATGGCGCTGCGGCTGGCGGCCCCGAGGCCGGCTGGCCCGAGGTGTTTCAGGACAAGCGCGGCTAACTGCACGTCTAGTGCGACCGTGACAAAGTGACTGCGAGGAATGCTGGTGCCGGTGTCCACGAGCTTCTGCGATATCTCCAGGGCGAGATCAGCGTTTCCGGACAGGATCAGGGCGCGGGCAGCGGTGCCCATCGCCTGCCAGCGGTGCATGGTCAACGGTGCATCAACGGCATCGCGCCGTTCCAGCACTTCGGTCGCTTCCAAACACGCGTTCAGCAGGCCTTGACGACACAAGAAGTCCGCCAGGCGCATCCAGCCTTCAGATTCGTGACTTGCGGTGCGCAGTGTCGGTACAAACGACATGGCTGAGGTGATGGCCTCGAGTTGGTCGGGCGTGGCAACCGCCCCCTCCAGCCGCGAGCGCTGGAGCAACAGCTTGGCCTCAAAGTCTGAGTTGTGGGTGGTACGTGCGCAGCGCAATGCTTCGGTGTTGTAGAACAGCGCTTTGTCGAACTCGTGAAGGTTCAGGCAGAGGTCAGAAAGGCGCAGCGACACGCGGCCAAGGTCACTCACGTGGCCGGCCTCAAGGCAGAATTCTCGCGCCTGCCGGTAGCACTCTGCCGCAAGCTCCAACTCGCCGGTGAAGTAGAGATGCAGGTTGCCGAGATTTGACGTCGCCGCGGCTTCAAGCTCTTTGCCGCCTGCAGCATGGGCAAGCCTGCGCGCCTCGTCATAGGCAGGCTTGGCATCCGAGATTCGTCCCATCTCGGTGCAGGTAATGCCAAGAGTGTTCAAAACCTGTGCCTCAGCGAATGGGTCGCCTGAGTCGCGGGCGACTTCTACGGCTTGCCATAGCTCGTCGATGGCGACTTGTGGGTCACCGGCGAGGTGGCGCTCATTGGCTTGTGCTGCCATCAGGTATGCGACCCAGGGCAGCAGTCCTTGCGCGCGCGCAAACTTGATTGACCGCGCCATTATCTCGGATGCTTGTTGCTCCAATCCCTGTCGCTCAAGCTGCATTTTCAGCCGGTGCATGGCATGCAGATGCAGATCTGGATCGAAAGCCGAGTTGGCAACAAGCGCCTCCAGGTCGATCGCCATTTCGCGCGTTCTTCCGGTGTTCTGGAGCAACTCTTCAAGCAACAGCAATGCGCGTGTTTCTCCTTGCTCGTCTGCGTGTTCCCGGCACTCGTGCAGGGCGAAGCGGGCGCGCTGTTCAGCTTGTGCGAGCTGACCGGCACGGCTGACCACTCGCGCAGCATCCAGCATGAACTTGCGTTTCTGTACGCTGCCCGACAGCGGGTGGAGAATGAGCCGATCGAGCACTCGCAGGTGGTCCGGCATGAGGCTGTTCCATTCGAACCAAGCGCGTGCGATATCAAGTTGTTGGTGTTCGCGCGCGAGAAGCTGTGAGTGCAGGGGTTCTTCCGGCGAACCCAACAGCGCCATGCGCGCATGCTCGGACAGATCGAATGCGATGGCCTGCAGGCGCTTGGCGTCGATCACCTGCGGTATCAGTTCCAGCGCCAATCGGTGCAGGGCCGCGCGTTCGCCGAGAGGCTGCAATTCATAGGCTGCGGCGCGCAGGAGCGCGTGGCGGAAAAGGTATGCGGTTTCCGCGCTGGGCGCTGTCATGGCCGAATGCTAACGGGCGAGCCGGCGCATGCAATGCAACATGGGGGACTGTCAGCATCGGCGGTTTTGTCCCCATTTCAACTATCCGCCGACAAGGCTGGAGATGCTGATTTGGCGCGGTACTCTTTGCGCGTGCAGTGCGGTGTTGCAGCACTGGGTTGTGGGTGTCGCCTCTGCGAAGGCAGGCACCCGGGGGATGGCACCCCGCGCCGGGCAACCGGCGCAAGTGGAACGGCGGCACCGGCCGCCTTACCATGGGAGTCATCACCGCGCGGGGATACCTGCGCCAGCAGCCCGGACCTGTAAGTTGCCGGCGCAAGCCGTCAGCCTCCGGGGCCAGGGTTGTGGAGCTGGGTGTGGAATCCAGCCGCTGCACAAAGCCACGGCCGAGGCGCTTGCGCCCCGGCCAGAGAAGCCCGCTCCGGAGCGGGCTTCGTGCTTTTCTGTGCGGCAGCGCGCGTGTGCTAGCCAATGTAGAAACGAATGCCGATCTGGAAGCCGAAGTGGTTGATCGTGATGGTTGGCAAGTCGAAACTGAAGTCGTCTACAAACGCGCTGGCGTCGACAAAAAGCGCGCTGTAATGCAGGCCGGCAAAGAACCGCGCGTGGCGCCCGCCGTACTCGATGCCGGCGGCAAACCCCACGCCGAATCCGCTGATGTTGTTCACGCCGGCTTTGACCACATCGCGAAACGCGTCTTCGAAAATTTCAGCGATGGTCAACTCGCCGACGCCAAAGCGCCCGGTGACTTCGCCGTAGACTGCGAAGCTGTCGCTGAAGTCGACGTGGCCGCGCACGCCAAAGTCAAAAATCGCGCCGGTCAGCAGCAGGCCCGCGGTCACTTCGGCTTTCAACACCACGGATACCCAGGGCAACACCGGGATGCCGACGTCGATGCCCTGGCTTGCGGCGAAGAACACCGGGTACAGGCCGGAGTACGCAGAGATCTCAATGCCGCCCCACGGCCACCTGTCGTCAAAGCTCTGTCCGCCGCCGCGTTCAAGCTGCGGCACGCCCGATGTGTCATTGGCGGCGCGCGTCTGAATCAGCGATGGTTGCACGCGCGAGGGTTTGGGCATGTGGAAACCTGAGTCTGTCGCCGGCTGCGCGGCTTGAATTGAGGCACCGGCAAGACTCGCAAGGCTGAACACGGTCAAGGCAAGCCATTGATTTCTCATGACTCGGCTCCTGCTTCTCCAGCGCGGGCGCGCCCGATCGCTGGCTGTGAGACCCGTTGTGTTAGCGACTGCGCAAGTCTATCCCATGGATTGCATCACAAGGTGCAAAAGAACTGGCACCGGCTTGCCCTTGCGGACGGCAGCGTGCGCTTCAAACTGTGTGCGTGAACGAATCCGGCCCGATTCCGCAACCCGAGCAGCCCCACAGTAAAGAGTGGGGCAAGGCCACCAAGGACCCTGACGAGAGGCTGTTTTTGCAGGGCCCGCGTTCACGCGTTGCGGAATTGGCGCGTGCGATGCGCGTGTTTGCCGAGCTGATCCGGGGTTTTCGCGCGCTGCACTTTGTGGGCCCGTGCGTCACAGTGTTCGGCAGCGCGCGCTTCAAAGAAGATCATGCGTACTACGAGATCGCGCGCGATGTCGGGCGCGAGATTGGCCGCGCCGGCTTTACCGTGATGACCGGGGGAGGCCCCGGCGTGATGGAGGCCGCCAACCGCGGTGCGCGCGACGTTGCCGCCCCGAGCATCGGCTGCAACATCAAGCTGCCCCACGAGCAGATGCCGAACCCGTACTTGGACAAGTTTGTCGAGTTTCGCTACTTCTTCGTGCGCAAGATGATGCTGGTGAAGTACAGCTATGCGTTCATCGCGGCGCCCGGCGGCTTTGGCACGATGGACGAGATTTTCGAGTGCGCCACGCTGATCCAGACCAGCAAGATCGCAAACTTTCCGCTTGTGCTGCTGGGCCGCGAGTACTGGTCGCCGCTGATCAGCTTTCTGCGTGAGACCATGGTGGCCCAGGGCACGATTGCAGCGGCCGACGTGGACAAGCTGCACCTCACCGATTCGCCGCACGAAGCCGCGCAGCTTGTGCGCGAGGCCGCGCTCAGGGAGTTCGGCCTGAAGTCGCGCCGGCCCACGCGCAAGCTCAAGACGCTGCAAGAGCGCGAGAGTTAGTCGCGGCTGTGGGCAAGCGCGCGCAGCACATAGTCAAGCGCGGCAATCAGGCCGACGGCGCCCGCCAGCAGCGCAAACGCCAACCAGTGCGCGCCGCCCAGGATGAACACCCAGACCGCGGCGAACTGCGACACCGTTGCCAATTTGCCGGCCATGCCGGCACGAAAGTCAAAGCGCAAGCGGCGCGCCAAGCCGGGAGTCAGCTTGTACAGGGCAACCAGCGGCAACTGGATGCACTCGCGCGTGGCGATCAACGGCAGCCACCACCATGGCGGTGCGTAGAACACCAGCACAGCCGCCAGCGTTGAGACCACGAACAGCTTGTCGACCACGGGGTCAAGCCACGCGCCGCGCCCGCCCTTTTCGCCCAGGCTGCGGGTGGGCAGACCATGCGCAAGGCGCCGCGCCCGCATGCGGCGTGCGAACCAGCCATCCAGCACGTCGGACAAACCCGCGGCGAACATCACGCCGATCAATGCCCACGGCCAGGGTGCCACGAGCCACACGGCCCCCGCCAACGGCACGCGTACGAGCGTCAGCAGGTTCGGCAGTGACAGCAGGGGTTCCTGCTGTGTGGGCGCGGACGTGTCGGCATGGGGCGGGGTCTGCATGGGCGGCAGCGTACGAAACTGCCGCCCCGCAGTCTTGCACGTCAATCCATCCAGCGCAGGAACTCGTAGTAAAGTTCCTTGTCCATCTCGGCGCGCAGGGGCAGCGCCGTGTTGTCGATAAAGGCGTTGGTCCAGGCCATCTTGCCTTTCATCGTGAACTCGGCTTCGACCGTGTTGTTGTTCGAGCGCTTGTAGTACCACGAGTACGGTTCGGTGGTCGTGTACGACTTGAACACCGCCGTACCGATCGTGAGGTCTTTCAGTGTGCGCGCCTTGGGGGCATACCGGCGCATATCTTCGTGTTCGAAGTGGCAAATGCGGTGGCGCGGCTGTGCGTTGAATCGGTACGCGTCAACCTTGGCACCCTCAAGCACTTTCCCGTGATCGTCGCATTCTGTGCCGGCAATGTCCCAGCCGTACTCCGACTTGGCGGTAATCTCGTAGCGGAAAAAGCACCAGCGCCACTCGGTGACCTGCTTGCCCTCGATGCTGTGCGCGTAGCGCACCCGCGCGATCCACTTCGCGCCGACCTTGATGGTGGCGTCGGCTTCTTTCCATCCGGAGCGCGTTTCTTTATCCGGGTCTTTGCGTGACGCAGTGTCGTCTTCTTCGCCTTCTTCGGGCTCGGTACCTTCGACCTCGGCTTCCGTGCCGCCGCTGGCGCGAAACACCGCGTCGGGCAGGTCGTATTCGACCAGCTCGCCGCGCAGGCATTCGCGTGCCTTGAGTGTGACGAACTCGGCTTTGTCCAAACCGCCGTTGCTGTCTTTGTCGCAGACCTCGAACTCACCGTCAGGCAGGGCGTTTCCGGTCAGGCCCAGCAGCTCTTCGCTGCTAACGCGCTCGTCTTCGTCTTCGTCGATGTAGTTGATCAGCTTGCCCCAGTAAAGCTCGACCTCGGCTGCCATGAGCTGGCGCCAGTGCCACTCCGCGGGCTCGGGCGCCTTGTTGGCATCGACCTTCCTGATGTAGCTCGTCAGTTCGGCGCGGGTGACTGTCAGGTCTTTGTTGGCGTCGGCCAGCAGGCAGTGCATGGGCAGCAGCAGGTCGGCAAACATGGCGTCGAGGTCTTCGCCGTTATCGCCGCCCGGCTTGACCACAATCGGCGCCTGCCTGGCCTTGCGATAGTCGAGAGTGCGCTGCCACACCTCGGCCCATTGCAGCTTGCCGTCTTTGTCGGTGTCGTTGAACTTGAACAGCGCGTCTATGCGTGGCTTGGTGTCCTGGGCTTGCGCGATTGCGCTGAAGACAAACAAACCTGCCAGTACTGCGGGAAGAATGCGAATCATGGAGAGGCTCCAAGGGGAAGCCGGGGTCGCCCGCCATTGTCACCGACCAAGCAGCACGCGCAATCAGCTGTTGGCGATGTGTTTCCGGATCAGCAAGCAACCAGCGCCGCCTTCCGGAACCGCAAGTCAGTCGCCGGCTTTGTGGCCCTGGACGATTTGCGCGTACAAGCCATTGCAGCCCGCGACATATACGAACTCGCCCGAACCGGAAAGCGCGTTCCCCTGTTCCGTCTCGATCGACTTGTATTGCTCATAACAGAACTCTGTCGGGCTTTTTCCGGTTGGCTTCGGGATCAAGTGGTTGCCCTGGTCGTACTCGTCCAGAATGATGCGACAGCCAGGACCGACAGTCGTGCCGGGGCTTGTCTGCCGCCGTACAAACGGTGCTTGCGCTGAATCGCTCATGGGGGCGACGCCGGAATGACCCAGCCGCGACGGCGCGAAACCGGTTTCTACGTCGAGAGCGACGCGGGCTATTTCTCGTTCGAGGCTTTGCAGCATGGCTCGGGATACCCGGTTCGGTGGCAGCTTGGCTGTCGCTGCCAGGTCGCAGGGTACGATTACTGTGCATTCCTCCAGCGCCCGGGCTGCCCGTTTCAGCGCGTTTGGTTGTGCGCTTTGGCCGCCCGCGCGCTGACCGCCCGCGCTTTCGCCACAGGCAGGGCAGTCCGCTTGGCTATTTCTTGTGCTTGCCATGACTTGGCTCATGATCAGCGTCGGGGCGAAGAGTAGTCAGTCGTTCTTATCAGGTGCCCGTCCTCATCATAAAACTGCCAGATGCCGCATCTCTTGCCGCCATCCAACTCCTCCTCGTCCCAAGACAGTCCGCGCCGCGCATCGTCATCGTCGGTATAAAATCCGGTCCAAGCTATCGCGCCGTTCGGGTGGTACGCCGTCCATTCCCCCACACGGGAATTCTTGTAGAAACCACGCCGTCGGAGGGTGCCGGTCTCATAATACTCACTCCCAATGCCAGTCAGCATGTCGCTAGAAAATGTGCCCGTGCGGTGGAGCACCCCATTTTCGTAGTAGAATGCAAACGCCCCGTGTTTTCTCCCAAGTTCGTAAAGGACAGATGTCGACAAGCAGCCGTTCTTGTACCACCCCCTCCATTCCCCGTGTCGCTTACCGTCGATTGCCCAGCCTTCCTCCCGTACCTGCTGACTACCTGCAAAGGTTTCAGCAAAGCGCGTCGCAATTGGCTCCGCAGGACAATCGCTGCTGACTCGCGCGCCAACCGCAGGTGAGGCGTCAGCCGCTTTGTCACTCCCAGTCTCTTCGCCGGAACACGACGCACGCCGATAAGTATCGGCTCCAGTGCCCAAATCATTGCGAGTAGTGAGGTAGTCGTGCGGTGACACACTACGCGGTAGCGCCCCCGATGAACACGGGTGCCGTGGCAAGTGCTCTCCGCATTCGCGGTCTTGCGCGAGGTAGTGACGACTTGGAGCGCCGTCGCTGCTTGTCCACGACATGACACACAACCAAGTGCAGCAAAGCAAAATCAGGAGCAATGGGACGGTACATGATAATCTACTCATGATCAGAACTCGTCCTCGCCACAGTTCAGCAAGTACACATAAACCCACTCCATCCATGCTTGAACGGAATGTGTAACCGTCAGTTTGGTAAACCCTTTTTGATCACCTTCAAGCGGCTCGGATTCCACTTTGAAGGCGTCCGTGATCGTCAACTGTCCCTTGCGACTGATGAGCTTTGTCGTCAGTGGTTCGCAATTCTTCGGGCAGGAAAAGTCTGCCACAACCCGCTAGCTTTTACATCAGCATTGCGGGAGTGAGTGTGGTTGATCTCTCCACCGGATAACTCATTCGACCAGTACTTGCGCAAATCTGCCTCAGCTTGATCCCTTTCCTTCTGCACTTCTGCATCATTGCGTGCCTGTTCCCGGGCAGCTTTGACCAACTCGGACGTGAGAGTTGCGACGTCTCCCGCTTTGTCCAACGATATCTTCGGGCGCACGATGTTCCTTTTTACCTGCTGTCCCCCCAGTAGGGTGCGGACCTCGATCTCGACACGTACGCTGCGTTTGCACGGCAACACCACAAGCTCGGCTTCGTTCTTGGTCCGGATTCTTCCTATGTACGGAACTTTTGATGACGTTACCTGATCGGTCTCGGAACCAGTTTGGTCGATGGGGACTTTCGCGTCATCACCTGCCTGGAGGAGTGACCCGGAAACATCTTGTGCCTCTTGCTTGCTGGGTACATACGCACGTTCGACCTGCAAGCCAACGCCCGGAGTCATTGCTAGCCGGTAGTGCTGGGCTGGCCTTGGCGTGAGCATGTTTTGCGGCGGGTAGGCCTGCGTGGCCGGGCCTCGTGTCGGCGGTGCTGTTTCCGGCGCTGCTTCCGGCCCGTGGTCCAAGCCCATCGCCCGCGTCAACTCCTGGATGCCGATTGTGCCGGGGCTTGTCTGCCGCTGTTCAAACCGCGCTCGCGGCGAATCGTTCATGCGGGCTGCGCCGGGGCCGCTGAGCCGCGATGGCGTGAAGCCGGTTCCTTCGTCCAGTCCGGCGTCCAAGCCGGCGTCCAGTCCGGCGCGGGCGAGTTCTCGTTCGAGGCTTTGCAGCATGGTTCTGGATACCAGGTTCGGCGGCAGTTTGGCTGTGGCTTCCTGACCATAGGGTACGATGATTGTGCTTTCTTCAAGCTCTCGCGCGGCCCTT
>JADZFR010000006.1 GCA_020849795.1 Planctomycetota bacterium | reverse complement strand
TCCGGCTCTGGCTTGGGCTCGGGTTCCGGCTGCGGCTTGGGCTCTGGTTCCGGCTCGGGCTTGGGCTCTGGTTCCGGCTCGGGCTTGGGCTCTGGTTCCGGCTCGGGCTTGGGCTCGGGTTCCGGCTCTGGCTTGGGCTCGGGTTCCGGCTCAGGCTTGGGCTCGGGTTTCGGCTCAGGCTTGGGCTCGGGTTCCGGCTCAGGCTTGGGCTCGGGTTTCGGCTCAGGCTTGGGCTCTGGTTCGGGCTCTGGTTTCGGCTCAGGCTTGGGCTCGGGTTTCGGCTCGGGCTCTGGTTCGGGCTGCGGTGCCGAGACAGCCGAGTCGTCGTGACCGCCTACCTGCTTCGCAATGTCGTTCAACCACGGCTGGCCGTTCAGTCCTACGGCCTCGCGCACTTGCGGTACATACACCAACAGTGCGAACGCCACCACGTCCAGCAGCAGGAAGATCAGCAGGAACTTCACCAGGATGCCGCCGCCTTTTTTCTTCTCGGTCTTGCCGGCGGGTTTGGTCACCAATGTGCCGGGCTTACCCGCTTTGGCGGGCAGCTTGCGGCCGGTATTGGCTTTGTCGATTTTCGCTGTGCCTTTGGGCAACTCGCCCTTGCCTGGCAACTTGCTTGTACCCTTTCCGGGCAGCGTGCCCTTGCCCGGCAATTTCAGGCCCTTGCCGGGCAACTTCTTGCCGCCGGCTGCGCCGCTTTCGACTTCTTCAGCCTCGGCTGCGACATCTTCTGTCACATCATCCGGCATTTCGTCGGCGATCATGTCGGCGGGCGCTTCGCCGCCGACGGGCATGTCGATGGCGGTGTCGCCTGACAAGTCGTTTTCGCCTGGCACGAAGTCGCTGACTGTGTCGCTGGGGTCACCCATCACCTCATCGACAACCGTGTCGCCGGACGAGGTCTGTGACGGCTCAGGAAAATAGTCGTTGTGCGTATCGCCCGAGCCCCAGGTGTCGCCCACGGTATCATCGGCGTCGCGCCAGGTGTCGCCCACCGTGTCTTGCCCCACGCCGCCCGCGCCGGGCACCGACGTCTGCGAAAAGTCCTGCGCATCGTCATGCATGCCCGGGTATTGCGTGGCGAAGTCGTCACGCCCGGCACCCGGGTACTGGGTGGCAAAGTCGTCGCGGGTCGGAGGCGGCTGTGTCGCGAAGTCATCGCCGACACCCGGCCTGGCCAGCTCGGCGCCGCCCTCATCATCCAGCGCCACGGAGTCTACCTGGGTGCGGTCAACGGCGTCGCGCTGATTAAAGGCGTCACCGGTCGGAGGCGCTGAGGCGCCGCCGACACGGAAGACCCCTCGGCATGACTTGCACTTGATGCGCTTGCCAAACAGGTCGTCCGGCAGCACGAAGTTCTTGCCGCAATGCGGGCAGTCGGTTCCAAGAGGCATGGGTCCTCCGGTAATGGGCCTTGCAACGGCCTATGCTAGCGGCCGTCAAGCCCGGCGCATAGGAAAGATTGAGCTAGCGATTGCCGCTCATTTCGCCCGGCAGGTCGCTGCTGTAGCTCTCATTGAACCGGAACTCGTTGGGGCTGCGCTCCAGCACGCCGATCTGGTACGTCGGCCCGTAGTTCAGCGAAAGCCGATTGAAGCGCTTGGCGACCTCGGCAAGCTGATCCCGCGCGTCTTCTCGGCGGCGCTGCTGCAACATGAACAGCAGCCGGTCGGACGAGCGCATCAGGTCATCCACCTGCGCGTCGTATTCCATGTAGTCGTCGTACCGGTTTGTCATGCGCGGCGGCTCATAACGCGAAAGGTGGATCGCGTACTTCACTACCAGCTCGGCTTCATTCGATGCCAGGCCGTACTGGCCGCCGATCAGGTGCTTGTCGATCTGCCCGACTTCGCCGGCGATCATGTCCATGGCTTCGCTGTAACTGCGCGGGTCTGTGCGCAGCTTGGTGTCCTGGGTGTTCGCGCAACCCGCGATTACCAGGACAGACAACAACAGCACAATGAGTGTGTGCTTCATGGCTTCCTGCATCTTCTGCCGGGGGACTGTCAATGTAGCGCCGACTGCGACTGTGGCAAGCGTCTGCCTGTCACCGCATCGTCACGGGCTGGCAAGCGCAAAGCCGGCCAGGTAGTCCGCGGCCTTGAAGTGACGGCGGTAGTTGTCCGGCTGGATGCTGTGGGCCAGGGTGCCGTCGGCGCGCACGAAAAACACGGCCGGGCGGGCGATGTCTTTGCCGGGCAGGCCCTCTTCGTGCTTCACGCCCCAAGCGGTGATTGCCACAAGTTCAGGGTCGGCGCAAATGTGAAACGTAAAGCCGTACCGGTCAGCGGCGGTCTTTATCTCTTCGGGCGTATCAGAGGTGATGGCGACGACGTCGCCGCCTTTGGCCCGGATTTCTTCAAGAGCACCCTGCGCCCCGGCAAGGTCAGCGAGGCAGAACGGTCACCAAACGCCACGGCTGAAGATCAGCACGAACGGCTTGCCGCGCAGAGCCTTGGCCGAAATGCTCTCGCCCTTCTGGTTGGCCAGTTCAAAGTCCGGCACCGTTTGCTGCGGGGGAATCTCGACCGCAGCTGGCAGCCGATAGCTGTAATCGACCACCCACCAACTTGCCGCGCCACCCACGCCCAGCGTCAGCAGCAGGTTGATCACGAGAAACGCCTTGGCCAGTTTTGACCGCCCGATGCGAATGCCCTGCACCGTGCCCAGCAGCGCCCATCCGGCACCCAGCGCCATGATAATCAGCTTGGGTACATCGCCGCCCGAAATCACGGGCAGGTTCGGCGCCGTCGGCATGAACATTTGTGTGCCGATCAAGACGAGCGCAGAGCCCGCAAGCGCCACCAGAACCTGAAAGCCCATGTCACTCGTCCAGTAATGCAGCTACGTCGCCGACGCGTACAGTGCCGCCCTGCACCACGGCGCACATCACGCCGACGTGGCCGACAAAATGGCTGACCTTGTGGCCGTCAACGTGTTCTGTAAACCCGGCGCAAGGGGACCGAGGCGTCGTGACTTGCAGGATGGCCTCGCCGACCTGGATGCGCTGGCCAAGGTCAAGCCAGTTGGGGTCGATGGCATCAATGACAACGTTTTCGCCAAAGCCGCCCGGCAAGGAAAGCTCGCGCCCGAAGTTGCGCTCAAACCACTCATAGCTGTGCTTGCTCAGCAGATTGACTTGCCGCCCGCTCGAACGGCCAAACTTCTTGTCACCCTCAAGACCCATGCCTTCCACAAAGTTGGCCGTCGCTACGGCTTCGCGGGACAAAGCCTCGCCCCCTTCGGGTCCAATCGCCAACCCCAACACTTTGCCAGAAGCCATAGATCCCTCCGTGCGCAGTCTAGCGGCGTCTACCACGTTACCCCAGTGGGAAGTCAAGGCCAGCTGGTATCGGTTTTCCGAGCAGTCTTGCCATAGCGGCGACCTGTCCTTGGTGCTGGAAGATGTGAGTCTGGGTGCGTACGACGATGTGCGCCGGCACCAGCTCGCGCTCGTGGCCGCCCCAGGTGATCATCTTGCGCCGCGTGTTGAGTTCGGATTCGGCTGCCCCGCGCAGGTAGTCGGTCGTGGTTTGTGCCACGCGCTGGCGGTATGCGCGCAGGGCTTCGATCGAGGCAAAGTCCTCGGGTCGCTCGTCCACCAGCATCAAGCCGCGCAGCACACCGACCCAGTATTCCTCGGCGCCAATCGCGTGGTGTAGTTGCAAACGCACCGTCGGATACCCAAAGCCGGCAATTTCCCGGCTGAGCTCGTCGGCCGAAAACCCCGCACAATGGTCGATCAACCTGCTGAGGCTGAGATGCGCACGGCTGTGAATGTCAAGCAACGCGGCGGGTGTAAACATGTTTCCTCCATCGTTGCTGTATGGGGGGCTGCGGCGTCTGTCAACCAACAACAAGCCCCGGCGTGGGCCGGGGCTCGCAGGTTGCTTCAAGAATCCGCGGCTGTGAACCGCCGGCCAACCCGTCGCTTGCGCTCCGGGCTCCTGTTCACTGGTCAGGTCCCTTACTCTTCTTCGCCGCCGCCTTTGTCGCCACCCTTCTTTTTCTTCTTGGGCTGCGGTTCTTCCTTGCCGTGGACTTTCTTGGCGTGGCCGTCGAGGCCGCCTTCCTCAAGTGTCTTGACCACGTCGTCGGCGTGAGCCATGGCGTCTTCGTGCTTCTGCTCTTCCTGGGCCTGCTCGGCTTTCTCGAACGCGGTGTCTTCATTCATGATCTTGACGACGCTGCTGACTTCGTCGCCCGCTTCCACTTTCATCATGCGCACGCCCTGGGTGGCGCGCCCGATTTCGCGCATGCTGTCGGTGGTGACCGCCGTGCGCAGCACCACGCCCTGGCGGGTCATCAGCATGATTTCGTCGCCCTCAAACACGCTCTTGCCCGACACGACCTTGCCGGTCTTTTCGTTGACCTTGTAGTTGATGATGCCCTTGCCGCCGCGGCTCTGGATGCGGTAGTCATCAAAGCTGCTGCGCTTGCCGTAACCGTTAGCGCACACCGACAGAAAGCTGGCCTTGCGGTTGACCACGGCCGCACCCACCACCACGTCGTCGTCCCGCAGGTTGATGCCGCGCACGCCAGCCGCCACACGACCCATCGTGCGCGCATCGGTTTCGTTGAAGCGAATGCTGTAGCCGTTGCGCGTGACCAGCACAATTTCGTCGCTGCCGTGCGTAAGCAACACGTCGATCAGCCGGTGGCCCTCTTTCAGGCTGATCGCGCGAATGCCCTTGCGCGTGACGTTGCTGTATTCTTCCAACTCGGTTTTCTTGACGGTGCCTTCGCTGGTCACGAACAGCAGTTTCTGGCCGGTGTCGAACTTGCGCACCTTGATGCAGGCGCTGACCTTCTCGACGGTGCTGATGTTCAACAGGTTGATCAGCGCGCGGCCCTTGGCCTGTTTGCTGAACTCGGGAATGTCGTACACCTTCAGCCACAGCAGCTTGCCCAGGCTGGTGAACACCAGCAGGTAGTCGTGGGTGCTGGCAATGAAGAAGTGCTCAACGTAATCGCCCTCTTTGGCTTTGCTGCCGATGCTGCCGGTACCGCCGCGATTCTGGCGGCGGTAGGCCTCAAGCGGGACACGCTTGATGTAGCCTTCGGCGGACAGCGTGACGACCACGGTCTCGTCCGGGATGATGTCCTCAACTCGGAAATCCTCAATGCCGCCGGCCAGGATCTCGGTGCGGCGTTCGTCGCCGTGGCGCTCTTTGATGTACCCCAGGTCATCGCGGATCATCTTCAACACGCGCGCTTCGCGGTTCAGGATGTCCAGCAGATCCTCGATTTCGGCCAGCAGCGCCTTGTACTCTTCTTCCAGCTTGTCGCGCTCCAACCCCGTCAGGCGGCTGAGCGTCATGGCCAGGATCGCGTCGGCCTGCACGCGCGTCAGTGTCTCGTTGCCCTCAATGACGTGGCCGCCCTCGGTCTTCACCTTCTTGGCAAACTTCAACGCCATCAGGCGTTCGCGAGCTTCGTTGACGTCCTTGCTGGATCGGATCAGCTTGATGATCTCGTCCATCTTCGTCAGCGCCAGCAGCAAGCCGATCACGATGTGCTGCCGCGCGCGCGCCTTGTTCAACAGCCAGCGCGAGCGGCGCAGAATGACCTCTTTGCGGTGGTCGCGGTAATGCTCGCACAACTGCTTCAGGTTCAACGTCTGCGGCTTGCCCTCGACGATGGCGATGTTGATGACGCTGAAGCTGCTTTGCAGCGCGGTGTGCTTGTACAGCTGGTTCAGGACAATGTTCGGGTCGTCGCCACGCTTGACTTCAACCACGACGCGGATGTCTTTCTTGCTGTAATCCTTGATGTCGTTGACGCCGGTGATGTTGCCGGCGCGCACCAGCTCCGCGATGCGGTCGATCAGCGCCGCCTTGTTCACCTGGTACGGGATTTCGGTAATGATGATCTGGGACTTTCCGTGGTCGCCCTCTTCGATTTCGAGGCGGCCGCGCACGGTCAAAATGCCGCGGCCGGTGCGGTATGCGTCGGCGATGGCTTTGCGGCCGTGAATCACTCCGCCGGTCGGGAAGTCGGGCCCTTTCACGAACTTCATCAGGTCGTCAACGCTGCAATCGGGATGCTCAAGCACGTTGATGATTGCGTCGCAGATCTCGTTCACGTTGTGCGGCGGCATGGACGTCGCCATGCCGACTGCGATGCCGCCAGTGCCGTTGCACAGCAGGTTCGGGAACTTGCCGGGCAGCACCGTCGGTTCTTTGCGCGTGCCCTCGAAGTTGTCGATGTAGTCGACGGTGTCCTTGTCCAGGTCTTCCAGCATGTCCGTGGCGGCGCGGGTCATGCGCGCCTCGGTGTAACGCATGGCGGCTGGCGGGTCGCCGTCGATGGTGCCGAAGTTGCCCTGCGGGTCGACCAGCATGTAGCGCGTGGCGAAGTCCTGGCCCATGCGCACCAACGTCGGGTACACGACTGACTCGCCGTGCGGGTGATAGTTGCCCGAGGTGTCGCCGCAGATCTTGGCGCACTTGCGGTGCTTGCTGGCCGGGCCCAGGTTCAGGTCGTTCATCGCCACCAGCACGCGGCGCTGGCTGGGTTTCAAGCCGTCGCGCACATCCGGCAACGCGCGCGAAACAATCACCGACATGGCGTACGTCAGGTAGCTTTCGCGCATCTCGTCAGCGATGTTCAACGGCTCAATGCGGCCGTCTGAAGGCGCGGTCGGCGGCGGGTCTTTCTTCTTTGCCATGGTGATCCTTACCGGAAAACGCGCAATCTAGAGGGTTTTGCGGCGATAGCAAGCCTTTGCGCAACCCTGTGACCACCGGCAAACCTGCTATTTCAAGCCGTTTACAGCCGGTCAACACACTGTGGAAAACATGTTTACTGGAAAGGCAACCGAAGCCACAGATACACACGGATGAACACAGATTGTGTTCATCCGGCGGATTGCGTGGCCGCCAAAGCGCCAGGTGCCAAGAAGCCTCTGCCACGGCTGATCTGTGTCCATCCGTGTTCATCTGTGGCTGCGGTTGCCTTTCGATGTGAGGAAACCCGCGGCAGCGTGACTATTCGCAACCGACGCCGAACGGAAAGATGACTATGCGACTGATGCTTCTTGCGCTGCTTGCCGCCGCGCCACTGCTTGCCCAATCTGACTGGCAAAGCCTGCACCGCGACAACTACGCCTGGGGCAAGTACAGCGCCGACGCTGACGGCGTCGTTTCTGCCCGTTTCACGGAGGCGCCGACCGCCGAAATGCTGGGCAAAGGCAAAGACCTGGTGGCTGTGCGCCTTGAGGGCGTGACCATTGGCGACGAAGGCCTGGGCAAGGTTTCGGCCAAGTGGAAAGTGCTGCAGGTGGTCAAGGGCAGCATCAGCGACGCCGGGCTGGCGGCGCTGTGCAAGGAAGCCGACAGCCTGGAAGAACTCGTGCTTGTTGGCGTGGGCGGCTTGACCGGCAAAGGCCTCGAAGCGCTGGGCAGCCTGAAAAAGCTCAGCCGGCTCACGCTCAGCAAGACCGACACGTTTGGCGACGCCGACCTTGCCGGCCTGCCCCAGATGGGCAGCGTGCAGTGGGTCGAACTGTGGGATTTTGACGCGGGCACCGCGATTGACGCACTGGGCAAGATGCCGTCGGCGCGCACCGTGCGCCTGTTTACGGCAGCACTGGGCGGCGACGCCGGGTTGCAGGACCGGCTGCGCCAGTTGCTGACCACGCGCACCATCGAAGAACTCGGGCTCAGCGCGCCGCTGCCCAGCCAGGCCTTCATGGGCCTGGGCATGGTGCCGTCGCTGAAGCGACTGGTGTTTTCGGGCAGTAACCTGGATGACGCGGCGATTGAAGCGATCGCCAACCTGTCGCGCCTTGAGCTGGTGCATGTCAACGCGCAGGCCATGAGCCTGAGCCAAGCCCGGCGCCTTGCCGGCATGAGCGGCCTGCACACGTTGCGCCTGACCAACGTGACCGGCTTGAAAACCTACCCGTACGAAGCGTTATCCAAGAACAAGAATCTGCAGCACCTTGAGCTGGGCAGCGCTGAAGCCGATGACGCCGAAGAAGTCGAGCTGATGGCGGCGATGACCGGGCTGAAAGAGCTGCGCATCAAGCTGGCTGCGCCGACAGACAAGCAAATGGCATTTCTGGCCAAGCTGGCCGAGCTTGAAATGCTGGAATGGGAATTCAACGCAGCCGCGCCCGACGACCTGCTGTTCAAGGCGGCAGCGAAACTGAAAAAGCTGCGCGTGCTTTCCACCAACGCCACGGGCAGCGCAAAGGCCATCAACGCGTTGGGCTGCGCCAAGACGCTGGAGTGCCTGAAGGTCAAGTTTGCAGAGGCCGAAGCCGAAGAAGCTCCCAAGGCTCTGCGCAAGAAGTTCAAGAAGGCGTTGTTTGAGTAAGCATCGCGCCCCGAGCGTAACGTCGGGTCTGCCAAGTCACTGCTTGCTGCCAGGCCAACAAGAGCCCCGGGCTGCCGCCCGGGGCTTTCGGCTTACACGTGCAGGCGGGTGAAGAAGTGCTCGCGCAGCGCTTCCAGGCTGATGCGCTGCTGCTGCATGCTGTCGCGTTCGCGCACTGTTACCGTGTTGTCTTCCAACGTCTGGAAGTCCACCGTTACGCACCACGGCGTGCCGACTTCGTCCTGCCTTCTGTAAAGCCGCCCGATGCCCGCGCTGTCGTCATACACGGTGCGGAAGTGCGGCTGGTAGGTTTGCGCGATGCGCCGGGCGATATCGACCAGTTCGGGCTTGTTTTTCTTCAGCGGAAACACAGCCAGCTTGATCGGCGCCAGTGCCGGGTGCAGCTTCAGCACGACGCGCGCGCAGTCTTCGGCGAGTTTGTTGACCTTGGGTTGCAGCTTCTTCACGGGTTCAAGGTTCTGGGCGCCGGAGTGCTCACTCAGCAGGGCGTCAATCTCAAGCAGCGACTGCGGCAGGCGTGCGGCGGCTTCTTCAAGTGCTGCACAGAACGCTTCGATTGCGGCGGGATCGTGCTTGCGCTGGGCGGAATCGGCTTCTTTCTCGGCGTCCTTCTGCTTCTTCTGGGCGTTCTTGATGACAGCCGGGATTTCGGCCTTGATGGCATCGACTTCGGCTGTCGGGGGTTCTTTGGTCAGTTCTTCGTGGTAGGCCTCGCACAGGAAGGCCAGCATGGCGCGAGTTGCGCCGGCGCTGGGCTCAATCACCCACGGGATGTAGCGGGCTTTGGCGTCGGGGTCGAAGTAGTCGAATTTTTCGACGCTGTCGGCGTTGGGCTCCAGCTTGAGACGCGCCAGGTCTTCGGCGGGGATGTCCCGCGAGTGCGCGCTCAAATCGTAGTCGGTGCGGTTGGCGATGCCTTCAACTTCGCCCCAGCCGAACTCGGGAAACAGGTACTCGAGGTCCACAGTGCGTTTGCTGTAGTGGGCAAGCTCGTCGGCGGATTGCTCGCGCTTGCGCAGTCTTGCCTCGTCAATGCCAAGGCCCATCCACCATTCGTAGCGCTGCTTGATCCATTCGTCGTGCCACTGGGCGTCGTTTTTCTCGCCCTCGCGCACAAACTGCGGCGGCTTGATGAAGAACTCAATCTCCATCTGCTCGAACTCGCGGGTGCGGAAAATGAAGTTGCCGGGCGTGATCTCGTTGCGGAACGCCTTGCCCACCTGCGCAATCCCGAACGGAACCTTGCGAGCCAAAGACCGCTGCACATGGGCAAAGTTCATAAAGATCCCCTGCGCAGTCTCCGGCCGCAGATAGGCCCGGGCAGCCAGCTCTTCCTCTGAGCCGGCAGCCCTTACCACCGGACCAATATGTGTCTGAAACATCAGATTGAAGTTACGAGGGTTCGTCCACTCACCGACTTCTTGGGTCGACGGATCAATCACTCCGGCCTTGTTGATCGCAAGTTCACGCTCTGGATAGACAACAAGAATTGGCGCCAACCATCGGACCAGCCGGTCCGTAGAGACATGATGCATCCGTGACTCGATCAGCATCGCAGCCAAGTGGCCAATTGCACCAAGCGGATTCATCGTGTAGTCGACGTCACCTACCGATTGAGGTGCAATGTTCACCAGTTTCGTCAAAGGCATGGACGCAAAGTTGATGTGCGCCAACAGTTCACCCAGCACGCGCTGAGGTTGCGCCTCGAGCAAGTGGTCCAGCCGATACCGCTTGCCGGTCTTTTTGTTATCCACCAAGGGGTCGCTGAAGGTGGCTTCGTGGCCGCTGTGCTGCCAGACTTTGCGGGACATCAAAATTGCCGCGTCCAGACCTTCTACGTCGTCGCGCTTATAGACGACGTCGCGCCACCAGGCGCGCTTTACGTTGCCGAGCATCTCCACGCCCAGCGGGCCGTAGTCCCAGAAGCTGCCAAGCCCGCCATATGCCGCGCTGCCGGGAAACACGAATCCCCGTCGCTTGCACAGGTTGCGGACTTGTTCAATGCTTCGGGCCGGCATGGTTGCTCCTTCTGTGATGCGGGCTCCCAGCCCGCACGGGTGGCAGGCGCCCCGCCTGCCTTGTCGCGCAAGAGACGTACGCGACACTTGCGGGCGAGGCGCCCGCATCACGGTTGCTACCAGCATGGCAACGTTTTGCAAGGGGCGTTGGTTGCAGGCTACAGCTCGGCGCTGAACACCAGCCAGTACGCATACAGGCACGCCGGGCCCAGCACCAGGCAGCCCAGCAACTCGGGCCACACGCGCTTGAACGTGCGCCAGCCTGCCATGCGCAGCACCACCGTGATCAGGCTTAACTTGATGATCTGCCCCGGCTTGGCCTTGAGCGGCGGCAGCACGCTGACGTCATAGTCGGGCTCAAGAATCTTGCGCACGTCCGCGAACAGCCGCTGGTCATTGACCTGCATGTTCAGGTCGCGCACGAAGGCCTTGAACGTGCGAATGCTGCCCAGGCTGGTGATCAGCCAGTAGACCGTCATGCCGGTCAGCACCAGGCCCAGGATGAACCGGTAGCTGGAGTAGGGCTCAAGTTTTTCAAGAAAGTCGAACATGAGTTCGGAGTTCCGAGCTTCCCACGTCGCCAAGGCTTCGTGAGAAAGGCCGAGTTCCGAGTAAATGTACCGCCGCCACCCCAGAACCCAAGACCCTGAACCCTACACCCCCAACCCAGAACTCACATGCCCCCATGTTCCACCTTCCCAAGCACGCCCAAAATCGGGATACTTCAATCCATGTCCGACGCCCTTCGAGCCGAGATTCGCCGCGTGTTTGCCGAGTGGCAAGCCGCGCGCATGACCGCGCAGGCGGTACAGCATTGGGCGCGCGACACCAGCACCCAGGGCGCCGACGTGTACGCCGCGAAAGTTGTGCTGCATCTGCGCGGCTTGGGCGAGTACCTGATTACCTGTGACGACCTGCCGACCTATCTGGCCGGGTTTGACATGGACCCTGAAAAAGCCGTCACTACGCTCGAAAGCGCCAGCAACATTTTCGACGTAAAGGCCCGCGCCACGGACCTGAAAGACGACCCGTTCTACGGCCCTCACACCAAGGCCATCCTGCGCGAACTTACGTAATCGGCGGCAAGAACCCGCTGGCTTCGCTTCCGCCGGTTCGCGGAATTGCCGTCAGCTTCATCACCTGCGACGTCACGGGCGTGACACGCGCGCGGTGCGCGATCGTGTTGCCGCAAACGACCAGCAGACCGCTTGAGTCGCAGACCAGCGGCACCAACTCGCGTTCTTCGCGCGGGACCTTGTTGTCGACGAGCACGTCCTGGAGCTTCTTTTCGCCTTCCATGCCCAGCGGCTGTACGCGGTCGCCATCCTTGCGGCCGCGCACGAACAGCGGGAACAGGACTTTTTCGGCGTCCAGGTACTCGACCTCGGCGCCCTTTTCCTCAAGCAACTGGTTCAAGCCGCCGCTGGGCATCGCCATCATCTCGGCCACGATGCGCGCCACGGGCCCGCGGTCAACGTCGGCGGCCCAGGTGCCGTCGCGCCCGATCTGGAACTCGGCGGGCGTGATGTACTCGGGCAGGGTGGTGGTGTGCGTGATCTTCACGACGATGTCGGCGTCATCCAGCATGACGGTCGCGCCGTCGCTGAGCTTGACGACCATGCCGCGGCGTTCGCTGGAAAGCAGGTCGCGCACACGCTCGACGCGGCGGTGGGTCACCTCTCGCACGGGCAGGCCCACGCTTTGCAGTGCGTTGCGCAGGATGTAGCGCTGGGCAAGCGGCCCCTGCGCGCGCAGCCGTTCAATGCTCACGCGCACGACGCTTTCATTGCCGCGGTGTACGGGGGGCTCAAGAAAGCGGGCGGCATTCTGCTGCAATTCCTGCTCAAGTTCCTGCGCTTGCAGGCCAAGCGCCGCCAGGTGCTGCTTGACACCCGGGTTGAACTCTTTGGCCAGCAGCGGCATCAGCATGTGCCGCACCTTGTTGCGCGAATAGCGCGGGTCTTTGTTGCTGGGGTCTTCGAACACAGGCACGGCTTCGGCCTGCATCCACTCTTCGATATTCTGGCGCGAGACGCGCAGCAGCGGGCGCACCACCTCAAGTTTCAGGTCGCGGCTGAGCGTGCGGCGCACCGGGATGCCGCTGATGCCGGTAAGCCACGAGCCTGAAATCGCGCGCATCAGCACGGTTTCGGCCTGGTCGTCAAGCTGGTGGCCGGTGGCGAGCTTGGCGATGTGTTTGTCGCGACAGGTGTCGACGAACAGCCGGTAGCGTTCGCGGCGGCCCAGGGTCTCCAGGTTCATGCCCTTGAACTTGCCCGAGTCCAGCATCATCGGGATCGACACGCGGCGCACCACCAGCGGCAGGTTGAAGCGGTCTTTGGCGACCTTGCGGCAGAACTCCTCGTTGCGGTCGGCAGCGTCGGTAATGCCGTGGTTGAGGTGCGCCAGGGTCACGTCCCAGCCGTAGCGGTAGGTGTTGCTGATCTGCAGCAGCGCGTCGGTAAGGAACATGCTGTCAGGCCCGCCCGAGAAGGCGACGAGGATGTTCTCGCCGCGGTCGAACAGGTCGTTGGTGCGGATGAAGGCGTGAACTTCGTCGTAAAACCGGTTCATACGGGGCCTTGTGGCAGTAGTACGTCGAGTTTCGTCCGGCTGGCGCTTGTGTCAACACTGCTGCAAGGGGCGGCAAAGGCAAGAAACCTGATGTTTGGCGATGACTTCTGCTCGCGGGAGGCGGGGCTTGAGTGAGGCCAAGGCCGCGCGGAGTCACGCGGGATGCAAACCTGAACGCTCGTGCTCTCGCTCGCAGCCATGGCTATACTTACGTTCAGAGCTCACGCGGACTGGACGGCGTCCGAGCCCGACTACACAAAC
Source organism: Planctomycetota bacterium (assembly GCA_020849795.1). Lineage (GTDB taxonomy): Bacteria > Planctomycetota > UBA8742 > UBA2392 > UBA2392 > JADJRK01. The sequence continues at coordinate 97,700 of JADZFR010000006.1, read as the reverse complement.
TACGCAGTTTCGCCAGCCACGAATGAGGCCACTTGGAACACACTGGAATGCAATGCCGAGCTTGGAGACATGTCCATCGACATGGAGGGTGAGATCGAGACCCTGTACATGTACACACTGGTTACGAACGAGGCGAGAGCCGAGCTTGCTGTAGAAGTCGAGTGCGATATAGACCCTGGCTTGAGCAATCCCATCGGCGGAAGCGCAGGCGGGTCACTGGCCAGCGCGGTCTGTGCGTGGGCCGGCAGCCCGCCACAGATTCAGTTCATCGAAGACTCTGCCTTCACAGAGGTTCCCTTTGGCGGCTAGTTCGGTCAACTACCGGCAGCGTTTGATCGCCACTATCGGCCTCTTCGTTGTGGTCGGTGCTGTGGTGCTGGCTGTTTTTCTCGTGAACGATTGGGCAGAGAACGACAATGCCACCGGCAACGACGCGTCTGAAACCGGTGGCTCCGTTAGCGAACCGGAGCCCGACAGCGCAGCCAAACAGGTCACTCCCCCGCAGCCTGCTGACACTGACGTGCCCGTGACGGGTACAGTTGCGCCTGATGAAGGCGATGTCGCCTTACCCGACGCAGCAACCGAACCGGATGACCTGCATGTGCGGTTCATACGCATCGTTGTCACCGACATTGAGACGGGCGACGTACTTAAAAGCACGCGATTTCAATACGCTTTCTTTGAGCCCACAGAAGTCATGGGTCCATCCACCCGCGTCACAAGCAAAGACCTTTCTAGCGAGTTCGTCACAGACGAAGGTGGCATCGCCACGATAAAGGCACCGATCGTGCGCTACGTCGTGGTCAAGTGCGCCGACGAAGACTGGGTCATCGTTGGCGGCGATGAGCCCCCAACAGTCCTTGCCGTCATTGCCGGGGGTTTGATTGTTGTCCGATGGACGCAACAAGAGGCAGACTTCAAAATCTACTGCAAGTCAGCAGCCGCAGTCAGCGTCCGCTGCTCGTTCAGCGACGGTTTGCCGGTGGCCGGCGCAATCAGCTACACGCTATGGGAGGCCGAACCGCAGCGCAATCAGAAGCATCGGAGCCTATGGTCCGTCAACGACCTTCCGCTCGACCCGCGAGGCCGCTTTGAAATCCAGGGCGTGCCCTATCCGTCATTCATTCAGGTTGTCGTGGCCGCTTCCCGCCTGGGGTGGGCCACCACGATGTCCGTTCGACAGCTAGTGGATGCCTCCACCAGAGAAATCAACATCGTGCTGCCCGAAGAAGAACGACGCGGGGCGACCCTCCGCATCAGTTTCAGCGATGTGCCCGACGACGTGACTCTGCGGGTTCGGGTGCTCGATCAGTACAGCTTTCCACAGGCGGATTTCAGGCAGACCGGCAACGGTATCTGGCTTTCCAAACCGATCTCGCTGCCGAGGACCGTCCGTGTGTATGTCGAGGGCGAACTGGCCTGGACGTCCGGCGAGATTGAACTCACCGATGATGTGGTAAACGACGTCGATGCAAGGCCGGCACGACCCGCGGTCGTTCGCCTGCGTGTCGTGGACGAACAGAATCTGCCCGTGGTGCCCGCCATTGCCCAGCGCTACGCCCGCCAGACTGTCTCGTGGGAAGACCCGCAGCGTTATTCCAAACCCGTATCAAAGGGCACGTTCGCCACAGCCGATGCAGCGGGCGTAATTCGCTTTGAAGACCTTGCGCCCGGCAATCAGGCATTGGTTGTTCAGGCCAAAGGATTCGAAGCCAAACAGGTCAGCTACTTCGCAAAGCCGGGCGAAACCCTTGACCTGGGTTCCATCACCCTGCGGCGCTATGCGGGTGACGAAGGCAAGCTTCGGGTCCGAATCTCGGGTGAGGGCGATTTCAACGGGCTCGTGTGCGGCGTGATGGCCTATGGCAATGGCATCGCGTTCAAGGCGGTCCAGGTACCCAGCAGTGGCGAGTTGGTGTTCGCCGACCTGCATTACGGCAAGTACGTCGTCTATGCCCGGGGGGTGCTGGTCAAAGGCTCGCTTTGGCAGCAAGCCTTCGAGCTTACTCCCGACGCCCCCTCAGCCGAAGTCAAGCTCGACATCAGCAAGCCACCCACGAAGACCCCGCCCGGCGACTGATGCTCACCGCCGCCCGGCGCAAAGGCTGTGGACGACCTTGATGCAACTGTCGACGAACACCTGAATGCCGTGGTCGCGCAGTTTGCCTTCGACTTCCCAGCCGCCGGCGTTCAACTGAAACCAGACGGCTTTGGGCAGCGGGTCCATGGCCAACACGTCGGTGCAGACTTCGTGCTCGTGCTCGGCGGCGCGGAACACGTCAACAATGTCCACGGGGCCGGGCACGGCTTGCAGTGCGCGGTAGCATCGCAGGCCCTCGATTTCGTCGTGGCCGGGGTTGACGGGGATGATCTCGTAGCCCGCACCTTTCATGTACATGGCAATGGCGTGGCTGGTGCGATGCGCCTTGGGCGACATGCCCAGCACAGCGATGCGGCGGGCAGACTTGAGGATTTGGCAGGCTTCATCCATCGCACTCTTTCCCTGGCGGTCAATAATGCTCGCCTGACTTGCGCACGTGGACCCAGGGCTCGCCTTCTTTCAACATGCGGCCGCCAATGACTTCGGCTGCGATGATGTTGTGCTCAGTGCTTGGTTCCATCACTCGCAGCACGCGGCACTCGAGAAAACCCAGCGCGTCGGGCAGGTACGGCGTATTGTTGTCGGTGCGCTCAATCTGGCTGCCGGCAAAGGGGTCTTGCCCAATGTCGAAGCCGCGCGCGAAGCGGCCCATGATGGCCTTGTCGTCTTTGCCCAGCAGGTTCACGGCAAAGTGGGCACCGCGGCCCATCTGGCGCATGATCGGCCGGTCTTGCTTGACGGCGACCGTGACGGCGGGCGGCGAAAAGCCGGCTTGGCAAACCCAACTGGCGAGAAAGCCCGCGCGCTGGCCGTTGTTTTCGGCGGTAATGATGTACAGGCCGGTAGGAATGCGGCCAAGCGCCTGCATGTCGGGTGAAGCGTCTGGCATGTCAGCCTCCTAACTGTAAACCCGCGCCACGCGGCGGCCTATTCCACACAAGATCTCGTAAGGGATGGCTTCAGCCCACGCCGCAACGTCGTAAAGGCTGATGCCATCGCCGACCAGGGTGACTTCATCGCCTACGGCGGCTTCGGGCACATGGCCCACATCGATCGTGGTGTAATCCATGCTTACGCGGCCGACCACCGGGCAGCGGCTGCCACGCACCAGCACCTGCGCCCGGTTGCTCAGGCTGGTGCGGTAACCGTCGTTGTAGCCCACGGGCAGCGTAGCAATGCGCATCGGCGCCGGCGTGTAATAGGTGCGGTTGTAGCCGATGGGTGTCCCCTCAGGCACATCCTTGAGAAACAGGATGCGGCTCTTCAGCGCGAGGACGGGTTTCAACGCCTGCTCCCAGCCGGCTTCTCCGCCTGGCAACAGGCCCCACAACGCGATGCCGGTGCGTACCAGGTTGAAGTGCGCCAGCGGGTGGTTCCAGATTGCGAGGCTAGAGCTGGCGTGCAACGCCAATCCGCCATAGCCAAGCCGGTCGGCGACTTCGACAGCGAGGTTGAAGTACTCAATCTGGCGCTGGGTGAACGCCGGGTTTTCCTCATACGGCGAACTGAAGTGCGTGCAAATGCCCACCAGCTCGAGGTTGCGCAGGCTGCGCAGGCTGTGCAGAAAGGGCACGGCTTCAAAGGGTTGCATGCCCAGTCGACCCATGCCGGTGTCGATTTTGAGGTGGACGCGCACGGCGCGGCCCTGGCGTTCGGCTTCGGCGTTGAGTTCGCTGGCCATCTGCCCGGTGTGCAGGTTGACCTCGATGCTGTTCTCGACCACGCGCGGCATTTCGCCGGGAATGATGCCGCCCACGATCAGAATGGGCGCGGTGATGCCCGCGTCGCGCAACTCCAGGGCCTCGCCGCTGTCGCCGACACCCAGGTGATCGATGCCTTGCGCCACCAGCAGACGCGCCATCTCGACGGCGCCGTGGCCGTAGGCGTTGGCCTTGAGTACCGCCATCACCTTGGCGCCGGGCGCGCGGGCGCGGATCGCGCGAAGGTTGTGGCGCACGGAAGCGGTGTCGATTTCAGCCCAGACGCGGTGCATAGGGAACCGATTCCCGATTGCCGATTCCCGAGGTTAGTTACTTCTTCTTTTCCAGACCTTCCTTGCGCTTGCGTTCTTTGGCGCGCTTCATCTTCGCGCGCTTGTTCTTGAGGTGGCCCTTCTTGCTGCTGTTGTATCCCATGATCGTTCCTATTCCGTTTCAATGCTGGATGCCCACTGCCGAATCGTGCTCGCCTGCTCGTCCGAGTCCGATGCCAGGATGATGCCGACCACGATGTAAGTACCAAGTTTGTTTTTCAGCGCGATGACCAGCACTTCCCCGCCCTGCATTGCTGCCCACGCGATTTCACCTTCTGACTTTACCTCAGGCACGCCCGCGGCAATCTTCGGCGCATACTCTTTCACCGCCGCCGCAAGGTCCATCAGGTCGGGGTCGGCGTGGTACAGAATCGCGCCGGCAGCCTGCTTCAGCCAGTCATTCCAGTGTGATTCGCTTTCTGTGCCGCCGGGCGCCTTGGTGTTGCAGACGCCAGCCACATACTTCAGTCCCTTTGGCAGGTCCGGCTTGGTGTGCTTGAGCAATTCCGAGCGACCGTCTTTGCTCAAGGCAACCCATCCGCCGACCGGCGCGGCCTTTACCTTCTGGTACAGGTACGGGTCTTCTACCGGCACGTCGGGTCCATTGTCGGCCTTGTTGGCCGGGGCTGCATCATTGACCGGCGCGGGTTTACAGCCGCCGGTCGTGTCGCCCGCGGGCTGGTTGTTCACGGCGCCGCCACCACAACCGGCCAAGGCCAACGCAATCAGCAACAAGCAGGTAGTCCGGTACATCTTGGCCTCCGTCTTTCGAGGCGCGATGGTAACGACGGCGCGCGACGCGCGCTAGAACTCATCGACGCGGTCGATGTCGCGTTCGGGTGTGGGCATGGTCTGAAACCGGGGCGGCGCAGAGCGCGTTGTTTCGGGCTCGGTAGGCGTGGGCTGCGGCCCGGTGCGCTCAAGATCGCGCAGACGGTCCATGCTGTTCGCGATTTCGTAGGACGCAAGCGTCTGGCCCGCGACCACCACCACCAGCGCCAGCAAGGCGCGTTGCCACCATGCCGCGCTCCGCACCGGCCGGCGGAAGGGCGCCGCACGCCGCCTGGCACCCGCCGCGGGCACTCGCAGTGCCGGCACGACGCGATTGCAGGCGGGACACCGCAGCTGTCTACCCGCATAACACGGGCTCAGGCTGCGCTGCCATCCGCATGCACAGTGGGCAGTCACTCGCATGCGTCGAGTATACCCCCGGGGATTGCTCGGACCAGCCAATGCGCAGAGACGCACAACTCCTCCTTGCGTGGCAGCCGCCGACCAATAGAATCTGCGTCATCTCCCGGAAGCCGCTTAACCAAGGCGCTGTAAGACAGCGCAAACCCTGTGGAAGCTGAAAACAACGATGAAGGCGCCCAAGGCGAAGGCGAAGTCGTCTACGAAGACGATGATGCTGACCTTGACCTGGGCGACCTCTCCGAGCCACCGCACCGTGAAACCGTGCGCGAGCGTCTGCAGAAAGCAGCCAAGCGCCGCACCACCAAGGTGCAGGAAAGAAACTGGCACGACACGCCGGTCGACGTCACACCCAGCGGCCGACACGAGGTCATTGAGTGGAGCGCCGAGGATGACATTGCCGACGACGACGTCAGCGAGATCGTCACCGGCCGCGGGGTCACTGATATCAGCGACCTGGATGAAAGCAGCCTGGGGGATGACGCGCCTGCCGGCCCCATGACTGCCGCATCGCGCGAGATGATGGAAGTTGAGGACGTAGACGACGAAACGGATATCGGCGAGTTTGAGATTCCGGTTGAGCACGGCTCAGGCACGTCCGGGCCCATGACGGTGGCTGCGCAACAGATGGAAGCCGCGGAAGAATTGACCGAGTCCACGCAGGGCAAGACAGAGGGACCGCCGGAAACTGCGCTGGAATGGGAATCGAACATCGCGCAAGATCAAGCGGGTACGGGGGATGAAGATCACGCGGGTGTCGAAAATCAGGCTGGTCAAACCGAAAACTTGCTGCTAGATAAAGCGGCGCAGAAACCCGACCCGGATCCGGAAGCAGCAGGCACCCCCGCGCAGACCATTTCAGCGGAGGGGCCGGACCAGTCCGATGTTGGGGCAGACGCGTCGGCAGAAGTGGGTGCTGACGGCGAAAGCGAAGACAGCAGTCAGGCGGACGAGTACAGCTCTGGCGCAAGCGCGACGGCCAGCGAACCCGAGGAGCTTGACCTTGGGGGAGAAGAAGAAGAAGGTCAAGCAAACCAACAGGATAGCGCGGACGCCGACGAGTCCGAGATGGTCTCGGCAGAGTCGACTCCCGCGGAGCCACGAGAAGAAGTTTCTCAACAGCCGGAGGTATTCACCGTGGGTGATGATTCGGGTGCGCCGCTCGGGCGCGGACTAGACGTAGGTACAGCCAACCTGGTAGCGGCCCGCATGGATGAAGAGGGCAGCATCGAGTTCTTTCCGGCACGCAATGCGTTCCTGGACGTTCCCGAAGACCCGTACACCTTGAAAATGCTCAAGGGCCAGGGTGTTCCGTACATCAAGCGCGAGAACAAGCTCTTCATCATTGGTGAAGATGCCTTCGAACTCGCGAACATTTTCAACCGCGAAATGCGCCGGCCGATGAAGAACGGCTTGATCAGCCCGACCGACGCGGACGCGATGCCGATGGAAGTCGAGCTGTTCAAGAAGATTCTTGGGCCGCCGCGCGCGGAAGGCGAGATGGTGTACTACTCCATCCCGGCCGACCCGGTCGACAGCACGATGAACATCGTGTACCACACGAACATTGCCAACGGCCTGCTTGAGCGCCTTGGCTACCGCGGCCACCCCTTCAACGAAGGTCAGGCCATCGTGTTCAGCGAACTGGGTGACGACGAGTTCACCGGTATCGGCATTTCCTGCGGCGGCGGCATGGTGAACGTTTGCGTGTGCTTCCGCAGCATGCCTGTCATCAGCTTCTCGACGGCCAAGGGCGGCGACTGGATCGACCAGCAGGCCGCACAGGTCATGGGTTGCGCTGCATCCAAGATCACCGCAGTCAAAGAACGCGGCGTGGACATCAACGCGCCCAAGACGCCCGAAGAAGAAGCCATCGTCATCTACTACCGTCACCTGATCAAATACTCGCTCGACAACATCGTGAAGAAGTTCGCTGCCACCAAGGATATCCCGAACTTCCCCAAGCCGGTGCCCATCGCGGTTTCCGGCGGCACCAGCAAGGTCGGCGGCTTTGTTGAAGTGTTCAAGGATGAGTTCAGCAAGCTCGCGAGCAAGTTCCCCATCAAGATCAGCGACATCCGAAAGGCCGAGGACCAGCTCAATGCCACGGCCAAGGGATGCCTGCTTGCAGCGCTGAGTCACGAGGACTAGAATCAAGCCTCGGCAAATCCGACCGTGAAAACGCGCCCGGTGCCTACCGGGCGCGTTGTCTTGGTAACCAAACGCAGGTGATTCGACATGGCGGACCTGGCAAAACTGGCAAGTCTTTCCAAACGCCTCAAGACGTCCGAGGCCAAGACGCACGAAGATCGTTCGCCTCTTGGCTCAGGTGAGGCCCCGGGGCCAGGCCCCGCGGACGACAACGGCGACGAAACCGGCACGTCTACGGCCCGCGCACCCGCGCCGGCATACTCTGCGCCCGCCAGCAGCAGCGCTGGTGGTGGTGGTGGAGGTGGTGGCGGCGGACCGGCCCCGAAAGTGACCGTCAACGTCGACATGGGCCCGGTGACGGAAATGCTGGGGCGCATACGCGACGAGTTGCGCAACCTGCGCGAGGAAGTCGGCAAGACGCGCAAAGAAGGCATGAAGATCGACCTGGGCGGAGATTCCGCCGAGTTGCTGGACCAGGCTCTCAAGCACCTCAGTGCCGTAAGCAAGGCAAGCCGCGAACTCACAGAGAAAGTCGTCACCAGCATGCCCGAGTCCCGCTGGTATGCGGACCTGATCAACCTTGGCCGCGAAGTCGGCGAAGGCATCGTGGCCGGCGGTGGCGGCGGCGGCGGCGGCAACGCCGAAGAAATCACCGCGATCAAGGAACAGCTTGAAATGCAGAAGACGCAATTGACCGCGATCTTGAGCATCCTTCAGCGGCGCTAACCGGCCGCTCGTTTCGACGTTCAACCGTCAATGCCCCCGGAAACGGGGGCATTGAACATTTGACTTTGATAATTGATCATTCGCGGTCATGCCAGTGCACCCCACCGCAATTGTCGATAACGCAGCATCGATCGACACCAACGCCGATATCGGGCCTTACTGTGTGATCGGCCCCGGTGTCGTGATCGGCAAGGGAACGCGCGTAGGCCCGCACACCGTGATCGAAGGGCCTACGGTCATCGGCGACAACAACCGCATCGGCAACCATTGCAGCCTGGGGGCACCACCGCAGGACCTTGGCTACAAAGATGAACCCACGCGGCTGGTAATCGGCAACGCAAACTTCCTGGGTGACTATGTGCAGGTCTCGCGCGGCACCACCAAGACCACCGCGCAAACCACCACCATCGGCAACCACACGTTCCTGATGGCCTATTGCCACGTCGGCCACGACACCAGCGTCGGTGACCACGTCATTGCCGCCAACGCGGTTCAACTGGCCGGCCACGTCACCGTCGAAGAACGTGTCGTGTTCGGCGGCCTGGTCGCCATTCACCAGTTTGCGCGCGTCGGCAGATTTGCCATGGTCGCCGGGGGCTCGGTGACCAGCATGGACATCCCGCCCTTCTGCCGCGTCGGCGGGTTCGGTTGCCCTGTCTACGGGTTGAACGCCATCGGCTTGAAGCGCAACGGTTTCGACCGCGAACAGATCAAGCGCCTGCGCGAGGCATACAAGCTGCTGTTCCGAAGCGGCACGCCGCTTGAGAAAGCGCTGGCAACCATCGAGTCAGACTTCAAGGACAGCCCAGCCGCCCAGCATTGGGTTACGTTCTTCCGCACCACCAAGCGCGGCGTCGTTCGCGTTCGCGGCGAAAAAGATGACGCCGAAGATTAGCGCAGGCCGCCCAGTTCGCGGCTTTCGCGTTCGGCGAGGCTTATGCCCATCACTCGGTCCACCTCGGCCCGTCCCATCCGGGGTTCATGCGCTTCAGGTGCCAGTTCGCCGCGCAGGCGCGCCACGAAATTGCGCCCCCACTGTTGCGTGAACTCGCGACTCGCGGGGTTGTGGCGCAGCTCAATCATCAAGCCGCGTTGCAGAATCTCTGCGCCGCATTCAGCCAGCCGCTTCTCGATCAATTCAATCGCCCGGCCAAAGTTGCGGTACGCGCGGTCGCACCCGGCAAAGGCGGCGGCACCCTTGCCGTGCAGCCGCCTGGCCGGTGCAAGCAGCTGCGCCATGCTGTCATCGAACGGCCGAAAGTCGGCGTGGTGGTCGCCCTGCCCCCACGTCGGCTCGCCGATCAGCAGGCCGTCGTGCTCAGTCAGGATGTCGGCTGAAAAGTCGCGCGCGCTGTAGAGGGCCGTGACGGCCCCGGCTTCGGTGGCCCCCAAGGCAGCCATGCGCGCAGTCTCGAGCGTGTTGCCGCCGGACGATGCGAAGACAATGGCGATGCGAACGGTCATGGGGGTGCCGCGAAAACACGCCGGCTCAGGCCTGCTTGAACGCGAGAATTCGGGACGGCCCCTGCAAGGCCGGCACGTCGTGCAGGTACAGTGCCGTGCCCACAATACCACGCCCGCCCGGGTATGCTTCATGGCGCGCACCGCGCAGCCCGCACAGCACCTGCACCGGTTGGCCGGCTTCGTTCACGACGCGCAAGCGCATCCAGAGCTCGTTGCCGGGCATGGCGGCAGCCTTCTCCATCGATTCGTCCGACAGGTCCGCGTCGTCGGGGTACACCACTGACGCCATGCTGTATCCGGGCGCATCCATGAACTTGGTGATGTCATACCCCAGTTCGCTTTTCAGGCTCCCGCTCAGGTACACCGGTGTGTAACCCTCGTCGTCGGTCGTGGCGTAGCTGACGGTCGCCAACTGCGGCAACAGCCATGCCGCCGTCACCGGGTCGGGCCGCGATTTGACCGGGCCGGCAACGTCCACGTCTGGCAGATTCACGTCGGTCAGAATGCGAGTGTCGCCTTGAAGCGGCTTGATGCCGGTGATGTCCACGAAGAACCCCGCAATCGCCAGCACCTTGCCCGCCGCGTTGCGCACCGCCCGCGCCGAGACAAGAATCGGCACGTCCGCGCCGTCAGCGCGCACCAGCCGGTAACGCGCGACAATCGGCCGAGCATGCAGGTTCATGGTCTCGGCAAAGTGGTCAACCAGGTCGTGGTCGTCACGATGAATCGCCGATGCCGCAAAGTAGTGTTTGTTGTCGACGAAGTCCTGAAGGTTGTAACCAAAGGCATGGCCGCTGCCGCTGCACAGAAAACGCATGGTGTAGAACTCGTCGTTCTCGCACACATACGTCAACCCGGGCAGCTCGCGCAGCACCCAGTCTTCCAGCCCCGGTTTTGACTCTTTCGCGGTCACTGCCATTGCCCAACTCGCCAGTCTTTTAGCGATGAACGTCACATCAGAATTACATGCAGACGCACAATGTGCAATCCCATTACTCGGCGCGTGCTGAAACAACTGCACGACCGTCCGCGTCCCAGCAAACGGACAAAAGGTTGGGGGCACAGCACACCGGGCAGTCCTCTACATACTCCTGATCCTGGCTCGCGCTAGGGTCTACCGGCACCTCAATCTCTTCGCCGCAGTGGTCACAGACATAGATTCCCGTTTCATCCATGGACAGGCACCCCGACACCGGTCTTCAGGTACACGCGCAGCACACTGACATCGCCGGGGCCGATGCCCGGGATGCGCGCCGCCTGCCCCAGCGTCAGCGGCTGCAATGCCGCCAGCTTTTCGCGCGCTTCTTTGCGCAGATTGGTCATGTCCTCATAGCGTAAGTTGCGGGGCACACTCACAGCTTCAAGCTCGTGCAGGCGGGCAATCTCGGCGTCTTCGCGCTCAACATAGCCTGCATAGCGGGCGTCGATCTCAAGCGTCTGCAGCGCCTCGGGGTCCAGCGCCGACAACGCCGGCAGCCGCGACAGCACCGTGGACCACTCAAACTGCGGCGTGCGCAGCCAGTCAAACAACCGCTTGCCGTCCACTCGCTCGCTTATCAGCAAAGTTTCGGCACGGGCGTAATCGGCCAGCTTGGCTTGCAGGCGGCGGCTGCGCGCGGGCTCAATGATGCCAAGCTGCCCGGCCAGCGGCGTCAGCCTGCGGTCGGCGTTGTCACTGCGCAGCCGCAGCCGGTACTCAGCAAGGCTGGTGAACATGCGGTAGGGCTCGTCGGTGCCGCGCGTGGTCAAGTCATCGATCAGCACGCCGATGTATGCCTGGTCGCGCCGCAGCACCACGGGCTCGCGGCTGTCCAGTGTACGCGCGGCGTTCAGGCCTGCCATCAGGCCTTGGGCGGCGGCTTCCTCATATCCGGTAGTCCCGTTGATCTGGCCGGCGAGGTACAGGCCGCGCAGCAGCTTGGTCTGCATGCTGGCGTCAATCTGCGTCGGCGGCACGAAGTCGTATTCAACGGCATAGCCATACTTGACGATGCGCGCTTGCTCAAGTCCGCGCATGGTGCGCACCAGCGCGTCCTGCACGTCGCGCGGCATGCTGGTGCTGATGCCGTTGGGGTAGATGGTGTCGCCGTCGCGCGTTTCGGGCTCAAGGAACACATGGTGGCTTGTCTTGTCGGCGAAGCGCTTGACCTTGTCCTCGATGCTGGGGCAATAGCGCGGGCCAATGCCGACAATCTGGCCGCTGTACAACGGGCTGCGCGCCATGTTTTCAAGGATCACGGCATGGGTTGCGGTATTCGTGTGCGTGACCCAGCACGGCACCTGCTGTACTGCAAGTTTGCCGGTCATGTATGAAAACGGCTCTGCGGGCTCATCGCCGGGCTGCTGTTGCAGCGCGCTCAGGTCAATGCTTTCGCGGGCAAGCCGTGGCGGCGTGCCGGTCTTAAGCCTGCCCAGCCTGAACCCCAGCGCACGCAGTTGGCCCGAAAGGCCGACCGCTGCCTTTTCGCCGGCGCGCCCGCCCGAAATCTTTTCTTCGCCGTAATGCAGCAACCCGCCCAGAAACGTGCCGGTGGTCAGGACGACGCGGGGCGCGTGAAGCTGGCGGCCGTCGGCAAGGCGAATGCCGGCTATTGCGGTACCCGACACCAGCAGCTCCACCGCTTCGCCTTCCACAATCGTCAAGCCGTCGGTGCCTTCACACAGGGCCTGTGCGGCTTTCTGGTACGCGTCTTTGTCGGCTTGCGCGCGCGGGCTGATAACCGCGGCGCCCTTGCTGCGGTTGAGCATGCGGAACTGGATGCCGGTGGCATCGATCAGCCGGCCCATGGCGCCGCCCAGCGCATCAATCTCGCGCACGATCTGGCCCTTGGCCACGCCGCCAATGGCGGGGTTGCAGGACATGCGGCCAATACCGGCGCGCTCAAAAGTGACCATGCAGACCCGTGCGCCGGCGCGCGCAGCCGCCAGCGCGGCCTCAATGCCCGCATGCCCCCCACCGACAACAATGACGTCCAGGCTCATGTCGCGAAGAATAGCAGACACCGCCTGTCCTTGCGCGAGGGCTGGTCCCTTCTTTACACTCCGCGCCACATGAACACTGACCTGATCAGCTTTCTCAAGAAGCAAAGCCACTACATCCCCGTCGGCGACATCGAGGAGAAACTGAAAATCTCCCGCGATGCCATTTTCAACGACGTCGAGGCGCTGATTGAACAAGGCTACTCAATTGAGTTTCACCCCTACCTGGGCGTGAAGCTGATCGACATACCTGACCGTCTGCTCAAGCACGAGATCCGCGAAGACCTCAACACCAAGATCATCGGCCGCAAGCTCAGCATCCACGACCAGCTTTCCTCGACCAACGAAACCGCATGGGAACTTGTCGAGGCTGACGACGACCTGAAAGACGGCACCGTCATCCTGGCCGAAAGCCAGACGCGCGGCCGCGGCCGCATGGGCCGTGACTGGCACAGCGCGCCCGGGTTGGGCCTGTGGATGTCGGTGGTGCTCAAGGTGGCCATGCCGCCCGACAAGGTCGCGTTTCTGACCGGCATGGCCAGCCTGGCGGTGGCCAACATGCTGCAACAGTTCATTCACCTGCCCGCCGAGATCAAGTGGCCCAACGACGTGATCATCCGTGGCCGCAAAGTCTGCGGCATCCTGGTCGAGGCGCGCAGCAACGTGCCTGACACGTTTGTGCTGGGCATCGGCTTGAACGTAAACCAGTCGCGCAACGATTTTCCGGAAAGCCTGCGCGAAACCGCCACCAGCCTGCGTCTGGAGCGCCCCGGGTCGCGGGCACTGAACCGCGTGCGCGTGCTGCGCCCGCTGCTGTTTTACCTTGAGCGCGTTTACGACCTGGTGCGCAAGAAGAAGTGGGACAAGCTGGCAAAGGCCTGGAGCGAGTTCGTGCATATGGGCGGCAAGCACGTGCGCCTGAGCCGCGCCGGCGAAGAGATTGAGGGCACCATTGTTCGCGTGCATCCCAGCGACGGCATCACGCTGCGCATCGACGAAAAGGAAGTGACGATCGGCGCCGAAAGCGTCAGCAACGTGCGCGAGATTCAACCGCCGAAGCCCGAGACAAAGGCGACCGAAAGCCATGGCTAAGCAACCCAGCACACTCTACGACACGCCCGACCTGTACGACCTGCTCAGCGACGGGGTGGACGGCGACGTGGCTTACTTCAGCAAACTCGCAAAAAAGGCGGGCAAAGTTCTGGAACTCGCAGCCGGCACCGGTCGTGTCACGATCCCTATGGCCCGCGCGGGCGCCGATGTCACGGCCCTTGAGATCGCACCGATGATGCTTGAAGCTTGTGGCGAAAAGGCCGAGAAAGAAGCGCCCGAAGTAAAGAAGCGCCTGACGCTGCTTGAAGGCGACATGCGCAAGTTTGACCTCAAGACCAAATTCCCGCTGATCGTGATTCCGTTTCGCGCCTTCCAGCACCTGCACGAAACCGCCGAGCAGCGCTCATGCCTTGAGCACTGCCGCAAGCACCTGGCGCCCAAGGGCCGACTGGTGGTCAACCTGTTCGACCCCAACCTGCGCATTCTGGCCGAGAACGTGGGGCCCAACGCCAGCGCCATACGCAAGGTCGGCGAAACCGAGGTGCCAGGCGGTCGCGTGGTGGCATACGCCTGCCGCGTCGCCTGCCCCGAAGAGCAGCGCTTCGAAGAACAGTGGATCTACGAGAAGTTCGACGACCAGGGCCGCAGCCTGTGGCGCCGCGCGCGCCGCATCAAGCTGCGCTACTTCTTCCGCTATGAGATGGAACACCTGTTTGAACTCAGCGGCCTGCGCGTCGAAAAGCTGGAGGGCGGCTTCAAAGGCCAGCCCTATCATCACGGCAGCGAGCAACTCTGGACCGTGCGCAAGCCATAGCCACCCCAGCTGCGGGGTAGTGCCTTGCGACAATCGGGCGCTGGTGCGCCGTAGTTTCAGCGAAGGCGCTGGCGTTTCTCCCGCAATGCCAGGGCCGTCCCGGCCGCGGCCAAGCCGCACGCCGTAGCCCGCGGCCCGTGCCGCGAAACGCCTGGTGCCCACGACAAAGCCTCTGTGCATTTTGGTCACTTTTTTTTGCAAACATGATACAGAGGTGCATACTCCGCTAAGCAGACGAATCAGATCGGCAAGAACAGGGGGGCTTATGCGGAACTGGCTTGTGGTAGTCGGGTTAGTTGTCGCGGTGCTTGTGATGGCACTTGGTTTGTCGCCGCTGCCGCAAGCGCTGGCGCAGTCGGCACCGGCGGCTATTCCTGACGCGCTCCCGCCGGAAGCGGGGTACGCCAAAGCCGACGACAAGCTGGTCAAGGCAAGGTACGCGCAAGATTACCCCAACGACGTCGACTACATCAAGAAGGGCCGCTTTTACGACGCCGGCTGGACGCGCAACGCTGCAGGCGAAGCAATGCCGGGCGAGTGGCGCATGCGCGTCACGCACATCAAGTTCGACTACAAGGACAACGCGGCCAACGAGGGAGTCACCGACTACTCCGAAGGCTTTACGCTGATGAACAGCTTCAATCATCCACTCGACCATGTGAAGCCGCCGGAAAACAAGGCTAAGGGCGAGTGGGTGTACAGGCACATCCTGAACGAGCCCGCAGCCGGCCGCAGCGAACCGGCGCTTTACGTGGCTTCAAAGCAGGTCAAGGTCATGGCGCGCATCGAGTGCGCCAAGAAGATTCTCGCCGCAGAAATCGGCGCCAAGGAGATTCGCTGGAACAATGCCGATGGCTCACCCGTCGACCGCAATTGGCTGGACCTGGAGCGCCAGAATGGAGAGCGAAAGAAGACGATGGTCTTTTTCCGCCAAGTTACCCCCGGAGACGACACGATGTTCGTTTCAATGGGTGATGATGGTTCAGACTATGTCGAGTTCACGCTGATGGGCGCAACCAAGGACAGCATCGATCGCAGCGACATCGTGTGGCAGTGGTACGCCAACAACATGGTGCAGGACCCAATGACGGCGGCAAAGAACGCGGCCGTGCACTGGGGCGCCGGCATGGAAGGCTGGCAGATCAACAAGTCCGGGCTGTACGAAGACATCATGGTGGATGAGTTGCCCGTGGAGGTGGTCAAGCCGCACCACTTCTACACAGTGCTCGATGCGCCCAAAGCCCCGTGGTACCAGAACGACCATTTGTCGAGCATGCTGTACCCTTGGGTGACAGCACTGGACTTCGCCATCGTCAAAATTGAACTGCGGGGCGAAACCAACATGTCGCAGGCGGTAAGGAAAATCGCCAAGTTCGTTTACGACAAGGGGCAGTACGACCACGACCAAGGCTGGTTCCACTATCTGGATGACCACGCGAACATTTTCGCATCGCTGTTCAAACTGAACCTCAACAAATTCGACTTTATGCTGACCAGTTACATAGGTCCTGTCCCGATCGATAAAGTCAACTGTCACGATCAGGCGCTGGCAGTGTGCACCTTCGCGGCACTGATCGGCGCAGATGCGGAATGGTGTAGGATGGGACCCTTCGGTTACGTGAAACCAGCAAACTACTGCGGCGGCCTCGATGCCGGCGACAACTGCAACAACCCGTTCTTCGGCATGGCAGGCGACCTGATGACCGTGGCCAGCGATCCGCTTGTTCCGGATAGCGACACGATGTGGCGGCTTGACGCCTCCGGCAAGCGAAAGCGGAGCATGTTTTTCAACCACGGTTGGGCGCGCGTCGATGGCACGATCTACGACGCAACCGTGGGCGACGTTGTGTTCTTCCCCCCGCCCAACGGCACCGTCAACCCCGCCAGCAGCCCCCGAGTCGCAGCAACTCTCGCGGCCTACCTGAACCAGATGATCGACTTGTCCCATACGGATACAGCCGCATGGGAGGACAACCTCGAGGTTGCCTCCGAAACGACATTCACCGATGATCCGCCGACGTGGACGCTGAACGGCCCGGCGTTGGACATCCCCGACAACCCCAACGCGCCGAAGCCCAAGTACAAGAATGGCGACGCCCAGCATGCTGAAGCACTGACGTTCAGCGCCAAGTGAGCGATCATGGACGATAAGCCGCATGCCGCACATCGTTCCGCAAAGCGTCGGCTGGCGCTCCTGGCCGTGTGCCTGGCTGTCGGTGTCCTGCTGCTGGTCCTGTACAAACACCCGCCGTCGCCCTCGGATGTGGCACATGACCAGCACTTCAACGCAGCCCCGGCGAATAACGGCGCGCCTCATGTTATTCCTCGCGCGAATCAGCACGCGGCAAACCAGCCCGCGAACACGCCGGCCGCAAACGACGATCCGCAACCAGCCCCTGACACGGACCCGGTGGAGAAACCGCCTGACCCGGACGGGCCCGTGGCCGAAGAGTTCGTGCTGCGCGATGGCGGGCCGCTGCCGGCACTGATGGATTGGGAGCTGACCAAGACCGACTACGAGGCCATACTTGCCAATCCACAAGCCTCCAAGGCTGAGCGATCCGAGGCGGGCCTGCGCCTTCGCTACAAGTTCTACGAATGGCCGGGGCGGAGCTTATCCTTTCTGGCGGGGCTCGAACTCAAACAAGCCGACTATCCGGAGTTGAAGGGCTACACGGAGCTTCAACACGAGCCGGGCCGAACCACGGTTGAGGTGCTGCACGATCCAAGCATGGCTGCCCCGCTTGTTCGAATCACGCGCAAGCATTGGTTCCAGAAAGAAGATGTGTACACAACCATTGCCTTCACCGTGTTCAGCTCGCGCGCATGGGCACAGCGAGCCTTCTTGAACCAACTGGCCCGTGGAATGGGCGGCAAACTTGCACCAGCGAAGGTGGGCGATGTCTGGACCATCACGCCTCAAAGCGAGCGGGGCGTAACTGCCGACTTGAGCTTCGCCCGGCACAATATCTTCGTGAAACTGGATACCATAACGTCGGATGGCTCTGGAAAGACCCGCCTCACCGACCTTGAAGCGCTTGCCGAGCAGATGGATCGCAAGATCCGCGCCGACGCGGTGCCCGGCCGGACCTGGGAAGACATCGCCGCCCACAGGCCGATTATCGAACGCTTTCGACTGAATGGCACGGAGCTGATCGCGGTTGAAGGTCGCAACGCCGTGCAAGTCGACTTCACCGCCGTGCCGCCCGAGGGCCAGACACTCAAAGCGGCGATTGAATGCGAGAACCCCGTAAAGGGAAGCAACATCACGATTGACGCCACCACCTGGGTCTGGGCCGAAACGAAAGACCCGTATGCCGTCACCAAAGAGCAGTCCGGCCGCGTATGGGCCATAGCCTTCCTGCCAAACCTGCTGTTCACCGTCGCGGAGACCAGCATCGTCGTCAAACCCAAACCACCAGAGTAGGAGTACCGCATTGCCCGCACCCGTCACGGAATGTCGTACTCCTGCGACACGTAGCCCTTGGTGTTGGGCTTTACGGCTTCGACTGTCATCTTCTTGCCGTAGCAGCTGATCTTGTAGTCCGTGGCGACGTAATGCGTGCCCCGCAGTTCGGCCTCGGTGATGCCGATTTTTGCCAGTTTGGCTGCGTTCAGTTGCCCGTTCAGCGATGCGTAAAACGACTTCATGTCGCCGCCCTTGGCCTGCACGCTGATGGCGCTGATGCGCACCCGCTGCCAGATCGCGTGGGATGCCGTCGTCGCCTCGGTGCGCCGCGCCTCATCCACGTTGCGCAGATACGGGTCCGTACTCTGGTGCTGCTCAACGGTGCGGGTGTTGTCGGCTGTGTTGTCGCCGCAGGCTGCCACCATCGGCAGAATCATCAGCATCAGGCTCAGGCACGGCTTCATTGATAACTCCGGATCACTTCGCCTGACTTCGGGTTGAACAGCAGCCAGCGTGTGCCGCCGTTCTTGGGCTCGCCGCATGCAACCTCGACGTCGCCGAACAACTGCTGGCGGATCACGAACTGGCCCGGCCCATACAGGTCTGAGTCGGTGAATGCAACGCCAAGGCGCCCGGCCAAGGCCTCATCCGAAAGCACGCCGCACAACTCATGAAGCGGAGTCGTTGCGGCGAGCTTCGTGATTGCCGCCTGAATCTCGCCGATGCGCCTGATCGCTTCCTGCCGGCGCTGGCTGAAGACTTCGGCGCTTTCTTCTGCCGCGTGGTGCCACTTGATGCGATCCTTGACATCCACGGTCTTGGGGTCTTTCTCAGCGCCCTTTTCTTTCTTGAACGCAGCCACGGCTTCGGTCACGTCAATCTCGGCATCAAGATACAGCGCGTGGCCGGGGTGGTGCGCCCTCAGGCGGGCAACCAGGTGGTCGTCTGCGTTCTCGGGCCATTCCAGCAGGAAGGCCTGCAGGTTGTAGCCCGGCTCGCCCCAGCGCTCGAAGCCCCGCTCTTCCAGGCCGGCCATAATGTTCCAGCCGCGGCCCTTGGGCATCTCATCGCGGGTGCGCTTGGGTTCGCGCACACTCAGGGCCACCATCGCGCCAAAAATGTCGTGGTACCAGCTGCGACCGATGTGAACCACCAGGCCGCCATCAAACGTGGTTTTGGCGCGCTCGCCCAGGTGGCTGCCCAGCACAGCCCCTTCATAGTCGGCCCACTGCGTGCCGCTGTACCAGTAGTTGCGCATGAGCTGCGCGCCGACGAAGTTGGATTCGGGGTCAATCTCGAAGCTGCCGCCCGACTCTTCTTCTTCAAAACCGCCCCACCAGTAATTCTCGTCAAAGATCGGCACGCCCTGCCACTTGTCGCCGGCCCAGACGCGGTAGCTGCCACCGCTGCCGTACCAGTTTTCGTCAATGTGGTAGTCCTTGGTCTTGTAGTGCATGCCCTCAAGCAGGCCGGGCTCAAGGCCGAGCTTGGCCAGCTTCTTCTGGATGGTTTCAGAGTTCGCGAACAGCGCTTCAGCTTCGCGGCCGTTCCAGCTGGGCTTGGGCTGGGCATTGATGCGTTCCATGATGCGGGTAATGGCCCAGCGCGCCTCTGCCCGCCGCGAGCGCTGGTCAAGGCTGGTGGCAATGGCGACGCGGTCACCCTCGGCCCCGGTCAGCGTGCCTTGCAGCACGCTTGCAAGTCCTGCGTTGTCGAGCGTGGTGGTCACGCGCAGCGTAATCACGTCGGCTTGGGCACCCACGGCCGAGGCCTTTTCGATGCCCGGCAAGCCCTGCACGCGCAGAGCCGTACGCCACAGGGGGCGCACATAGCCGCGGCTTACGCCGGCCAGCAGGACGGTTACTTCGCGCGCGGCAGCGTCCTGGGCACCTGCCGGGGCTTGAACTGCCGCCAACAGTGACACAGCGCAAAGCAGGCTGAAAACGGCGCGCATCGGGCGCTCCTTGGCAGTTTGTGTGGCTTCAAACAAACCCGAAACAATGCAGGCCCGGCATCCGTTTATGGGAATCAAAGATTGCCAGTCCCACGGACGCGTGGGCATGAGTATAACCGGCCCTTTCGGCATACGATAGCTTGCGACTTTTCGGACAGGCTGGATCGAGTAGACGATGGGTGTTGTTGACACGGTTCTGCGTTTCTTTATCGGCACGCGCAACGAACGGCTGGTGCGCTCGTTCCAGCCCGCGATCGACGCGATTATCGCCAAGTTTCCTGAGACCAACGCGCTCAGCGACGAACAGCTCAAGGCCAAGACCGAAGAGTTCAAGAATCGCCTGCGCGACGGCGAAACGCTGAACGACCTGCTGGTCGACGCCTTTGCCGCGGTGCGCGAGGCATCGTGGCGCATGCTGGGCGGCAAGCGCTGGGTCAAAGACCCCAACACCGGCGAAGAAGTGCCCTACAAGGCCCACTTTCCGGTCCAGTTGATGGGCGGCATGGTTCTGCACCAGGGCATGATCAGTGAAATGGTCACCGGCGAAGGCAAGACTTTCGTCGCGACCCTGGCTGCATACCTGAATGCCCTTGAAGGCCGCGGCGTGCACGTCGTGACCGTCAACGACTACCTGGCCCGCCGCGACGCCGAAGAACAGGGCCGCGTGCTGGGCCTGCTGGGCATGACCTGCGGCTGGATCCAGTCCGACATGGACAACGAAGAGCGCCGCGCGATGTACGGGCGCGACGTCACCTACGGAACGAACAACGAGTTCGGCTTTGACTACCTGCGCGACAACATGAAGGTCAACCCGCGCCAGCAGTGCCAGCGCGACCTGCATTTTGCCGTGATCGACGAGGTGGACAGCATCTTGATCGACGAGGCGCGCACGCCGCTGATCATCAGCGGCAGCCCCGAGGGCACCGCCGAGAAGTACGCCCGCGCCTCGCAGATCGCCAAGACGCTGAAGGGCGTAGACGCCTCGGACCTGAAGGAAAAACTTGAGGCCAAGCACGGCAAAGCCGCCATGCTGCAGGACCGCAAGCTGTATCAGGACGCGCTGAACGATTACGACTTCGAGAAGAAGGAAAAAGAAAGCCAGTGCCTGCTCAGTGAAACCGGCGTGCGCAAGGTTGAAAAGGCGCTTGGCATCAAGAACCTGTACGACGGCGCCCACATGGAGTGGCCGCACCTGATTGAACAGGCGCTGCGTGCCCACAACCTGTTCCTGCTGGACAAAGATTACGTGATCTATGACGGCGACCACGGCCCCGAGATCGTGATCGTGGACGAATTCACGGGCCGCATGCAGCACGGCCGGCGCTGGTCTGACGGCCTGCACCAGGCCGTGGAAGCGAAGCACGAGCTGGTGCCGAAGGCCGAAAGCTTTACGCTCGCGACCATCACGCTGCAGAATTACTTCAAGCTGTACAACAAGCTCTCGGGCATGACCGGTACAGCCATGACCGAGGCCAACGAGTTTGCCAAGATCTACAAGCTCGATGTCGTCGCCGTGCCCACCAACCGCAAACTCGTCCGCAAAGACAACGAAGACCTGATCTACGGCACCACCAACGAAAAGTGGAGTGCCATCGTCGCGGAAATCGAAAAGGTCCACAAAGAAGGCAGGCCGATCCTGGTCGGCACGACCAGCGTCGAGAAGTCTGAGCACCTGGGCCGCATGCTTAAAGCCGCGGGCCTTGAACACAACGTGCTCAACGCCAAGTACCACGAGCGCGAAGCCGACATCGTCGCGCAAGCCGGCAAGAAGGGCAACATCACCGTCGCCACCAACATGGCCGGCCGCGGCACCGACATTCTGCTCGGCGGTAACCCCAAATACATGGCACTGCAGGAACTCAAGAAGGAAGGCATCTCCGTCGAGTCGCTGCTGCCCGACGAGTTCAAGCAAGCCGCAAGCTGGACCGTGCCGCGAGACGTGCTGCTGGCAGCCGAAGTCCAGTTTGATGAGTTGCTAAGCGAGCGCGCCAAGAAGTACCAACCCGCGTGCGAAGCTGAACACGACGAAATCGTCAAGCTCGGGGGCTTGTGCGTGATCGGCACCGAGCGCCACGAGTCGCGCCGAATCGACAACCAGTTGCGCGGCCGTTGCGGCCGCCAGGGCGACCCCGGCAGCAGCCATTTCTTTCTCAGCCTGGAAGATGACCTGATGCGGCTGTTTGCCGGCCCGCGCATCAAGGCGGTCATGCAGACCCTGGGGTTAAAAGACGGCCAGCCGATCCAGAGCAAGATGGTCAGCGGCAGCGTCGAGCGCGCCCAGAAGAAGGTTGAGCAGCGCAACTTCGACATTCGCAAAAACCTGATTGAGTACGACGACGTCAACAACGGCCAGCGCAAAGCCGTGTACCGCATGCGCCAGGTGTTTTTGGGCGGGCTGTCCCGCGGCGATTTCTTTGCCCTGGAGGGCGAGATTCGCAACCATGTACGCAGCGAAATCAAGCGCATCGACGGCGTGGACAAGGTCACCGACAAGACGCGCTTCTCAGCCAAGGTGGCCAAGGAGCTCTCCCAGTGGGCCGACAAGGCGCACGAGGCCGAAATTTCAGAAGACGCCCTGCGCGACATACCCTGCGAAGAGGCGGTCTTCCGCATCGCCCACACCGTACGCGGGCGCATCCATGGCGAAAAACTGCGCGCCGCAATCACCGACCGCGTCGACAACGTGATCCAGGCGTCGGTCGAGCGCCACGTGATGAAGAACGTCGAGCGCGCAGAAATGTGGGAGCTTGGAGAAATCGCCGCGGACTTCCAGAAGGCATTCAACGAAGAGATCAACCCGGCGGACATGCCCAAGGGCGAAGGCGGCATCGACCACGCCAAGGCACTCAAGGAGCACCTGCTCGAGATCGCGCGCAAACTATACGAAGAGCGCGAAAGGTCCATCTGTGCAGGCCCCAACGGCGATGTGATGAAGACGCCGGCCGGCCGCAAAGACCACGGCCGCATGCGCCAGCTCGAGCGCTACCTGCTGCTGCAGAGCATCGACGAACACTGGAAGCAGCACCTGAAGAACCTTGAGGTGCTGAAGGGCAGCATCCACTGGGAAAGCTACGCCCAGAAGGACCCCAAGGACGCATACAAGAAGAAGGGCCACGAGATTTTCGAGGTCATGCTCGACGACGTGGACATGGAAATCATCTCGACACTTTTCCGCATTGAGGTCAAGTTCGAGGACGCGCCGCAGCCCAAGGGCATTGCGTCGCCGGCCAGCACAGCCGTCCACCCGAGCGCACCGGGCGTGACCAGCACCAGCGGCGGCGGCTCAGTGCCGCAACCGACCGAGGCGCAACAGCAGACGCGGCGCCAGATGGAAGCAGCAGCCAACCCCAACGCGTCAGGCAACACCGGCTATCGCGCGCGCGAGAAAAGCAAGACGCCGGGCCCCAACGACCCGTGCCACTGCGGCTCCGGCAAGAAGTACAAAAAATGCCACATGGCCGAAGACCAGGCCGGCGCCACCAGGTAGACGACAGGCCAATTGCCTGTTCTCAGGCGTCGAGGATCGCGCGTTGCAGGGCGGTGATCTCGGTGATGCCTTGCGTCGCAAGGTCGAGCAGCTGGTTCAATTGCTCGCGCGGAAAGCTGTGCTCTTCGGCTGTGCCCTGCACTTCGATGAAACGGCCCTTGCCGGTCATCACGACGTTCATATCGGTCTGGGCGGCGAAGTCTTCGGTGTAATCCAGGTCAATCACGGGGGTGCCGTCCACAATGCCGACGCTGACGGCCGCCACGCTGTCAATCAGCGGCCAGTACTTCAGCTTTCCCTCGTCTTTCATGCGCAGCAGGCAATCCCACAGCGCCATATACGCGCCGGTGATACTGGCGCAGCGCGTGCCGCCGTCGGCTTGCAGTACGTCGCAGTCAATCCAGAGCGTGCGTTCGCCAATCTGCTTCAGGTCAATGATCGCGCGCATGGCGCGGCCGATCAGGCGCTGAATCTCGACGCCGCGGCCATCGACCTTGCCGCCCTTGTCGCGCTGTTTGCGGGTGTGGGTGCTGCTGGGCAGCATCGCGTACTCGGCGGTCAGCCAGCCTTCACGCTCAGCTTCGGGTTTGCGGGCGTTGGAGCTGCGCAGCCAGGGTGGCACGGAATCTTCGACCATCACCGTGCACAGCACGCGGGTGCGGCCGCACTCGACCAGCACGCTGCCCGGCGCGTGCATGGTGAACCAGCGCGAAAATTTGATGGGCCGAAGCTGTGCCGGCTCGCGGTCGTCGTGGCGGGGCATCAGTGCCCTTCGCCGATGACTTCGTTTTTCTCGTTCAGCAGGACGACCTTGGGCTGGTGGTCCTTGATCTCGTTGCGCTCAAACGTGCCGAACGCCACGATGATCACGCGGTCGCCGATGTTGCAAAGCCGCGCCGCCGCACCATTGATTCCGATGACTTTGCTGCCGCTCTTGCCGGGCAGCGTGTAAGTGGAAAAGCGGTTGCCGTTGTTGATGTTGTAAATGTCCACGCGCTGGTACGGCAGAATACCCGCCGCCACCAGCAGGTCCGCGTCGATCGTCACGCTGCCCTGGTACTGCAGGTCGCACTGCGTGACCGTTGCCTTGTGCAACTTCCCGATGAACATCTCGATCTGCACTGCGTTTCTCCCGTTCAGCCCCATGAATCTATGGCAGCGGCGCCAAAGCGTCAACGGATCGACACCTGCCGGCTTAACGCCGGCGGCGGCTTTCGTATTGCCGTGCGGGCCCTTGGCTTGCCCACCTGCGCTGACTAGCCTCGCGGCATGGAACAACTCACCAGCATTGACGCCGTGCGCAGCTACCGCAAAGGTGTACCCGGCAGCTTGGGCTTCGTGCCGACGATGGGCGCCCTGCACGACGGCCACGCGGCATTGATCCGCCGCAGCGTGGATGAAAACGACACCACGGTGGTCAGCGTGTTCGTCAACCCGACGCAGTTCGGCCCGGGCGAAGACCTGCACAAGTACCCGCGCACACTGGAGGCCGACCTTGAGCTGTGCGAACGCGAAGGCGCAGCCGCCGTGTTCACACCCAACAGCGCGATGATGTACCCGGCGGGGTTTACCACGTGGGTCAATGTGGAAGGCCTGACCGACAGGCTGTGCGGCCGGTCACGCCCGAATCACTTTCGCGGCGTGTGCACCGTCGTGGCCAAGCTGTTCAACATCGTCGCGCCGACCCGCGCCTACTTTGGCCAGAAAGACGCGCAGCAGGCGATCGTGCTCACGCGCATGGCGCGCGACCTGGACCTGCCGCTTGAGGTCATGACTTGCCCCACCGTGCGCGAGCCCGACGGCCTGGCGATGTCCAGCCGCAATCGCTATCTCGACCCGCGCGACCGCCAGCGCGCCCTGAGCCTGTACCGCGCCTTGCAAGCCGCCGAAACCGGGCTTGCAGCCGGCGAAACCGACGTTGCCACGCTCAAGCGCGCCTGCTGGGCAGAACTTGAGGGCAACGTCGAAAAGGTCGATTACGTCGAGATTCTGGCGGCTGACGACCTGGGCGCGCTGGAAGCAGTAAACAAGCCGGCCCTGTGCGCCATCGCGGCCTTCGTCGGCAGCACAAGACTGATCGACAATGTGATCCTGACGCCGTAACCACCGGCACTACGTTTTCACCACGGAGACCACAGACAGCACAGAGGGGCCGACAAGCAGGCAATGCTGTACTCTGTGCGCTGTGTGTTCTGTGTGGTTCAATGCCCTGCCGTTCCATGAGTGAAACCAACGAACAACTGCTGAACGGTCACTCGCAGCGGCTTGAGGTCGAGTACGAGACTGCTTTGCGCCCGCGCACGCTGGCGGAGTTTGTGGGCCAGCTCAAAGTCGTTGAGAACCTGTCGGTGTTCATCGCGGCCGCCCGCGGCCGCAACGAGCCTTTAGACCACATTCTGTTCTCCGGCATGCCGGGCCTGGGCAAGACGACGCTGGCCAATCTTGTCTCGCATGAAATGGGTGTCGGCATGCACGCGACTTCGGGCCCTGCCCTTGAGCGTGCGGGCGACCTGGTGTCGCTGCTGACCAATCTTGGGCGCGGCGACGTGCTGTTCATCGATGAGATTCACCGCATGCCCAAGGCGGTCGAAGAGTACCTGTATTCGGCCATGGAAGACTGGCACATCGACATCATGCTCGACAGCGGCCCCGCCGCCCGCAGTGTGCGCGTGTCGTTGCAGCACTTCACGCTGATCGGCGCGACCACGCGCGAGGGCCTTCTCAGCGCGCCGTTTCGCGCGCGCTTTGGCGTGCTGGAACGGCTTGACCCGTACCCGGTGGAAGACCTGCAAACCATCGTCACCCGCAGCGCCAGATTGCTGGGTGTGCCGATTGAGCCTGCCGCGACGGCGCTGGTGGCGCAGCGCGCCCGCGGCACGCCGCGCGTCGCCAACCGCATCCTGAAACGCTTGCGCGATGTCGCGCAGGTCAAGGGTGACGGCCGCATCGATGTGCCGGTCGCCGAGCGGGGGCTGGCCATGCTGGGCATTGACCGCATCGGCTTGACCGAGCTTGACCGGCGCATCCTGCGCTGTCTCGCAAACAGCAGCATCGCCGTGGGCCTGAAGACCGTTGCGGTCGCCGTCGGTGAAGAAGAAGACACGATCGAAGACACCTACGAGCCGCACCTGATACGGCAGGGGCTGATCCAGAAAACGCCGCGCGGACGCGTGATCACGGAACAGGGCAAAGCGGCGCTGAAGTAGTTGTCGGTTGTCGGTCTTCCGTGAACAGACAAATGCGGTTCACACAAGGTCACCAAGGCACGAAGAACTGCTTTCGGCTGACAACTGGCAACCGACAACTGACAACCACTTAAATGCTACGGGGACCGGCCCCCAAGGTGTCGGTCCCCGCTTGTTCCGCCCACGCGTGGGGTCGCGGGCTAGAACTCGTCGTCTTCGCCCGGGGCGGCGCCTTCCGGCGCGGTGCCTTCACCCTTGGGGAAGTCTTCGTCTTTCACTGCGTCGTTGATCTTCGGGTCCGTGATCTTGAACGCCGCCGGAAACTCGGCGCCCAGGCTCTTGAGGCTGACCGCGCCCTTGAGCTCAATGGCAATGTCGTGGTCGCCGGCTTTGCCCCACTTCTCGACGGTGATGCTGCCGGAGAGGGTGTCTTTGCCGCCGCCGGCGCGTGGCGCGCCCGGGTTCTTGGGATCGTTTTCGCCGGGAATCTCGGGCATTTCGATCTCGGTGTCGCCCGTGACCTTCTTGGGCCGCAGCTTCTTGCCCAGGTCTTCGTACTCGAACGTAAAGGTGATCTTGGCCTTCTGTTCCTGCTCGGCCATGCCGATCACGGTGTCCTTGGTGAAGCTGAGCACCATGTTCTTGGAGACGTTGAAGGTCTCGACGCGCTTGTCGCCGTAGGTGACCTCGATCGTGTCGACTTTTTCAGCCTTCGGGTCTTCCTTCTTGGCGTCCTTCTCGGCCTTTTCGTCTTTGGCGGGCACAAGCAGCTTGAAGCTGGCGGTCTTGAAGCGCACGTCCCAGGCCTCAAAGCCGGTCACGTACGCCAGGTACGGCTCAAACACCTGCTTGGCGATCGGGACGATCATGCCCAGCATCGGGTTGCCGCCTTCTTCGCCCGAATCCAAGGCCTTCCAGATTGCGGGTGCGCCGCTCTTCCACCACAGTTCGCCATCGAACGCCTGCTTGCCGGCGCCGAACGCGCTGATGTCAATTTCAATGCTGGCAGCTGACATGAGCTTCTTCAGGCCGTCGGCTTCGGCGCTGTGGACGCGCGTATATGCGCGCTTGAGCAGGGCCTCAGCCTTGGCGTCGCCGCGGTCGGCATTGGCTTCTTTGCCGTCTTTGCCGTCAGCGGACTTGCCGTCGGGCTTGGATTCCGTCTTGCGGTCCGGTTTCTTTGCGTCCTGCGCCACGGCGAACGGAACCATCAGTCCGACTACAGCCGCGGCGACAATCAAGCGCATCCAGTTCATGTCTTCTCCAAAGGTCGTCAGTGTGGGGATAGTCGCCGGCGGGCTGGTTGTCTCACGGGGAAAAAACGAAACCGGGAGGCAAGCCTCCCGGATCGTTTTGCGTAAGGTCCAGCTTAGCCGTTGGCGGCGTTGCCGGCCGGCGCGTTGCTGGCGGGCGTGTTGCTGGGCTTGGCGTTGGAAGCCTTGTTGTCCGGGCAACCAGCGAGCATCAGACCACCGAAAGCAAGAACCAGGGCAAGCAGAGCGAACTTCTTCATGGCGTAACTCCTGTCGTTTGTTGGTTTTGAATTCCGAGCACTCCTGTGCGCGGTAGAGCGTCAGTCGTGCCAATCATCGGCATGCGCTCAGTGCAATACGCAACCTTTTCATAGATAACGGGTTACGCCCATAACCGCAAACTGGCCCGGGACTGCCGTAAGTCAGAATTGGACACGGATGTAAATTACTGTTACTCAATGTCTTCCGCTTCTTCGCCAGATTTGGGCCCGCGCGGGCCGGCGCGCAAAGCCTCTAGCGTGCGCAGCATGTCCTGCGGCATCGGCGCCTCAAAGGTCATGCGCTCGCCCGTGCGCGGGTGGTCGAATGACAGCTTTACCGCGTGCAAGGCCTGCCGCGCGATCAGCGGCGTTTCGCCGGCTTCAGGCGCGCGGCCGTGGACCTCGCTGGCCGTCAGCGGCGGTTTACGCGAGTAAAGCCGGTCGCCGACAATCGGGTGATTAATCGCCGACAGGTGCACACGCAACTGGTGTGTGCGGCCGGTGCGCGGCTTGAGGCGCAGATAGCTGAAGCGCTTGAAGGTCTCCAGCACCTGCCACTCGGTGGTGGCGGGCTTGCCCTCGGCGTGTACGCGCTGCATTTCGTAGTGGTCAGGATGGCGCCCGATGGCGAACTCTATGACGCCGCTGTCCTGCTTCATGCGGCCGCGCACAATCGCCAGGTACTCTTTCTCAACGGTGCGTTGTTCAAATTGCTTCGCCAGCAGAAAGTGCGCGCTTTCATCCTTTGCGCACACAATCACGCCGCTGGTGTCAGCATCCAAACGGTGCACGATGCCAGGCCGAACCGGGTCAGGCCGCGACAGCCTGCCCACATGGAACATCAATGCGTTTGCCAGTGTGCCGCCGCGCCCCGCCTTGGGCGGGTGCACAGCCAGATCAGGCGGCTTGTTGATGACAATGATGGCATCGTCTTCAAACAGCACGTCCAGCGGAATGTCTTCGGGCGTCAGTTCAAGCTCGGCCATGGTCGGCCGTTCGACGGTGACCTGCATGCCGGGCTCAAGCTTGAGCGAGGGCTTGACCTTGCTGGCGGCAAGCCCGGCGACGGCGACGTGTCCATCTTTGATCAGCGACGCCAGCAGCGTGCGCGAATAGTGCGGCCACTCGGCGGCAAGATAGCGGTCAAGGCGCTGCCCGGCGGCGGACTCAGGCACTGTGAGTTGCTCGTTCGTGAGTTGCTTGAAGTCCGGTTCCATGCGCGCGACTAGACTGCATTGTGTGCTGCAAGTCCAGACTGCACATGCATAGATGCGCTTGCACTGGAAACGCGCAAGGCTACCCTATCAGGCGCTCAGCAGGGGCCCTCTTACCTAAGGAAATGAACATGCGCAGCTTTCTGACGATTCTGATGATGATCGGGTTTGTTGCCTTGGCCAGCGGCTATGGCACCGGGTGCCGCCAGTCCACCAAGGTTGACGTGGAAGACGACGAAGAGGGTGTCGAACACAGCGGCCCGTACGCCGCCGACGCCAAGGAAGTCACGGCCTACATCGTGAAAGAAGTGAAGCGCCAGAAGCTGATCGAGAACTTCAAGGCCGACTACAAAGAGCCGCCGATCGTCGCGCTGATCACGCCCACCAACAACACGCGCTTTCCTGAAATCACCGAGTACTTCCAGGAAGACCTGCTGACCGCCCTGAACGAGGTGTTCACGCGCGACCAGATGCGCTTTGTGATCCGTGAGTCGGAAGTGCTCAGTGAAGTTGAGCGCGAGAAGATTGAGAAAGAGTCGGGCGAGTACACCGACCGCACCGGCCGCCGCACCAAGCTGGGCGCCGACTACTTCCTGCGCGCCAAGTTCACCTCGCTGTCCGTTACCGACGGCGAGACCAGCGACGACACCGTCAAGTACTCGTACGAGTTCATTGACACCGAAACCAGCGAGCTGATTTTCAAGAGCAGCCGCGACATCCGCCGCGTGTCCGACACGAACGCGGTTTACCGCTAAGCAATTCTCTGGGGGGCCGCCACCGCGGCCCCCGCGTTGCTTCCCGGGGCCGGGACGGTGTTCACCATGAAGTTGCGCAACCCATTGATTCTGGTGCTGCTGGCCGCGCTGTTGCTGGGCGCGGGCTGCAGTTCTGTCTATGACGCCCGCCAAGCCATGATTGAAGGCGGATACCAGAAGGTGATGACCGATACCCGCGACATCACCCAGTTTCCCGACCGCGACAAGACGCTGATCCTGAACTTCCGGGCCCACGCCAAGATGGGCCTGGGCTACTGGAAAAGCGCCCGCGACGATTATCTTCGGTCGTGGAACACGATGAACCTCAGCGAGGGCGGTAACGTCAGCGACGCCAAGATTTTCAGCGAGCGCATGAAGTTCTGGATGGGCGACCCCTACGAGCGCGCCTTCAACTCGTGGTACCTGGGCATGTTGTATTTCATGATGGGCGACCGCGAAAACTCGATCGCCTGCTTCAAGAACGCGCTGTACGTCGACACTGGTGACCTGGAAATCGGCGAGTACGACGCGGACTGGCTGCCCACCTTTATCATGCGCATTCGCGCATTCCTGGCCCGCGGCGACGAAAGCGGCGCCAAGATGATGCTCGACGAGATGCTGCGCCTGCCCAAAGAGCCCGCAAACTTTGACCCGAACTGCCCATGGTTCACCATGGACGCCCAGAAAGAAGCCAACACCGTAATGATGCTTGAACTCGGTGTCGGGCCGTTCTTCACCGCCGAAGGGCACCACGGCAGCGTTCGCGTCATCAACCAGGGCGAGTATCGCGAGAGCTCGGTCGAGGTGCTGGTCAACGGCGAGAGCCTGGGCCGCGCCTACAAGATCGGCGACACCTTCTTCCAGGCCATCACCCGCGGCGGCCGCGTCATGGATGACATTCTCAAGGGCAAAGCCATCGCCAAGACCGCCAGCATCGCAGTCGGCGCCTCGGCGATGCACGTTGGCCGCGTGCTGTACAAAAGCGGCAACAAGACCGCCGGCGCCATCACCGCCGGCGTCGGCGCGGTGCTGCTGATCGCGGGCCTGTTGGCCAACGCTGAAGCTGACACCCGCGGCAACGTGCTGCTGCCCGGCGAAACACATCTGATGCTTGCCAAACTGCCCGAGGGCGACCACCTGGTTGAGTTGCGCTTCTTTGACGCCAACGGCAACGAGATGCCGGACCTGCGGCAGCGCAATGTTCCGCTGCGCGTGCCCGCCAAGGGCGACGCGGTGCTGCTGGCCCGTTCACGCCCCCTGTACGTGCTGCCGCGCACCATTGAGCAGGCCTCGGCTGACCCGTACCCGCCGCCGGCCAAGCCTGCGGCCCCGGCAAAGTAGGCGGCGGATACTCCATTCCCTGTGCGGCACACGGGACTAGAATTGGCGCGCCATGGCCAAGATTGACGTCATCTGCCCTTTCTGCCAGCGCTTGCAGGCTGTGCCGGAGAACCGGCTTGAGCAGCCGTGGCTTTGCCTGGTGTGCCGCGGGACGATTGACGACCCCTTTCTGCACAAGAAGAAGGGCCCGCCGCCGCAACTGGCCATCCCGCTGCATGGCAAGATCATCAGTGCCTCGGGCATCACCAATCTCAGCGAGATCGTGGCTGCCAGCGAGGCCTACGGCGGAGACTTCGAGAAGGAAAGCTGGGCGCCAGGCAGAATGCAGGTCGGCGATTACTCGGCCGAGTACGAAGAACACAAGCAAGCCGACAAACGCCAGAGCGTGCTATGGATCGTCCTGGTGGCCGTGCTGATTCTGGCCGGGCTGGGGTCGATCCTGTTCTGGGTCGTGCTGCCGATGATGTAGTCGGGCGACTGGGGGATGCCGGCCCCCCACCAGAATGCGATTTCTCTCTCGCAATCAATCCGCCAGAATGCACAATATCAGGCTTGCGATGCGAGGCAGTTACCCGGGCGGGTTGTAGGCGGGCCGTGTCTGGCCCGGCGCCTTGCTGACATACCATCCGGGGGGCCACGCCGGAACCAGAGGCTTCATTGGCAGCCGTTGAGATCATCTGTCCCCACTGCAACCGCAAGCAAAAGGTTGCCGAGCACCGCCTGAAAGAAACGGCGATGTGCTTGATCTGCGAGCAGCTCATTACAGACGTTTACCTGTACAAGTGCGCCGAAAAGCCGCCGGAGCTTGCCATTGCCATGAAGGGCCGGCTTGTCACCGACTCAGGCAGCCACCAGCTTGAAGACCTGGAATCGAAGGCAGACGCCTACCTGAAGGATGAGGACGGCCAGTCGCGCGACGTGCAGCGCATGCGTGAGACCACGCAGATGTTGTCCAGCGGGATGTACCGCGCCGCGCCGCAGCGCAAGAAGGTAAGCACGGCGACCAAGACATGGGTCATCGGCGCTCTGGCGTTGTTTGGGTGCCTGGCCCTATTTGCCGTGATTGCGTGGCAGGTCATCGGTCGCGACAACCGCGCGGCTGCATCGATCAACACGGCGGCGGACAGCACCACCCGTGTCGAGAAATACGACAACGGCATGACCAAGGCCGAGTGGGGCATCAAGCGCGGCACCGACGGGGGCGAGGTGCTGCATGGCCCGTTCCAGGAGTATTTTGCCACCGGGGCCAAGAAGGCCATCGGCTCGTATGAAAACGGGTTGCGCGTTGGCGACTGGCAGGGCTGGCACGAGAACGGCAACCCCGCCAGCCAGGCGCGGTACGAGAACGACGTGCCGGTCGGCGAGTATCTTGAGTGGCACGCCAACGGTGACAAGGCCGTCAAGGGCAACTACGTCTCCGGCAACAAGGATGGCGACTGGATCACCTGGTACTCAGGCGGAATCCAGGCCTCAAGCGAGTCGTGGGACCATGGCACGCCCAAGGGCGACTGGTACTCGTGGTACGACAGCGGGCGCAGCAAGTCGCGCGGCAGTTACGTCAACGGCCGCAAAGAAGGGCGCTGGGTGACGTTTCACGACAACGGCGCCGAACAGCTGAACGAGAACTACGTCGGCGGCCGCGCCCACGGGCAAACCTATGGCCTTTACCGCACCAAGGTCAAAGAGTTTGAGGGCCAGTTTGACCAGGGCATGCAGACCGGCACCTGGACATGGTGGCACCCGAATAACGAGAAGCTGCGCGAAGGCGCGTATCAGGCCGGCCGCAAGACAGGCCTTTGGCGCGAGTGGTACCCGGACGGCACCATCAACCTGGAAGGCGAGTACCTGGAAGACGCCCGCCACGGCGAATGGATTGAGTACGACACCGACGGCAGCGTCTCAGTCAAGCGCCGATACTCGGCGGGCATGCTGGGCAGCGAGGAATACTACTTTCGCGACGAGCGTGTGCACTTGCGACAGGGACCGGATGGCCGCCTTGACCGCAAGGCGGAATGGACGGTACGCGTGCAGGACGGCACCGATGTTCGCCACGGCATCTGGCGCGAGTTTCACGCAGACGGCGTCGTTGCCCTGAAGGGCTACTTCGTCAACGGCCTCGAAGACGGCGTCTGGCGCACTTACGACGCAGCCGGAAACCTGCTTTCAGAAGAACATTGGCATTCCGGCAAGCGCATCCAGTAACCATCGCCGGCACGGCCGCTGATACCCACCAACGAATTCGTGAGCCGGATGCAGCGCGGAAGACGCGCTAGTCGGCTTGCGTGGCCGGCAGGAAGATGGTCGGCATCTCGATGCCCTTGGCTTTCAGCAGCTCGCGCGCGCGTTGCAGCACTTGCGGCTCATGCACCTGCATGTCCGGCCAGTCGCGCATGAATCCGTCGCGGGAATCCTTGCGCGTTGCGTCGATAGCAATGTGGCGCGGGTGGCGCTTCAGATGCCAGCGGCCGTTTTCCTGCACCGGCTTCTCGTCGAACATCAGGTCACGCTCGGGATCTATGTTTGCCAGCGCGGCCCACACCAGAGCAAGCGCCTGCCCGGGGCCAGCCAAGCCTGCCTGCAGAATCACCACCAGTGGCAGCGCGTTGTCGCCCGCCCGCTCGAACAACGCGTTGGCCATTTCGCGCGCCTGGTGGCCGCGAGTCTTGTCGATTTCGATGGCCAGAACCGCCGGCGATGCCATCCATGCCCGCGTGTGCTCGATGCCGCTGAGGTCGGGGCGGGGTACTTCAGGGCGGCTGTCCAGGCCGACACCGCTTTGTGCGCGCGACGTCGGGCCCCGCTCGCGCAGGCCGGTGATGCCTGTGCCCTGGGTGTCGGTGCCCGGCTCGCCGGCCATTGGCGTGGTGGCATCGACGGCGACCTTGCTGCCGAAATGCAGCGCCCGCGTGGCGTGATCCAGCGTCTCGGTCGGCCCAAGCACGAACTCGAAGCTGCTGGTCGCGTCAAGGCTGGAAAGCACGTGCGCCGCCACGGCCGCTTCATCGTGCAGCGCGGGGCCGTGCTGGTCGATCACGGCAATCACCTTTGTAAAAGCCGCCTGGCCCAGCCCCCATACGGCGTGCGCGACCTTGCGCGCCTGGCCGGGGTAGCTTTTGTGAATCTTCACCAGCATCAGGTTGTGCGCGACTCCGCTGAATGGCAGGCGATAGTCCACAACTTCGGGCACCGTCTGCTGCATCAACGGCAGGAACAGCCGCTCAATTGCCCGCGTCAGCCATGCGTCTTCCTGCGGCGGCGGCCCGACGACCGTGGCGAAATACGTCGGGTTGCGCCGGTGCGTGATCGCGCTGACATGAAACGTGGGATAGTCGTCGGCCAGGCTGTAAAAGCCGGTGTGGTCGCCAAAGGGACCCTCGCGGCGCAATTCGTCGAAGTGAATCCAGCCCTCGATGACGTAGTCGCAGCTCGCGGGCACATGCAAAGGCACGGTCTTGCACGGCACCATCTTGACCGGTGAGCCCTGCAGAAAGCCCGCAAGAATCATCTCGTCCAGCCCCGGCGGCAGGGGCACCACCGCGCTGAACGTGAGTACGGGTTCGCCGCCGACGCAGATGGCTGCGGGCAGCTTGTTCTGGCCTTTGGCGCGGGCCTGCCGCATGTGCTCGGCAGCCGTGTGGTGCGTGTGCACATGAAAGCCCGCCAGGCGCTTGTCGAACTGCTGGATGCGGTACATGCCGCAGTTGCGCTTGCCGTCGTGCGGCGACTCCGTGAACACCAGCGGATATGTGATGAAGCGCCCGCCATCCTGCGGCCAGGTTTTGAGAATCGGGACTTCGTCAAGGTCGATTGCGTCGCCGGTCTTCACGACCTGCTGGCACGGGCCGCCCTTGCCGTGCTTGGGAAAGAACCCTGACAGCTCTTTCAGTGTCGGCAGCACGCTCAGCTTCTCGATCAGCGTGCGGCGCGGCGTTTGCAGCGTGTGCAGCAGGCCCGCAAGGCGCGCGCGCAAGTCATCGAAGCTCGCAACGCCACACGCCATGGCAATGCGCGCTTCGCTGCCGAGCGCGTTGATCAGCACGGGTGCGCTGTATTCGCGGCCATTCGCGCCAGTGGGTCGGTGAAACAGCAGGGCCTTGCCGCCCCCGGGCATCTTGCTGACACGGTCAGACAGGCAGGCGATTTCCTGGTCGACGCTGACGGGCTCATGAAACTCCAGCAGTTCGCCGGCGCTGCGCAGGGCCCCAATGAACGATGTCAGGTCAGGAAACGGCATGGGCGCATTGATCGCATTGGCAAGATCAACGGTCAAGCGGCGAACAGGCACACCTGCAATACGCATAAGCCCGAAGGCCGCGAAAAACCACTACTGCAATCAAACCACGGGTGAACTTCGGCGCACATGTTCATGGATCTTCACCGATCGTTGCCTTTGCAGCCCGCAGAATTGAAGCAGGGCACCGCGACTATTTGGCGGTGATGCTCACTTGCAGGTGCGAGCGGATTACGTCGTCGCGCTCGGGTGCCAGCTCTTCTTTCGCAATCTGGAAGCTCACTTTGCGCAGGGCACGGCGCGGGCCGCCGGCTTCAACTTCTGCTTCCAGCACGCGCGAAAATCCTGCGTCGCGCGAACTGCGGTCCCCCACCTTGCGGCCGGCCATCGCGCGGCGCAGAACCGTGAAGCTGTCACCCGTGACCGACTTGAGGCATGCGCCTTCAGGGTCGCCCTGGCCGAAGTGCGGCGGGCCCTTGCTCAGCGTGTTTTTCCACACGTAGGGCGGCGCAACCGGCGCGTCGCCGAGCCCCACGGTGAAGCCTTCTGTCAGCGCCTGGATTGCCGGGTTCACCACGTTCTGGAACACCGTCACCTGCGGCTCTTCACACAAGCCGAACCAGGGGCTGATTGTCAGCACCGTCTGCTGGCCATCCAGCGCCTGCCACTCTTCTGACGGCGGGTCGCTGAAGGTTGCCTTGATCTTCCAGACGCCGCCGTGGTCGGGCACCTCGAGCACTTCCATTGCCATGCTGAACTCGATCTTCAACTCCTGCCCGCTCTGCCCTTTGCCTTCGCCGGTTACCGCGATCACCACGCGGAACTCGGCTTTGTCCCCTGCGGCATAGGCCGGCGCCAGCGCGCGCGCCCCCTCAGACTTCACGGGCAGCACATCCAGCAGGTTCACTTCTTCGGGCGTCGGGCGCAGCAGCGGCGTGTTCGGCACCTCGGTAAACAGCTTGCGCATGGCGGCGCTTGCCGTGGCATTCTCGTTGCCGCTGTGCAGCGCAATCGCCGCCAGCAGCAACGCGCCGCCGTCGCTCTTGTCGGCTGCGTAGCTTGCTTCAAACTCGGCCACGGCACGCTCAACTCGCTTGCCGGCAATGAACAGACGCCCACGCGCCATGTGAATCGCTGCGCGCCCCCACTTGTCGCGCGCGTTTTCAAGGGCGCGGTCCAGCAAGCCCTCCGCCGCCTGGAAGTTGCTCAGTTGCACTTCAAGCAGCGCAAGCTCAAGCAGCGCCTCCGGAAAGCGCGGCGCAAGCTGCACGGCCTCTTCCATCAGCTTGCGGCGCATGGTCGGCTGCTGGTCTTTGTCTTGCGAGCTCAGCCACTTTGCGAAAGCGCGTTGTTCGTCCTGGCTGCCGTTGGCGGCCCACTGGCACAGGCTGTGCCAGCGACCGGCATCGTTGTAACCGGGCCGCGCCTCGTCAATCTGCTTGAACTGCTCGGCTGCCTTGGCGTAGTTGCCAAGCCGCATCTGTGCCCATGCGCTGTTGTCGCGCACATCCATGCCCTCAGCGCCGAGTTCAATGGCAGCGGCAGCGGCCGTCGCCGCGGACTGAAACTCTTTCAGCAGCAGCGCGACTTTGGCCAGCAGCGCCTGCGCGAGCTTGAACTTGGGCGAGCGCGCACAGATGTCTTTCAACCTGGCCAGCTTGACGCGAAAGTCACCGGTCTCTTCAAGGACCGCCCGGTAATCGAGAAAATCGCTGCCGTTGTAAAGGCCCGCGGCAATCTCTTCGGCAGCGACCGCATAGCGCGGTGCGTTGGCGTCGCTCGCGTCCTTCTCGGCCACCAGCTTGTACTCAAGCGCGGCCTCTTTGTAGCGGCCGAGCTGCCACAGCACGTTGGCGCGCAGTGCGTGCCATTCAATGAACACCTCGCCCAGCGCCTTGCACTTCTCCAGCACAGCAAGCGAGCTTTCAAGAATGCGCTGCGCATCTTGGGGCGGCGCCTGCATTGCAACTTCCACGCGCTGCGAGGCATCGGCGAAGTATGCTTCAAGGAACTCCGGCTGCGCCACGATCAACTCTTGCAGCGCGGCGGCGCGTTCGTGGTCTTGCAGAAAGCGGTCCTGCGCCGCAAGCCAGGCCATCCAGGTGGCCATCAGCCATTTCTTCTCGCGCACGCGCTTGGCAGCCAGCAGATGAAGCTGCCACTGCGGGTCGCGCCAGACGCGAGCCTGGCGGTCCATGGCGTCCACCAGCAGGTCGAAGTCGTCGGTACGCTGGGCAATGTGCTGCAGCACGCGGGCGGCGGTGCCGCTGTTGGGCGCGACAAAGTCCAGGGCCAGCGCCTGCTGCTTTGCCTCGGCGTACTTGCCGATGCGAAAGTAAATCTCGGTCAGGCGCTGCCGCGCGTAGGCGGTGCTGTCCTTGTCGGGTTCAATACGCTTGTACAGCGGGATGCAAAGCTCGAACAACTCCAGCGCCGCAACCTGGAACGGCATCAGGCTGCGGTCGATCAGCGACCAGCCCTGGAAACTGCACGCCAGCTTGTCGAGATAGCTGGCTGCGAAGTGGTCAACCTGCAACTGCCGCGGCTTGGCCAACGCGCAGCGTGCGAGATAGGCCAGCGGCATGTCGGGCCTGCCCTTGGCGGACTCGGGCAGCTTGTCCGTGGGCTCGGTGATGGACCGGGCAAGCTCGCGGAAAACTGTCATTTCTACGACCAACCGGTCCAGCGCGGTCTTGAGTTGCTTCGGGTCTTCAAAGTCCGGCGGCACCGGCAACTGCTCGTTCATCTCCAGCCAGTTGGCAACGGCCAGCGCGCAATCGTAATCGTTGGCGTACAACTGGTGAAACACGCGAATCCACGGGCCGATTTCATCGGCGCCGGCGCGGGTGTGCGTCAGCAGCACCAGTTGCTCAAGCACGATTGGTTTTTCCGTGGGAAAGCTGCGGGCGCCTGCCTCAAGCTGCGTGCGAGCAAGTTCAGGGTAGCCGAACTCGCGAAGCCGCCGGGCGCGGTCAGCATACTCCTGCGCCGAAAGCGCAGCCGGAACGCCCTGGGCCACGGCCTGCGGCGGCGCCTGGACCAATGCGGCAACGATCGCAAGCAACGAAAAGGCAATCAGGCGAGAAACCAAGTGCAACTCCTGGGCCCGCAGACTGATACGGGTAAACGGGGGGCTACCAGCGTAGAAACAGGGCATCCGGCCACAACGGGGCTAGTCGCCGTAAGCAGTTGATCCTGTGCGCCGGGTGAACTGCTTGAACGTTGCCGGGTGGCCGATGTTCATGGCCGTGATCACTGCGTCGTATACCTCGCCGCCGTGGCTCGCCCCCGAGTAAGTCACGAACCACAGGTCTGAATTCAGCTTCAGGCTGAAGTTGCGCTTTAAACCGTCCAGATGGCGGCCCAGCTCGGTGTGCGCGGCCTTGGCGTCTTCACCCTTGAGGTAATACAGCAGCATCACGAAGCCGGTCACCATCTTGCCGGTCTTCTTGTCCTTGGCCGTGATGATGAAGCCGTGGGCCTTGAACGGCGAACCCGGCTGCAGACCCGATTTCCATTGCGGGGTATCGCCGCCGGCCTGTGCGATGGCGATCATGGCCTGGTCAAAGTTCGTGGTTTCCTTGACTTCGGCGCCTTCGACGCGGGTCAGGGCTTCTCGCGATTTCTTGACGGCTTCGTCTACGGCGCGTTCAAAGTCTTTCTTGTCGAGGACTTCTTCGATTTCCTGCTTCTTGATGGCGGAGCGGTCTTCTTTGAGCGTGGTCACAATGAAATACAGCGTGATCACAATCCCGATGCCGATCACGACCAGCAGCACCGTGTTCATCACGGCCTTGGGGTTGCTGCGCTTGCCGTAGGCCACGTCGGCGCTGACCTCAACAGGCCCGTCGTCCTGGGCGCCATAGTTGGGGGCGACCGGCCCGCCCGCGGCGCGGTATGGTGTGCCGCCCGAGGCGCCCGGATGCGTAACTTTCACGACCTGCTTGCGGGCCCCGATGCCGGGTCCGGCAAGCTTGCCGAAGGTGCGGCACTTGGGGCATGTGGGCTGTTTTGAAACAATCTCAGGCGAACCGGCAAATACATGTCCGCAGGCCTGACACGTGTATTGGGCTTGGGCTGGCTGCATCTGGGCGTTTCCGGGCTCGGTTGCTTGTCAAGAGAACGACCTATTGTAGTCTGAAGTTCAGTTCTTGCGTAACCTTTTGCTCTCCGGAGCGTTGAATGTTACGCAGCCGGAGCATGTCTATGACAATAGGAATGTTCAACCTGGGAACGTGGGAGATTGTCGGCATCGTTGCCGTGGGTCTGCTGTTGTTCGGCAG
Source organism: Planctomycetota bacterium (assembly GCA_020849795.1). Taxonomy (GTDB): domain Bacteria; phylum Planctomycetota; class UBA8742; order UBA2392; family UBA2392; genus JADJRK01. Next base: position 57,817 of record JADZFR010000006.1, on the reverse strand, counting down.
CCGCCTTCCCTCAATCGCCCGCAGTCTGGGCAAGAGCGTGATTGAGTTCAAGAAGGGCGTCAAGGACGTGAAATCTGACCTGGACCCCACCGAAGAGCCCCGCAAGCTCGAAGACCGGTCCCGCGAAGTCAAGGTTGAGAAGTCTGAGGAAGCGGAGAAGGTGTCCAGCTGATCTCTCGTCCTCGGGCGGATACGACCTGGCCGCATCTGTTTTCACCCTGTTGATTTGGTTGTTGCTTGGTGTAACTTCCCCGCCCGCCCTGAAACGGGCGTGCGTTTGATAGCGTCGCTGGGGTGGCGGAATTGGCAGACGCGCCGGCTTCAGGTGCCGGTGCCCGCAAGGGCGTGGGGGTTCAAGTCCCCCCCCCAGCACCATGTTTCGGGCCCCGCGTTCAGGCGCGGGGCTGTTCTTTGGCCACGCGCCACAACGTGTCGGTGAACCAGTGCCGGCTGTCCTCGTACCCGCTGACGATCTCAAAGCCTGTGTCGGCGGCCATCGTACGGATGTCGCTTTGCAGGTACTTGTACGAGTACTCGGTGTGGATCGGTTCCCACTCATCGAAGTCAAAGCTGATGCGCAGGCCGCGCACCGCCACGCTTTGGCGAACCATGCTGACGATGTAGCTTTCCACGGCGCCTGAGTAGACGTCGTAGGTCGCGTAGTGCCGGAAGTTCTTGAGGTCAAACTCGCCGCCGAGGTCACGGTTGATCCGCGCCAGCAGGTTCAGGTTGAACTGCGCCGTGACGCCCTTGGCGTCGTTGTAGGCATCCAGCAACAGGTCGATGTCTTTCTTCAGGTCCCAGCCGATCAGCACCAGGTCGCCTGGATTCAGCGCTTCCCACAGTTGGCGCAGGAACACGCGCGTCTGCACCTTGCTGAAGTTGCCGATGTTGCTGCCCAGGAACATCACCAGGTTGCGGCGCGTGTTGTCTTTGCTCAGCCACGTAAGCGCGTCGAAGTACTCGCCGACAATTCCGCCGACTGCCAGACCGGCGTGGCGCGCGCGCATGTCGTTCACCAGCCCCTGCATCGCGGCCTCGCTGATATCGATCGGCACATAGCGCACGTCGCGCTTCTGGTCCAGCGTTGCCGACAGCACGATGCTGCTCTTGCGGCCGTCGCCGGCACCCAGGTCCACGATGTCGATCGGGCCGGCGCCGGTGTGCGCCAGGATCTCGGGCGCGTGGCGGGCCAGTATCTCGGCTTCGCAGCGCGTGGGGTAATACTCGTCTAGCTCGCAGATCGCGCTGAACAGATCACTGCCCACGCCGTCATAAATCCAGCGCGACGGCAGGCGCTTGGGTTTTTCAGACAAGCCGTGCAGCACATCCAGCGAAAACTGGCGCAACGCGCCCGCCGCCGCGAGTTCGGCCGGCTCAAGCACGCGATAGCCGGGGTCGTTCACGCGTCCTCCGCCAGACGAATGCCCGAGAACTGCCAGCGCTTGTCCGCGTGCCAGAAGTTCCGGTATGTCACGCGCAGGTGGTCTGGCGCGCTGGCAACACTGCCGCCGCGCAGCACCTGCTGGTTGACCATGAACTTGCCGTTGTATTCGCCAAGCGGGCCCTGGCACACCCGAAACCCGGGATAGGGCGCATAGCTGCTTGAGGTCCATTGCCACACGCTGCCGTGCATGCCGTGCGCGTGCGGGTGCAATGCCGGCAACCCTGCCGCATCGCCGCCCTGCTGCCGCGCCGCGTGCTCCCACTCAAACTCGGTTGGCAGCCGCTTGCCTGCCCAGCGCGCATACGCGTCGGCTTCATAGTAGCTGACATGGGTGACTGGCGCGTGGGGATCCATCGCGCGCAGCCCATACAGCGTGAACTGCGTGCGTTGCCCGTTCTGCATGTGCCAGTACAGCGGCGAATCCCAGCGTTGCGCCTGCGCCACGTCCCAGCCGTCGGACAGCCACAACTCCGGCCGGCGATAGCCGCCTTGCAGCATGAACTCAAGGTATTGCGCGTTACTGACCAGCCCGTGCGCCAGCTTGAACGGCTGCAACAGAACGTCATGGGCCGGTGACTCGTTGTCGAAGGCAAAGCCGCCCTGCTCATGCCCGATGCGTGTGACACCGCCGCCGAACTTCGCCCATGTATCGGGCGGCGCGTCGGCCGCCGGTGCTTCGCCCTCTGCATACGCCGGAAACAGCGGCGCCTGGTGCAGGATTGACTTGATGTCGGCCAGTAACAGCTCCTGGTGCTGCTGCTCGTGGTTCAAGCCGACTTCAAGAATCGGCGCCAGTTCGTGCTGGGTCGCGTCGCTGCACGATTCAAGCAACGCCGTTACGCGCGCATCGATCGAGTGCCGGTATTCGTAAACCTGCGCGACGGTCGGCCGCGTCATGCCTCCGCGCTCGTGACGCAGTGTGCGCTCGCCGACAAGGTTGTAGTAGCTGTTAAAGAGAAAGGCGTATTGCGGGTGAAACGGCTGATAGCCGGGAGCAAATGCCTTCAGCACAAACTCCTCAAAAAACCACGTGGTGTGCGCCAGGTGCCAGCGGGGCGGGCTGACGTCGGTGTGCGGCTGCGGCACATAGTCCTCTGTGCACAGCGGCTTGCACAGCCGCTCGCTGGTGCTGCGCGCGGTCGCGAATGACCGCAATAGCATTTGCCGGTCGTGCATGGCGCGCGAGTATAACGACCTGCGCAATTTGTTGACCCCCCAACCTCATCGTTTAGGCTGTGCGTCTGGTGGAAGTCCCGAACGCACAGCCATACCCCACCACGATGCGATGGCTGAATGCCGACCCCGCGTGATTCCGCGCCAGTGCCTGCTATGCTGCGCGAATGCCTGGCAAGGGAAAGTTGCGCATGCGAGTGATCCTTCCGTTCGTGCTGGTCGTGGCAATCCTGGCCGCCGGCGGCGCGTGGCTTTATGATCGCAACTACGGCGCGTGGCGTGACTGGGTCACCGGCGCCGACAGTGCCGAGCCCGGCCCCGCGCCTGCGCTTGAGCTTGTCAGCGCATTTCCCAACCTCAAGTTCGAAATGCCGCTGTGGTTTGGAGTGGCGCCCGACGGCACCGGCGAGATCTACGTGATCGAGCAGAACGGCCGCATCTTTCGGTTCAAGAACGACCCGGCTGTCAAGGAACGCGAGACATTCCTGGATATCGCATCCCGCATCCCGCGCCGCCGCAACAACGAAGAAGGCCTGCTCGCGATGGCCTTTCACCCCAAGTTCAAGGAAAACAACTTCGTCTACATCCACTACTCCCAGCACCAGGCCGGCGACAAGCCGCGGCGCGGCGTGACTTCACGCTTCAAGGTGGATGCAAAGACGCGCAATATTGACGTGTCAAGTGAAACGATCCTGTTTGAAATCGAGCAGCCCTACGGCAACCACAACGGCTGCGAGCTGGTCTTTGGAGCCGACGGCTTTCTGTATGCCAGCTACGGCGATGGCGGCAGCGCCAACGACCCCCACGGCCACGGCCAGAACCTGAAAACCTGGCTGGGCACCGTACTGCGCATCGACGTGGACAAACCCGACGAAGGCAAGCAGTACGGCATACCCAAAGACAACCCCTTCGTGGGCCGTGACGACGCGCTGCCTGAAATCTGGGCCTATGGCCTGCGCAACGTGTGGCGCATGAGCTTTGACCCTGAAACCGGCCTGCTGTGGGGCGGCGACGTCGGCCAGGTCAGCTATGAAGAAATTGACATCATCGTCAAAGGCGGCAACTACGGCTGGAACGTGCGCGAGGGCTTTCACAAATTTCGCGGCGACAAAACGGACACCATGATCGACCCGGTCATCGACTACGAACGCAAACTCGGCATCAGCGTTACCGGCGGCTTTGTCTACCGCGGCAAAACACACAAGAGCCTGCAGGGCGTGTACGTCTACGCCGATTACGGCAGCGGGCGCGTTTGGGGCCTGCGCTACGACGCCGCGGAAAAGAAGCTGCTGAGCAACCAGCTGCTGTACCACAAGGTCGGGTTCACACCATCGAGTTTTGGCCTGGACGCCGACGGCGAAATGTACGTGTGCGACCACCGCGGCGGCTACATTTACCGGGTAGAACCAAAGGCCGATTGATGGACCTGCTGCTGACCGACAAAACTGTGCTCATCACCGGCGCATCCGGCGGTATCGGCCGCGCGCTGGCCCGCGCTTTCGGCGCTGAGGGCTGCAACCTTGTGCTCACCGGCCACAGCCAGTTCGGCAGCTTGCAGGCTTGGGTAAGAGAGCAGGCATTCGCCGACCGCGCCCTCGCATGCTCGGCCGACATCACCGACCTGGCGCAGGTGCGCGCAGCCGTGAATGCCGGTCGGCAACGCTTCGGGCGCGTGGACATCTGCGTCGCTAACGCGGGCAAATGGCCGCCACCCAATGAGCGCCTCGACGAGATGCCACCCCAGCGTTTCGAAGACACGCTGCGCGTCAACCTGCTCGGCAGCGTCTGGACTGCCAAAGCCTTCATGGAAGCGCTCGCGGCGACGGGCCCGCGCGCAGACGGCCACGGTGCCGCGCTGACCTTCATCGGCAGCACAGCCGGCAAATTCGGCGAGCCCGGCCACGCCGACTACGCAACCTCCAAGGCCGGTTTGTACGGGCTGGTGCGCACACTCAAAACTGACATTGCTCGCATTGACCCGTTCGGCCGCGTAAACATGGTCGAGCCCGGCTGGACGGTCACGGAAATGGCGCGACCGGCGCTGGAGCAGGAGGGCGTGATCCAGCGCATCGTGCGCACGATGCCGATGCGACAGCTTGCCCGCGCAGACGACATTGCCCGCACGGTGCTGGTGCTCAGCAGCCCCGCAATCTCGCGCCACACGAGCGGCGAGGTCATGACAGTGGCGGGCGGCATGGACGGCCGCACACTGTGGGGCGAGCAAGACATCGACGAAGAGGCCATCCGCCGCCGCGTCAAAGGCACCTAGCGCGCTTGCAGATTGAAACAACCAACCGGCGCAAGCAGCAGGCACACGACTCGGCATCGCTGGTCCCGGAATCTGTGTTTATCTGTGTTCATCTGCGGCTAAAACCAGCCCAATGGAAGAAGAACAGATCTATGTGCTGGCCGACGACACGCGCGCCGTGGTGTTTGAAACGCGCGGTGTCACCAAGGTCTACCACATGGGCGAAGTGGACGTGCACGCCCTGCGCGGCGTGGACCTGCAGTTGTACCAGGGCGAATTCGTTGTGCTGCTTGGCCCGTCGGGCAGCGGCAAGTCCACGCTGCTCAACATCCTGGGCGGCCTCGACACGCCCAGCAGCGGCGAAGTGCACTACCGCGACCACGACCTCAGCGCAGCCAGCGAGCGCGAGTTAACCGAGTACCGGCGCCACCACGTCGGCTTTATCTTTCAGTTTTACAACCTGATCCCCAGCCTCACGGCGCGCGAGAACGTGGCGCTGGTGACCGAGATTTCCCAGGACCCGATGACACCCGAAGACGCGCTGGCGATGGTGGACCTGGCCGACCGCATGGACCACTTTCCCAGCCAGCTTTCGGGCGGCCAGCAGCAGCGCGTTGCCGTGGCGCGCGCCGTTGCCAAGCGCCCCGAGGTGTTGCTGTGCGACGAGCCCACGGGCGCGCTCGATATCACCACCGGCATCAAGGTGCTGGAAGCACTGGAGCGTGTGAACCGTGAGCTTGGCACCACCACGGCCGTGATCACGCACAATGCCGCCATTGCTGCCATGGCAAACCGGGTCATCCACATCGCCGACGGCCGCATCGCGCGCATTGACACCAACGCCGACCGCAAGCAGCCCGGCGAACTGGAGTGGTGATGCGCGCAATCAACCTCAAGCTGCTGCGCGATCTCTGGCACACGAAGGGCCAGGCGCTGGCGATCGTCATGATCATCGCCAGCGGCGTGGCATTGTGCGTGACGCAACTCGCCGCGCTTGAGACGCTGCGCCACGCTCGCGCGAGCTTTTACACCGGGCAGCGCTTCGCGCAGGTCTTTGCCAACTGCGTGCGGGCGCCCGCGCACACGGTGCAGGACATTCGCAGTATCCCGGGCGTCGATGTCGTTGAAGCGCGCGTAACCCTTGAGGTCATGCTGGACATGCCCCAACTGCGCGAGCCCGCGACGGGGCGCCTGGTCTCAATCCCCGACGGGCAGCGCCCCGCGCTGAACGACCTGGACTTGCGCAAAGGCCGCCTGCCCGAACCCGGCGCAAGCGGCGAAGTCGTCGTCATCGAAATGTTCGCCAAGGCCAACGGCTATCAGCTTGGCGATACCGTCGACGCCGTGATCAACGGCCGCCGCAAGTCATTGCGCATGGTCGGCTTTGCGCTGTCGCCCGAGTTTGTGTACTCGATCCCGGCGGGCGAGTTGATGCCCGATGACCGCCGCTACGCCGTGATGTGGATGAACCAGACCGAGCTCGCAGCCGCATACGACATGGTGGGCGCGTACAACGACGTAACGCTGACACTGCTGCCCGGCGCAAGCGAACGCGAGGTAATCGCGCGGCTGGACGACATTCTGCGGCCCTATGGCGGGTTAGGCGCCTATGCGCGCAAAGACCAGGTGTCGGACTGGTTCTTGAACAACGAGTTCGCGCAGCTGGAGACCTTCGGCGTGTTCATCCCGCTGATCTTTATCGGTGTTGCCGCCTTTCTGCTGCACGTGGTGCTGTCCCGCGTGATTGCCACACAGCGCGACCAGGTGGCGGCGCTCAAGGCGTTTGGTTATTCCAACCTGCAGGTGGGCCTGCACTTTGCCCAGCTTGTCGGCGTGATCATCCTGCTGGGCGGCATCGTCGGCACGCTGCTGGGCTGGTGGCTGGGCGGGCTGCTGGTCGGCATCTACGGCGACTACTACCACTTTCCCACGCTGGTCTTCCGCATGCCGCCCTGGGTTCCCGTGTCCGCCGTGGCAATTACCGCAATCGCCGGGTATGCCGGCACGTTCGGTGCGGTGCGGCGCGCGGCTGCGTTGCCGCCGGCGGAGGCCATGCGGCCCGAGGCACCGCCGACGTACCGGGCGACGATTGTCGAACGCATCGGGTTGCAGCGCTGGCTGGCACAGCCGACACGCATGATCCTGCGCAACCTTGAGCGCAAGCCGTTCAAGTCGGCGCTGACCGTCGTCGGCCTTGCCCTGGCCGTCAGCATCCTGGTGATGGGCACGGCGTTCATGGATGTTTTTCTGCACGTGATTGATGTGCAGAGCAACGTGATGCATCGCGAGCACCTGACGGTCACGCTGTCGTACCCGCGCTCGCGCGCAGCACTGCACGAACTCGAGTCGATCCCCGGCGTTGTGTACGCCGAGCCGACACGCGCTGTGCCCGCGACGCTGCGCTTTCGGCACCGCCACCGGCGCGTCGCCATCCAGGGCATACCCGCCGATGCGCGGCTTTCGCGGGTGCTGAACACCGAGCTTGAGCCGATCCCGATGCCGCCGCAAGGAATTCTGCTGTCGCGCGTGCTGGGCGACGCGCTGGAGATCCGGGCCGGCGACGAACTGACCGTGGAGGTGCTTGAGGGCGCGCGGCCTGTCCGCCAGATCGGCGTCGTGGCCCTGGTCGATGACTTCATGGGCGTAACGGCCTACATGGACCTCACGGCGCTGAATCAACTGATGCAGGAGGGTGACGTGATCAGCGGCGCCAACCTGCTGACCGACGGCAAAGACGAACGCGCAATCAATGACGAACTGCGCAAGCGCCCCATGGTCGGAGCCGTCGCAAGCAAAGCCGCCATCATCGGTAACCTCAGGAAAGTCATAGAGGAAAACCTGATGGTCTCGCTTTCTTTCAATATCGGGTTTGCTGTGATCATCGCGTTCGGCGTGATTTACAACGCGGCGCGCGTGAGCCTGAGTGAGCGCGCCCGTGAACTGGCCAGCCTGCGGGTGTTGGGCCTGACGCGCGGCGAAATCAGCTACATCCTGCTGGGCGAACTGGCAATCCTGACGATTGCGGCGGTACCGCTGGGCTTTCTGCTGGGAGACATCGTGGTGGGCGTCATGCTGACCACACTGAACTCTGAAGTCATGCGCTTTCCCAAGGTGATCAGCGACACGACCTATGCACTGGCAGCCAGCGCCGTTATCGTCTCGGCGACCATCTCCGGGCTGCTGGTGCGCAGGCGGCTGGACACGCTTGACCTGGTCGAAGTACTGAAATCGCGCGAGTAACTGCGCCATGAGGACAGCCGGATGAAGTGGGTTAAGCGCGCAGCGTTCATCGTCGTTGCCCTGGGCATCCTGGCATTGGTCGCCTATGGCTTCATGCCCAAGCCCGTGGACGTGGAGACCGCCAAGGTCACGCGCGGCGAATTGCTGGTCACGATCGACAACGAGTCCCGCACGCGCGTGCGCGACCGCTACACGATCGTGGCGCCCATCGCCGCAAACATGAGCCGCACCAGCCTCAAGCCCGGTGACACCGTCGCCGCCGGCCAGCAGCTCTGCTCTCTCATGCCCTTGCCGCCACAACCACTGGATGCCCGCGCGCAAGCCGAGGCCAAGGCCCGCATCCTGGCCGCTGAGCAGCGCGCGCTGGCCGCCGAGGCAGCCGTCACCGCCGCCACGGCCGAGCGCAAATTCGCGATCAAAGAGCACGAGCGACTGGAGGGCCTGGGCAAGAAGCAGCTCGTGAGCGAAGAGGTTGTGCAGGCAGCCGACACACGGCGCGCCGCCGCCGAAGCAAGCCTGCAATCCGCCCAGTTCAGCAAAGCCGCCGCGGGCCATGACCTTGAGATGGCACGGGCGGCGCTGGTGTTCAGCAACGACGGCGCCGACTTGGCGGCGCTGCCGCTGGTGTCGCCCGTGGCGGGCAGGGTGTTGCGCGTGTATCGCGAGAGTGCGGGCGCTGTGATGCCGGGCGAGATGTTGATCGAGATCGGAAATCCCGCGAGCCTTGAAGTTGTTGCCGACGTACTTTCGCGTGACGCCGTGCGCATCAAGCCGGGCATGCGCGTGCGCATGGAGCGCTGGGGCGGCGAAGGCTCGTTGAAAGGCCGTGTGCGGGTGATTGAACCGTCGGGCTTCACCAAGCTTTCGGCACTTGGCGTCGAAGAACAGCGCGTGAACGTCGTGATTGACTTTGATGAGCCGCCGCAGAAATGGGCGGCGCTGGGCGACAGCTATCGCGTCGAGGCGCGCGTGATATTGGTAGAACGCCTCCAGACGCTCAAGGTGCCGGCCGGAGCGCTTTTCAACACCGAGGACGGCCCTGCACTGTTCCAGGTGCGTGACGGCGTGGCGCACGAGCTGAAAGTGAAGGTCGGCGTGCGCAACGGGCTCGAAGCCGAAGTACTGAGCGGCTTGAACGAGGGCGATGAGGTGATCATCCACCCCGGCGACAACGTGAAAGACGGCGTCGAGATTACGCCCCTGAAGTGATCCGCCGCGGTCGGCATCCATGAAGCAAACCCCGCAACAGGCGCTGTGCCACTGGTTTGAGCGCAATGCGCGCGACCTGCCGTGGCGCCGCCGGCCCACGCCGTATCGCGTGTGGGTCAGCGAGATCATGCTGCAGCAGACGCGCGTGGAAGCGGTGCGCGACAAGTTCGTTGCCTTTCTCAGGCGTTTTCCGACGGCGCGGGCGCTGGCAGAAGCCCCCATCGAGCAGGTGCTGCAGGCATGGTCCGGCCTTGGCTATTACCGTCGCGCGCGCATGCTGCACACGGCAAGCCGGCAGGTCGTCGCGCGCCACAGTGGACGAGTGCCGCGGGACCGCGCGGCCCTGCTGGCGCTGCCCGGCATCGGACGCTACACCGCCGGCGCGGTCTTGAGCATCGCGTTCAACCAGATGGAGCCGATTGTAGACGGCAACATTGAGCGCGTGTTCGCGCGCATGCACCGCATTGCGGTTCCGAAGCGGGGCACGAAGGTCTGGACGCTCGCAGAACAATGGGTGCGCGACGGCGGACAGCAGGGCTTGGCGCCAGCCGACCTTAACCAGTCACTGATGGAGCTTGGTGCGACTGTGTGCACGCCGCGCAATCCGCGCTGCGGCGATTGCCCCTGCGCCGCGAGCTGCGCCGCGTTCAAAGCGGGCAGCGTCAGCCACTATCCCGCTCCGGCACGGCGCAAAAAGAAGCAGCGCCTGCGCTACCTTGTGCTGGCGGTGCGCGATGGCGCGGGACGCGTGCTGATGCGGCGGCGCAACGAAGGTGACAACACCAGCGTATTGCCCGCCGGGTTGTGGGAGTTGCCGCACGCCGCCTGGGCCGACGATCAGCCGCCGCCGACAGTCAGCGCGCTGGGCGGCCGCATCGAAGCCGTGGGCCAGCCCGTGACCGTGCGCCACAGCATCATGGAGTTCGATGTACAGCTCGCAGTGCAGGCGGCTGTTGTTGTTGGCAGTGTGCGCGGCAGATGGTTCACGGAACGTGCCGCCGAAAATGCCGCGATTGCATCGGCGACGCGCAAAGCGCTCGCGGCTTGTCGGCGCCTATCGGCAGGGTAGCGCGGTCCTACAATCCTGCCGGGACCGAAAAGGAGACAGAAATGAAGCGACTCATGATTCCGCTGCTGGCGCTGCTTGCGTGCGCGCCGCTGTTCGCCGGCGAAGCCGAGCGCCAGGAAGCCACCAAGTTCGTGGAAAGCCAGACCGCACTCAGCGAAAACGCCAAGGGCGAAACCAAGCTGAAACTGCGCATGCTGGGCATCACGGTCGGCGAGTTCACGTTCAAGGTCGACCACGGCGAGCACGAGGGCAAGAAGTGCTACGTGGTGACGATGGACGGTCTGATCAAGCTGGGCGAAGTTTCAACGAAAATGCAGGGCAAAGCCATGGTCGGTGCCGACCTGGTGCTGCTGTTCGAGGAAAGCAAAGAGCACGAAGGCGACGAACTGACCAAGCACAAGGTCTACAAAAGCGTTGATGGCAACCTGCAAGTCAAGCTGTTCGAAAAGAACGCCAAGAAAGAAGAAGACAAGAACCGCGAGTTCGAGATCAAGGGCGACAAGCGCCTGCTGGTGGGCATGTCGCAGATGATCGCGCAGATCATGCTGCCTAAGCAGGCCGGCAAGAAGTTCGAGTTCCTCGACTGGGACAGCGACGTCAACAAGACCTTTGCGATGACGTTCGAGGTCGCGGCCGAAGAAGAACTTTACGGCAAGAAGGCATGGAAGCTGCTTGAGCACGGCATCAACTACAGCAAGGACGCCGAAGGTGTCGTCAACGAGGACGCCACCACCGAAACGCTGTGGCTGAATGGCGCCAACGCCCTGCGCATTGAATCGGCCGAGGGCTTCATCCTCGACAGCGGGCCCGACCCCAAGCGCACCGCGATCTCGAAAGAGGCGCTGGACAAGCAGGACAAAGAGTGCCACTCGGTGGTGCTGTTCTTCATGGCGGTGCAGTCCAAGAGCGAAGACCTGGTGAAGAAGGCCGTGAACATCGACCGCTTCATTGACTACGTGATCGAGAACGACGAAAGCCTTAAGGCCCTGGGCCCGGACGAAAAGGCCGCAGTCAAGGAAATGATCCGCCCGAAGATGCCCGCAGAATTCCTGAAGGGCGCCGACGGCGAAGAAAAGTCGGAAGCAGAAAAGCAGCGCGAAGCCGCGGTGTTCGAGCTGCTGAAGCACGAAGAGAACTTCAAGGTCACCAAGGTCGATGGCCACGACGCCGTCGTTTTCACCGACGAGGCCCAGAAGTTGTTCGGCCGGATGGCGTTCTACGTTGAGAAGAATTCTGACGGCCAGTGGCAGATCACCTGGGTCGGCGAGCAGCCCGAAGAAAAGAAAGACCCCGAGAAGACCCCGGACAAGGAAGACGAAGAGGGCTTCTAGTCCGCGTGCAAATCCAGACGGGGCCGGCAAGCGCCGGCCCCGTTTGCGTTGTGCCAGAGACTACTTGCCGCCGGCGATGCCCGTGTCTTTGGCTTCCTCAAGGCTGCGGGCCTTGGTGATCAGGTTGGCCAGTTCCAGCACTTCGCTGTCGTCGGTCTCGGCGATCAGCTTCTTTACATCTTCCAGCAGCGCGCTGTAGCTGCCGCCCTTGGCCCAGTAACTCTTGCGCAGCAATTCGGCGAACTCGGCTGCGTTGCCGGCCAGGCGCAGGCTGACGGGCGCTTGCTCCCATGCCTTGATGTCGCGGGTGGCCGTGGACTTCTGGACCTCGAGGAACTCTTTCAGTTCGTCGTGCTTGTAGCGCACGGTGGCCTTGGCGACTTCACCCTGCACACCCTCATGCAGTTTCAACTCATACAGCGCGGTTACGCTGTGCCCGGCGCCGACTTCGCCGCCATCCACCGTGTCGTTGCGGAAGTCTTCATTCTTCACCCAGCGGTTTTCGTACCCGAGCAGCCGCCACGACTTCACCACCTCGGGGTTGAACTCAAGCTGCACCTTGGTGTCGCGGGCGACCACCTGCAGCGTGCCGGTCAGGTTGTCGACGAAGATCTTCCTGGCTTCGTCCAGCGTATCGACATAGGCGTAGTGGCCGTCACCCTTGTCGCCCAGTTGCTCCATCAGTGTGTCGTTGTAGTTGCTCATGCCAAAACCGATGGCCGACAGCGTGATGCCCTTGCGCCGGTACGTCTCGACAGTCTTCAGAATCGCTTCGGGGCCCGTGGTGCCGACGTTGGCCACGCCGTCGCTGCAAAGGATCACACGGTTGATGGCGTTTTCGCGGAAGGCCTCGGCTGCCATTTCATAGCCGATGCGAATGCCCTCTTCGGCGTAGGTGCTGCCGTCGGCTTGCAGGCCATCCAACTTCTCGATGATGCGCTCAGGGTCGTTGGTGTGGCCCAACAGCTTGTATCCGCGGCTGCCGTAGACGGCGATGCCGACCTGGTCGTCGCGGCGCAACTGCTTGACCAGCATGCGCAAGGCCTGCTTGACCAGTCCGATGCGGTTTTCCATCTGCATGCTGCCGCTGATGTCGATGACGAAGGTCAGCACAGCCGGCTTGCGCTCGGCGGGGTCAACTGTCTTGGCCTGCATGCCGACGCGCAGCAGGTGGCAGTTCTTGAGGTCCGCGCCGTAGCGTGACGGGGCGACGTCCATAGTGATGCCGAAGACGCCGTCGCGGGGCGCTTCGTACTTGTACTTGAAGTAGTTGACGAACTCTTCGACGCGCGGCGCCTCGTCCGGCGGCATGTAGCCGCGGTTGAGATAGTCGCGGCACACGGTGTATGCGCCGGTGTCGACGTCGACCGCAAACGTGGAGTGCTTCATGTCCTCGGTGTCAACGAAGGGGTTGGTCCCGTGCTGCTTGAAGAACATGTCGAAGGGCTCGCCCGTGTCGGCGGGCGGCGGTGCGTCGTCATCCGAGCGGGTGGTATCGCCGCCGTCGTGCCTTTCCATGTCCGCAGCCACGTACCCGGGGCTGGCGCGCTCGGCGCCGCCGCCGCTGTACGAAGCCGAACATCCGGCCAGCAACACGAGGGCGAATCCGGTGAGGCTGCTGATTGTGGGGCGTTTCATGGCTTCCTTTCCAGTAGCGCAGGCCGTTCGCCTGCTGGATGAGCGGTATGGTTTCCCGGCACATTGGGCCGGGCTCTATTCTTTCTTCTTCAGCTCTTCGGCTTTCTTGACGAGCGCCAGCAGTTCTTCGACCTTGGTGTCGCGGTACTCGGCTGTGATTGCGTTCAGTTCTTCAATCACCGGCGCAAGCTCGGCGCCCTTGGCGTAGAAGCCTTTGCCCAGAATCTCGGCAAACTCGGCCACGCTGCCCGCCAGGCGCAGGCCGAGGGCGGCTTGATCCCATTGCAGCGCCAGGTCCCTCGTGAACATCTCGCGCTGGATTTCTGCAAACTCGCCTTCCTCGTCGGTGCGGTAGCGCAGCTTGGCGTAGGCGACGGGGCCGGCTGCGTTGTCGTGCAGCTTGATTTCGTAAAGCGCCGTGGCGGCGTGGCCCGCGCCGATCTCGCCGCCGTCTACGGCGTCGTTGCGGAAGTCCTCGTCGCGGATGTCGCGGTTGACGTAGCCGATCAGCCGATAGCTCTTGACCACGGCCGGGTTGAAATCGACCTGGATCTTCACGTCGCGACCGACGACCTCAAGCGCGCCCGTCAGATTGTCCACGAAGATGCGTTTGGCTTCATCGATCGTGTCCACGTAGGCGTAGTGGCCGTCGCCCTTGTCACCAAGCTGCTCCATCAGGTGGTCGTTGTAGTTGCCCATGCCAAAGCCGATGGCGGACAGCGTGATGCCCTTGCGACGGTGCTCGACGATGGACTTGAGAATGGCGTCGGGGCCCGTCGCGCCGACGTTCGCCACGCCGTCGCTGCACAGGATCACGCGATTGGTGTGCCCGGAGCGAAATGCCGCCGTCGCCATCTGGTAACCGATTTCAAGGCCCTCTTGCGCGTTGGTGGCGCCCTGGGTGCTCAGCTTGTCAATCGAGTCAATGATCTCGCTGCGGCGCGAGGCGTCCACGTGCTCCATGTGCACCGCGCCGCGCGAGCCATATACCGCAATGCCGACGCGGTCACCTTCCTGCAACTGCTCGACCAGCAGCTTCAGCGCCTGCTTCACCAGGCCAAGGCGGTTGTCCTGGCCCATGCTGCCGCTGATGTCGATCACGAACGTCAACACCGCCGGCCTGCGATCCTTGGCGTCGATCTGGCGGGCCTGCACGCCGACGCGCATCAGATAGCAGTTCTTGATGTCCGCGCCGTAGCGCGACGGCGCGCCATCCATGGTGATCTCGAACGGCGCGTTCAGCGGCCGCACATATCGATAGTCAAAGTAGTTGACGAACTCTTCGACGCGCACCGCCTCGTCGGGCGGCAGCGTACCGCGGCCCAGGTAGGCGCGGGTCATGGTGTAGCTGCCGGAGTCGTGCTCCAGCCCGAAGGTGGATTGCGCGTCGTCTTCGGTGTCGACAAAGGGGTTGGAACCGTGGCCCTTGTGCTGGTTGCCGGGGGTCGGGCCGATGTCTTCGCCCTCAGACGGCGGGACGGGCGGGCTGGTCGCATCCGAATTCGGCACCTTGGTGGATGCCCAGCCACTCTGCGGCGACGGCTGGCCGCCGGTGTCCCCGCGGCTTGCCTCTCCGGCCCCAACATCGCTTTGGCGGGCGGTCATCTCCTGGTCCACACTCGGCGAACCAAGCGTTGGCGCACGGGCGATCATCACCACACCCGCCGTGATGACCAGCGCAGCCGCTGCGGCCAGGCCGGCACCCCAGGCACGCCAGTGCGGGCGCGGCATGGCCGGCAGCGGTGCTTGGGCCGCGGGGGGCAGTGCAGCGGCCCTGGCAAGTGTCGCCGCGATCAGGTCGGGGGGCGCCTTGCCGCCAAGCGCTTCTTCAAGCGCCGATTCAAGAATGGGGTCGTGGTCATTCATTTGAGTCTCAACTCCACACACTTCTTCAGGCGTGCCTTCGTTCTGGCCAGCAGGGTCTTCACGCCGTCGTCGGTCATGCCCAGCGAATCGGCGATCTGCACCCGCTGCTTTTCCTGCGCGTACTGCATCTGAAGCGCCTGTCTTGGCTTTTCGTCCAGCTGTTGCAGGCACTCTTTCAATGCCGCCTGCATCGCGCTGCCATCGTCATGCACCAACTCGACCCAGCGTGCCTCGACCTGGTTCAGGTCGTCTGCGCTGACCACCTTGCCCGCGTGGCGCCGCGACTTCAGAAAGATGTTTCGCGCCACGGTGCGCAGGTATGAGGCTGTCTCGCCCCGCGTGCGCTGTTCAAACGGTTTCTGGTGAACCGCCAGAAAGGTCTCCTGCGTAAGGTCATCGGCCAGGCTGGCGTCGGCGCCCAATGCGCGCACATAGCGCCACACACCCGCCTGATGCTCGCGCATCAGGGCAGCCAGGTCCAACTTTGGCTCGGCTGCTGCCATGATCATCAACCTAAGAGGCCACGGGATTCGAGTATGGGTTCAGAAATCCAAAGAATCGCGGGGGCCTTGGCGCTCAGGGGCCGGGGGCGTCTGCGGACTCTTTCGGGGGCGCATCTTCCAGCGGTTTCTGCCACGGCCAGCGGAACGCTTCCACAGGGTCGAAGCCGCTTGTGCCAAACGGCTGGCAGCGCAGCAGACGCCACAGGCCCATCAGGCTGCCCTGGGCGATGCCGCGCTGGCGCAGTGCCTGGAAGCAGTATTCGCTGCATGTGGGGATGTGGCGGCACGCGGGCGGCATCACCGGGCTTACGTAGCGTTTATACACCCAGATGGGCGCAAGCAGCGGCACGGTGCGCCACTCCCACATCGCGCGGGCAGTGCTCATGCCGGTCGTGTCAGGGCGAACACGCATGGCCGCAGGATACAGTCCCAACCGCGCGGCTGGCAGATGGCTGTCAGCGCGACGCTGCCTTGCATAACGTGGGTGCGGATTGGATAGTTCGCGCCGAACTTCGTTTCCCCAACCAAGGATGCCGATGCAGTTCTCATACGCAGACAACAGCGCAACGGTCAAAGCCGACGCGCTTCTCGTGCCGGTTTTCGAAGGCAAAGGCCTCAGCGACTACAAGTACGGCGCGCAGCTTTCGAAGCTGTTCAACAAATCCGACTTTGAAGGCAAAGCCGGCACCTCGTTGATGCTGCACAAAAGCGACGCCGTCGAGGCGGACCGGGTGTTCCTGGTCGGCCTGGGCAAGAAAGACAAAGCCGGGCCGCAGCAGCTTGGAGAAGCCGTGGCTGCCTTCTTTCGCGGCGGTGCGGTGAACACCAGCAAGCTGAAGCACGTGGCGATCGCGCTGGAAGCCGCCAAGGGCGACGCCGTTGCCAACGGCCGCTGGTGCGCCGAGGGCGCCTTGCTGGGCGACTACCACTTTGATGTGCTGTTCAGCAAGAAAGACAAGAAGAAGCACCACGCCACCAAGCTGACGCTGGCCGGCGGCAACGCCGCCAAGCTGAAGCAGGGCGTGGCCTACGGCGAAGTTACCGCAGAGTACACCGCGCATGCGCGTGACCTGGTGAACGAACCCAGCAACCGGATTAACCCGGCAACACTGGCCAAGTTCGCGCAGGAAATGGCGCGCAAGGTGCCGGGCCTCAAGTGCACGATCCTGCACAAGGCCCAGATCGAGAAGCTGAAAATGGGCGCGTTTCTTGGCGTCAACGCCGGCAGCGACATCCCCGCGCACCTGATTGTGCTGGAATGGAATGGCGGCAAGAAGGGCGACAAACCGATCGCCTATGTCGGCAAGGGCCTGACCTTTGACAGCGGCGGCTACGACATCAAGCCGGCCGCCGGCATGCTGGGCATGAAGATGGACATGGGCGGCGGCGGCGCGACCATCTGCGCCCTGGGCGCCATCGCCAAGCTGAAGCTGAAAGTGAATGCCGTCGGCGTCGTGCCAGCAACGGAAAACCTGATCAACGGCCGCGCGTACCACCCGGGCAGCGTGCTGACCAGCATGAGCGGCCAGACCATCGAGATCGGCAACACCGACGCCGAAGGCCGCCTGATCCTGTGTGACGCGCTGACTTACACGCAGCGCGAGTTCAAGCCACGCGTGATTGTCGACATGGCGACCCTGACCGGTGCTCAAGTCGTGGCACTGGGAAACAAGGTAGTCGGCCTGATGTGCAACGACGACAAGCTGGCCAAGGGCATCGAAAAGGCGTTTGCCAACGTCGGCGAAGAAGTGTGGCGTCTGCCGCTGCCGGACTTCTACGACAAGCAGCTCGACTCCACGATTGCGGACATGCAGAACATCGGCGGCAACCCGGGCACTGTGACCGCGGCGCTGTTCCTGCAGCGCTTCATCGAGAAGGGCCAGAAGTGGGCGCACCTCGACATCGCCGGCCCGGCCATGAATGACGCCGAGGGCTGGCGGCTCTGGAGCGGCAAGTCCGCCACCGGTACGCCGGTCAGGGCGCTGGTCGAGTTCGCCGAGAATCACTAGGCGCGATGGCAGTATCGCCCGCGAGTGACCCCAAGCCCGGCGAAAGCCGGGCTCTCTCGTGCTGCTGCTCGAGGTTATCCCAGCAGGTGGCACGCCGCAGTCTTGACTACCGCAACGGCGCGCGAATCGCCTGCCAGCTTCAACTCGGCCGCCGCAGCCGGCGTGATGCGCGCAAGCAGATCGTTCGTGCCGGCACGCAGGCGCACCAGCACTTCGCGCCCAACTTCGTCGACTTGCGTGACGGTGCAGGCCAGCGCATTGCGCGCGCTGAGGCCGGCCGGCTTTTCGAGGCAGAGCATGATCTCGTCGGCATAGATACCAATGCTGGCATGACTTCCCGACTCAATGTCGCACAACGGTGCTGCCAGTTCGACGCCGCCCATGTCGAGAATCGTCACGCCGCCCGGCTCGTCGTGGCGCAACACGCGCAGGCGCAACAGGTTGTCCACACCGACCAGGTTGGCCACGCCGATCGTACGCGGCTTGCGCAGGACTTCAGCCGGCGGGCCGTGCGCGACGACGCTACCCTGCTCAAGCACCGCACAGTCGTCGGCCAGCGCCAGCAACTCCGGCGCTTTGTGCGTCACGAACACCATCGGCACTTTCAGGTCGTGCTTCACGCGCAGCAGCAGCGACAACACGTCGCGCGCAAGCTCGGCATCCAGGCTGCTGGTTGGCTCGTCCAGCAGCAACAGGTCAGGCTTGCTGAGCAATGCACGGCCCAACGCCACACGCTGCTTTTCGCCGCCGCTGAGCCCGCCAGGTTTGCGGTCGAGCAGCGGCTTCAGTCGCAGGACTTCCACGATCTTCCAGCCGCCATCGCTTTCAAGTTCGTCCATCGCGCCGCGCGCATAGGCCAGGTTGCCGCGCACGCTGATATGCGGAAACAGCAGCGGCTCCTGCGTCACCAGCGCGCAATTGCGGCGCTCGGGCGGCACCCACATACCGCCGGGGCGATTGCATACCGTGCGCGTGCGCACTTCGATGCGCGCTTCACGCGGCTTGACCAAGCCGGCAATGCAATGCAGCAACGTGGTCTTTCCGCAACCGCTGGCGCCGAACACGCCCAGCACCGGCCCGTTGCTTTCCAGCTTCACGTCCAGCGTGAAGCGCCCCTGACGGTGCACAATGCGCGCTTGCAGCATCACAGTTGCCGTCCCTTCGGCTGCAGCGCATATGTGACGCACAACGCGACAAACGAAAACGCAAGCAGTACCGCCGCTGTGTAATGCGCGCGCGCGTAGTCCAGCGACTGCACGTCGTCGTAAAGGCTGATGCTGATGGTGCGCGTTTCGCCGGCGATGTTGCCGCCGACCATCAACACTACGCCGAACTCGCCGACCGTGTGCACAAACGCCAGCACCAGCCCGCTGATCACCCCCGGTGCCGAAAGCGGCATCGCCACCCGGCCGAATGTGTACAGCGGCCCGCGCCCCAGGCTGCGCGAAATTTCCAGCAGCCTCCCATCCACTCCCGCAAAGGCCGCTGTGAACGGCCGCACCGCAAATGGCAGGCTGTACAACACGCTGGCGATCACCAGGCTTTCAAACGTAAACGGCAGGATGTGCCCGGCAAAGCTCTCGTACAGGCTGCCCACCGGGCTGTGCGGCCCCAGTGCCACCAGCACGTAGAAGCCAAGCACCGTCGGCGGCAGCACCATCGGCAAGCCGACCAGCGCGTCCACCAGAAACGTGTAGCGCTTGCGAGCGCGGGCAAGCCACCACGCCAGTGGAATGCCGGTCGCGGCCAGGATCAACGTAGTGATGCCCGCCAGCTTTGCGGTAAGCCAGATCGCCTGCCAGTCCATTAGTCTTCCGGCATGTAGAAACCGTACTCGCGCAGAATCGCACGGCCGGCTTCGGAAGTCACGAAGTCTCGCAGCAACTTTGCATCCGCGGGGTACTCGGCGTGGCTCGGGATGACCCCGCCCTGCAGCATGCGCGGGAAGTGCTTGAGCGGGACTTCCCAGTAACTGCCCCTTTCTTTCATTTCAGGCGCGATTGCCAGCGACAGCGCGATGATCCCGATGTCAGCGGCGCCGGAGTCAATGAACTGGGCCGTCTGGGCGATGTTCTCGCCCAGAACCAGCCGGTCTTTCACTGCATCGTACACGCCAAGATCGCGCATGGCGGCTTCAGCCGCGCGGCCATAGGGGGCGTGGGCGGGGTTGGCGATGGCGACTTTGCGGGCAGATTCGTGCAGCAGGGATTCATGCTTGAGCTTCTCGACATCGATCGGGCTGTTGTTCGGCACCCAGATCACGATGCGCCCGACGGCATACTCGAACAACGTGTCTTTGTCGGCCACGCCGGCATCGACCAGCTTTCGCGGATAGCCGATGTCGGCCGAGAAATACAGGTCGAACGGGGCCTTCTGCGTGAGCTGCGCGTGAAAATTTCCCGACGAGCCGTAGGTGACGCGCACATCGACGTCCGGGTGCGCGGCCTCGAACTCGGCCACGACGGCATCGAGTGCGAATTTCAGGTCCGACGCGGCAGCCACGCGGAGCACCCGTTGCGCGCCGGGGCTGTTGGTCCCGCCGCCGCATGCGGCAAGCAACAATGCCAGGCAGATCAGGGTACGCATGGGCGCAAGCATAGCGTGGTTCCAGGGGACAGACAGGAGTTGCGGGCCGAGTCCCCCGCCTAGGTTTTCGCTCAAGGCATGCCGGTCGCCGCCCGTACCCCGCGCGGCGCCCGTTGCTATGCTTCCGCCATGAAGGTTGCGACCCTCGTTGACTTCTTTGACCGCTTGTACCCCTTCGCGTTGGCCGAAGAGTGGGACAACGTCGGGCTGATCGTCGGCGACAGCAAAGCCGACGTTTCAGGCGTGCTGTTCTGCCTGGATGTGACCCACGATGTGCTGGATGAAGCCATTGCCGAACAGTGCAACGTGCTGGTCACGCATCACCCGCTGATCTTTCGGGCAGTCAAGCGCATCAACGCCGCCGAGCTTCAAGGCGGCTTGATTGCCAAGGCGCTGAAACACGGCATCCATCTGGTGTCGCTGCACACCAACCTGGATTCGGCCGCAGGTGGCCTCAACGACACCCTGTGTGAGTCGCTGGAACTGGTTGATACGAAGCCGCTGGTCGACAGCGGCCACGAGCGCTTTTTCAAGCTTGCGGTCTTCGTACCGCCCGACCACGCCGACAAAGTCCGCGCCGCGTTGTGCGCGCAGGGCGCGGGCGTGATCGGCAATTACGAGCAATGCACGTTCAGCACGCCCGGCCAGGGCACGTTCCTGCCGGTGGAAGGGCGCACCAACCCGTTCAGCGGCACGCCCGGCAAGCTGGAGCACGCCAGCGAAGTCAGGCTCGAGGTCATCCTGCGGCGCGAAATCGCGGGCCGCGTGATCGGCGCGCTGCACGAAGCGCACCCCTATGAAGAAGTCGCCTACGACCTGGTCCCGCTGCACAACAAGGAAAAAGGCACGGGCCTGGCGCGCATCGGCAGGCTTGAAACACCTGAACCGTTCAGCGAGTTCGTCAAGCGCGTGCAGGCGCTGGGGATACTGGTGACCCGCGTACTTGGCGATGACGCCAAGCCGATCCGCAAGGTCGCCCTGTGCAGCGGCGCGGGCGCGGACTTTCTGCCCAACGCCATCAGCGCCGGCGCCGACGTGTACCTTACCGCCGAGATCAAGCATCACCTGGGGCTGGCAGCGGCGCACAAGGGCATGGCGCTAGTCGAGACAGACCACTATACGCTTGAGCAACTTCACTGGCCGAAGCTGGCGAAGCTGATCACCGGGCAGCACCAGGACCTGAAAACGAAAGTAAGTGAACGTGGACCCGAACTCTGGCGCCGCCCGTAAGCTCGCGCGGCAAATGACCAAGCCCTCTGCCACCTATGAGCGCGAAGACGCGCAGGGCAAGCGCGTGCCCCGGCCGATCCCGTTCAAGGCCAAGCGCGCGGCTGCCATTCTCAGCGTGCTGGTAATACTGGTGGTCGCGTTGCCCTCAGTGCTGGAGCTCTCGGGCGTGTACGTCAACATCGGCCCATGGCTGAGCCTGCTGATCACGCTGCCGATGACGCTGCTGGCAATCGCGTGGATGGGCTTTCTGCGCGACGGGATGGCGGCCAACCTGATCAGCGGCGCGGCGATTGTGTTCGCGCTCAGCGTGGCCTACGCGACAACCTTCAGCCCGCAGGATTTCGAAACGTATCACTCGCTGACCGTGCGCAGCGCGGGCATCGCCGTGTGCGGCGTGGTACTGGTGTTCTTCTGGCTGGGCCTGCGCACGCACCTGCGCGACCTGCATTACCTGATCGAGCAGGGCCAGAGCATGCAGGACATCATGATGCGCTACCAGCAGGCCAACGTGATCCGCAAAGCCGGCGGCAAGCCGGCCATGACTGAAGACGGCAAGGTTGTGGACGTGAACGAGGTGCAGGGCCGCCCGGGGTTTCGCCAGAAGCCCGCCAAGACCGCGCGCCAGCAAGGCGAGAAGAAGAAACGCAAGAAGCCCAAGGTAAGGTAAAGGCGTTCAACCGGCCTGTGCACGGATGTGCAGTGGTTTGGTGGTGTCCCACTTTGCGTTTGCAGCCAGCTCGATCACTTCCCGGGCGTTTTCGGCGGCCATGGGGTCAACCTCGATCGCCGGCGGGCGCTTGCCGGTGGCGGTTTCGACTGCCCGGCTGAAATAGCTCTGGTACGCCTGCTTGAAGCCCTCGGGGCTGTGGGGGCCGTCGGCGTTCTTGACCGGCAGAAACTGCTCTTCGCGCGGGACCTCAAGGCACATCACGTTGCCTGCCAGCGGAATCGTGTCGAAGATGAAGCGCTCAAACTTGTAGGCGTTCGGCTGTGCGGGCTCGATGGCGTTGCCGTCGCGGTCTACATGCGGGACTTTCTTGTGCGCGGCGTGCAGCGGCAGGTCAGTGCCATTCTGTGCAAGGCGGGCCAGAAAGTCCACGCTGAAGGCATGCACAGCGATACTGCCGGCCCAGTACTTGAGATCGTTGCCGGCACGCTCGTTGCTTTGGGCCTGGCTGAATTCGCTGTACTCGACAATGCCGGGCACGCCGTCATCCAGACAGTAAATGCCGACCTTCTCGGCGGGGTCGACCTTGCGCACGACTTTCAGGCTGACCTCTGCGCCCTGCGCGATATGCAACCCCAGGAACGCGCTGTCCGCCACCGGCGTCTGGGCGTTATCAACCTGCAGATAGCTCAGGCAACGCACGCCGCGCGCGCGCATGTCGGCCAGCATGCCCTTGACGTGTAAAGCCTGCAGCACGCCGCCGTGGCCGTCGGGGCCGGTAAACAGCGCGTCGCGCGCCGCCATCACCAGCTTGCCGTCTGCGTCCAGCGCGGGCATTTCGCCCTGGGCAAAGAACTTCACGTTGTCGGGCTCAAGGCCGAAGAAGCGGTTGTCCTGCCAGAAGTTGACGGTCGCGCTTTCATTGTGGCTGCCGACCATCACGTACAGCGGCGGGGTCACCCCGTGCTCAAGGCCGACGCGCCGCAGTTTGCGGGCGAACACCTCGAACAGCGTCATGCCGGTCAGCGGCAGCACGGGCAGGCAGCCCTTGGGGCCGTCAAAGCCCAGTCGCGTGCCCTGCCCGCCGGCCACCAGCAGCGCCGCCACGTGGCCGTCGCGCAGGGCCTTGTCGCCGATGGGTGCCACGGCGCGCGCGGCGTCGGCCAGCGCGTACGGAAACTGGCGGTCGGCAAGTTCAAACACCGGGGCGGGCGCAAGCGACCGGGCGTGGGGCGCCGTCAGCCCCTTGACCGCGGCGCGCAGCTCAGGGAGTCTTGACAGGTCAACAGCAGCCAGCTGGCGCGCCAGGCGGCGCCGCGCCCGCTCGCCCAGTTCGTCCCACCATGCAAACACGTGGCCCTGCCCCGCGGTTTCGAAGTCGGCGCGAAGTTGGTCGTGGTCTGCCATGCCTGCCTCTTACTGAAACGGGCCGGCGTGCCGGCCCGTTCGGGTGACCAGGGATGCGTCTTACCCGCCGCTGTTCTCGGCTGGCGAGTTGTCTGCCGGCGCATTGTCGGCCGGCCCGTTGCCGGGCAGGATAATCGGGTCCTGCGGCACGGTGCCGGGTTTGCGGCGCGGCGGCTGGCCGGTGATGGTGTCGTAAATGTCCTGCACATAGTCGTAAATCGGCGCCGCGCTGCGGTGGTTGCGCAACTGGTCGAGCTGCTCGATGCCGTGGGTCGGGTACGCAATCGGCGTGATCAGCAAGCCGAGCACAATCACCAGCAACAGCAGGAACAGAAGGATGACGCGCGAACTGGTCTTGCTTTTCTTTTTCTTGCCGCCCTCTTCTCCGTCTGCGTCGGGTACCGTGACTTTGTCGCGGGGCAGATCGCGCTTGCCGGTGTGCTTCTTTTCCTTCTTGTCTTCCTTCGGCGCCTTGGGCGGAAACTTGCCCGCACCCTTGCCGCCGGGCACACCCGCGGGCTCGGCAACGTCATCAGGAATGTCGGCGCCAATGTCGTCGCTGGGCAACTCGTCGGCGATGTCATCAGGCACGGAAACCGGCACCTGGCTGCTGGGCGAGCGCTGCGCCGGCCGACGCTTTGAGGTGGTGCGGTTGACGCCGCTGCTGCTGCTTGTGCCCACGCCGCGGCGCAACGGGTGCACGTCATCGCCCTGCGACGGTGATGTCGGCACATCGTCCATGCGCTTGCCGACCGGAATGTCAACCTCGCCAAAGTCGTCCGCACCCTGGCGGCCGCGCGCGCTGACCTGCTTGCGCTCGGTTTCGCGGCGGCGTTCTTCGTACTCGGGCGGCGGCGGGCTGAACACGGTGGCGTCCATGTCCGCGCCTGCAACCGCGTCTTCGAAGCCTGCCGGTTCGTCCATGGCCGGCTCGCCCCATTCGTCGCCCATCGGCTCGGGCTCGGGTTCGGGTTCGGGCGCCGCTTGCCGGTCGCGCGGGTGGAAACCCGGCGGCGGCGGGCTGAACATCGTCTTTTCCATCGCGCCCGTCTTCTGGCGCGGCGAACCCATTCCCGGGGGCGGCGGGCTGAACATCGTGGCGTCAATGTTGCCACCGCCGCGCGCGCCCGGACTGGGCGCCGCGTCAAGTTCTTCCGGCGAGCGAATGTCGTTGCCGAAGTCGTCAAACCCGTCACCCGCAGGGCTTAGGTCATTCATCGGCGCCGCGTAGGCCGGCTGCTGCGGCCGCTGAGGCTTGGCCTGTGGTGCGGGCTGGCGCCGAGGCGGCGGGGCCGGTTCTTCGTCAAACCCGGCGCCAATCGTCGGCAGCTCTTCATCTTCCGGCGACCCGAAGCCGTCAAACTCAACCGGCAGGCTGGACAGCTTGGGGCTTGAGTCCATGCGGCTCAGTTCTTCCGGCTCAGCGCCGAATGGGTCCGCGCTGAACGGCGCCTCATCGCCGAACCCATCGCCCTGCGGCTGCAGGTCGTCGCCGCCGAACCCACCGTGCATGGGCTCAGGCTGCATTTCATTGAAACCGCCGCCGAACGGCTCAGGCTGCATCTCGTTGCCGAATGGCTCGGGCTGCATCTCGTCGCCGAAGCCGCCCATGGGCTGCATCGGCATCGGCTCGGGCGACATGGCGTCGCCGCCGAACGGGTCGCCGCCAAAGGGGCTGGCGTTGTCGTCGCCGAAGAATGAGGCGGCTTCCTGGTCCTGCTTGCGTTTCTGCTCGGCCTTTGAGCGTTCGCGCTCGTTGCGAA
The DNA here is from genome assembly GCA_020849795.1 of Planctomycetota bacterium. GTDB lineage: Bacteria > Planctomycetota > UBA8742 > UBA2392 > UBA2392 > JADJRK01. The sequence goes on along the minus strand of JADZFR010000006.1, from coordinate 32,431 downwards.
TCTTGCTCTGCATTTCGGGCGGAGGCGGCGAAAACACTGTCGCGTCAGGGTCTCCGCCGGACATGCCGCTGAACTGCGGCACGGCGTCGCCGGCAAAGTTCTGCGCGCCCACGGGCCCGGTCGCCGGTCGCTGCTGGCGGCGGGCGTCCACACCCGGGCGATCCAGCTTGCCGGTGCGTTTCTTGACGACCTTGATGTTCAGGTCACGGTCAATCTGCGTAAGCTGATCGTCGCTGAGAAGTTTTGACTTCTCCAGGATCATGCGCACGCTGACCTTTTTGCCCTGGCTTTCCAGCTGTTGCTGTTTCGCCAGTACCGTCTGCAGCCGCTGTGGCGTAAGAAACCCGCGCGCGACCGCCTGTTGACCGTATCGAAGATTGATTGGCATCTTGTTGTTTCGCCCCCAGGTGGGCCAAAGGCCAGCCTGTCAACAGCGCCCTAACGAGCGAGCTTGTATGCACTTACAGGCTGATTCCCGAGTTTCAAAGCAACCCCGGATGAGCATCAACTCACCCAGCGCAAGAGTATAACTCCGCGCTTTCAATGCGATAGCCTGCTGAGTGCCAGCTTCACAGCGTCGGCGTTGCTGTCCACGCCAAGCCAGCGCCGGCCCAGACCGCGGGCCGCCACCAGCGTACTGCCGCTGCCGCAGCACAGGTCCGCCACCAGGGCACCCGGGTTCGTGAAGCACTCGATGAGACGGCACATCAGCGCCAGCGGCTTTTGTGTCGGGTAGCCCACCCACTCTTTCATGTTGCCGCGCAAAGCCGCGATCTCCCATACGTCGCGCAGGCCGCTGAGGGTGTACGGGCCGTCGCCATCGTCGCGGATCTGCACGTTGGTAAATCCGTAGTGATGGGCAAGGCGGCTCTTTTCTGTGGACGGGTTGAACACGTACTTCGGCCCGTTGGCGAACACATGGATGGTGTCGTGCTTGCGGCGCAGGTGCCGCTTGCTGCCGCCGCCGGTGCGGTAGGCCCAGATAACCTCGTTGACGAAGGCTTCGGGGCCGAACAGGCGCTCAAGCTCGACGCGGCCCCAGTGGCTTGCGCGCCAGTCAAGGTGCAGCGCCAGCAGCCCGTGGGCGGAAAGCAGGGGACGGGCGGCTTCAAGCAGTTTGCGCAGGAACGCCAGGTACTCGGCCAAACCGCCGGGCCAGCGGTCGTCGTAGTGGTGGCCGGTGCGGTTGCGCTGTCGCTTGTTGGTAAAAAACGGCGGGTCCAGATAAATGAGATCTGCCTGCCCCTGCGGCAGTTCCGTCGCAAGAACCAGTGAATCGCCGTGCAAGACCGTGGGTTCTGGTTTGCTCACAGCGCGTGTTATGTGCCGTTACGCAGTGCGGGGCAACAACGAAACACGCGGAAGGTGCAGGGTCAAACGCATCGACAGTGGGCTATGGCCCTGCGGCGGCGCCGGGGTTAACCTGCGCAGCATGCTCGTCAACCCAAGAACCGGGCCGGTGAAAGCCGGCGTTGTGCTGGTGCCCAAGCGCTTTGTCGCTGACAAGGCGGTCATGCACTCGGCGCAGGGCATTGCCAACACGGGCTTTGCCGTGCGGGTACTTGAGCTTACGCGGCAGCCCCGCACCATCGACAACGTCAGCCTGGACGAGATCGTGCACGGCGTGCAACAGGTCAAGCAGGCCGCCCGCGAACTGCGCAAAACCATGGGCGGCGGCAAGAAGGTCGGCACCGTCGGTGCCTGGCTTGGCGGCACACTGGCGCTGCTGGCCTGCGACGAAGAACTCGATGCCTGCGTGGTGGTTTGCCCCTTCGTCAAGCTGCCCGTCGCCGACGACGTGATCATCCGCCAGCCGCTTGAGGTGGTGGGCAAGTCACGGGCGCCGATTCTCGCCGTCTTCGGCGAACTGGATTCCGAGGTGCCGATTGAAGACGTGCGCGAGCTTGAGCGCGTGCTTTCGACCAGCCCGCTGGATGACGAGACCTACACCTACGCCGGCGTCGGCCACGCCTTCTTTGACAACGAAGAGGGCAACTACGAGTACCGCGAAGCCGGCGAACGCGACCTGTGGACGCGCATTGACCGCTTCTTTGCCCAGCGCATGTTCTAGGTTGACGGGCGCATCTGCTTGTTCAAGGCGCCCATCGCGTCGGTTACGTCGAACCAGACTTCGCTGCCGTCTTCGCACATCAGGCGGTCGAGCGCCTTGCCGTCTTTGCGCACAAGCGCCTGACGTTCCATCTTCTTGTCGATGAACATCAGCACGTCGTATTCGTCCGATGTGCGCAGCACCAGCCACGGATTCTCGGCTGTGCCTTTGCCGGTCATCAGGATGCCGTCGGCGCAGGTGCGGGCGATGGCGCCTTCCATGTCGGCGGCGTCCGTGTTGCCAAGCCGGCGCTGCGTGTACGCCAGCATCAGGTGCAGGCGCGGCGACAGCACGAGGTTGGGCACGAGCTGGGGCATGCGCTCGAGCACGCCCTGGTAGTCTTCCTGCTCGATCAGCGCGTCAAGATCTTCGAGGTCAGTCGAGTACGGTTGGTAGCTCGGGTCTTCCAACACAGCGCGGCGTGCTGCCAAAAAGCTTTCTCGGTTTGGTTCACGCAGGAATTCAAAGAACGGTTCGGACATGGGTGCTCAGGATAGCGCCGGGCCTGCTGATGCGTTTTGAAATTGGTGTGTTATTCTTGCACATATGGCAGACCCGCTCCAGACCGTAGTTGGCAACTCCTTGCTCATGCGGGAGTTAAAGCAGCAGATTCTGCAGGTCGCAGGCGCCGAGTTCCCCGTCATGATCCTGGGCGAGAGCGGCGCCGGTAAAGAAGTCGTCGCCCGCGCCATCCACGCCCTCAGTGCCCGCCGCGACGCGCCCTTCGTCGGCCAGAGCTGCCTTGCCATCCCCGAAACACTGATCGAAAGCGAACTATTCGGATTCGAAGCCGGGGCCTTCACCGACGCGCGCGAGCGCCGTATTGGCTTGTTCGAGCAAGCCGAGGGCGGCACGCTGTTTCTGGACGAGATCGGCGACATCCCGCTCAGTTTTCAGAAGCGGCTGTTGCGCGTGCTGCAGGAGCGCGAGGTGCGGCGGCTGGGCAGCGCAGACGCAATCAAGATCAATGTAAGGATCATCACGGCCACGAACGCGCCGATTGAGCGGCTGGTCAGCGAAGGGCAGTTTCGCAGCGACCTGTTGTACCGGCTGAACACGTTCGAGATCAGGGTGCCGCCGCTGCGCCAGCGCACCGAGGATGTGCCGGCGCTGGTGGATTTCTTCCTGCGCAAGCACGGCCAACGTTACGGGGTCGAGGCGAAAGCGCCTGAAGCCGAAACGATGCAGCGCCTGAAAGATTACCCGTGGCCGGGCAACGTGCGCGAGCTTGAGAACTTCGTGGTGCGCTGGATTTCGCTGGGCGAAGAGGCACTGGGGGCCCTGGACCGCTCGGTCGCGCTGGGTTTCGAGCAGCAGGATGTGTCGCGCCGCTGGCTGAGCATGACCATGGACGAGATCGAAGCCGAAGTGATCAAGATGGTGCTGAAAGACTGCGGCGGCAACAAGACGCTGGCAGCAAAAAGGCTGGGGCTGGCCCGCAAAAGCCTCTACAACAAGATGGAGCGCTACAACATAGAAGGCGTAGAACCCCGCAAGTGAGGCGCGCTGGCGTACAACCCGATGCTGCGTGCTGGGCGAATTTGAGGGCGCACGCCGGCGGCGACTGGGGCAACGAGCACACGGGATGAACTCGGTGCGCAAGAAATCAGCAGCCAACGAGCCCGATCTTCGGCTGGGTTCAGGGGGACGGTCAGCCGGCCCACTAGTCTTGCGACGCGGCAAAGATCAGCGCCGCCAACTGATTGCCTTTCCCCATTGCGCCGCCGTTGGCGTTGTACGTCGTATCGTTCCTGGTCTCGTAGCGGCCAAGCCGCTTTCCATTCGCTGAGAATGCAACAAGCTGGCCGTTGGCGCCGGACTTGATCTTGCCGAGCACCTTACCGTTCTTCGCCTTCAACACTTGATCCGCCATGGATTCTCCAAGCCGTACATGCTGCAGGTGACATGTTACGCCGATCCGTCAACCACGGCCACCAGCCTCTGCGCTACTCTGTGCGCGAGGTTGTCGATGCTGTCGCGTCTCGTCCCCGGGCAAGCGAGCGCCGTGACTTGCGCCGGATGTCCAACGACTTTCACGAAAGGGCATCGGCGCGACACCGGCGTCTCACGGCGCCGCTGGATGCGCGGCTTGCAGCATCAGCCGATGATCGCCTGGTACGCGTCAGCCGCCTGCTGCACTGAAAACTGCTCGGCGGCTTGGCGGGCGTTGGCGGCTCTTTGCTCGCGGTTGCCTGACATGGCTGCGCGGATGGCTGCAGCCACGGCCGGCGCGTCGTTGCTGTCCCCCACTACCCAGCCGCACTGGTGCTGCTCGATCAACTTTGCCAGCTCACTGTCCGGCGGCGCCAGCGCCAGCACCGGCCTGCCCGAAGCCAGTATTCCTTGCAGCTTGCTGGGCATGGCCAGCCTGTCCGCACCGGGCTCAAGGGCGACCACGGCGAGGTCGCAGGCCGCAAGGCTGTCGTCCAGCGTTGCCAGCGGCTGATAGTCGAAAAAGTGCACGTTCGGCATGTCCTGCGCCAATGACTTCGTCGCCTCAAGTTTCGCGCCGCGCCCGATGTAGCAAAGCACAGCCTCGGGCAGCTCGCGCATCGCCTGCGTCAAGCCGTCCAGCGGGTGCAGCAAGCCGAGATTGCCGCTGTATTGAACCACGAACGGGTCGACCAGACCGTGCTCGCGGGCAAACACGCTGGCGGCTTTCGGCTTGGGCCTGATCGCCTGTGTGTCCACCCAGTTCGGGATCACGGTGACCCTGGCACGCGGCTGCAACTCTTGTGCCTTGCCAGCCATGCCCGTCGTCAGTGTCACGGTCTGGCCGCGGGCCATAGCGCGGCGCTGCGCAAAACGCAGCAGTGATGCGAGCAGCCCCGGCTTCAGGCGCTTCAGCGCGATGCCAAGTTCGGGGTGCATGTCGTGCAGCACATAGATGTACTTGCGGCCGACCCACGACAGCCACCAGCCGACCAGCCCCAGCGTCGGCGGGCTTGAGGGCATCAGCAGCACGCCGCGCGAAAACAGCGCACGCCAGAATGCCGTGTTCGTGATCCACCATGCAGCGAACGCCCGCGCAAGCAGCGACTTGCCGCCGGGCGCCCGGCAGCGCGAAACGCGCACGCCGTTGGTGGACTCGTGCCGCGCCCAGTTCGCGCGCATGCCCTGATAGCGCGGCGCCCACGCCAGAACGCGCACGTCGTGCCCGCGCGCCGCCAGCTCGCGGGCCAACAGCGCGAACAGCTGCCCGTCAGCGGCGACATCAGGCGGGTAATGCGGCAGCAGCATGGTAATGCGTCGGGGCATGGCTGGTCAGGGTTGCTTGGCCGCGTACAACACGCAAGGGGCACGGCTGGTCTCGCGCCACGGCGGTGGTGATGGCGACTGCTCTTCACGAAAAACGCTCAAAGCGCCAATCACCCTTTGGCGTGTTGGCGCTTTGGTGGTCATGCAGGTCGCGTGGCCGTCAGGCGCGCGTGTTGATGGCTTTGTCTTTGAACGTGTGCAGGTTGAAGAAGAACGCGTCGTGGAAATAATGCGTCAACAGCAACCCGAACCCGAGCAGATAGTAGGCCTGCAGCACCCCGCCCGGCTTGTAGCTTAGCGTGCCGGCTTCGCCGCTGCCGGCGAACATGCCGACACCCTGCGCCGCAGACAGGATCACGGCAACGCCCATGATCACGCCGATGATCGCCAGCACCAGCACGAACGCGATGCTGTAATAGCGGCGGCCGGTGTTGTCGTCTTCGCTCAGCCAGCGCACAAAGCGGTTCAGTTTCACGCCTTTGTTCACCTGCATGCGCATGATGAACCACGTCAGCGCGATGTACTGGATGCTGTGCCACAGGTTGAAACCCTGGAAACTCGAATCCAGGTTCGGCCACAGCGGGCAGAACAAGCCGACGCCAATCGCGCACGCGATCAGCAGGAACTTGGGCTTCTGCAGAATGCCCAGGCGATGCTCACGCACTGACTTGGTCACCCACAGCGTGGTGCAGACCAGGAAGCCCAGCAGGTTGGCCATCCAGAACCAGTCGCTGAGGATGAAGTCGGGCAGCAACGGGTTCACGCGGCCGATGTGAAAGCGCCAAGCCGCGGCGTTTTCGCCAAAGAAGGACTGCGCCCAGGCCCACGCCCAGGAGTTTTCGTTCACCATCACCATGCGGAAGCTGCTGACCGGGTACAGCGGAAACAGCACCGCGCCAATGTCGATCAGGCGCGACTTCAGCGACGGCCGCGCCGCGTCGCGGTCCTGGTAAAAGCGCACCACGTAACTGAGCTGGTGAATGATGTGCAGGCTGGCAATGAAGAAGAAGCCCGTGAGCAACAGCGTGCGCGTAAGCTCTGACGACAGCGCCATGATTGCCACCGTCGGCACCACGGCAAAGCTGGCAAAGAACCAGATTTTCTCGCGCTTCCTGAACTCGGGGTGCAGCCAGGTGCGCGTGTAGGTCACCCATACGTGCGGCCCGCCGGCCAGCACCATCACCACCAGGCTGACGATGTCTTCGGCGACGCCCATGCGCGTGGCCGCATCAAACGCCGAGTAGCGCTCAAGCAGGAACATCGAAACGTAAAAGATCAGCGGCGGGATCGGGGCCAGCAGCGCGGGCAGGATGATCCAGCGCTTGTCCCAACTCGGGTTCAGAATCCAGCCCGCGGCCCCCGCCTTTGCGGGCGCGCGGTCCTGCGCAAACGAACCAACAGCAACTTGTCCAGCCATGTGCAATGTTCCAGGGGTATCGATTCGGGGGAAGAATGTAAGGAAAAGGGGCGGCTTAGGCAACGGGGTTCCAACCGTCATTCCGGACCCGGCTGGCCTGTTTTGGCTGCGGTCTTTGCTCTTGACATGCCAAGAGCCATCCGACATGCTGGTGTTTACACGTCAATACCGGCGTGCAGCCTGTAAAGGAGGACTCGTGTCCAACAGCCAGCCCGCCGTCGATCCCGCGACCGTTGCGAACAACTTCATCAAGCAGTACGGCAAGGCGCGCTTCAAGCGCTTCCTGAAGCTGCTCAAGGACGGCACCAGCGGCGAAACCATCGCCGAGGAATACAACGTCTCGCGCGAGCGCGTGCGCCAGTGGAAGAACGCTTTCGGCAATGTCGTGCACAACTACGACGTGAACCCGGACATCCAGAAACTCGCCGGCCGCTAACAACAGTGCAACCTGTTCAATCCCGCGCGCGGTTTTTCGCGCGCTTTCGCCCGCGTTCGCTAGAATGATCCCATGGCTTCGCCCGTTGCCATCTTTGGCATGGGGCGCTTCGGCCGCGCCCTTGCCGCCGCGCTTCAGTCCTGTGACGGCGGATTAGTCCGCATCGGCGGGCGCGGCCGGCCCCATACCCAGAAACTTGCCCTGGTCACCGAACCCGCCGAGTTTGTGCGCGGCCTGCCAAAGAGGTGCATCGTCGTCGTTGCGGTGCGCGACGACGCCCTTGAATCGATGGCAGCCACCTTCGCCGCGCTGCCCGGCATTTCGCACCTGCAATTCGTGCACACGTCCGGCGTCAGCGGCCCCGGCGCGTTCAAGCCGTTGGCCGACGCCGGCGCGAACACCGGCGTGTTTCATGTGCTGCAAAGCCTGCCGCCCGAAAGCGGCCACGCGCGCATCCCCGGCAGCTATGCCGCGATCGCCGGCCCGCCGGACCTTGTCGAAGACCTGCGCGCCGTAAGCCGCCTGCTGGGAGTGCATGCCATTGAACTCAAGCCCGACCAGTGGACCGCCTACCACACAGCCGCAGTGCTGGCCAGCAACGCGCTGCTGGGCCTGCTCGACACAGCGGGGCAGATTCTCAAAGATGCCGGGGTGCCGTCGGCGCCGCAACTGTTGCTGCCACTGGTGCGCGGCACGCTGGACAACGCCGAGGCGCTGGACCTGACACTGGCCCTGACCGGGCCGGTCGCCCGCGGCGACACCGGCAGCATTCGCCGCCACCTTGAGCTGCTCGAGGGTGAAACGCGCGAACTGTACAAGGTCGCCATGCGCGCCGTGGTCCGGCTGGCACGGCGCGGCGGCAAAACGCCCCCGGAAAAACTGGCCGAAATCAACCGCCTGCTGAATTGAGGCCGCGCAAATGAGCCGCGCCCGGCGGGTCAAGCCATGAGCCACTCCTGGCTTGGCGTACCCCACGCCAGGGTGACTGCCTTATCGAGACAGAAACACGCCGCTTGGCCCGGCAACATTGGACGTCTCGCTTGCATCAGCCGAACCTGTGCGGGGTTTCTTTGGCATGTCATTCCACAGCTGACCGTCCAGCTCACGGCCTGTACGCTTCTTGTTGACGCCGCCCCATTGCTTGAAGAAGAAAGCGACACCGGCGGCGATGCACTGGTCGCGAATGTCGCGTACCCACGTCGGGTTCATTGGCCGAGCACCCGGACCACTTTCGCCGCCGACGATCACCCAGTCGATGCCGGACAGATGCAGATTCGGGATCGGCCCCAGTAGCGGCTCAACGGAAAGAAACTTGATGTGGGCACCAGTCTCGCGCAAACGGTCGATGCGCCAGGTATACGCGGCGCTCTCGACGCTGACGCCCTGCCAGATGTGCGGCGACCAAGGCAACTCGGGCGAAAGTTCCGCCAACCGGTCAGCCCGTTTCGTAAGCACCTGGTACTGATGCCAGTGCGCGTCATTCATCGCGCGAAACACGCGCTGGATGTACTCCAGCGGCACGTCCTTGTGGTAAAGGTCCGACATCGAGTTCACAAAAATCGTCCGAGGCCGCCGCCACCCAAGCGGCACCGAAAGCATCTTCGGCTGAGTCGTAACCGCGAAGCCATTGGCATAGTTGGCCTGACCCATAAGTTGCAGGCGCTTGGCCATGCGCTCGGCATAGCAATGCTTGCACCCCGGGCTAACCTTGTCGCAACCCGTAACCGGGTTCCAAGTAGCTTCAGTCCATTCGATTGCCGAATGGTCTCCCATCACTTCTCCAGAATGTGCTTGGCAATTTTACACGCGATTGGTGCCCCGGCGGGATTTGCGGCGGCGAAGCAAAGCGCGAATAGTGGAGTATCGTTGTTGGATCGAAGCACTAAAGGCTTTTCCACCACCTCCGCAAAGACCCTCTGCAGCTTGCTGACCATGAAATTGGTTAACCCATCAATGTTGATGACCTTTTCAAACCGATCTTCCGCGACGCCCTCAAACAAGCTCGACTTCTTCGACTTGCGGTAGAAGGAGTCAAACCACTCGGGGCCGCCAAACACCTTATCGAGCCTTGCCTTCCACGAACTCAAGCGGACTCCGCCTCGCGACAGTAAGCGGTTAATCGCGCTGACCGGATACAAGAGCCACAAGTCGACCGCCTTAGTCTTGGCGAGACCCTCAATCGTCGTCCAGTCGACTTGCATCCCAAACGGGTCAACAAACACCACGGCCCGCCGTCCTGCCTTCAACCAGTTTTCCTTCGCACGACCTGCCAGATATGCGTTTGCGTCGGACTGAACAACCTCGACACGATCGGCAAGAGCAGGAAAACGCTGTTTGAGTTCTCCTAGTTTGGCGGACTTGCCTTCGCTTAGTTCGACAAAGACGTATCGATGAAACGGGCGACTGATTTGCAGGGCCTTGGCCGCTGAGCCATCTAGGTACTTCGCGACAGCTTCGTCGGCGTTGTCCGCAAACAGTGACGGCGCTTGTTGTTCCCGGTAGTCAGCCATCTCACGGTAGCCGGTTCCGGCGAATGCATCAATGTATTCGAGTTTGAACGACTGTTTCGAGAGCGCTTGGGTGTATTTTTCAAGGTACGCGGTTAGGGCCGAAAGCTTGCGCTCCGTCCAATCGCCACCGAATTGTTGCTCTGCTGTCTTGGCCATGGAATGCTCCGCGTGGAAGCATACCACACCTGTGCGACAATCGGGCCTCACGCCGCGCGGCGGCAAATGAGCCGCGCCCGGCGGATTGCCGGGCGCGTTGAGCATGGAGCGGGTGATGGGACTCGAACCCACGACCATCACGTTGGCAACGTGATGCTCTACCACTGAGCTACACCCGCCTGCCGGGCGGCTTCCCGCCCGATAGGGCCGCGAATGATAGTTCGCACCATCGGCGAGTAAAGGGGGAGGCTGCAACGCCCCCCACGCACGCCCATTCTCGCGCCTTGGCGGCAGACACGGCGTTTCACCACAGGGGCACACAGGACTGCGGCGAAATCCCATGCGCGACTTTGCCACACACCCATCCGTCGCCGCGGCCGATTTCGTATTGCCCAAGCCGACTGTGCATTCAACTGAACATCAAATCTTGATAACATGACACAAGTCCAACTTGGCTGATGCGGTTGATCTGTCATGGCTGATGCCATCTCGTTTACCTGTCCGGATTGCGCCAAGGCCTACAAGGTCGCAGGCGAGTACGCGGGCCGCCAATTCGCATGCAAGCAATGCGGCAACCAGTTGACCGTGCCCGCCATCTTCGCCGAGCCCCAGGTGGAAATGGGCTCAGGCACAGCCGTCATGCGCAAGACCGACTCGGGGCGCGTGGTGCAGGTTGTGGCGCCTTCGCAGGCATTCACGCAACAGCGTGAAACGACAATTACAGCCGCACAGCAGGCGCCCAAGAAAAGCCCGCTGCCGATCCTGGTCGGTGTGGGCGCAATCATCCTCGTTGCGGTGGTGCTTGCCGTTGCCGCCGCCATGGGCGCGTTCAGTTCAAGCACCGGGGACGGGCAGGATCACCCCGCGGGGCCGGTGGGCGCCAATCAAGGCGCCAAGGACCCCGACGTGCCCGCGGTAAGCCGCCGCGACGACATCATGAACCGGCTGAACACGCCCGGCTTGGCGCTGCGCGATTTCCTGTCGCTGTTTCGCCAGGCACAAGAGGCCAAGCTGGACAGCGCCGACCTTTCGTTGCTGGCCGAAGCAGTGGTGAAAGCCGCATGGGACGAGCAGGGCGGCGAGATGTCCGACGCCGAGCTGATGGCGCTGGCCCTTGAGCTGAAGGGTATACGTAACGACGTGCCGACTGACACGCTGCGCCGTACGGTGGTCGAGCGCTACCGCGGCAAGAAAGACAAGCCCGAGGTGTGGGCCCAGGCCCAGGGCCTGCTGGGCCGCCAGTTCTATGACTTCGGCCTGCAGGTCACCCGCGCCACCGAGTTGCATGGCAGCGGCGTGCTGACCGGCGCCGACGTGCTGGCCAACGAACTGCGCGAGATTGAAAAGAAGAGTGACGAGGGCTGGGTGCTCAAGCCGCAGCTTGAGCGCCTGCAGAAAATTGCGGCGTCACTGGACGATCTGGCAGCCGAGCTTGCGCGCATCACCCGCGACGAGCCTTTCCGGCTGGTCGCGGCACAGGTGCAGCGCGAAGTGTCGGCCGAGCGCTTTCACGCGCGCGGCAAGTGGCTGGTCGATGTGGCAGAGCCGCTGATCGTGTTTGCCGAGATCGGCCGCCGCTCCAGCGAAAGCGAAACCCGGCCCGAGGCTGAGCGGGCAAGGCAGTCCGCGGCAGCGCTGCTGGACTGGTACCGCGCCAACGTGGTCAGACCGCTTGAGCTCACGCGCACTGTGCCTGCCGGTATTGAGGCGCAGGCCGACCGCGACAAGGCGCCGATTGTGCTGGTGCTGTTTGCGACCCAGGATTCATGGCGCGCGTACCTGAGTGACCTGCGGGCCACCATCGACACCACGCGCAACAAGACGTTGATCGACCATACCCGGGGGCGCCTCAGCGGCGTGATTCCGGCCGACCAGTCCGACACCAACGACCTGCTGCACGGCCTCGCGCGCCTGGCCGTTGACCTTTGGCACCCCAAGGCCCCGCGAGAGCTTGATGAGAACGCTGAATTCAGGCGCGCGACCACTTACTTTCTCTCGCGCTACTTCGCCGCCTGCATCAGCAAAGCCGACGACATCTTCGCGCCGCGCAACTTCATGCAGGACACCGGCGACCACCGGCGCTTTCTGGAGCGCTGGATCAAGCCGTTTGAGCAAGATCCGGCCAATCGCGGCGTAAACTCGTTCGGCGGCCCGGCGGCCACGGTCAAAGACCTGGTCGGCATGAAAGACTCAGCCGATTTTCCCGATATCTTCGAGAAGCACATCGCCGGCTACGGCTGGCCCGAGGAAGTTGCCAAGAGTACCGTGACTTCCCTGCGCACCGACCCGCGGACACTGGCCCTGGTCATGCAGCAGTACTGCGTCGGCTTGATCATGTTCCTGTATCACCATGAAGACGGGGGCAAACCCGTCTACCGTGAAAAACTGCTCCGGTACTTCAAAGCCGACCTCGACGGCACCGTGACCAAAGACAACCAGCTTGAGATTTTCACGAAGACGTTTGCGCTGGACGAAGCCGGCTGGAGCGCCATGGAAGCGGCATTCCGCAAGTATCAGGAAGGGCCGTAGGCAACCGTCTTTGCCGCGACGCATCCGCCGCTATACTTCCGCGCGGAGTGCATGGTGATTGACCTTGAACAACGCAACTATTGCCGCGAGGCGCTCAAGGGCGTCTCGCGCACGTTTGCGCTGGCCATTGAGCTGCTGCGTGAGCCCCTGCGCGACGAAATCGGCGTCGCCTACCTGATCTGCCGCATTCTCGACACGATCGAGGACACCACCAGCCTGCCCGCCGAGCCGCGCGCGCGGCTGCTGGAAGACTTCGCGAAAACGTTCAACGAGCCGCACAACTGGCCGATGCTCGCCGCCGACGTCGAGCGCATGTTTGCCGACCCCGCGCTCAGCGGCCCCGACCACGAGCTGTGCCGCAACACCACGCGCGTGCTGGCGGTGTTTCACGGCTTTCGGCCCGGTGCCCGCGTCGCGCAGCAGGCCAGCATCATCGAGATGGCCAACGGCATGGCCGAAACGGTGCGCCGCGAGCTGCGCGGCGAGGGCCTGCGCCTTCAGGACGAAGAAGACCTCAAGCGCTATTGCTACTACGTCGCCGGCACCGTCGGCAAGCTGCTGTGCAACGAGTGGGCGCTGGACCGCAAGTCGATCACGCCGCAAGTCAAAGCCGCGCTGGACGAACGCGCCGTCAGCTTTGGCCTGGGCTTGCAGGTCACCAACATCATCAAGGGCGTCACCGACGACATTGAACGCGGCGTCGCGTACGTACCCAACCGGCTCTTCCAGGCCGCGGGCATTGACCTGGCCACGCTGATTGAAAACCCCGCCGACCCCCGCGGCCGCGAAGTCGTGGCCGGGTTGGCCGACATGACGCTGCTTTGGCTGGATGAGGCGCTGGAGTACACGCTGACGATCCCGGTGCCTGAGCGCGACATAAGGTTGTTCTGCGCGCTGCCGCTGGTGTTTGCTGTGCGCACGCTGGGGCTGGCGCTGAAAACCAGCAACGTGTTCAGCGAAGAAGTCCTGAAGATCACACGCGACGAGGTCAGGCAGATCCACGCCGAAGTCGAAGCCGCCATCGCGAACGACAACGCCCTGCGCCGGATTCACCAGCGCGAACGCGAACAGGTCGTGCAGGAAATCGAAAAGGCCCGCGCCGCGTCAAAGTAGCGCAGTCGTTCGCACGGCCGCGTGCGCCAAACTGGCCTGTGGCTGATCTGCCGCTATACTCGCGCCGATGTATGTGCAGAAAGACTTCCGCAGTCGCGACATCGGCCTTGAGACGGGGCTGCTGCTGGCGCGCTATCTGCTCGACACGGAAAACCTGCACTACGGTTACTGGGCCAACGGCCTTGAACTCAAGTTCCAGAACCTGCCCGCCGCCCAGGAAAAATACACCGAGTTTCTGCTGTCGCACATTCCGGCCGGCGTCAAAAGCGTGCTCGACGTCGGGTGCGGCGCCGGCGTCACTGCCGAAAAACTGCTCGAGCGCGGCTGTGAAGTTGAGTGCGTCGCGCCGCAAACCGCGCTGCTGGATTGCGCCAGGCAGCGCCTGGGCGACCGCGCCAAGGTGCACGCCGCGCGCTTTCAAGATTTCGAGCCCACGCGCAAATTCGACCTGGTGCTGTTCAGCGAAAGTTTCCAGTACGTGCCGTTTGAGCAGGCGCTGCCCCACGCGCTGCGCTTTCTTCAAGACGGCGGCCACGTGCTGATCTGCGACTTCTTCAAGATCCAGGGCAAAAAGAAAAGCCCGATCGGCGGCGGCCACAAGCTGCACGAGTTCATGAAGCAGGCCGCGAAACTCAATGCCGCCATCGTCACCGACATCGACATCACCGCCCAGACGGCGCCCAACCTGGACCTGGTCGATGACTTTCTCACGCGCGTCGGCAAGCCGGGCTACGAGATGCTGATGGAACACGCGATGGCCACATACCCCAAGCTGACGCGGGTCGTGCGCTGGTGGAACAAAGAGAAGATCGAAAAGGTCGAGCACAAGTACTTCAGCGGCATCCGCAACGCGCAGACCTTCAGCGAATACAAGACCTATCGCCTGCTGCTGCTGCGCAAGGGTGCTTAGGCCTACGCGCTCGCCGCCGCGCCCGCAAACACCTGACCGATGCACCCCAGAACGAAGTCCAGGTCTTCGCGTCGCGCCACAATCGGCGGCGTGAAGCGCAGCACCCACTTGTGCGTGTCTTTCAGAATCGCGCCTTTTTCAAGCAGCAGTTCACTGAAGTGGTGGCCGTCCGGGCCGTCCTGCGTAAGTTCGATCCCGAACATCATGCCCTTGCCCCGCAGCTCTTTGATGCGCGGCGCTGACTCGGCAATTTCCTGCAGCCGCTGCCACACGTACTCGCCCTTTTCCTGCGCCTGCTCTACCAGCTTCTCTTCTTCAATGGCGCACAGCGCCGCGTAGGCAATGCAGCTTGAAATCGGGCACCCGCCAAAGGTGCTGCCGTGGCTGCCCGGGCCGAAAAGGTCCATCAGCTTGCGGCTTGCCAGAATGCCCCCCACCGGCGCGAAACCGCCGCTGACGCTTTTGCCGATGCACATGATGTCGGGCCGCGCTTCCGGGCCCTCGTGCATCCACGCGAACATCTCGCCGGTGCGGGCCCAGCCCGTCTGCACTTCGTCGAAAATGACCAGGAACTTGTGCTCGCGCCCCAGTTCAATCAGCGCGCGCAGGTAGCCTTCATCCGGCACATTGATGCCGCCTTCGCCCTGGATCGGCTCAACGATGATCGCCGCCGTGTTCTCATTGACCGCGTCAGCCACCGCCCGCAAGTCGTTGTAGGCGATGCGCTTGAAGCCCTCGGGCCATGGCCCGAAGCCGTCGCGGGCCGCGTGCTCATCCAGGTCAAACATCTGCGTCACGGTCAGCGTGCGGCCGTGGAAGCAGCGGTTGGCGTACAGGATTTCGGGCCGCTTTTTGCCCTGGGCGTGGGCCCAGCGGCGCGCGAGCTTGATGGCGGCTTCGGGACCTTCCACGCCGCCGTTCGCGGGCAAAAAGCTCTCAAAGCCCGACATTTCGCAGACCTTGCGGCCGAACAGCGCCAGGTACGGGTCGGCCATAAAGCGCCCGAGCACCGTGGGCGCGTGGCTGCCCAGGAACGCCTTGAGCGTTTCGCGCACCAGCGGGTGGCCGTGGCCAAGGTTGGCCGCCGAGTACGCAGCCACACCGTCGAAAATGCGCCGGTGTTTGGTGTAAAGCCACGGCCCTTCGGCCTTCAAAATCGGCTCGCGGCACAGCAGCGAATAGTTGTGGGCAACGTAAGTATCGATCAGCTCAAGCGTTTTGGCCGGCGTCAGGTCGGCAGCCTCATCCATGATGCGACGGGCCAGCTTATGGGCGGTCTCGGTGTCCATGCGCGCATTTTAGCAGTCCAGCCATGCGACAATAACCCCGCGCACAGCCGCGCCCCGGCAGTTGCGATCCACCACCCTCAAACTCCGAACTTTCGCCCCGCTTGGACGTTCATAACATGATTCGGGACAAGAATTTAACGAGGCGGACATGAGCACGATCACCTGCAAATCCTGCGGCATGCAGTACGACGGCACCGGCTTGCAAGCCGGCGTGCAGTTTCAGTGCACGCAGTGCGGCTCGATGGTGGCCGTGGGCGGCGCCGGCGCGCCTGCCGGCGGCAAGCGCCCCACCGCGCGACAGCGCAAAACCGCGGGACCAGCCGGGCCCAAGGCCGCGCGCGGCCCGATGCCCGCGCGCGCCGCAGGTGGCCCGCCGCAGCGTCGCGGTGCGGCACAACCGGTCATGGGGCAGCCGGGCCATGACCCCAACCAGCAGCAGCAGGGCTACGGCCCGCCCGTGCGCAAGAAGAGCAATGCCGGGCTGTTTGTCGGCCTGGGTGTGGGGCTTGTGGTACTGGTGTTGATCGTGGTGGTGGTCGTGATGTCCAGCGGCCCGTCGCCCGAACAGCAGCAGGACACTGCAAGAGAAGACGAAGCCAAAAAGAAGCGCGAAGAAGCAGCCCGCCGCGACGCCGAAACCCTCAAGAACAACGAAGCCGTGATGAAGCCGGTTGAGGCTTCCAAGGGATATGGCCGCGCGATTGAGTCCGCGCTGCGAACCAGTGACGTCAAAACTCTGGCCGGCATGTTCGACTGGAAGGCCTACGCGCTTTACAACGGCGACCTGGCAAAGAAAGACGAGCAGTACCTGAAGTCGCCGCTGATCGCTGACGGCGAATGGGAAAAGGGCGCCGACGGCCGCTACACCGGCCGCTACCTGGGCACGGCAGCGCGGGGGCCGGAAAGCCTGAACACGCGCGTCATGGGCTACATCGAGAACTACCTGATGGGCTCAGCGAACATCACGTGGGACGAAGGCAAAACAAACCTCGGGCTTGAAAAGAGCGGGTTCAAGCTGCAGATCGGCGGCACGGAGTACCTGGGGCTGAAAGTTTTCATCGACATCAAGGACCAGGGCAAGACCAAAGAGTTCTGGGTCGGCGCCCCGCGCGGCAGCACCGACGTCGTGATCCTGAACTTCATTGACCCCGGCATGCAGAAAAAACTGCAGGAGAAAGAGGCCAAGAACGAACGCGGCACCGACAACCGCGACCCGTACAACGACCAGCGCGACCCCAAGAACCCCGAGCGCGACCCGAAAAACCCGGACAACCCGCCCGACCCGGACAACCCGCAAGACCCGCCGCTTGACCCGGACGCGGACCTGCCGGCTGTGGCAAAAACCGGCGTTGCGCCCAAAGACGCGGCGCTGGTCAACTGCATCAGCGACCTCAAGCGCATCGGGGCATTGAACGAGGCACGTAAAGACACCATTCGCAAGACCACCGACAAAGCTGAAAAGAAGGCGGTGATGGGCGCGGTCATCGACATCCTGATCGACGCCGTGAACAGCAAAGACCGCACGCTCAAGCAAAACGCATCGCGCCTGCTGTACGACATCTGGAAGAACTTCTGCGCGGCGGAATGGAAAGAAGACGACCTGGTGTACAAGATCGACTTCGGCGGCGCACAAAGCGACTCAGACATGACCGTGCGGCGCTGGCTGTGGACGTACAACAACTACAAGACGGACTAGCGGGCAAATGACCTCGCCACCAGACGCCCGGGCCACGTGCCCGGGCGTTGACTTGGCCGGCAGGCAGCCCGTTTCCCGCGAGTTTCCGGAACACTTTGGGCCCTCCTTTCCGTTACAATGACCAAGGAGGCGTCATGGGTGATGTTGGTTTCTTTCTGCTGCTGGCGTTGACGACGATTGTGTCGTTCACGCTGAGCGAGGGCCTGAACGCCCGGCGCCGCGCGCGCCGCAATGCCCTGATGGACACCCGCGAGCCTGAAGCCGACGAGGTGTTCACCGCCGGCGTCAGCGCGCTCACCCCGGTACCACAGTCGTTTGTCCGCGCGTTTCGGCTGGCCATTGGCCGCGCGCTCGGTGTCGATGCCGCCAAGCTGCGCACCAGTGACCGCATCGCCGCTGACCTGCGCGCCGTGAACTTTGACGCGTGGGAAGTTGCGGCGGTGCTTGAGCGCACGTTTGACATGCGCGTGCGCGTGATCGACGTGATGCGCGCCGCGACCCTGCGCGAACTGTGCAAGGAACTTTTCATCCGCAGCGAAGACATCAGCGAGGCACAGCCGCCGCTGCACCGCGACCCGGTGCCGAAACTGCGCGCCCCTGAGCCGGAAGTGAAAATCGCCGAAGCCGTGGTCATCACACAAACCGCACCGGGAAACAGCGATGGCCCATAAGACCCCGCTGCTGCTGGGTGGCGCCGCGCTGCTGTTGCTGCTTGCGGCGGGCGTCCTGTTTCTTCTGTTCGGCGGCGAGGCGCCGACGCCGCAACCGCAGCACACCGCAGCCAGACCACAGGCAAAGGCCGACCTGCCGCCCGCGGAGCAACCGGCCCGGGCACCGGCAAACGCGCCACGCACAAACAACGGCGCAAGCAACGACCCCGCGCCACAGCCGGCATCGGACTGGTCAAGCAAAGACCCGCGCCGCGTACGCCCGCCCGACGCCGTGCCGCCGCCGCCCAGCAACCCGCGCGCGCCCGGCGAAGGTGAAGAAGGCGAAAACATCCCGGCCACCTGGACCACCACCGACCTCAGCGGCCAGGCCATGCAGGTCCACCGCGACCTCGACCTGACGCTGCGCGTTCTGCACGATCTGATGCGTTGACCTTTGACCGCCCGCAACGCCAGCCGCTACACTTGCGCCCATGCCTGACCTTGTCACCGGACACCGCGACTTCGTATTGCCCTGCCCGTACACGCTGGCGCTGCCCGAGAATTTCAAGGTCGACCGCGAGTGGCCCGTCGTGTTCGCGCTGCACGGCATGGGCCAGCACGAAGACCTGATGCGCCGCTGGCTTGCACCGCTGCTGAAACACCCGTGGATCTTCTGCTTTCCGCGCGGGCCGCTGCCCTACGAGATTCGAACGCCCGAGAAGATGCGCATCGGCTATGCCTGGTACGTCTTCGATGGCGACCAGAACGCCCTGCGCGACAGCATGGCGCTGGCGACCACCCACGTGCTCAACATCCAGGACGCGATTCGCAAGGCCTACCCCACGGGCCGCAGCGCGATTGTCGGCTTCTCCCAGGGCGGCTACCTGGCACCCGTCGTCGCCGCCAACGAGCCACAGCGCTTTCACGCAGCCGCAAGCCTGTGCGGGCGGCTGAAACACGAGTTCATGCCCGAGCACGGCCATACTCGCCTTGCCCAGTTTTCCGGCGGCAAGGACGCCGGCATCACGCCTGAGCTGGCCGCAGCCGGCGTGGCGGGCGCGCGTGACCGCGGATACGAAGTCGCCGAGTTCACGGACCCCGACGCCGGTCACGAAGTTAGCCCGCTGATGCTTGAGCAGTTGCGCGCATGGCTGCAAGAGGTGCTGGAGTGAGCAGACGAACCACGGCGGCATGTCTGCTTTTCGCGGCGCTGCTGCTGGCCGGCTGCTCGGCCAGCCCGTACCACGACGCGCCACGCTACGCCGAGCCCGCAACGCGCACCGCGGCTGCGCGGCAGCTTACGCAGGCGCTGGCCTTCGGCGGCCGCAGCTACAGCGAGGTGCGCGCCAACGAGATCACGCTGCGCTGGCAAGAGCGCAGGCCGCTCAGCGAGAAGCGCTCGGTGTGGCTGGACCGCGAGCTTGACCTGCTGGCGGTGCAGCGCGTGGGTACCGCGCACAAGCCGGGCGAACACTGGGAAGTGAAAGTCAACGCCGTCGGCGGCGCGATCACCTTCGTGTTCAAGAACGACCAGCACGCCGCGCGCGCCGAGATGGCGCTGCGCAGGCTAAGCCGGCCAATGTCCGCCGACGAAAAGCGCGCACTGATACGCGACGCAAACCGCAAGCCAACACGCTAGGGCACGCGTGCGATGCAATCGATTTCGACCAGCACGTCTTTGGGCAGCCGCGCGGCCTCAATCGTTGCGCGTGCCGGGCGGTGATGGTCGCCCAGCGAGGCGGCATAGGCGTCGTTGACGGCGGCGAAGTCGGCCATGCTTTTCAGGTAGATCGTCGTCTTCACCACGTCGGCAAAGCCGCACCCGGCCGCGCTGAGCACCGCCATCAGGTTGGTCATCACGCGCACGGTCTGTTCGCCGGCGGTTGCGCCAACCACCTGTCCGGTGGCCGGGTCCAGGGCGATCTGGCCCGAGCAGAAGACAAACCCGCCGGCAATCACGGCCTGGCTGTAGGGGCCGATCGCGGCCGGCGCGGCGTCCGTCTTGACCTGCTGGATGTTCTTGGGCATGGCAAGCCTCCGTGCGGGCATGCTTGCAAGGTTGGGCATCGGCGCAAGCCGGAGATCGGGGATTGAAAGTTGGATGTTGGGTTTGGGGTTTGGAGGACGCACAGGCGGTCGTTCCTGCCTCCAGGTTCCCCTACCACACATCGGGGTCGAACAGCTTCTTGTACTGTTCTTTGGCGTAGCGGTCGGTCATGCCGGCGATGTAGTCGCACACCACGCGGTGCGTGCGCACACGCTGCTCGATGCGCTTGACGAAGCCGCCGGGCATCAGGTACGGCTCGCTGACAAAGCGCTCAAACATCTGGCGCATGAAGCGCGTCACCTTCTCCATGCTGCGGCGCACCGTGCGGCTCATGTACAGCTCGTTGAACAGCATCACCTTCAAGCCCTTGACCTTGGCCTTGAACGCGGGGCTGAAGTCCACTACCGGCTCTTTGCCCTCATAGGCCAGCACGGCGCGCACGTCGCTGAAACCTTCTTCTTTGAGGCGCCGCGCCGTGTGCGCCAGCAGGTCCGACACCTGCAGGTCTTTCAGGCGCCGCACCACTTGATAGCGCAGCAGGTCGTCTTCGCCCTCCGGCACGTTGGCGCGCGCAAACGCCTCAGCCTCGGCAAACAGTTCGCTCTTGCGCCCGGCCTGCCAGGTCAGCACCTTCGAGTCGATGCCGTCATCCACATCGTGCGCGTTGTAGCTGATCTCGTCGGCAAAATTCGCAACCTGCGCCTCAAGGCTCGGGCCTTCGCGCGTCGTCAGCCCCTTGAACAACGGCTTGTCATAGTCCGTCACGTGCTTCATCAAGCCGTGGCGCACTTCGTGCGTCAGGTTCAAGCCGGGAAAGCGCGGCTGGTAGTGGCGCTCAAGCTCATCGACGATGCGCAGGCTCTGGCCGTTGTGTTCATAGCCGCCGTGGTCGCGCATCAGGTCGCGCATGGCGTGTTCGCCGGCGTGGCCGAACGGCGTGTGCCCAAGGTCGTGGGCCAGGCTGACGGCTTCGCACAGGTCTTCGTTCAGCGCCAGCGCGCGGGCAATGGTGCGCGCGGCCTGCGCGACTTCAATCGTGTGGGTCAGGCGCGTGCGAAAGTGGTCGCCCTCCCAGTTCAGGAAGACCTGCGTCTTGTATTGCAGCCGCCGAAACGCGGCGCAGTGAATGATGCGGTCCCGGTCGCGCTGGAAGCAGGTACGGTATTCGTGCTCGGCTTCAGGAAACGCCCGGCCCACGGATTTGCCGGCGCGCATGGCATAGGGCGCGAGGTGCGCGTCTTCGATGGCTTCAAGCTGTTTGCGATCGTTCATGCCGGTCGGTTATAGGATGTTCAGGCAGCAACCGCCAAAGCGGCGGCAAAGCATTTTCAACCGGCAGCCGAACTGACGTGCGCGGGGCCCTGCGCTATACTTCTGCCATGCGACATGGATGCCTTGCGATGCTTTGCCTGCTTGTGGCTTGTTCGGCTGCGCCCGTAAACAACGAGCCCGCCAACAACCGATCATCGAACACAACGAACCATGCGCCCGCCAACAACACCCCCGCGCCCGAACCGGAGCCGGAACCGGAACCAGAACCCACACCGGCCGAGCTGGGGTTCGTCATCACCACCGGGGTGCACGGCAACGAGCCCTCGGGCTACCTGATTCAGGACCAACTGGCCAAGCTGGGCTTTCGCGTCTTTGGACCCTGCAACCCCTGGGGCATCGCCAACAACTCGCGCTACCTTGAAAGCGGCGACGACCTCAACCGCATGTTCGGCCGCACCGACTGCCCGCAGGCCGAAGACGTCAAGAAGTTCCTGGCCGAACACCCGCCCAAGTTCCTGCTTGACCTGCATGAAGACCCTGACGGCACCGGCGCCTATCTCATCCAGCACGGCCCGGACGACGCCATCGGCCGCAAGATCATCGACGCGCTCAAGGCCGATTACGAGTTCGACCCCGAGCCTTCATTCATGGTCGTCAAGGGCGAGGACGGCCTGCTCAAGCCGACCATCCAGCAACTGCGCGCGCTGAAATTCGTCGGCGTGTATGGTCTGGCCTTTCACGCGTGGTACACACACGGATGCACCAGCATCGTGGTGGAATGCCCCGGCAGCTGGCCCGAGGAAAAACGCAAGGCGTATCAACTGCGCGTGTGCGAACTGGCGTGGAAGTACTTTCGCGAGTAAGCCGCGCTAGAACGCTGAGTCCTGGGGCGGCGTCCACGGGCGGCCGCGCAGCTTGTCCTTGGCCAGTACGCCCTTGGCCCGCAGCAGGGCCAACAACTGCCGGCTGCGCTTGAGGCGCTCAAGAATCGTCTGGTCTCCTGCCGCGTAGCGTGTGGCTGCGTCCAGCACGACCTGCTCATAGTTCTGGGGCTCGACGAAGTTGTGCACATACCGGCACAGTTCCGAGGCGCGGCGGTCATGGCTTGGCGTGCGCTGCGTCACCGTGTCGAGGTCCATCAGGTACAGCTGCTCGGCATCGCCGGGCACCACCAGCAGGTTGCCCGCATGAAAGTCCCGGTGCATGAAGCCGGCCTCGTGCAGCCCGCGCAGCATGTCAATGCCGCGCTGGTAAAGCCGCACAATCTCGGGGTGCGCGGCACTGCGCCGCCGAGGCTGCAACTGCTTCTTGTAGTCACGCAACGAGATGCCGTTGGGAAAGTAGCGCCCGACCGTCCACAGCGCCTTGGCCGCATCCGGCAGCGGAATCGCGCCCCAATCTGTCACCGGGCACACGGCAATGCCCGAGCGTTGGAGCAGTTGCGACTGCTCCACGGCCCGGCGTGCCGGGTTCCAGCCAAAGTAGCGGGCGAATCGCTTGCGCCAGTGGCTGCGACAGTTCATCAGCTTGAAGACCTGCAACTGGCCGTCGCGCTCGAACACGCCCAAGCCGCCGCGCTCCGAGGTTTGCAGGGCGCGCAGCAGCACACCCGGGCCCAGCACCTGCGCAGCCGCGCGGGCCAGCTGCGAGTCAGCGGGCAGTTCCGCCGCCTCGCTGACGGGCTCGTGTAACTCAATTGATTGTTCGCTGCGGAACTGGATGAGCATGGGTGGTCCGGCCTGTCGTTCAAACGGGGCATCCTTCAGGCCCCGCATGCGCACGTATTCAACCAAAGCCGCGCAAGTTGCGCTATCAGTCAGGCCGGGGGCAAGTCACGGCGATTGCTGAAGTCCGGTTTCCTTGCCGCCGTTGGCGCGCGGCGTGAACCGTGCAGTTCGTTGCCATTGACATCGGGCGCATGCACCACAAAATGCGGCCTTCTCAGCGAGACCGGCATGAAAGTTGACGACTATCCGGTATTCACGGACCCGGAAGGCTATTCCAAGCTGCGTGAGCCCGGCGGCATCGCCGGGTGGCTCAAGACCCGCGCCGAAAACAAGGCGCTTACGCGTGCCCTGGGCCCGATCAGCGGCGTGACCACTGTGCTGGACATCCCGTGCGGCCCGGGCCGGCTGTTCCCGTACTGGCACAAGCGCGGGTTCAAGATCATCGGCATGGATTTTTCCGCGCAGATGGTGGAAGCCGCCCTCAAGCGCCACCAGCAGATGCAGCTTCCGGGCCGCGTCGAACACGGCGACGCCTTTCGCTTCGAGACAGCACCCGAGGGCAGCCCCGAACTCGTGGCCAGCGTGCGCTTTGTGTACTACTTCGAGCCCGATGAACGCGTGGCCTTGATGAAGTCGCTGGCCAACGCCAGCAGCCGCTACGTGCTGATCCAGTTCAAGAGCGCCGAAACCTGGAAAGGCGAGCGCAACGCCGCGCGCAGCAAGGCCAAGGCCCGCGGCAAACGCTTCTGCACCAACGAGCAGATTTTGAAAGAGGTTGCCGACGCGGGCCTGACCGCGCTGCGCCTGCAACCGATCGGCGAGTTTTCCGACCGGGCATTCCTGCTGGCCGAAAAAGGCCAGACCGGCGCCAAGGCCGAGATCAGCAAAGCCCCCGGCGGCTTCTGGGCCGGCATCATGCGCCTGTTTGGTTAGCGCAAGCGCGTTGAACTGCATGGCGCCACCGCCGCAACCATAAGTGAACATCGGTGGACATGTTCATACATGTGCACCGAGGGTTGCCGTTGCAGTCCGGCACATTCTGCCTGGCTGCCTACTTCATTGTGAACTTGAAGCGGCGGGCGCCTTCGGGATGTTTCAGGGTGATCGCGACCACGATCTCGTCGCCTTCGGCCAGCGGCTGCGGCTGGGTCAGCGGGTTGCCGTTGAGATAGGTGCCGTTGGTGCTGCGCATGTCTTCAATGAAGTAGCCCGGCCCCTGGCGATAAATGCGGAAGTGGCGTTTGCTGATGGTCGGGATCGCGAACACCGGGTCGCTGGGCGGCTCGCGCCCGATCACGATTTCTTCGCCCACGTCGTACCGCTTGGCGTCTTCTTCATCGACCATGCAGCCGCCGGTGGCCTTGGTCTGGATCTTGGTGATGTTGACGTCGCCCGACGGCGGGTGGGTTTCTTCTTTCTCTTCCTGCTCGTCGTCATCGACCGGGTCCAGCGCGTCGGCGTCGTCGCCCTCGGCCGACTTGATGCTGCCGTCCATGTGCTCAATGACGCTGACCTTGACCAGGCCGGCCAGGCCGCTGCCCTCAAACATTTTCATCAGCGGCTCGGCAATGCGCACGATCAACTGCTTGCTGCCGGCAGCGTCCACCAGCATGGGGCCGATGGCCTTGAAGCCGTCTTCGCCGACGTTGACGCACCGGCCGATATCGACCTCAAGCTCGGGATACGGCGAGTCAATCAGCTTGGGCAGGTTCGCGTTCACGTCTTTCTTGAACGCGGCGTCGCCGTCGGCTTGGATGGACAGGCGGTTCCATTGCAGCGTGGCGGTCATGCCCCCTATTTACGCGGGAAAGGGCCAAGTTCGCAACGGGGAAGTTGCAGCGGCGGCAGGCCGGGCCGGCGCACCCGCCCGAACACACTCGCCAGCGTCCGATAACCCCGGGGCATTCGTCCACAAACCCACATTTTAAGCGGTTTTGGCGTCAGTGAAGCAGGCTCGCGCGTCGATCACTTGATCGCAGAGCCGGCCCTGCATTGTTCAACCGGCCCGGGCAGGTTGCCCCCCATACCCGGGCCGTCGTGGGCGTGCGCAAGCGCGCCCACGATGTATTCTGCGGCCATGCTTACCGTGATCGCAAAGATACGCGCGCTGCCCCAGCACGTCGCCGAAGTCGAGCGCGAACTGCGCGCGCTGGTCGGCCCCACACGCGCAGAGGCCGGCTGCCTCAACTACGACCTGCACGTCAGCCAGCACGAGCACACGGTGTTCGTGTTCTATGAAAACTGGACCGACCGGGCCGCGCTGGATGCCCACGCGGCCAGCCCGCACATGAGCGCGTGGAAAGCAAAACAGCGCGGGCTGCTGGCCCACGCTGTCGAGATCAACCTGCTCGAGATGTTGACTCAGGCCCCCTGGCTCGCTTAGCCCAGGCGCACGATTTCGCCTTCGTCGCCGGCGCGCTTCAGGCGCTGGGTCTGCGTGTGGCTTGACTTCGTGCTGGCCGTGGTCAGCGGGTTCAAGTCGCGAATCCAGGTGTCAAGGCTCATCGCGTCAACGCGGCCGGCGGCCAGTCCCTTGTTCAGCATGTCGACGCACGAGTCGATCACCAGTTCCTGGCGGCTGCGCTCAAGAAAGTCGCTGGTCGACAGGCTGCGGCGCAGGCCCAGCAGGTCGTCGCGGTAGCTTTCAATCTGTTCGCGGCGCCGCGCGTCAATCTCGGCGCCGTCGGCGAAGAATCCAAATACGATCAACGGCGCGCGGCTGACTTCTTTGAGGTCGTGGCGCGAGTCGCTGCCGAAGCGCGGCGCGAACTCGTTGTCCGCGGCCACCGCCACCGGCTGAAACTGCAGCGGCGCCTGCTTCTCGCTGGTGAACACGACGCCCTGCGGCCCAAGCTCAGTGCGCGTGATGCGCTTCGTGTCCGAGGTCGCAACGCAGCCAGTCACCAGCAAAGCGCCGACAGCCGGAAGAAGGATTCGTGTTGCGGTCTTGTTCATAGCCCTGCTCCTGCGAGATACCCACCTGTAGATATGACGCAGCCTGTATCATTCAGGTTCCAAGTAATTTCAGGCCACTGGGTGCGTATGGGGCGCGAATAGCGCCCCATACGACGCAAGCCGCAAGAACCGCAAACAACCTTTGTGCAATGAAACCACGGGTCTGCGGCCGAAGGGCGCTACTGCCCGCTGGCGGGTGAACACCGGTGCACACACTTGGCGCAAGCCATCACACGCGTGTACGCTCGTGGTACCAAACCAGCCTTGCGGCGATGTCTTGACACCAAGCTGCGGATCTCATGTCCTTTGAGCGCCCGGAGGGCGCGGTATGTGTTAGCCCGGCGAGTCAGCGCCGGGAAATCGCGACAAGTGTTTCCGAGCCCCCGAAGGGGGCGGTATCGTGCAACTTGGAGACACGCATGTCCGACACCTACCACGCGATAAACCTGCACTTCGTGTTTGGGACCAGGTCACG
The DNA here is from genome assembly GCA_020849795.1 of Planctomycetota bacterium. Taxonomy (GTDB): domain Bacteria; phylum Planctomycetota; class UBA8742; order UBA2392; family UBA2392; genus JADJRK01. The sequence continues at coordinate 5,881 of JADZFR010000006.1, read as the reverse complement.
CGCGCCGCTGATCACTGACGAAATCAGGGTCGAGTTGTTCCCGTACATCGGCGGCGTGGCGCGCACGAACGACTCCACGCTGGTGCACGCGGGCGGGGTCGAAGACCACGTTCACTTGTTGATCGGCATCCCGCCCAAACTTGCGGCATCAGACCTCATGCGTGACGTGAAGGCGAACAGCTCGCGCTGGATGAAAGAGCGCTGGGAGTTGGAGCAGTTTGCGTGGCAGGACGGGTTCAGCGTGTTCTCTGTTAGCCCGTCAAAGCTGCCAGCGGCGATCGCGTACCTTGATGGTCAGCCCGAACACCACGCAAGGGTCTCTTTCGGCCGCGAGTTGCGCGATATGTACGACGCGCATGGCATCAAGTATGACGAACGCTGGATGCCGCCGGTCTGAGCACTCGCGATGCCGCCCCCTTCGGGGGCTTTGGTTGTCTAACATTCTCTTTCCCGGCGCTCACGCGCCGGGCTAACACATGACGCACCCTTCGGGCGCTGGACGACAGGGCACTAACGCTACCGCTTCTTCTTTTCGGCCTTGGCGGCCTGGCTTCACGAGCTTGCGACGGGCGTCCCCTGTTCTCGCGGCATTGCGTGGTTAGCCGATCATGGCCGCCTATCAAGCTGGCCGGGCATATTCGGCGATAATCCCGAGTGCCGAGTGAATGCCGTCAAGCGCGGCGCTCATGATACCGCCTGCGTACCCCGCACCCTCGCCGCACGGGTAAATACCGGGCGTGCTTACGCTTTCGCGCGTCGCCTCGTGGCGCGTGATGCGCACCGGGCTTGAGGCGCGGCTTTCAATCGCGTGCAGGATGCCGCCCTCGCTGACAAACCCGGCAATCCGCCGCTCAAATTGCGGCAGGCCCGCGCGCAGCGCCTTGTTCAACTTCTCGGGCAGCAGGCCCTCCAGCGACTGGTACACGCGCCCGCGCGCATAGGTGCCGCGCATCTTGCGCGGTGAGTGCAAGCCGCGCAGATAGTGCGTCACCGGCTGTGCGGGCGTGGCGTAGCCGCCGCCGCCGGATGCGAATGCCATCGCCTCATAGCGCCGCTGGAACGCCACGCCATCGAGCGGCTTTTCGCCGAAGTCAGCGGTGTCGAATGTGGTGACCAGCGCGCTGTTGGCATAGCCGCTGGATTGCGGGCTGAAGCTCATGCCGTTGGTGCACAGCATGCCCGGCTCGCTGACTGCGGCCATGGTGATGCCGCCGGGGCACATACAGAAGCTGAACAGCCCGGGCGCGCCGGGCGGGTGGCAGGCGATGTCATAGCTGGCGGGCGCGAGGCGTTTGTCGCGCGCAAAGCGGCCGAGCTGCGCCTTGTCGATCAGTTCCTGGGCGTGCTCAATGCGCACGCCCAGTTGAAACGCCTTGGCCTCTAGCTGCACGCCGCGCGTCAGCAGCATCTCGTATGTGTCGCGGGCCGAGTGCCCGGGCGCCAGAATCAGCGTGGATGTCTCGATGCGCTCGCGGCCGTTGATCGTGATGGCCGACAGCTTGCCGCCCGCAAGCTCAACATCTGTCAGCTTGGCCGAGAAACGCATCGTGCCGCCCAACTGCTCAATCTTCTGGCGCATGCGCACCACCACGCGCGACAGAATGTCGGTGCCGACGTGCGGCGCGGCGTCGGTCAAAATGCGGCTGGGCGCGCCGCACTCGACGAACGCCTCAAGAATGCGCGGCAGGTACGGGTCGCGCCGGTTGCTGGTGTACAACTTGCCGTCGCTGAAGCTGCCCGCGCCGCCTTCGCCGAACAGGGCGTTGCTGTCAGGGTCAAGCTCGACCGCGCCCGCATTCCAGCGCCCGATCTGGCGCAGCCGCTCCAGGGCAGGCTTGCCGCGCTCGATCAGCAACGGCCTGTACCCGTTCAGTGCCAGCACATAGGCGGCGAAACCGCCCGCCGGGCCGCTGCCGACGACCACGACCGGCCCGCGCAGCGGGGCTTGGCCCGGCTCGGCGCTCAGCGGCGGCGTGGCGTCAGGGATGGCGGCGTTACCGCCCAGGCGCGCAAGCAATGCTGTGGCGTCCACGCCCTCGGCCAGGGTCACGTCGGCAGTGCAGTTGAACAGCGGCGTGCGCTCACGGGCATCGACGCTGCGGCGCACCAGCGCAATGTCGGCGACACGGGCGGACTCCAGCCCCAGTCGCTTGATCGCCTCGCGCCGCAGGGTGCGGGCAAAATCGTCATCGAGGCCGATATTGAGGTTGTACAGGCGCAGCTTGGTCATGGTGGATTGGCCGTTTGGCTACTCAAACAACTTCGCGATCGTAGCAACAGCCATGACAAGCCGACTCGCCGGGTTTTCGAGCCTGACAAATCCGTAGTGCAGATAGAACGCCGCCGCCTGCTCGTCTTTGGCATCGACCACAACGAGCGAAGCGCCAAGCACGCTCGACACATCCAGACTGCGTTTCAGCGCGTCCATCAACAGAAAGCCACCAGCACCTCGGCCGTGCTCACTCTCGCTGATCGCGAGGCGCCCGAAGAGAATGGCCGGCGCTTCCGGATAGCGTGCAAGGCGACGGCTCTGGGCCAACGGCACGTCGCTCAACACCACGCTGGCAGCCGAAAGGGTGTAGTAGCCGCGCACGCGAACGCCGTCATCCGAGAGGACACAGCATTGCGTAGCATTGCGCTTCACGTCCTGGCCGGCTTTTGTCAGAAGGTAGCGGTCCAATGCAGCAACGCCGCACTGGAAACCGGCGCGATCATGCGACTTTGACAATGGCTCGATCTTCGGGCCGTTCATCGCGTCCGTGCACGCTGGTAGGAACGTGCGGCCTCGGTCGCGGCCTGGTTGGGACGCCTCGGGTTCAGTAGAAGCTCGACAACTTTGCGCGAGTCAGCGCCGCTCAGGCGCACGACTGCCTCGCCCCGGGCCGCCGAGAGTGCGCTTTCCAGCACGAATGCCGAAAGCGACTTCCCCTCTTGCAATGACACCGATGCAAGCAGTTGCTTCTGGGTTGCTGTCAGGCGCAACTCCAGTCGCTCGCCGCGGGTAGCGGCTTTGGCCCGCTTGGGACGTGCACTTCGGGGCAGCTTTGTCTTTGCAGATGCCATTTCAACCTCCGGCCGCAATTGTACGGCATTTGTCCGTACAACGAAAGAGGGCAGCTAAGAGGCGAACCCGTCGATCTTTGCCGCCAGCTCAAAGTCCAGCCGGGTCAGGCCGTCTGCGTCGTGCGTGCTCAGGCGAATCAGCACCTTGTTGTAGACGTTCGTCCATTCCGGGTGGTGGTCCAGGGCCTCGGCAGCCTCGGCCACCCGCCCCATGAACGCCCAAGCCTGCTTGAAGTCGGCAAACTCGAAGCTGCGCATGATCGCGCCTTCCTCAAGCTCCCAGCCCGGCAGCTTCGCCAGCGCGGCCTGCACTTCCGCGTCAGTCGCCCTTTGGCGCATTGCTGTCCCCCACCTTGAACTGCGGCGCGATTTCGCCGCTGGGCAGCCTGGTCACGGCTACCGTCGCCAGCTCGGCCCCGTCTTGTCCCAGCGCAGTGATCCGCAATCTCGTCCCCCGCGCGGTCGGCATGCCCGCCGGTTGCGGCGACTTTTCAGAGCGCGCAAGCTGGGCATACACCTCTTTCCAGAAAGCGTCGCGCAGCTTTTCGTCGGCGTCAGCGACTTCCATGCCCTTGGCCGCAGCCGCCGACATGTGCGGCTTCAGCGCCGCAATGCGCGCCGCCCGCTCGGCGCGGGGCGTGACCTCTTTGCGCAGCTTCTGCATCACGGTCGCGTACGCGCCCTCTTCTACTTTCAGCCTCTCGGCCAGCCCGGCGTCATAATCAAACGGCGCCGGGTCCACCTCGTTGCGTGTCAGCACGTCGCGACCGACCAGGTAGTCCAGCTCAGGCGCGTCCAGAATCGCCGTGTTGGGTACGCCGCTGCCGAAGTACGGCGCGGCCGAGGCAATTGGCGCGGCGCCGGCACCCTCAAGCCCCACGTCGAAACGCGCGATCTTCCAGCCCTGGGCCTGCTTCTGCCAGGCCACATGAATCCGCACGACCGCCTGCAACTCCAGCGGCCGGTGCGCCAGCAACTCAACGTCGGTCGCAGATTCCGGCACCTGTTCAATGGCAGGCAACGTCTCCAGCGCCTGAAAAAAAAGTTTGCCCAGCCGCGTACCCCGGTGCGTCGCCAGCTCCGCCAGACGCTCGTGCAGGCGTTGGGTTTCGGCTTCGTTGGCCGGTTGATTGACCAAGAGTGCCAGGACATCGGCGCGGGCCTGAACGGATGCCACCCCCGCAAGGTCAGGATTTTGCAGTGCCTTGGCCAGCGGAACGACCGATAAAACAGTGCCTGCCCACATCGGTGCGGCGGTCAACAGTAAGGTAAGCAGAGGCAGGGTCAGGCGCATGGTTGCTCGCAAGTGTTTGCTGTCATTGACGATAACGGCACAGCCCCGCCGTTGCCAGCCGCCTTTGCCCTTGTCGGTTTACATTCAAAGTGGTTCAATCAGGGTGATTACGCCTCCCAGGTCCACAACGGTAGTTGCAGGGCCAGTTTGGGCCGGCAGTTACTGAATTTGGCAGAGCATATGGCCGACGGTGAGAGTGACGTTGACTATGCAAACCTGATCCGCGCCCAGACGCGGCAGGTCGACATTGACGCGTTCAAAGAACGCGGCATGAAGAAGGTCAATGTCATCAACGCCAAGAAGATCAATGAAATGATCTCTCAGGCGGTGACGAACATTATCGGGCGTATGGAAAGCGCCGACATCCAGACGATGAAGGACGACAAGGCCCAGATCGTCATGGACAGCATGGCGGAATTTAAGCGCCTGTTCGCCGAGCAAAAGAAAGAGGCCGAGGGCCAGGGCAAGCTGCAGGAAGAAATCGGCAGCTTGCGCGAAATGCTCACCCAGCGCGACAACGCGCCCGCCGCATCCAGCGTACAGTCACAGCAGATCAGCGACGAAATCGCTGAACTCAAAGCCTTCATGATCAACCAGGCCAGCCGCGCCCAAAGCAGCGAAATGACGCGCGGCGCCATGATGGAGCAGCAGGCCCAGTTGCTTGAGGACCACTTCAACGACCTGAAAGCCGCGCTGGCCACTGGTGGCAATGTCGCAGCACAACAGGCCGTCGCCGACGACAACACCAAGAAGGCACTTGAAGAAGTCGTAGAAAAGGTGACCGTGCTGCTCGAGGATCAGGACAAGCGGCGCAACGGCACGACCACCGACGCATTGATGGCAGTGCTGACCGACCTGAAACAGGACCTGGGCAAGCGCTTCGACGACCTGACGGGCGCCATCAAGCACGCCAACACCGACGCACTGAAAACAGAAATCTCGGCACTGCGCGACGACCTGGCTGCCAAGACCGTCGCGGCGGGCGCCGCCAACACCGAGGCGCTGCAGGCGCAACTGGCCAAGATGGAAGAGATGATGGCCAAGGGCGGCGGCGGCGGCGGGTTCAGCGGCGACCTGAACGACATCGTCAGCAAGCTCGAAGGCAGCATGAACAAGAAGTTCGCCGAAGCCGGCATCGGCAAAGAAGAAGTCAGCATGGACGACGCCGTGGCCGTCTCAGGCGTCATGTTGGGTGCCGCGTTCAAGGGCATGGACGACATTGAGTCCAACATCGGCGCGCTGGACGCCCGCAAGTCAACCGACAAGGAAGGCGGCAAGAAAGCCAAAGGCGCGCTGGACGCCCTCAAGAAGCTCAAGGGCAAGGGCTAGTCGCGCGTTACTCGATTACTCTAACCGCCGCAGGCTTATGGGTTCGCGGCGGTTTGCGTTTTTCGGCTCCGGCCCCCAACCCACCCCCGCACCTTTTTCGGGGGTGCCGTGGAGGTCGTGCGCTTTCTAAATCAACCGACACCAGAGAACAGGAGCCCGGCGCGTACGCGCCGGGTAGCTTGGCGAGTTAACAAC